>JAMCSN010000226.1 GCA_023381535.1 Bacteroidota bacterium
CTTGGGAGAAGGACAATGTTGGACTTCAAACCGGCTCAAGGGGGCTAAAAGTAAAGAACATTATGCTCTGCCTTGAGCTTGATGAAGAAGTCTTAAAAGAGTCCATCAGAAAAAACTGCAATTTCATCTTTACGCATCACCCCTTAATTTTCAACCCCATAAAAAAATTAGACACCGACAAAGATTCCAAAGCAAAACTCATCGCGCAAGCAATTAAAAACAATATCACGGTTTATTCCGCACATACAAATCTCGATTTCACAAAGGACGGCGTTTCGTTTGAGTTGGCAAAAGTGTTAAAACTAAAAAACATTCGTTTCCTCGAACAACAAGAGAGCAATCAATTTAAAGTTGTCGTCTTTGTTCCCAAGAAAAGTTTAGATAAAGTTTCCGAAGCGGTATTTTCTTCTGGCGGCGGAATTATAGGCGAATACGAAAATTGCAGCTTTAGATTAGAAGGCGTAGGAACTTTTAAAGGCTCGGAGAAATCTAATCCTACAATAGGTAAAAAGGAAAAGTTGGAATCTGTTGAAGAAATCCGGTTCGAGTTTATTGTTGATGAATGGAAACTGAACGACGCGCTCATATCGCTTAGAAATGTACATCCTTATGAAGAACCTGCTTACGATATATATCCTTTGAAAAACAAAAATGTTAATTATGGTTACGGAACCATCGGCGAACTTGATAGTTCGATGAGCGAAAAAAGTTTCTTAACTCACGTCGCGAAGTCAACCAAAGCTGCAAATCTCAAATACTGCGCAGGTAAAGGAAAGCCGATTAAAAAAGTTGCTGTCTGCGGCGGTGCCGGCAGTGAACTTATAAATGCAGCTATTGAAAATAAAGCGGATGCGTTTGTAACGGCAGATATTAAATATCATCCGTTTCAAGATGCGGCTGGAAAAATCCTTTTGATTGATGCCGGACATTACGAAACGGAGATTCATTCTCTGAATGCAGTTCAAAAAAAATTGAAAAAAATTTTATCCGACGATAAAAAAATAAAAATTTTAAAATATTCGGGCAGCACTAATCCCGTAAAGTTTTATAAACAATAAGGAGCTAAACTTGTTAGAAAGACTCTCAACACTTTACGAACTTCAGTTGATAGATAATCAGCTGGATGAATTGGAGGAACTGCGCGGCGACCTTCCCGCAGCAGTGAACGAATTGAAATCTCAGATTCAAACTCTTGAAGAACAAATCGAGACAAAAGAAGACGAAAAGAAAAAATCGTTAAGCAAACGGAAACAAAACGACGAAGATGTTGACCGGATGAAAGCCAACCTGAAGAAGTTCAAGTCCCAGCTATATCAAGTCCGCAACAACAAGGAATATGACGCTCTCACCAAAGAGATAGATCATTCTGAAGAGCAGATCACAAAATTGGAAGCCGAAAGCTTAGCGCTCGAAGATCTTATTCAGAAATTAAAAAATGAAATTAAAGAGATTGAACCGCAGTTGGACACTTATTCAAAAGAGTTGAAGGAAAAAGAATCGGAACTCAAACAAATTATTAAAGCCAACGAACGCGAAGAAGCCCGGCTAAACGATAAACGCGACAAAATAAAAAATAAAGTTAAGAAACCGGATTACAACACATACATGCGAATTAGAAAGGCATCGGGCGGCAAAGCGGTTGTTACAATTATAAGATCTGCATGTTCCGGCTGTCATAATGTTGTTCCGCCGCAAAGACAAATTGAGATTCGCTCCAACAAAAGATTGTTTTCATGCGAATCGTGCGGAAGAATTTTGGTTTCGCCCGACATAGCGGAAGAAGCTAAAAAGAAAATGCAATTTTAGTCAGCTTTCGTTTTATGCAAGCGGGCTTTGTGGATTAGTAAGAAGCTACCAGCTTCTTGGCAAAAGAGACCGGTTTGTTAAGTACGACCACGTAAACTATACAACTATTCTACTGCACGGGATTTTATCAGTCTCGTCCAAATCCAGCATGGCATTTATCAGATAGATAAATTTGAATTTATGAAGATCGTCCAAGCGAATCTCGTCTTCATAAATGATTTTATCGTCGATTAGTTTTGCTCTTTTCGTCCCTTTAAGAAGAGGCGTTGCAGGAGTTAAGTAATTTTTCCCGTCGCTGAAAACAACATTCGAATAACTCGTATCGGTAATTAATCCGTTTTTCACGATTAATATTTCGTCGGCATCGGCAGAAGATAGATGCCTCAGTATCTTACTTCTATCTTCGTATTTATACGCGTACGATATGCCGTTATCGTGAACGATTTTTAATGAGCGAACACTTTTTTTAACGTACGGTTGAAAATCTATTGCGATAATATTTTGGGAATAGATGACACGGCATTTATATACTTCATTTGATAAATCTTGCGGGACAACAACAACCTTGTTTAGATCAATACTTCTTTTTGAACCAAACAGTTCCCTTCGTGCATTATTCATCCGTTCGTTATGATATTCAACGTTGCAGAGTTTTCTGTTCAGAATTTTTATACTTTCAAACAATCGGCACATAAACTTTATCTATTAGTTCTTGATACTCCGATTCCACATTACTCATAAACGTGATTCCTCCACCGCTTTTATATACCATTCCATCGCCGGTATCTTCTATGAATCGAATCATAACGGCACTATCTAATATGGCGCCGTCAAAATATCCGAATGTGCCGGTATAAAAACCGCGCGAATATGTTTCAATATTCTTAATTATTTCAATCGTTTTTTTCTTAGGTGCGCCGCTTATCGAACCGGCGGGAAGCAAAGAAAACATCAAACTTCCGATTCGCTTATTGAAGTCGGCATTCAAGTCTCCGGTAATTTTTGAACTAACTTGCAACAGTGTCTTATCTTTTGTAATCACTTCATCTATATACCGATATTTTTCCACTCGAACATTTTTAGCGACCATATTCAGATCATTTCTAATTAGGTCCACGATTGTATTGTGCTCGGCTGTTTCTTTTTTATCTTTTTAAAATTAATTCTTTGGCGTTTGCAATTGCAGCGTCGATAGTCCCCTTCATGGGGTAAGAAGATATAGTACAGTTGGTTATGCTTACAAACGGTTCGGGCGAGAAAACGATAAATTTATTTTTGTAAAACAATTTATACTTAGCTTTACTCAAAAAAAACATCTCTTTAAGTGTAAGATTGGTTTCTATTTTTGTGGGAAAAGTTAAATTGAGCAGGTAAGTGTTGCCGGCATGTATTTCTTTTATGATTTTATCGAACGATAACCGGAATGTTGCGAAAGGAACCGGGTATTTTTCAAACTGAATTTTCTTGTTCGGATTTAATCCCGTTGAAAAATTTCTTCTTCCGCGAATATCGAAAAGAATTTCTGCGGGATTCACATCTTCAAGTTTTATTATTTGAGGTTCCTGCATTTCGAAATCGACGATAAACAAAAACGGAATTTTATTTTTCCCGTATTCGTTCATCTTTTGAATTGCAGACAATTTTTGATTTTTCATTTTGATAACAATGAATGACAAAATACTAATAATAGACAATTACGATTCGTTCACTTTTAATTTACGCCAAATTGTTGAAGAACTGAAGCATGATTACTCAATCATCAAAAATGATAAAGTTACAATCGAATCTATCGCGCAACATTCAAAGATTCTGATCTCACCTGGACCGGGAATTCCTTCCAAAGCTGGTTCTGTAAAAAAAATAATACAAAAGTTCGCTGCATCCAAGAGTATTCTCGGTATTTGTCTAGGCCATCAAGCCATAGCGGAAGTTTTCGGTGGAACACTTTATAATCTCCAGAATGTGCGTCACGGAATAACAACAAGTGTTAACATCATTCAACCGGTCGATTATTTATTCGAAAATATTCCGCCGCAATTTGAAGCCGGATTGTATCACTCATGGGCAGTCTCAAACAAGAATTTTCCCCGTTGTCTGAGAGTTACTTCTGTTAGTTCCGATAATGTTATTATGTCTCTCGCTCACGAAGAATACGATGTTAAAGGGGTACAATTTCATCCGGAATCGATAATGACAAAGCTGGGAAAGCAGCTTATTCAAAATTGGCTGAAGCATTAAAAACAACTTACTACATGAGTCTGAAAAACATTATTTGTTTAGAAAGTTGGCAGTTATCTTTTTGTAAAAGTCTTTATCCCAAATCTCTTTTATATCGCCGTTCTTTATCCAGTAAAGTCGCGGCGGCGAATTACCGATCAAATCAAAAAATTCTTTTGCTGTGATCATAGCATAAGGAAAATTTGAACCGGTTATACGATCAAACATTTGCGGCGTTATATTTCCTTCCTTAAAAAACAAAATATAGACTTCGGGCAATTTCTTTCCGGCTTTTTCAAGTTCGGCAATTTGTTTCGCTGTTTGTTGGCAATGTTCGCAATCAAGGTTGAACACTGCAATAATTTTTTCACCGCTTGATAAATCAATTCGTCCCTTCCGCTCGAAATAAGAATAAGATTTGAACCGGAATTCTTTCAAGTCTTTGATTGGAGCCGCAACAAACACAGCGGCAAAAGAAAAAACAGCAATCATTACCGGAATTAAAAAGTTGCTCTTTTCTTTTTTGGTTTTTCCGTAAAGTATTACGATAAGTACTATAAAGATTACGTTCTTTATGATCGATTCTACCGGGGACATTTTAATCAGTTCGCCAAAGCAACCGCAATTTTGAGCGTCCTTCAAAATGAAACCGGTATAAACTAAATAAACCGTGAAGACGGTGAGAAACAAAATTGAAAGTGGGATAACAATTTGTTTCAGAAAATATTTCTGAAAAAACAACAGACCGATCGCAAGTTCACCGGCTATTAACATCCTGACAAAAAACGCTGCGCTCGATCTTTCACCGAAGAATCCGTGATCAACTAAAATGATTTCGATTAGACCCGGCATTATTAGTTTTGAATAAGCCGAGAAGACAAACACGCTTCCGACAATAATCTGCAGAATCCAGCGAACACGATTCCCGCGAACTGATTCTCGATCATTCATTAGTCGTTAGCGCTTGTTATTTGAGATCGTCAACATTATTCAACATGTAACAATGATTATGTCTGGTCATTCCAATCTTAGGATAATAATCCACCGCTGCCGGGGCTGAAAGCAGAATTAATTTTGCCGGCTCGCTTGCATTTTTTGTTTGTCTGATCAACTCTTTACCGATTCCCATTTTTTGATAATTCTTTCTTACCGCCAGGTCTGAAAGATACGTGCAATAAGCAAAATCGGAAACTGAACGCGAGACACCGACGAGCAATCCGTCAACGCGCGCGGTTACTATTAGATTTGCATTCTTCACCATCTTGGAAATGCGCTCGTAATCATCCACCGGTCTCCGTTCACCCAAAGTCGAATCAACGAGACATTCTATAAACTCGTCAACGTTCAGTTCATTTTCTATTTGGTATTTAGCAGAATTCATAATCCACCGGAATTGTTTATACAAAAAAATTCTTATCCACCGTGATCGCCTATCATCAGCCATTTGTCGTCTTGTTTCATCAAGATGTCCGTCCATCTGCCGGAGCTGCTGCTGGTCTTACCTTCATTTTCTTTTTCGATTATCTTGAAATAATAATCAACAAACGCAAAGTTTCCGTAAACTTGAATCGCAACGGGCGCGATATCATAAACGAGTATTTTGGAATTCTTCATGGCGAATGCAAGAAATTTACCGTGCGCTTCTTTTGTTGTGGGCAACACGCTGCTGTTCGACCAGCCGCGGTAATCCGGATGAATGTAAGATTGGAATCCGTCGTAATCACCTTTGGCAAATAGTGACCAGTATGTTTCCACATTTTTCCAAACTTCTTTCTGCGCGGCTGACCATTCCTGTGCAAAAAGTGACGACGGGTTAAACATAAAAACGGCAAGGATCGCGGACATCGAAAAGAATTTTATTTTTTGTTTCATCTTGTAACCTCCTTTTATCGAGAACTAATTTTAATCTTTCTTTTCCCGAAGACTAACTATTTTTCAGCCAAGAATTTCTTTAATCGCAGCCAAGAGATTTTCAACTGGAATGATTTTTATCGCGGAATTATTTTTTATCGATTTGAAATTGTTCGACGGGATAATAACTTTTTTGAATCCCAACTTTTCTGCTTCTTGAATCCGCTTGTCAATATTGCTTACGCTCCGCACCTCGCCGCCGAGGCCGACCTCGCCGATTACCACGGTATCGTTCCGCGCAAGTTTATCGCTGAAGTTCGATGCAATTGCGCAGCACACTGCAAGATCCACTGCCGGTTCCTCAATTCTTAATCCGCCAGCCATGTTCAAAAAAACATTTTGAGCAGAGAGACGAAGGTTGGCGCGTTTTTCCAGAACTGCCAAGAGTATTGAGAGACGTCTGTAATCAAACCCCGTTGCAACGCGCTGAGGATTACCATACGCAGATGGAGTAACAAGCGCTTGAACTTCCAGAAGTATAGGACGAGTTCCTTCCATACTCGAAGTTACAACCGAACCGGAAATTTCTTTTTCCCGTTCGCTTAAAAATATTTCGCTTGGATTTTTTACTTCGTGAAGTCCGTCTTCCAGCATTTCGAAAATACCAAGCTCGTTTGTGCTGCCGAAACGGTTTTTCTGCGCGCGCAAAATTCTGTACGAGTGGCTTCTTTCACCTTCAAACTGCAGAACGGTATCAACAATGTGTTCAAGAACTTTCGGTCCGGCAATAATGCCTTCTTTTGTAACGTGTCCAACAATAATTATTGCGCAATGTTTTTTCTTTGCGAGTTGCATCAGCTCGGAAGTACATTCGCGGATTTGAGTAATTGTGCCCGGCGCATTTTCAAAATTTGATTTATAAGTTGTCTGAATCGAATCAACGATCACGACATTCGGTGCGTGTTTTTCAATCGCGTTGAGAATCATATCGAGGTCGGTTTCGGTCATCACGGAAATCGTCTCTGAGCGAACCTTAAGACGTTTTGCACGGAGATTTATTTGGTTAACCGATTCCTCGCCCGTTACGTACAGAACATTTTCACTTATTTTGGAAGCCGCTTGCATCACAAGCGTTGATTTACCAATACCGGGATCTCCACCGATCAACACGACCGATCCTGGCATTAATCCTCCACCGAGCACGCGGTCAAATTCGTTGATGTTGGTTTTGATGCGTTCTTCATGTTCTTGAACAATAGAATTAAGCGGAGTGATGTGAGTCTCGCCTGAATATTTTTTCTTGCCGGATTTTCTTTCCTCGATCAATTCTTCGGTAAACGAATCCCAGCTTTCGCATGAAGGACACCGCCCAAGCCACTTAAGCGATTCGTGTCCGCAGTTCGAACAAATATATTTAATCCGTGTCTTGCTCATCGTATTATCTCCCCCGGATTAAAAACCTGTTCGCTGAATAAATTTTTGAATTACCGGATCTTTGCTTTCCAAAACTTGTTGCGGTGTTCCGGTAAAATATATTTTGCCCTCGTGCATCATTGCAATTTTATCGGCAGTGTTTTTCACACTGAACATATCGTGCGTTACGATGATCGATGTTACGTTCAGCTTTTCATTGAGCGATTTAATCAGTTCATCGATTGCATCGGACATTACAGGATCGAGTCCGGTTGTCGGTTCATCATACAAAATGTAGTCCGGATTGGTTACCAATGCGCGGGCAAGTCCAACGCGCTTTTTCATTCCACCGGAAAGTTCCGCGGGCTTCAATGCTTGTGTTCCGGGCAAATCGACCAGCTCAAGTTTTTCGGCAACTATCTTCTGAATCTCGCTCTTGGAGTAACCTAAATTGTTTTCAACCAGCGGAAGCGAAACATTTTCTTCCACAGTCATGGAATCAAACAGTGCCGCTCCTTGAAAAAGAAAACCGAATCGCCGCCGGACTTCGTACAATTCATTCCGTTCAAGTTCATTAACAATCTTCCCTTCGAATTTTATGCAGCCTTCGTCGGGATGAAGCAGTCCAACAATATGTTTCAGTAAGACGCTTTTGCCGCAGCCGCTTCTTCCAATAACCGCAAGCGACTCGCCTTCTTTGATTGTTAAGTTAACGCCGCGAAGGACATGGTTGGCATCAAAACTTTTGTGAACATCAACAACTTCTATCATATTCAGTCACAATGATTTTTACTTTGGAGAATATATGAAAGAAATTGATGTTATTCGACCTGTGGCTTTGAAGTATCTTTGGAAGCGCTTGTATTTAAAATAAAAAAGGATGCATTTGAGGTGCATCCTTTTTGTGTGGTTTCAATTATGATTACGGATTCAAGCCTGTATGGCACTCAACGCATTTCATTTCTTTCCATGCATCGCCGGTTTCTTTATCGGGATGTTTGAACTCAAGCGACGAATTAGTCGGCGCAAATTCCATTTTATCAGGCGGACCCTGAGCGGTAATGTAATGACATTGATTACAATCTTTTTTGATCACCCTTCCTTTATCCGTTGAATGGGAATCGTTGTGGCAGCGGAAACAGCCAAGAAATTCCATGTGACCGATATTGTTCGGATAAACATCCCATCTAACTTTCATTTCCGGGAAAATATTTTTCTTGAATTCTTCCTGTATTCCGCTGATTGCCTGGCTAACTAAATTTCTTTTATTCGCGTAAATATCGGGATAGTTTGTTTTGTAGAACGAATTAATTTTATCCGTGATAATCATCATTGCCGAATCCGTCGTTCCAAAATTCTGACCCAAAATATCCAGAGCCGTTGCTTTAATCTTAGGAAGAGTTTGCGGAATCTTTCCTGCAGCCAAGGCATTGTTCAAGAAAAACGTTGGCGGTTTGTAATTGTGCGAAGGTCTGTTATGGCAATCCATGCAATCCATAACTCTCGTTTCCATTGTGTCCAAAGCCTTTTGATCGGCTTTATCGCTTTGATCTTCATAAACAAAAACTTCGCCGGTCTTTAAATTGGTGTATCTTACCCAAGGAATGGTCTCGCGCTTCTTGTCCGAAGCTTTGTACTCAATCTTAACATCCGGATTAATGTGCCAGTGAATTCCTTCCTGCAAACCAAGTGCGCTTACATCGGAACCGATTTTCATCGTCAATACGATATTCCATTCGGAATTGTTTTCGTCAGGCAAGAAATGTCTTTCCGTTCTAAGTTTTCTATCGTAAAATTTTTGAGGCCAATGGCATTGTTCGCATGTCTCGCGTGCAGGACGCAAATTTGTAATCGGTGTTTCAATCGGTCTTGGAACCGTGCCCAGCGTAACGGCATAAACTTGATACAAACCTGAAAGCTTAGACCTAACATACCAGTTAGCGCCGGAACCGACATGACACTCTACGCATGCTACTCTTGCATGAGGTGAGTTTTGATACGCCGTGTATTCCGGAATCATAACGTTGTGACACAACTTTCCGCAGAACTCAACGGATTCAGTATAATGGAATGCTTCATAGCTGCCGACACCGGTGAGAAACAAAAAGATAGTTGTGCCAACTGCGAAAATGAAAAATGCATTTCTATGACGAATGTCATTTAAATTTATTTGCGGCCATTCGGTTGGCGGAAGTACGTGTTGTCTTTTATCTTTTCTAACTTTCAAAAACATTCCAACCGGGATTAATACTAATCCAAGAACTAAAAATGCCGGAAGAATTATGAATACAATTAATCCTAAGTAAGAACCTCTATCGGTTTGGAAAAGTGTGATCACGAAGAGAAATATTATCATGAAAAGACTTATCAATGCAATGGTTGCGCCGATAAGCGATGTCCAGTTTTGAGTTGAATGTGGTAGTTTTAATTTCATTTGTTACCTTTTAATAGAACTTAATGATTATTTGAATTTGAACCAGCTATAAGAGTCTTTTTTAACGTGGCAAAGTTACTTAGAGCGAGTTTAAAATCCAAAACTCGCCCCGTAGAAATGATTAATTACGAAAATTTATTCCAGAATAAACTTCCCGACTGAAATTATTTTTTTACTTTTTTTTCTCTGTCTCTAATTTTGAAATACAGCGCCACCACAATTACTAAAAACGCAAGCGTTGCAGCGGCAAAACCGTTTCTGTGTATTTAGTAATCACGTAATTAAAATTTTTATTATATTTCTAAAAAAGAATGGAGAAGAGAGATGACCGTCAAAACGCTCACCGCTATATTCCACCGTGAAGAAGATATGTATATTGCCCAGTGCCCGGAAATCGGCACCGTTAGTCAAGGAGCAACAATTGAAGATGCGTTAGCTAACCTTAAAGAAGCAACAGAATTGTATCTTGAAGAATTTCCGATTAAAGATATTGAACGGCCGATGCTAACAACGTTTGATTGTATTATTTTCTAACCATTCAACCTTACTTTCTTTTTTCTCTATCCCTAATTTTGAAATACAGCGCCACCACAATTATTAAAAACGCGAGCGTTGCCGCAGCAAAACCGTTGCGGCGTGTATAGTATTCGCTAATTTCTTTGTCTGAAAGCATTATTGCTTTGTTCGTAATATCCATACCGTCTTTTGTTTTGACACCGACCTTTGCAGTGTCGAATGTGTGTATCAGAGTTCGCGCCTGAATTAAATCCTGCTTCGCATCTTGAAGTAGAAAACCAATGTCAACGTCATTCATACCTTTCTGACGAACTTCTTCCCATTTGTTTGTAGCGGTGTCGAAGGAATTTTTAAGTTGAACAATTTCTGCTTCAATTTTTTCTGCTGCAATGTAACCGACATCACCTTTATCGTGACAATCAACGCATTTGGAATTTTTGCCAACGCCTACCATGTCATCCGTTGGTTTCTGCACGCCGTGATTACCATGGCATTGTTCGCATCCGTGAAAATCCTGCTCGGCAAATGCCTTTGCCATTTTTGTTGCGTTGAAATATTCCATATTACTCGAGTGACACATTCCGCACACGTGAGCAATCGACGTAATGCCGGGAGGCATTGCGCCGTGATTGCCGTGACAATCGTTGCAAGCCGGCGCACCAAGATCGTTTTGCTTCAGCAATGCTATTCCGTGAACGCTCTTCGAATATTCTTCAAGCTGATTGCTCGGAAGATTATATTTTTTCATCAACTCTGAATTGCCGTGGCATTTATTGCAAGTGCCGGGAATATTCAGTTTATAAACCGTTGAACGCGGATCTTTAACCGGAAAAATACTGTGCGCGGTATGACAGCTTGCGCACTCAGCAACATTTTCATCGCCAGCCATAAGTTTCTTACCGTGCATGCTTGTGTAATATTGCGCTACCTGATCGGTTGCAATTCTCGGCTGATAGATTCTCATATAATCAATATTGGAATGACACTTACCGCAAAACTTCGGAATGTCTTTTCTTTTCGGAACGCCGACATAACCCTTTGCCGGACTCATTGCAACTTCTTGATCCGTACTCGAAGGATCTCCGCCGTGACATGATGCGCAAGTAAGTCCCGCTTGTCTATGAACATCGTAATCGGAATAACCTTGCGGCATATCGTCTATATCTTTATGGCACGAAAGACAGTTATCGACTTTCGGCGCCTGTTTCGTTTTATTATCTGTTTTCTGAAACGCAAATCCAAAAAGAAAAGTGGTCAGCAATACTGTTGTCGATAAATAAAAAAATCTTGTTCTCATTTTGTTGTTTCCTATAATAAGTAACCTAAGACTGTCATGATTACAATGAAAATGACAACGAAAATTCCAATTAATGTTAGCGGTTGAAATTTCCATCCGCTTCTGTGTTTAATTTTGATATACGGAACCAGCATCCATATGAAGCCGGCAACTCCAAAAAACAAAACGCCGAGTAATTCTCCTTCTATAAAAAGAATATGAGCCGGGAGAAATTTTAGCGATTGAAACATGAACATGAAATACCATTCCGGTCTGATGCCTTTTGGCGCGGATGCAAACGCATCAGCTTTGTTTCCCAGTTCCCACGGGAAATAAAGCGCTAAGAATATCAGAACGTTGAATACAACCACCCACAGCAAAAAATCTTTCAGAGCAAAGTCCGGAAAGAACGGAATGTATTTTTTCTTTTCTTCGGGCAAGTTTTTAAATTCTTCAGGTTCATGCATTCCCTGACGTTGAATAAACAACAAATGAAGAGTTAAAAATACTGTGAAGATTGCCGGCAGTATTGCGACGTGGATACCGAAAAATCTTGAAAGCGTTGCGCCGGTTACATCTTCTCCACCACGCAAAAGTACTTTTAACGGTTGACCGATTACCGGTACAACTCCGACAATGTCGGTTCCGACTTTTGTTGCGAAGAAAGCTAGTTCATTCCAAGGCAGCAGATAACCGCTGAAACCGAATGCCAGAGAAAAAACCAAAATTATAAATCCGGTAATCCATGTTAACTCTCTCGGTTTTCCATAAGCTTTGGAAAAGAAAACACTGAACATGTGAACGAACGCAAACAACACCAGCAAGTTTGCCGACCAGCTGTGAACATTTCTTATCAGCCAGCCAAATTTTACTTCGGTTACGATGAAGCGGACGCTTTCGTATGCACTGTCTTCACCGGGGCGGTAATACAAAAGAAGCAGTATCCCCGTGAAGAGTTGAACAATAAACAAAAACAAAGTTACACCGCCCATATAATACCACATCGAATGACGGTGCTCGGGAACCTTTTTATGTTCAAGCAGATTGCGTACGGGTGTCAGATCGTACCGTTCATCAATCCATGAAACTAATTTAGAACCAATATTCTTTAACATTGATTAGCCCATTTTAGTAATTACAATTTCGTCCTTTATAATTTTTACATTGTACTGCTCAAGCGGTCTTGGCGGCGGACCGGAAATATTTCTTCCGTTCAAATCATAAATGCCGTTATGACACGCGCACCAAATTTGTTTTGTATCGGACTTATACTGAACAATACAATCCAGATGAGTGCAGCTTGCCGATAACGCCTTGTACTGGTTATCCTGAGTTTTGATAAGTATAACCGGCTTTCTGCCGAACTTAATTATTTTGTAGCTGTTCGCCGCAAAGTCGGAAGTCGATCCGGCTTTAACGGAATTTACTTTCGGTTCCGCCATCTTAGGAGGAATTAAATATGAAACGATGGGATAAAAGATGGAAAGGATTCCTCCTATACCTCCTATTCCCAAAATCGAATTCAAGAATTTTCTTCTATTAATCTTCATAACCTAACGCGTTTTTTATTTGTGAATAATTAATTAAAAATAATATAGTAATTTATTAAGGATTCCGCGCTTCCTCCCACGGCGGAAGCAGTTTCATCAAAATAAAAAGTATGATAAACGGGAGTATCAAAATTCCAATTGCTGCTAAAAATCCTTCCAACCCGAAGAATGTCATTTTATAAACCGTGAGTCCACGCAAACTTTTTGAAAACAATTGTCCGCCGATTACAATGTTCCATCTTGTTGTGAATATCCCTATTTCCACCAGGATAGCCGCAATGAAGTAAACCATCTTTTTCAGTTCGCTTGGCGCTTTGAAAATTTTTGTGGCGGCTATTGATGCAAGCGGAATTAACATTCCCATCAATAACTGAATCACAACAAGGCTTACAAACAGTTTGCCGGAAACCAATTCCGACAAAATTTTTATAGATTCTTCTGATTCATAAATACGGTGAATAAAATCCAAGGCTTCGAGTGAAAAATCTATTATCATCACGTAGAAAAGATAGCTTGCAAGTTTATCCAAGCAATCCATTTGAATTGGTTTTGATCTCAGCGGCGTAGCTACCATATAAATTATCAGCACCAGCGCAATGCCGGAAACAATCGCGGAGAACAAAAATACTATCGGCATCAAAACGCTGGACCACCATGGATTGGCTTTGATGGATCCGAAGATAAATCCGACGTAACCGTGAAGAAGGAACGCGGAAGGAATACCGATGATGGTTACAATCTTCACCGATTTTTTATCGAAGTGAATTGCTTTCTCGGAAATGTCTTTTGAAAAGAGAGAAACAATTTTGTGAATCCATTTCTTAATCCCCTTCTCCTTCGATACCCATAAAATTATGTCCCGCCTGTAATCGAACCATATTTCCAAAAGCAGAACTGCCATCAGATACCATGCGTAAACAAATCCGAACATTGCCATGGCAGAAGTTGTATTCGGTGTTAAAAATATTTCGTAAGATTTTTCCGGATGACCAAGATGCACAAGCAGCGGCAGCGGCGCAACAATTAAGAAAGCCAAAGCGGTGAGCATGGCAATTCTGTATGTGGGCTGTAATTCTTTTACGTTGAAAACTTTTACAAGGGAAGCTAAAATAAACGCGCCGGCAACTAAACCGGTTAAGTAAGGATACAATACGATTAAGATTCCCCAATGCAGTTCAACTTCGTTTGGGAAAATGTATCCGGTGATTTCTTTTAATATCGGGGTCAGGTGTTGAACTAATTCTTCCACGTTATTTCACCTCCATATCAAGATTTGCATAAAAAACTTTTGGCTCGGTGTTCAGCGATGGTTTCAGGATTCCGATTTTATTCATTCGCAAAAATCTAACTAACGGGCTTGCTTTCTTATTCAGTTCTCCGAAAACTCTTGCTTGTGTCGGGCAGACTTCTACGCATACAGGCAATTTGTCTTTCGTTATGCGTTGATAACAGAACGTACATTTTTCTGCGGTGCGTGTAACAGGATGCAAGAAGCGGGCACCATACGGACATGCTTGAATACAGTATCTGCAGCCGATGCAGTAATCTGAATCAACAAGCACAACACCGTCTTCGGATTTGAACGTTGCACCGACGGGACAAACTTGTACGCAAGGCGGGTTATCGCAATGGTTGCAAATTCTGGGAACAAAGAAACTTCGTTCCATTTTTTTCTTCGTCGATAATACTTCGAAACCATCGATCGAACCGTCTGGACTATCGACCAAAACTTCACCGTCATCATAAATTCTGTATCGTTCTACCCATGTTCTAAAGAAAAACGGTTCGCGTGGAACATTGTTTTCGTTCTTACACGCATCGGCGCATCTTCCGCATCCGATGCATTTATTGATGTCGATTCCCATTCCCCATTTATGATCTTTAGGAACATAGCCGTTATCAAGCACCCATTTTTTCAAACCCATCAGTTTCTCGCCCGAACCCAAAAATCCGAATGCAATAGGAGCCATCGAAACAACAGCCAGTTTCTTAAGGAAATTTCTTCTTTCTAATTTTTTCTCGGCTTCATTAATTTTCTTTTCCATTATTGAGCCTCCGGTAAATGTGGATAGTGACATTGCCAGCAAACGTATCTCGGCTCATGCGTAGCCATGTTAATTCTTGGAATATCTTTTGGGCTGTTTGCGTCCTCAGCGTGACATTGACCGCAGAACTCTCGTGTCGTCGGTTTTGTAGGCAGATTATCTCTCGGACTGAGTTTGTGTTTTTCATTTGCTTCATGACATTTTGTGCACGGTATTTCCGAATGGAACGACAGCGATTTTGTCGCGGCAATTTCAGCATGACATGCTTTGCAACCTTGGGGCGTTACAGGCGGAACCGGATTATGAGGATTATGACACGACACGCAAATTTTTCTTGGATTGTGTGAAGCAGAAACAATCTGCGGAAATCCAGTCGGTCTCGAAGGCAAATATTCATGACACGTTGGACAAAAACTTCTGTTGCGCTGAATCTGGGGTTTGAATTCGTCCGGCGATTCCGTGTGTTTTATAGAAGGTCCGTGACAAACTTCGCATGAAAGATTTTTATGATAACCTTTTGTTTTAATTGCTACAATATCGTCATGGCAATCTACACAGACTTCCTGCCCCGCGTAATGTAACTCGTTGTTAGCAATATTCTGTACCGCCGATGCCCGGTAATGACCAATCTTCCCGAAATCATTTGGAATTAAAGTCGAGCGGACAACAACAAAAACAATCACAAGTATTACAAGCAATACCGATAATCGTTTTACCTGTTCCGGAATTCCTGCAAGAAAATTCTTCATGAAAATATTTTCTCCGCATTTTGTGAATTAATCATTCACCTTACGCAAAAGTTAAAGATGTCATGCTGAACTTGTTTCAGCATCTAAAAACAACTCAAAAAGAGATTCCGAAACAAGTTCGGAATGACAAAGAGCTCATTTTGCGTAAGGTGAATTACTCATTTATGATTTATCAGATGATTCAACTCCAGCATCAGTCAGTAATACCGATTTTGATTTTTTTCTTGCATACAAAACAGAGATCAACACAAGTGCAACGCCAAGAACAATAAACGAAACAATTCTATAAGTCGGATCTAAATTTGTTGTACCAACGAAAAGAATATGTAATACCGTTAACAAAAACGTCAGCAATGCCATCCATCGGTACTTTTTATTTTTTAAGATTACACTCATCGCATAGTACGCTAACGCTACCACTGTCCACGAAAGACTTACATAATTTTGCGGAACGATATGATATAATGCATACGGAAAAATGAAAAACGCCGCCGCTAGGTAAGAGATTCTCATTACTTCTGTTTTTAAATCCAACCGGTCTTTTTTCCAATTCAAAATCCTTGCGCTGGTTAGAGCAACAATTCCAAAGCTTAAACTGACCACTCCAAAACTTCCAGATAACGCCAGATAAGAAAAGAATATGATTATATACATCACAAAATTTGCAACGATAATAAACTTAGACCGGAACCAGATTGCTGTTGATACAACAATTATGCTTTGCCAGCTTAGCCATACAAAGTAATCCGGTTCTTTGAATTGCGCTACGATCGCTATGCTTAATGCCGTGTAGCCGAGGATCGAGTAGAAGAAAGCCGCATATTTGCTTTCTTCCTTCACCCAGAACAAAACGGAAATTGTTAGAAAAATAATGGAAGCAACAAAATGAGAAAGAGGCAGAATTTCTTTGTACTTAAGAAGCGTGATTAATAGGAAGAATCCGTACGACCAAAAACAGTTGAAAAGTGAGTTCAATATTATAGTGTACTTTTCAGCTTCCTTGTTTTGATGATACAAACTAGCCGAAGCAAAGATAGCGGCATAAACTAGATAAGCAAAAAGATTGATCTCTGGTAGCGTGCGAAGACCAACTTGATTTCCGACCACTGGATCGTTGATGAACCAAATAAAGTTGGTCAGATACACTAACGCAATTCCAAAATTGTAAAGCGGGTTCCAGTCAAATTTTATTTTTAGGTGAACAATAAAGAACGAAAGAACCATTAAAGAAAGAAAAACGGAATAGCTGTTGTTGCTTATGAGAATGGTAATTGCCGCTAAAGTTATTCCGATCGAACTCAGATAAATTGATTTTCGTCTATACGCAATTACCAGGTAAAGAACAGACGCAATAGTCAGCAGGATAGTTTCAACGATTTCGCTTTCGATAGCGCGTTCAATTCCAAAGTAGTGAAGTCGAAGCGTTGTGAAATACAAAAGCAGCAATCCTCCGCCGAAAATATAATGAGAAAGAAACGGCAGCGACTTGCTGGAGTATCTTGATAAAAAAATCAGCGCGCCCACTATTACATAACCGAAAAGACTTGGCACCACCGAAGGCAAATTTTTGTAAGGAAAGGTTAAGAGGAAAACAATACCGATGGCAAGAATGACAATTCCAACTTTTGCAAACCAGAATTGTCCAATTGTTTCTTCAAGACTATCTGCTTGATCTGAAATCTTACGCGGGAATATCGGCGGCAACTTGAATTCATTCTCCGATGAATATTCATCGAGTTGGAGATGAGATTCAATTCGCGAGATTCTCGATTCTAAATTTTGTAAGTATGAAACTAACTGATCTTGATTTACTTTGTCAGAGGAAGAGTCCATTATGTTTCTCCTCGTGCTATTTTTTTATGATCAGGTTTCCCGATTATAGATTCCGATTATTAGTGAAAATCCTTTCGATAAATTGTTATCACAGTGTCAAAAAAAGGCTTTTAAATAAGATATGCGCCTATGAATTCTGATTTGAAAATAATTTTATCTCTTTAATGACGCAACAAAAAAGTAAACTTTTTAGAGTGATAATAGGATTGAACGGCTTATTTGTTGATGTAAAAAATGAACTTTTGCTCAAAGAATGATTTCAGCTTTTGCTCATCAAGTTTACCGTTGGTTCGAACGCCGGAACAAACATCAATGCCAAAGAGTGGACACTCGATTCTAGATACTTGATTCTGGATACTGGAATAATATCATTATAGTATTGTCGGTTAACTCTTTGCTTTTTGTGTCAAGATATTTTAGAACAATTTTTCCCGTTTTCTATCAAACATTAACCATTGCGATTTGCCACGCTATGTCTATCAATAAATTTTTCTATTATCCAGCATCTTGTATCCAACATCCAGAATCAGGGTCTATTATTTATGAGAAAATTAGTTAGATTAATTATGATTAATTTTGCACACAATTTACCAATTAGCGTTCAAAGTTGTGAGAGGTACAAAATGATTTCGAAAGAACTGTTGGATATTCTCTGCTGCCCCGAAACAAAAGCAGATTTGGTTCTTGATGGAAATTTTCTTGTCTCCGTTGATAAAAACACGCGCAGACGATATAGAATTGAAGATGACATTCCGATAATGCTGATTGAAGAATCAGAACAGCTTGATTTGGAGACATGGAAAGAGATTATGAAAAAGCACGGCAAATCTTTCGATTGATGACCGATTAACAAGTAACAAATTATTTCCCACAATTAGCCGCCCAAAATGATTATCAAAAAAAATCTTGATGAAATACAAAATTTTTTGTCGGACGCTTCCAACTATAAAGGTTCCTGTGATGAAGTGTTCTTTCCGCAGAATGAGGAAGAGCTTGTTCAACTGATCAAGCAATTGAACCAAGACAAAAGAAAGGCGACTGTCTCCGGAAATGGAACCGGCATAACAGGTTCTCGCGTGCCCGAAGGCGGCGCGGTTATCTCGTTAGAAAAGATGAACAAGATTTTAGAGTTGAACAAAGAGAAAATGTTCGTTCGAGTTGAACCCGGAGTAATACTGAAAGACATGCAGGACCTGGTTGAATCTGAAAATCTATTTTATCCGGTTGATCCAACCGAAAGAAATTGTTTTGTCGGCGGAACTGTAGCAACAAATGCGTCGGGTTCCAGAACATTTAAATACGGTTCAACACGAAATTATGTTATCGGCTTGCGGGTTGTTTTACCGACCGGAGATGTTGTTGATATAGAACGAGGAAAATGTTTTGCGGATAACCTTAATGCAGAAGTTCTAACGGAGCCCGGAAACAAAATTTCATTCACTCTTCCGGATTACAAAATGCCAGACACAAAAAATGCGGCTGGATATTTTTGTTCGGGCGGCATGGACTTGATTGATTTGTTTATCGGCGCCGAAGGAACCATCGGCATCATAACCGAAATAAAATTTCGTCTGCTTGATCTGCCAAAAGAAGTTTTGTCGTGCGTTGTGTTCTTCTATACCGAGAATGATGCGCTGAATTTTATTGACGATGCTCGAAACTTTTCGAAACGAAAATCGGAAGACATCATCTCTGCGCGTAGTTTGGAATATTTTGATAACAACGCTTTAAATTTTCTGCGCGGAGATTACCAAAACGTTCCACCGGACATTTCCGGCGCGGTTTGGTTTGAACAAGAAATAATTGATAACGATGAAGAAGTAATTGTCAGATGGACAGAATTAATCAACAAACATAACGCCGACGAAAACATTGCGTGGATCGCCATCAACAAAAAAGAACAGGAAAAGTTTAAAGACTTCCGACATGCCGCATCATGGAAGGTAAATGAATTCATAGCAAGCAAAGGACTTAAAAAAGTTGGTACAGACGTAGCGGTTCCGGTTTCCAATTTCAGACCGTTTCTACAATGGATGAAGAAAACCGTTGAAGACGCTAAGCTGGGATACATTGTCTATGGACACTTTGGCGATTGTCATCCGCACCTGAATATGCTGCCGAGAGATGAATCAGAGTACAAAAAAGCAAAAGAACTCTACTCTAAAATCTGCGAGGAAGCGGTTAGACTAAAGGGAACTGTTTCCGCCGAACACGGAATCGGGAAACTTAAACGGGAATATTTGCTCGCGATGTATGGTGAAAAATCTATAAAAGAAATGGCGAAGTTAAAGCTTGTCTTCGATCCTAACAAAATTTTAAACATCGGAAATATTTTTGATGAGAAGTATCTGGCGAGTGAATAAACTTAAATCTGCGCTGTTTCTCTCTCTGCTTTTCTTACTTGCGATCAACCTGTTCGCTCAGGTTGAAACCAATCTAGATAACAAATTCCGTCTTGCACAAAGCTACGAAGTTGCAGGCAGACTGGAAAAAGCTGAATCGCTCTATAGAGAGCTTTACGACGCACAGCCATGGAATTATACATTCTTTGAATCGTTGAACAAAGTTTTAGTTGCGCAGAAGAAGTATGATAAGTCGGTCGAACTTCTTAACCAAAAAATTCTTCAGACTCCAAACGATTACAATCTTTACGGGTTGCTTGGGAGTACTTACTACATAATGGATCAATCACAAAAAGCATACGAGACGTGGGATAAAGGGCTCAAGATCAGTCCTGAATCGACTGTGGGATACAGAGTGATTGCAAACTATGCTATCGAGAACCGGGCTTTCGATAAAGCGATTGACATTCTGAAAAAAGGTAAGGAACATTCTGCCGACCCGACCGTTTTCTCATTTGATCTCGGAAATATTTACGCTGCAAATATGAAATTCAAAGACGCGGCGGAAGAATTTTGTTTCTTGATTGAAAAACACCCCGAGCAATTAGCGGTTGTAAAGTCGCGAATCATGAGTTATATAAATCGTCCTGATGCATCTCAACAAACCATTGACGTGGTTAAATCTATTGCCAAATCCAAAGCGATGCCGGAACTTTACGATCTTCTAACATTTGTTTTTGTCTCAAGCGGAAATTTCAAAGACGCATTTGAAAATGTTGTCTCGTCGGAGAACATTTTTCACGGGAACGGAACAAACATGTTTATCTTTGCTCAAGACGCCTTCAGAACCCGTCAATATGATTGGGCGGCTGAAGCGTACAATTTCATTTTGAAAAACTATTCTAATTCTCCTTACACACAACCTTCAAAGATCGGATATGCTCGAACGCTTGAATCCTCACTCGATCAAAAATTTCTTTCGGCAAACTCTTCATGGAAACCGTTGTACAAACCCGTTCCGCTGTTCGGAGACGAGTACAAAAAAATTATTGAAGCATATAACGAGTTTGTAAAAGGTTATCCGGATAATGCAATTAACACTGAAGCGCTTTTTAGAATAGCAGAAATTTATAGAACCCGACTCTTTGATTATTCAAAAGCCGATAGTCTCTACAAAAAACTTTCGGAAATTTCTTCTTCAACCAATTATGGAATTCAATCGAATATTTTCCGCGGCAAGATAGCTATTGAAAACAATAATCTGAGCGATGCAGAAAAATATTTCGTTCAAGCCGCTGCAAATGGACGCATTCAACCGAACGATCTTTCCGAATCCAAGTTTTACCTTGGACGTATAAATTTTTGGAAAGGCAATTTTACCGATGCGCTTAAACTGTTTAACGAGGCAACAAAAAATCTTTCCACTGATTTTTCAAATGACGCCCTTGAACTTTCCGGTCTGATCGGCGCAACAAAAAAGGATTCTATCAATCTTGTGAACTACTCGCATGCGGATATGCTGACGTTACAAAATAAGCTGGAACAAGCTGCGATTGAATTCAAAACTTTAGCTGATAACCCAAACGTCTTTATTCTAAATGACTTCGCAAAAATTAAATTGGCGGAGATTCTAATCGCTAAAGATGATCTGCCCACTGCGATCAAAATCTTGGAAGAACTGACTGGAAACGAAAAAAGTGGTATTTTCAGCGAAAAAGCTATTTTTTTGCTCGCAAGATGCTATCAATATGGAGTAAAAAATCTTCAAAAAGCTGCGGAAATCTACGAGAAATTACTTGAAAAATTCCCCAACTCCCTCTATTTTGACCGTGCGCGTACAGAACTTAATAAGCTACAAACAAAAAACGGTTAAAAATGAGCGATCTTCGAGAACCAAGAACGGTTAAATGTTCCTTTTGCGGCAGAGACGGAAGTGAAGTTACATCTATGGTTGCCGGTCCAGACGTTTACATCTGCGACATCTGCATTAAGACAAGCGTGGACATTCTAAAGAACAATATTTCGACCTACCCCAAAAAGGAAACTTTCAGTTCAACTTTAACACCAGACATGATCAAGAAAAATCTTGATGAATTTGTTATTGATCAGGATCTGGCTAAAAAAATTCTGGCTGTTGCAGTTTACAATCACTATAAAAGAATTAATGCTTCGGCTTCTCTTTTTGAAATGGATGAAGTTGAAATTGAGAAAAGCAACATACTACTTATCGGTCCAACCGGCGTTGGCAAAACTTTATTAGCACAAACCCTCGCAAGAATTTTGGATGTTCCTTTTGCAATTGCGGATGCAACTACTCTCACAGAAGCTGGATACGTCGGCGATGACGTTGAAACGGTTCTTGTGAGACTGCTTCAAGCCGCGGATTACAATTTGGAAAAAGCTCAGAAGGGAATTGTTTACATTGATGAAATTGATAAGATCGCACGCAAGAGCGAAAGCACTTCAATCACAAGAGATGTTTCAGGCGAAGGCGTGCAACAAGCGCTGTTGAAAATTTTAGAAGGAACCGTTGCCGGAGTTCCACCGCGCGGCGGAAGAAAACACCCTGAGCAAAGTTTAATCAACGTTAACACAAAAAATATTTTGTTTGTCTGCGGCGGAGCGTTTGAAGGAATTGAATCTGTCATCGCTTCACGCATCAACAAAAACATTATCGGTTTCGATTCCAACATTGCAAGTCCTACCGAGACAGACAGAGACGGAATCATTCAAAAAGCTCAACCTGAAGATTTGGTAAAATACGGTTTGATTCCGGAATTGGTGGGAAGACTTCCGATCATTGCACCGCTTCATTCGTTGAATTCAAAAGCAATGAAGAATATTCTTACCGAACCGAAGAACGCCATTATCAAACAATACCAAAAACTATTTGGTATGGAAGGCGTAGATCTGCAGTTCGATCAATCTGCTTTCGAAGAAATTGTTAAAAAGGCGATTGAAAGAAAAACCGGCGCGCGCGCGCTGCGTTCAATTGTGGAAGGAATCCTTCTCGATATTATGTATGAACTCCCCACAAAGGAAAACATTGACAAATGTTTGATCACCAAAGACGTAGTTTCGAAAGGTGAGAAACCGGTTTACATTGAGAGCGATAGAAAAACCGCTTAACATTTAGTTGCGAAATTTTACCGGCTCGGTTTATTTATCATTGATAATGGATCGAGCCGGTTATATTTTTAGCCGGCCAAGAAAATTTAGAAAATGAAAAAAACATTTATCACATTTTTACTAATCGCTTCTTCCCTATTTGCACAAACGAAACTTCTTATCTACATGGACCTTCAGCAGACTGATCATTTGAAGGCTTACGGGATTACATTCAATGCGCTCAAAGAGGGTAACACGGCAGATTGGCTTCTCAACTACCGCGGCGGATCGTTTATGTTGAATTATTCCGATCAGCTGGCTATGAAATGCCGGATCAAAGGAGTTGCGTTTCAACCGTTATCGAACGAGGAAGCGGCAAAAATTTATTCGTTCGTTCAGAGCGAAGATCAGAATATGGATGTTGTGCGTCTAGAGAAAGCACCGCGCATTGCTGTTTATGTCCCGCCGGGATTTCAGCCTTGGGATGATGCGGTAACGCTCGCGCTGGATTACGCCGAAATCAGCTACGACAAAATTTGGGTCGAACAAATTTTGCGCGGTGATTTGGAAAAGTACGACTGGCTTCATCTTCATCACGAGGACTTTACCGGACAGTATGGAAAATTCTTCGGTTCATTCAGCGGCGCGCAGTGGTACATAGAGCAACAAATGCTGTATGAAAAAGAAGCAAAGCGTTTGGGTTTCAAAAAAGTTTCCGAAATGGAAAAAGCCGTCGTTAGAACAATTAAAAATTACGTTGGACAAGGCGGATTTTTATTTGCAATGTGCTCGGCAACGGACTCATTCGATATTGCTCTCGCTGCTCAGAACGATGACATCGTTGACAAAATGTACGACGGCGATCCGCCCGATCCGGATGCACAAAAAAAATTGGACTACACCCAAACATTCGCGTTCACGGATTTTAAATTAGAAATGAATCCGCTCGTTTATGAATACAGCGACATCGATGTTCAGCCGGCGGAAATCGGCGAGCAGAAGAACGACTATTTTACACTGTTCGATTTTTCCGCCAAGTACGATCCAGTTCCCACAATGCTCACACAAGATCATGTGAACGTGATTCACGGATTCATGGGACAGACGACCATGTTCCATAAAAAATTAATCAAGAGTTCTGTAATAATTCTTGGCGAGCGAGCCGGAACCGATCAAGTGAAATACATTCACGGGAATTACGGACGCGGCACGTGGACGTTTTACGGCGGTCACGATCCGGAAGATTACCAGCATGCGGTCGGTGATCCACCAACGGATTTAAGTTTGTTCAAAAACTCGCCCGGCTACCGGCTAATTCTAAACAATGTACTCTTCCCGGCTGCAAAGAAGAAAGAACAAAAGACGTAGCTGGATACTGGATACTGGTTGCTGGATACTAGATAAGTGAATGTCCAGATTATTTTGGACTAATGTGTTGTTCTTGTTCCGATTGAATAAATGAATTCAATTTCTTGCCGAGCATATCAAGACGAGCATGAAGATCATTGAAAAGCTTTTCATCTGCTAAAGATTTTGTTTCGAAAAGAGTTTCGAGATGATCGGTTGTCTCATCATTCGAGGATAAAGAAATTAAAAGGAAATGAATGTACTCTTGCTTATAGTATCTTCTTCCATACCCCTCAACAATATTTGATTTAACTGATTTGCTAGACCGCCTAATCTGGCTTCCCTCTTCAAACATTTCAAATTTAGGCAAGTTGTCTAAAGTCATTTTATGAATGTCAACGACCAACTCACGGGCGAGCGTCCAAATTTCCAATTTCTTGTAACTCATTATGTGCCCCGCACTAACTTATTTTAAGTTCCTCATTTCAATATCAAGAATCAAGCGCCCAACATCAAGTATCCAGTAACAAGTATCGAACATTCAGAACCAAAACGCCTAACTAAATATCTAGAATAACAATTCTTTTCCTTAATTTTGAATCAATCTTTAAAAATGTTCATCTAATTAGTGATATGAAATATTTAAAATTCAAAAACAGCGAAGAAAAAGTTTCAATCGGCAAGATGGTTTGCGTTGGACGCAATTATGCGGCGCACGCAAAAGAACTCGGCAATGATGTCCCGGAATTCCCGATCATTTTTTTGAAACCGGCTTCAAACGTGATTTTCTCCGGCGAGTCTGTTGTTCATCCTTCTTATTCAAACGATCTTCAACATGAAGTTGAACTCGTACTTTACATTGGCGAAGACGTTAAGAATGCCGACGATGCCGCCGCGGAAAGAGCAATTCACGGTTACACAATCGGACTCGACATGACCTTGCGCGATCTGCAGAATGAATACCGCAAGAAAGGCGATCCGTGGACGCTGGCAAAATGTTTTGACACTGCCGCCGTTCTAACGGATGTGGTTTTGAAAAAAGATTACCGGCTTCGCGGCGACGAAAAACTTTCTCTATCGGTTAACGGAAACGAAAGACAAAATTCATCAATCAAGAATATGATTTTTTCTCCGGTAGAAATTGTGAAATTCATTTCGGCAAAATTAACACTTGAAAAAGGCGATTTAATTTCCACCGGAACACCCGAAGGTGTTGGACGCGTGGTACCCGGCGACAAAATTGAAGCTTCGCTCGAAAACATTGGAACAATTAAAACACAAATAGCATAAAGGAAAATTAAATGCCAATCTTTGAATACAAATGCAACGACTGCGGTAAGAAATTCGATGTGCTGCACAAATCATCCGCCAATTTAGATGAAGTTGTTTGCCCCGATTGCCAATCTAAAAACAGCAAAAAACTTTTTTCGTCTTTCAGCGCTTCAACCGGAAGCTCGTCGAGTTTCGACAGCGGTCCGTCATGTTCGGACGGAAGCTGCGGTGTTCCATCGTACGGCGGCGGCTGCGCCAACGGAATGTGCGGTTTAAACTAGTTCACCTCTAATTACTTCTCGGGGGATTGTGTTTTAAAAATCTTGACTGAGAGAACAAGCTAGTTCTGCCTTGCCGCTAACGTTTTAATCAAAAACCAAAGCTCTTTTCAAAGTTTAATTGCATGAATTCCAATTTTACTTTTTTTATCTTAGCAATAGAGGAAGCGGCAATATGAAAGAAAACATCAAAGTTGCAATTGAATATTGGGTCGAAAGTTCCAAGTACGACTTAATTACCGCTGAAGCGATGCTAAAAAGTAAGCGCTATTTGTACGTTGGTTTCTTTTGTCATCTCTCTATCGAGAAAATTTTAAAAGCTTATTACTGGAAAATCGTTGGTAAAGAACCTCCGTTTACTCATAACCTGAACCTATTAGTTGAAAAAACAAATTTATCCGAGTTGTTAAAAGATGATTTTCAAATTTTGCTTGATGAATTGATACCATTAAATATAAAATCGCGCTACCCGGACGATAGGCGGAGAATTTCTAAGGCGCTTAATAACAGTCGTTGTAGATCATTACTAAAAAGAACAAAAGAGTTTTATAGATGGACAGAAAAGTTATTGCATCAGTAAAAAGATTTGCAAAAGAGGTTAGGAAAGAATTTCCCGTCAAAAAGATTATTTTGTTCGGTTCCTATGCCAACGGCACCGAACGTGAAGACAGCGACATTGACGTTGCTGTTATTGTTGATAAATATAACGGCAATATCATTACGGCTAACGGAAAGCTGTTCTCTTTGGTCAGAAAAATCGACGTAAGGATTGAACCGATTCTTTTGGAAACACAATATGATAAAAGCGGTTTTGTTCGATCTATTTTGAGAAGCGGTAAAGTAATTTTCTCTGCGAATTGATCACCATTTTTTTACCATAGTTTCTTTTAACAATCATTCCATGTTAATTCTAGAGGATTTTTGCTAATCTTTTATAAAAAATCAGAAAGGCAAATATGGAAAAGCAGTACAAATCATTTAAAGATTTTTATCCTTTCTACCTTTCCCAGCATCAAGACATAACTTGCAGACGGCTTCACTTTGCCGGGACGGCACTTGTGATTCTTACTGCGGTTTATGTTCTCTTCACAAGCCGGTGGATCTTGTTTATCCTCATGCCAATTTTCGGATACGGTTTCGCATGGGTCGGTCATTTCTTCTTTGAAAAAAATCGTCCCGCTACTTTTACTTATCCGTTGTACAGTTTGAGCGGAGACTTTGTGATGTTCAAAGATATTTTGAGCGGCAAGATACTGTGGTGAAATATTATTGAGGTGTTTTTTAATTGTGGTTGTATTGTTATCAAATCAAGAAATGGCTCCTAACAACCAAGGGAAATTACCACGAATTATCAAACGTTTTCGGGTACTTTAATTTATTCATGAACATGTTCTGAATAATTCCAACTTGCGTTGTTGGTAATACACCGATAACGAAAATTAAAAGAGGCCACAACAATGCAATTGCAGCAACTAGTTTTGCATCGTTTGAATAAAAATAATATCCCAACAATGGACAGATAAACCATTTAAGTTTTGTAACGATTACGCCGATAAATGCAAGATTAACATTGACGTATTTATATCTTACAAACATAGCCCACAATACATTTGATACAACAACAAAAATTAGTGTCGTCTGCCATCTAAAAAAAAGTAATAGAATTGGTCCAAAAACTTGTGAAAGAAAAATTGGCCACCTTCCCCATTCAACCGCTCGAAGCCAGCACCATTGAAGATTTTCTTGATCTGAATGTTCATTGGGTTTCCACATTCTCAACTACTCCTATTGATTTATTCTTTAGGTGTTAATACGTCAGCTTCCAAAAGTGTTTTTATTAATAAACTAAGCGTTGCAGAAAACCAATCTACTGCTTGCAATAAATTATTTAATTCTACGTCAGAAATGATTAAGTCTTTGCTGTTCTTGGGATGAGTGATTCTATTGCGTAGTTTAATTGATTCTTTGAAACAGTTCCACCTATTATCATTACCTAAATTTAGATTTAATTTTTTACCATGGACTTTCAGAACGGCATCAAATGCAAATCTGATTGTAATATCAATTGGATAAAATATCGATCGTCTTTTTATTCGAGCGTTGTCGGCAAATTCGTAAGATTCTTCATTTATTATTGATATTTCTTCTGTGCTGAGCTTAACTATACCAAATTTATCTGATGCTGATAGTGCTTGTTGTTTTAGTCTATAAGCAACACCTTCTACGTGGGCAAAAAACGAGCGCACATACATTCTGCGCCAAAATTGTTCTTTGCCTTCTAAAGTATGCTTCATACATCTAAGTTCATCCTCACGAAGTATTTTTGATAATTTTTTTAATTCATTAATATGATTTAACAAATCATACATGTTTATTCCATCCATCCACTTATTCGAATGTCGTGAACTTTAAGTTAAAGACTCCCAGCAAACATTCGCAACTCACATAGGCTTAGAACGACATCTCAACAATTGCAAAACAAAAAGTGTAATTTGTCAAATCAAAAATTAACAGTTCGCTGAGATTTATTTTCTTTGTTCTGTATTACGAAAACAAAGTACCCCAAGTCAAGTGGGTGTGAGAGGATTGTGTCTCAATAAATTTTTACTTCTACAATTACCCAATATCAAAATGTTATTTTCAAATTTTATTATCTCACACCCCCTAAAGAAGTGTTCCGGTACCGCTTCAACTTACCTTAAAACAAAATTGTTGTCAATTAATTTCTATCTTCAAACGAGTATCCGGCGCTACGGATACTTTTAATATAAACCGGGCTTTGAGGATCTTCCTCAAAATATTTTCTGAGGCGGGAAATAAAATTATCAACCGTTCTCGTTTCAACTTCGGAGGTTATGTGCCAGACATTCTCAAGCAATTCTTTCCTCGAAACAATCTTCCCTTTTCTCTCAAGCAGATATTTCATCACCATCGCTTCGCGCTGTGTGAGGACAAATTCTTTCTCGCCGCATTTGCAGCGGAGGTTTTCAAAATTGATTTCGCTTTTTCCGAAATGATAAACCGGCTGGGATTCCGTTGAAGATTTGTACCACAACTTACGCCTCAGCATTCCCCTAATACGCAGCAGCAGCTCCTGAAGATGAAACGGTTTGGTCATGTAATCATCCGCGCCGAGTTCAAGTCCTCTAACTTTATCTTCCACAGACGTCCGCGCCGTCAGCATAAGTATCGGCATCTGGGGATATTTTGCGCGCACCTGCTGCGCAATTTCAAATCCGTTGTAATACGGCAGCATTATATCCAGAATGATAAGATCGTATTCGTTCGTGTTGAACATAACAAGCGCTTGTCTGCCGTCCTTTGCCCAATCAACCGCGTAACCTTCGTCGGTCAAATTGTATTCAAGACCGATTGCGAGAGTTTCTTCATCTTCGACGAGTAAAATTTTTTCTTTTTTTGTTCGATCATTCTCCATCGGCTTCTTCCATAATTTTTTCTTTCCGCGCCGTTTGTCTCAGCAGCGAATTGACATAGAATTTTTTCGACGTCTGGTAAATCGGCAGCTCGATTCTGAAACAGCTTCCCATGTTTTCCCCTTCGCTAATAACGGAAATTCTGCCGCCGTGAAATTTTACGATTTCTTTTACCCAGTACAATCCGAGACCGGTGCCCTTTACGTTCGGAATATTTTTGTTGTCGATCCGCTGAAATTTATTAAAAATTGTTTTTTGATTTTTTGTCTCGATGCCGATGCCTTTGTCGATGAATTCAATCAAAATTTTTTTGGGAAGACGCGAGAGCTTCACATTAATATTTACCGGAGATCTGGAATACTTAATGGCGTTATCGGTAAGATTATCAAAAACAATTTGCATCGCGTCTTTATCGATTACGCATTTGCACTCAAGTTCGCCCTCAACTTTTACAGCGGAATCGGAAAGACGGAACTGGCCGACCGCATCGGCAACAAGCTGCCGAATGATTGAATCGGCGTTGTACACGTGATAGTCGTGGGCAATTCTTTTTTGCTCAAGCCGTGATATTTCCAAAATAGAATTTATCAGCTTCTTCAGCCGGTTGGCATCCTTCATCATAATTTCTAAAAATTCTTTCTGCTTATCGGCTTGAACTTTTTTCATGCTGAGCGTTTCAAGATATAATTGAATTGACGATAGCGGCGATTTCAGTTCGTGCGTAACATTGGCAATGAAGTTATCGTAAAGAGTGGTGACTTTCATTTGCACCGTGAGGTTGCGGAAAATAAAAAACAACGCGACGGCAATTAGAACAATTAAAATAATTCCGCCGACAAACACGCCAACGTTAGGGCTATCGATAACTATCTGTGGAGAAAGTTTGTCCCCCACTTGTTGGAAGATCAAATTATTGGAGACGTACCAGTAAATCCACAAGGTAAGAAGTCCCATCCACGCAAGCTGTGCGAAGACAAAAGCGAAAATCAGAAAAATAAGGGAATGACGTTTTTTCATCGGACTGCAATTTAATTATGGATTAGAACCCGTATCGTCCTTTATACTCATCACAAATATCCGCTAATAAAACGAGAAGTGAAATATTGCTAAGGTTTATTTTACGGTTACCACTACAGAAGAATTGCTGCAACTATTTGACCATTCCCATTTCCCCCTCCGCCACTCTGAGCTTGCCGAAGAGAAGGAGGGGGACACACGAGTGGGCTTGTCCCGAACTTGTTTCGGGATCAATTATACGTCATCAAGAATGAATATTCCTTCGCATAATTCAGCATCTGCTTCGTAAAGTCGTCCGGGTATTCAATCTTAACATCAATGATTCTATCGCCGTCAACAACCGGAATCAGCACGGGATTAATGAACCCCGCATACGGAGCGATGTTCAATTTCTTGTAGCGTTCCAAAACTTCTTTGTGAATTTGCTGATCGACTTTGACGCCGTACGTTTCAACTAAATTTTTTCCGGCGTTGTAATCGCCTTCCGATTTGATTCTCTGAATCTCTCGCAAAAGTTGACCGAACAGCGTTCTCAACTTGTTGTAATCATTAATCACAAAATAAGTTTTGCCGTCTCTAACTTTCTTCTCGATCATTCGATCGTTCATTCCTTTTTCGTAAGACCACTTTGCAATCAACTGACGGTTGCGCATGTGCGCTTCTTCAACATTTTCCCCGGGCTGAATTCTTGCAAGCTGAACCATCAAACCGTTGCGTATGTATTGATCGTAAACCGCTTTGCCGACTTCAAGCGACGGCATCACGCCGATATCAACTAATTTTTGATCCATGATGAAATAAAGCGCAACTAAATCCGCGCGAGCTTCTTCCAATGTTGATGCGTAGTTTTTCAATGTTTCGTTAGGAGTTCCCACGCCGGGATTCAACTGTCCCGATGCGTGACCGATTACCTCGTGCATGTCGGTGTGAAGATCGTCGCCGAGAGCGCCGTATTTCTTCGCGCGTTCAATTTCTTCTTTCGAGTAAGCAAACTCTTCAAGCACACCGCTAGTCTCGGCGGCTTTGTTGTATGAGTAAACTATGTTGCCGAGATTCACGGATTTCGATCCGTATTCTTTGCGAATCCAGTTTGCATTCGGTAAATTTATTCCGATCGGTGTTGAAGGCGACGAATCCCCGGATTCGGTTACAACTGTTATAACTTTTGCAGAAATCCCTTTCACACTTTTCTTTTTGTGCTGCGGCAAAATTGGCGAGTTGTCTTCGAACCACTGCGCGTTATCGCTGATGGCTTTAATTCTTTTTGTTGCTTCGGGATCTTTGAACGACACAACCGATTCATACGTTCCGCGGTAACCGAGCGGATCGTTGTATGTTTCAATAAATCCGTTTATGAAATCCACGGTCGAAGACGTGTCTTTAACCCATGCGATGTTGTACTCGTCCCATTTCTTTAAGTCGCCCGTTTGATAATATTCAACCAGCAATTGAAGCGCTTTTTTCTGCTGATCGTTTTCAGCAACGGTGATCGCTTTGTTCAGCCACTCAACAACTTTTTTGAGAGCGAATGCATACATGCTGTTGGTCTTATAGTGACGTTCGAAAACTTGTCCCTTTTCTCTCAAGAGTTTGGAATTTAATCCGTAGGATATCGGTTCGGAATCGTTCGGGTTAATCATTTTTTTGTAGAACGCTTCAACTTCTTTTTGAGTAACTCCTTCATAAAAATTTACTGCGGAAGTTTTTACCATATCCACCTTCGGATCAAGGTTTACTTTTATTGCATCCACGTTTGGATCAAATAAAATTGGGGTGAGCTTCTTTATAAGATCAGCCGGGCGCTCATCATTTTGAAGCGGCAATTTATATTCATCGGAACCGTACACAAGATCTTGGAAATATTCTTTTGAAAATTCCGGCAGAAACTTTTTGTTGGAGTAATGATGATGAATTCCGTTTGAGAACCAGACACGTTTCGTATAAACCATAAACTTTTGAAAATCGGGCGTGGTTCTATCGCCGGAGTATGTGTTTACGATCGCCTCAAGAGTGCGCTTGATGTACAAATTGTTTTTGTAATTCTGATCGTAAATAATTTCTCTGCCGGAAAGCGCCGCTTGATACAAGTAATAAATAAGCTCTTTCTGTCTTAACGTGAGAGTTTCGAAGCCCGGAACTTTGTAGCGTTGAATTCTGAGATCCGCAAATTGCTCGGTCACATATTTGAAATTATCCGTTTCTTGTTTGGGCGCGCAGCTCATAATTATTATTCCCGATAAAATGAAAAGTAATATTTTAATTTGCCGCATGAATATTCCGCTCTTTGTTTGATTATTTTGCGATGAAAAATATAATTTTTGATCACGCTAAACAATGAATCAATTAAGAATCGGGATATAATTGATGAACGTTCAGATAATCGGCACTAAAGGTTGTAGCGAAACGCGAAAGGCGGAAAGATTTTTCAGCGAAAGAAGGATTCAGTTTCATTTCCGCGATTTGAACGAAAAAGGCTTGGCAAAAGGCGAACTTGAAAACATTACACACGTAATTCCTATCGAAGAATTGATTGACCGCGACGGAAAGCAGTACAAGAAAAGAAATATGCAGTACATGGTTTTTAATCTTGAAGAGGAACTGCTGAGCGATCCGCTGTTATTGAAAACACCGATAGTTAGAAATGAAAAGGAAGTTACAATTGGTTACCAGCCGGACGTGTGGAAGAGGTGGGTGTAGAGAAGCATGGAAAGATGGAAAAATTTAAAGATTGAAAGAAGAAAAAATTCAAAGATTAAAAAACGGGTTGCTGGGAATCTTTCCTTCTTTCAATTATTCAATCTTTCCTTAACTTTATTTCAAAGTTGTTGAATAATTCCACGTTCCTTTAACTCGCTAATCAGTTTTTCATAACCAACAAACTGAACGCCGTTCCAGCCGCATCGTTTTGCACCGTCGATGTATTCTTGAATGTCGTCAATAAAAAAATGTTCTTGCGACGGTCTCTGCGTGAATTGTTCTACCGCTCTATAAATTTTTTCTTCGGGTTTTACGGCGCCGACTTCATGTGACAGGAAAAGTTTATCGAACCAATTCAGAAAATCATAATCGCCGTAACCGTACTGTTTGTGGATGCTGTTCGTGTTGGAAAGCAGAACAACTTTGTATTTCTTTTTTAATTCCGGAATAAGGTGAATAACGTCGTAGTTCAAAGTAAAAATATCCGAAATGATCCTGCGGAATTCCTCGGCAGTAACTTTGTTCTCAAGCCATTTGATCATAACTGCAAGATACTCGTCTTCGCTCAAGATTCCTTTTTCAAATTCTCTGTGAACGTTGTAATGATCGCGGTAGTGCTGCGTAAATTTGTCTCCAAGTCCCGGCTTAATTTTATTGAAATGATTCAAAGGTTTTGTGTAATCGAAAGGAATGAGAACATTCCCAAGATCGAAAACAATTACGGAATATTGTGACAAGGCGTAATCCAATTTTTTTGCTGGTGCAATTAAACATCATACGCGGTAAACATTCAAGCGAAAAACTTCTTGGCGTGCTTTGCGTGAGATTTTTTCTCGCAAAGACGCTAAGAGCGCAAAGAAGGCGCTTAACTGAATTGATTATGAATCTTTGTTTATTTATGTTCTAAAAGAAATAAGAAATATTTATTGTTCCCTTGTAATCTATTTTTAAAAAGTGATTTCAAATGAATGAGTCGGGGGAAGTATGAAAAAAGTTCGAATTCTATCCTTTGTATTTATAATCGCAATTTCAATTTCTTGCACAGATGTTGGCCCGCTTGAGCAAATCGCCCCGGAAGTAGTAATCGGGACAGATAGAAACAGTTACTGGCTCCCCGCCACCAATTTTGCCGATACCATATTTATAACCGTTTGGAATAATACAGCAAGAAAAATTTGTCGGGTGCACCCGTACGAGACCATTCAATTCTTTGATGGACAACAATGGAAGCGATACGGTAACGTAGAAATTATGGATAGGGACTTGGCAGGCGGGGCAAGCACACGATTCAAAACCAGCACTTCACTGTTCCGGTATACACCAGAAGGGAAATATCGCTTTATAGGTGAATATATTTTTGAAGGTGAAGATACATTAAGTCACTCCATTTCAAACGATTTTTTTCTATCCAAGAAATAAAAAAGCCGCAATCAATTGACCGCGGCTTTCTTTCTTCTAAATACTATCTACTAACTACTCAATACTAAATACTGCTCTTTCTTTTTTCTTAAAGCGAATGAGATCACTGACTTTTCCGAACAGCACAGGAATTCTTAATCTATATTCTTCAACCTTGGTATAAACGACCGGTACGATGATCAAAGTTAAGAAGAGCGAAGAAGTCAATCCGCCGATTAATGCCCAAGCCAAACCGGATTTCCATTCGGAACCGGAACTCGACGAAAGCGCAATCGGCATCATACCGAAGATCATGGTCAGAGTTGTCATAAAGATCGGGCGGATTCTCATTCTGCCTGCGTCGATCAATGCGTCGTGCAGACTTTCGCCTTTCGACCGCATGTAATTCGTTCGATCGACCAATAGAATTCCGTTCTTGCCCACCAATCCGATTAGCATAATGATACCGAGAAACGTAAAGATGCTCAGCGATTTCATTGTTAGTGCAAGTGCAAACAGCGCACCGATCATTGCAAGCGGAATCGAAAACAAAATTACGAACGGATAAACGAATGAATCATACAGCGCAACCATGATCATGTAAGTGAATAGAATACCGGCTAAGAATACCAATCCGAGATCGCCGAACGATTCGTTCTGGTTTTTAATATCACCTTCCCACGTATAAGTTATTCCCGCCGGAAGCTGCATTTGTTTCAACTTCTTATCGATGTCCTGCGCTATGCTGCCGCTTGGTCTGTTGATTGCTTGAGAGTAAACCATTACCGATGCGTTACGATCCTGCCGTCCAAGTTTTGTTGGACCGGTTGCCCGGGTAATAGTTGCGAACTGCTTTAGATAAATCGTTTGACCTTTCCGGTTGACAAATGTTATGTCTCCCAAATTATCGGTCTTAGACCGGTCAAATTGATCGAGCGCGATTCTGATATCGTAATCGGTATCGCCTTCGCGAAGTTTTGAATCATCGTCTCCAGTTAGCGCGACTTGCAAAGTGGCGCCGACTTCGGCAAGTGTTAAACCATAGCTCACGAGTTTTCTTCTGTCGAGTTCGATTCTAGTTTCCGGATTTCCTTCTTGCGAAGAAAGACGAACGTCGGCGGTTCCCGGAATCGTTTTTACAACATCTGCAACTTGGTTTGCAGTTTTAACAACATCGTCATAGTTCGGACCGGAAAGAAGCAGTATCACAGGCGTTTGATTCGCCACACCGAAAATACCGATTGGATTTACTCTAACTTTGGTGCCGGGAATTTTCATTGCCAATTGTTTTATTGCAATACCGACCTCGTCTGTGCTTCTTTTCCTTTTGTTTTTCGGAACAAGAACAACGTCGATCTCGGTAGAGTTTGCAGAAGAAAATCCCAACAAACCTTCTGTAGAAGAACCCACGTTAACGTACATCTTTTCTACTTCCGGCATTTTTCCAATCTCGCCTTCAACTTCTTGAGAAACTTTATTTGTGGTCTCAAGCTTGGTTCCCGGAGGTAGTTCCAACGTAACCGCAAATTCTCCTCTGTCGGTCTGGGTCATGAATTCGAACCCGATGAATCCGGCAGGAACCAATGCGAACGAAAGGACTAAAATTGTTATTGTAACCAACGCAACTTTGCCGCGGTTATTAAAACTCCATTTCAACGTTTTGATGTAAAACTCGGTGAATTTCTTGAACTGATTCTCAAACCAGAGGGCAAACTTTCCAAGCAATGTTCTATTTGTAAGGCGTTCCAGTTTTCCGAAGCGCGATGCAAGAAGCGGAGTCATCGTAAATGACACGAACAAACTCATCAAGGTCGAAAACACAACCACAACGGCAAATTCGCGAAGAATATTTCCAACGATACCACCAACCAGAGCCAGTGGAAGAAATACCGCAACGTCAACGGAAGTAATTGCCAAAGCAGCAAAACCAATTTCGTTTCTACCTCGCAATGCCGCTTCTTTTCTCTCCGTTCCACGCTCAAGGTAATGATAGATATTCTCCAACACTACTATCGAGTCGTCCACAAGGATACCCACCACAAGAGAGAGACCGAGTAAAGTCATCAAGTTGAGCGTGAATCCCAACGCATAAATTGCAATGAATGTTGAAATCAACGATGACGGAATTGCAACCAAAACGATCAAGGAGTTTCTTATGCTGTGCAGGAACATCAACATCACAATTGCGACGAGCACAATTGCAATTGAAAGGTCTTCCTTAACCGCATTAGCTGCATCAATAGTGAAAAGAGAACCGTCTTCGGCAATGTCGAACTTTAAGTTAATGTTCTTGTACTGTTGTTCAAGTTTTTTCATTTCCGTTTTCACAAGTCCGGCAACTTCAACTGCGTTTGCATCCGTCTGCTTCTGCAAAACTATTCCGACCGTATTTCTGAAATTGATTCGCGTAATATTGTCTGGATCTTTTATTCCATCTTCAACCTCGGCAACGTCTCCAAGTTTTATCTCGCCGCCGTATCGTGATTCTCCGATTGATAGATCTCGAAGTTCATCAACAGAAGTAATCTTTCCGGCTAGACGAACGATGAACTGCCCGTCTGCATCTTTAATCTTGCCGGTAGGGAAATCCAGGTTTGAATTTTTGATTGCCTGAGCTACTTGCAAGATCGATAAACCATACGCTCTCAATTTTTGCATATCTAGGTTCACTTTTATTTCCCTCTCGTCGCCGCCGACCAATGCAATTTGTCCTACACCCGCAACACGAGAGAGCCTCGGCTGAAGTTGATCTTTCACAAATTGGTAAAATGATTTTGAGTCCATATTCCCGGAAACTCCCATTCTCAAAATCGGAATTTCATCGAGAGCAAACTTTGAAATCGTTGGAGCCTTAGCCGTCGAAGGTAACTGCGCAAGAATGCCGCCAACTTTTCTTTGCGCGTCCTGCAAGGCAAAATCTGTATTTGCCGATTGAAGTAATTCAATTACAACAGACGAGACTCCTTCCATTGAAGTTGAACGCACGGTTGAAACTTTATCCATTCCGGAAACCGCGTCTTCAATTAGTTTTGTCACACCGGTTTCAACTTCTTTTGGTGAAGCTCCCGGATAGATTGTTGTGATAGTAAGAACCGGCGGTGAAAATTTCGGTATCAATTCATAACTGAGCTTGGTATAGCTGAAAAGTCCCACAGTTATGAGAGCCGCAAATATTACGATAATCAGCGACGGTCTTTTTATTGATAATTCGGTAATTGTCATTTTTCAAATTCCTTTTTATGAGCCTACTTAACGATTTGTACTTTTACGTTCTCAACTAAATTATTTTGACCGTTCACAACAACTGTTTCGCCTTCGTTCAATCCTTGAAGAACCTGAATGTCTGTTCCGGATTCGTCGCCAACTACAATGTTGCGCAGTTTTGCAATTCCGTTTTCAAGTACAAATACCTGAGGATTTCGAACCGAGCCTACAAGCGCATCGCGAGAGATGACGAGTGTCTGATGATTATTCAAAGTTGTAAATTCAACTCGCGCAAACATTCCGGCTTTTAGCGGATGAGCTTTTTCATTTGGAATCGTTATCTCAACCGGATAGGTATGTGCATCGTCTCCTTTAGAACTGATCGATTCAATTCTTCCTTTAAAAGTGATACCGGGATAAACATCGGTCGTTACGGAAACCGGATCGCCAACTTTAAATACGAAAGCGTCGTTCTCCGACACATTAAGTTTTACTTTCAGCCGAGAGATATCAACAATGTTGGCAACCAAAGTGGCTTGAGGCGCACCCTGAACCATCGTACCTAGGTCGACCGGTCGTGACGTTACGTATCCCGAAATTGGAGTTTTTATTTTAGTGTCTTCGTATTGTCTTTTGGCAACAATGTATTGAGATTCCGCCATCGCGTTACCAAGTTTTGCCTGATCAAGCTGCGCATCGGTAGCGGATTTCTGTTTGTATAACTCTTGGAAGCGCGCGTAATCTTTTTTCGCCTTGTCGTAATTAGCTTCTGCACTCATGAATGCGGCTTTCTTCAATTCATCGTCAACTTGAAAAAGAACAGAGCCGGCTGGTTTATAATCTCCGACATTTACATAAACCGCTGTTATCTTTCCCTGTGTTTCCGAAAGAATGTTAACGTCGTTATAAGCAGTAACCGTTCCAACCAAGCTGAGCGATTGAGAAAGATTTTTCTTTTCAACTTTCGCAACGCTCACGTAGTAAACGTCCTGAATTCCTCCAGCGTTGGTTTGAGAAAGTTTCTTCTTGTTGACCGCCAGAATCGTTGCAACAACCGCAACTGCAATTATAACACTGGTAATAAGTTTCCATCTTTTCATTTTATTTCTCCAGTTAAATTTTCTTACTTGCCAATAGATTTATCTAATCTCGCTTTAGCGAGTTCGTAATCAACTTTAGAATTTGTATAATTTACTTTTGCCGTTGAGAGAGCGGTTTCGGCATCAACTACTTCGGAGCTCAAAGCCATTCCGGATTTAAACTTGTCTTCAGTAACGCGCATGTTTTCTTCGGCTTGTTTAACGCCAAATTCGGAAATCTCGATTTTCTTTTTTGCCTGTTCGAAGTTCAAATAATTCTGTGTTACTTCTAACGTAATGTTGTCTTTCATAATTCCTCGTGCATCAAGACTTTGCGAAAGCTGTGTTTCTGCCTGCTCGGTTTGATGAGCGGTTGTAAGCCAATCCCAAATATTTAGGCTCACGTTTACGCCTGCATCCCAAGTACCTCTAAATCCATCCTTCGCAGGAAAAATTCTTTGATTGGGGCGGTTGTAATAATAATCGCCGACAAGGCTGATCTGCGGATACCATGAAGACTGAGCCATCGTGACACCGGCTTCGCTTGCCTTAATTCTATAATCGGCAGATTTAATTTCCGGTCTCTTCTGAACAGCTTCATCTATAAGTTTATTCAGTGCATCGTAATCTTGATTATCAAACTGAGTTGAAGATGCAATTTCAATTTGCGTATCCAACGGAATGCAAAGAACACTGTTCAAAGCAACGTTTGCAAGCTTAACGGCATTATCTGCATCAACTTGTTTAAACATTAAATCGGAAAGCTGCACTTCCAGTTTCAGTAAATCATTCTTTGTAAGCATGCCGGCATTTAAAAGATTTTTTGCGTCGGCAACGTGCGCCTTAGCCTGATCAACCGTTTCATCCATAACGTTTTTCATTTGAGCCGCTTTAAAGAGTGACCAGTAAGCATTTTTTACATTGAAGACCAAATCGCTTCTGTCTTTATTATAATCTTCATTCGATGCCTTTGCAGTTTGTTCGGCAATGTCGCTGCTGCTGGAAAGTCTAAAACCCATAAACAGCGGTTGAAAGATTGTAAGCTGTGTTGTATAGTTATCAAGTATCGTCGGCTGAACTTCAAAATTTCCAAACGGTGTTGAAATTGTTGAAGTCGGTACATTGCTAAGTCTTCTGTAAGCAGCTGAAAGTTTTATTGACGGAAGTCTTGCCGCATTAACTTCACTAAGTTTTGCTTCCGAATATTTTAACTTCATCAGCGATAAGTGAAGCGTCTTGCTATTCTTTAATCCTATGTCAACCGCCTGATCCACGGTCAAAGAAAGTTTCTGCTGGGCAATCGACCGACCATTAAATGCAATTGCTGCAATGAAGAAAATGAGTAGTGAAAATCTGAGTCGCATCATATTTATGATTCTCCGTTAATTTTCAGTTTCTAGATTTGTTGTTCGATACTTTACTCTTCCCGCGTCGGAAAGAATTCCCTCAAACACTACCTTGTTCACTTCACGATGGATTTGATCCGACGTCAACGGCAAATTCGAAACCGCGCTCCGGTCTAAAAGACCGTGCATTGCCGAATCGTACAACATGACAATGAGTTTAGTAGGTATATCTTTTCTGAAAAAACCGCTCTGTATTCCCTCTTCAATTAGACGTGAAAAGTTCGCATGAGTTTTCTCTCTCCTAAACTCTTGGATATCCTTCCAGATTTCGGGATGATTCTTCATAACGTCTCTAATCATGGGTCCGTCAAATTTTGCGATATGTTTCGCCAGAAAATTCATAAGCGTTTTTATTTTGTCGATAAACTCTACAGACTTGTCGGCAAGTAAACCATCAATGAAGGTTTCAATCTCACATTTGGTTTCGCCGATTACTTCTTTAAGTATATGTTCTTTGTTGGAAAAACATTTGTACAAAGTCTTCTTGCTGATGCCCAGCCCTGCCGCAATTTCTTCCATTGTAACTTTGCTGAATCCGAATTGCATGAACATTTCATCAGCCTTGAGAAGAATTCTTTTTTTGATTTCTGCTTCGTCGTTCATAACACCCTTTTTGTTTTCCAGATAAACGCATGAATAAATAAATTGGTTCCAAAGGAAACAATTATTGTTTTAGTCGTTTCCAAAACTATGAAAGTTCCGTGCTTTTCCCAAAATTATTTGGAGAAAAATTACGAAAACGATTCAAAATCAAGACATTTGGTTGGAAATAAAAAAGCCGCTCCGGCATATTTCCGGGGCGGCTTTTTGTGAAGGGTTTTAAATCTACTTTACTTCGAACAAAGCATCACTCAATCCCGAGTTAACCTCTACCGAAGCTGTGGTAAGTTCAATGGATCCCATAGGAGTGCTTTGGAGCCATTTGAACGGAAACTTCAATCCATGAACATCTCTGTAATCATCAAAATCAATTGTCGAAGCAAAACTTCCCTGCTGCGTTTCAGCGGTTGTAACCGATCTCGCCAGCAGCCCGGAATTTACATCGAAATACTGAGTTGACTTCTTACCATTGAGCGTAGTAAGAACAACTTTGTAAGTATCTTTATTGTTGATTGATTCCATACCGACTAATTCCGGTTTAATGCCAAGCTTTGCGTAATCGAGTACAGGATTTATTTCTGCTTCCGTCTTAATCGATTCAAGCTGATCTCCCGTTAGTTCTTTTTCCTGTCCCATCGCAATTGATTTTCCTTTCACGCCGTCAAAAATTATTTTCTGTTGTCCCACACCAAAATCAACAAGCTGATAAAATTTGTTCGGTGCTTTTTTAGACATAGTGATTGTAATGTTCATGCCCTGCATACTGCCGGTTAGTTTTATTGTTTGATCTTTCTCCGCCGCAAGTTTTTCTCTTCCGCCGATTGCTTCAATGTATTTGTTTAGAATTTGATCTACAGTCACACCTTCCGGCACCTTCTTAACATTTGGATCGTACTTTTCACCGTAGATGTCGTAATAATCAACCTTTCCCGAAAGACTAAACTTTGCAATTTTCTTTGCAACATCGTCGCCTTTTCCTACCACAAGAATGTATGCGTTATTCGGCTTAACATATTTCTTTGCCATTTCGAGAACGTCATCCGCTGTAACCGCCGATAAGTTCTTCAAATAGTTTTTATAGTAATCTTTCGGCAGGTTGTAGCGCGCAATGTTAATTGCGAATTGCGCAACCGTCTGCGGCGACTCCAAACTTCGGATGAAATTGCCGGTCATATAATTTTTTGCTTTTTGAAGTTCATTGTCTGTTACTTTATCGGTTCGTATTTTTTTCAGCTCGTTCATTATTTCGGTTATTGAGCTGTCCGTTACGCTGTTTCGCGCAGAAGTGAATGCTAGAAAATTTCCAACCAGTCGATCCGGATTTATGCTTGAATATGCGCCATAAGTATAAGCTTTTGCTTCGCGCAAATTCATAAACAATCTTCCCGTTGCATTTCCTCCGAGGATCAGATTAGCGACACTAGCTTTAATAACATCTTCGCTGCCGTTTTTCAGTTCGATCGGATAGCAAACCGAAATTACCGACTGTACCGAATTCTCGCGGTCAACCAGACAAACTTTATCAACTATCGGAGCTTTAGGTGTTGCGTAGGTATTTTTCGGAACATCTTTCTTCTGCCATTTTCCAAAATATTTTTGAATGAGCGACTTTGCCTGCGCTTTGTTGATATCTCCTACAACTGCCAGGTAAGCAACGTTCGGCGCAAAATAGGTTTGATAATACTGATTGCACATATCCAACGTAAACGACTTAACGGTTTCTTCCGTTTGCGGTTCACCATACGGATAATCTTTACCGTACATTAGGACATCACGAACTCTTCGGGCAATCGAATTCGGATCATCCTTCTGAGCAGCCAATCCGGAAAGCATTTGCTTCTTTATCTTATCCAGTTCTTCCTGTTTGAATACCGAATTCATTACAAGGTCAGACATTATATCAAGAAGCTTATCCTTGTACTTGGAGAGTCCCGACGCATAAACACTGGTTGAAGACGTTGACAAATTAGCGCCTAAAAAATCAATCTCTTCATCAATTTTGTCTTTAGTTCTATTTTTTGTGCCGGTTCTCAACAACTCGCCAGCAGCGGCAACATAACCAGCGTCTTTGCCTTCGAGCACGGGATCAACATCAAGCACTAAATTGAATGCAACGCGCGGCAGTTTATGATTCTCAACCACGAACACTTTCATTCCGTTTGGAAGTTCGAATGATTCGTAGCTTCCGATTTTAACTTCCGGTGCGGGTCCGGCTGCCGGAAGTTTGCTTCTATCCAATTGAGCAAATGCCGGACTTGCCATCGTTACAACCATTAACAGCATTAATAATTTCTTGATCATTTTATACTCCGATTAATTTCAATCTTTTATTGATAAATAATCCGCGATAATGACATGCGGAAATTTTTCTTCTATCACTTTACTTTTTCTCCATTGATTTCGGCAAGTAATAAAGAACAACTCTGTTTTCCTTTGTCAGATATTTATCGGCAACACGTTTTATGTCTTCGCGTGTAACTTTCATGTAACGTTGAATTTCCGTGTTAATCAAATTTGCATCGCCATAGTAAACCGAGTAATCGGCAAGACTTTCCGCGATACCTCTCATGGTTGAATTTCTCGTTACAAATTCGCTTTCAATTTGATTGCGCACTTTTTCAAATTCGGTTTCGCTAATCAAATTATTTTTCACCTTATCAATTTCCGTTTGGAATGAAGATTCCAAATCTTCTGCCTTAACGCCTATATTTGGCAGCCCATAAATAATAAACAGACCCGGATCTTCAAGTGGAAATGCAAACGATCCTAAGTATGCAGCCTTCTGTTGTTTGTCCTTAATTTCTTTTGTAAGTCTCGAACTCTCGCCATCCGACAAAAGTGTTGTTAACATACTGAGTGAGTAGTAATCCGGCGTTCCCTCGGCAGGCATATGATACGCTTCGCAGACCAACGGCAGTTGAACTTTATCGTAAACAGTGTCGCGTACTTCCTCGGTTTTCACCGGTTCAACTTCTTTTGGTCTATAGATTTCTTCCGTTCCTTTAGGAATATCACCGAAATATTTTTTGACGAGCTCTTTGGTTTTATTTATGTCAATATCGCCTGCAATCGCCAAGGTTGCATTCTGCGGAACATAAAATCTTTTATAGAACGCCATAAACTCGCCAAGTTTAGCCTGATCGATATACTGCACGCTTCCGATTGGCGTCCATCTGTAAGGATGAACTTTGTATGCATCTGCAAAAAGTCTTTCGATCAATGTTCCGTACGGGCGGTTATCTAAACTTTGCTTTCTTTCTTCCTTAACAACTTTTCTCTGCGTCTCGACTCCGATGCTGTCTATTTTAAGATGAAGCATTCTCTCGGATTCCATGTAAAGACCGAGCGCTAATTGATTGGACGGAAGAACTTCGAAATAAAAAGTTCTGTCTTGAGAAGTATTAGCGTTTAGTTGTCCCCCTGCACCTTCAACAATCTTAAAGTATCCTTCACGAGGTATGTTCGGCGAACCTTCAAACATCAAGTGTTCGAAGAAATGCGCAAATCCGGTCCTCTGCGGATCTTCATCTTTACTTCCGACATGGTAAAGAACCGTGACGGCAACTATTGGAGTAGTATTGTCTTTGTGCAAAATGACATTCAAACCGTTATTTAGTTTGTACTCCGTAAAATCAATTTTTCTCGCTTGACCGTTGACCAATACAAACGTGACCAAAACGAAAAACAAAATGAATTTTCTTTTCATTAGGATGGCTCCTTGAAATGATTTGAATTGTAATAGTGTTGCAATGTTTTTATCGTTTGAAAATAAACAAAATCCGGAGGAATAGTGAAAGTTTTGACGTTTAACTGAGCAAAAAGTTGGTGGTTGTTCTTAAGAATTTCTTTTGGTTTCAATTACCCCGCCTTTGTATGGTGTTAATAAACCGTGAGACAAGTCCAACTAAATATTTGTATTTTATATCATCAATTAATTTTGTAATACTGCAATAAAATTAATAAATTTTTCTGTTTATTGATGAAAATACATCTACAACTTTTAATTTTAACAATTTCATTTCTATTCTGTTCCAACGCTCAAGGAACTCCTTTTAACGGAAAATTAGCCGGAGAAGCAAACAAATCCCCGCGTGCAAAGGAAAATCAGAGCCCGGATATAAACTATTCTATTGAACCATTCTATGATGTAAATGCCTTCCGATTGATCGTGGTACTCGAATTCCAAGGCGAGAAATCCGGAACCACAAAAATAATTTTGCCGAATTCTCAAACAAGCCGCGGAAACAATTCCGGCGTGAGATTTCTTAAGACCTTATCACCAAATACATTTATTGACGAAACGGACAAACCGGAAACTAAAACCGTGCGTTACACGCCGAATACGGTTGTGCGCATTTATTATCAGTTCGAAGAAACGCGCAACGGCGATATCGAAGCAAAAAATTATTACATGGCTGTCGCCAACAAAAAGTATTTCCATTTTTACAGTGATACGTTTTTCATTTTGCCCGCATGGGATTTGAACACAGAGTACAAAATACGCATTGCATGGAACCACATGCCGTCCAATTGGAACCTCGCAAACAGCTTCGGCGTCAATCAAAAAATTCAAGATGTGAGGATTCCTCTCTGGAAGTTCAGACATGCTGTTTTTGCCGGCGGCGATTACAAAATTTATCAGCGCATGATTGGGCAGTCCCCGGTTTACTTTGCCATCAGAGGTCAATGGAATTTTCCCGAAGATCAACTTTGCGACTTTTCAACAAATATTTTCAACGCCGAAAGAAAATTTTGGAATGATTACAGTTCAACATTTACCGTCGAAATTGTTCTTCCGATGGAAGAAAAGGATTCCCAAATTGCGGCATCAAGAACTAACGCGCTTTCTTTGTTTCTTTCGCCGGATAAAACGTTGGATTACCAGCTCAAACAATCCATAGCGCGCGAATATTTTCACAATTGGCTCGGTGACGGAATTACTTTTGCCGATCCTCAAGAACTAATCTATTGGTTCAAAGAGGGCTTCGCCAGTTATTATGGAAGGCTGCTGCTTCTACGTGCCGGATTAATTTCTTTGGATGAGTACGTTAATCAGTACAACCAAGTTCTCAGGCAATATTTTACTTCTCCGGTCAGATACGAAAAGAACGAAAGACTCGTCAAAGAATTTTGGAGCGATGAAGATCTGAACAAACTTCCTCTTTTACGCGGCGACATCTTTGCAAGCAACATTAACCGTGCTATCATGAAAAATTCCAATGGGCAAAAATCTCTGGACGATCTTATGCGCGACTTATACAAAAGATGCCGCAGCGAAGCTTTGATTCTGTCTAACGGAAGTTTGAGTGCGCTAATTCGTTTCTATGCCGGCGATGCAGTTCTTTCGGATATCATGCGAACTTTAAACTCGAACGCTGTTCTTAAAGTTAACCCCGACGCGCTTGGTCCTTGTTTTACAATGGTAATTCTGAAGGAGAAAAAGTTCTGGTTGATCGGCGAGAAATACACAATCCCTTTTTACAAACCGAAGAATGAAAATCAGCAGCTTGATAAAAACTGTTCATGGTGGTTTGGTGTTGAGTGATTGAAAAAATAAAGACGCGTCGAACGTGTCTCCAGAGCATATCTATCTAAGTTTTTCTAAAAGATAATTCAGCAATCTGCTGATTGGAACTCTCACCTGCTCCATTGAATCACGCTCACGTACAGTAACGGTTTCGTCCTGCAATGTTTGGGTATCAACGGTAATGCAGAATGGAGTTCCGGCTTCGTCCATTCTTCTATAACGACGACCAACAGCGCCTTTGTCGTCGTAGAAAATTCTTAAGAATGGTCTTAAATCACTTTCTATTTTCTTCGCGATTTCCGGCATACCGTCTTTGTTAACGAGCGGAAGAATCGCCGCTTTGACCGGAGCTAATTTCGGATGAAATCTTAAAACGCTTCTTTGTTCACCGCGGACTTCCTCTTCATAATACGCATCAACTAAAAACGCCATGAATGAACGGCTTGCGCCGGCGGATGTTTCTATGATGTACGGAATAAATTTCTCTTTTGTCTCGTCGTCGAAATATAATTGCGACTTGCCCGAATATTCCTGGTGTCGGCTCAAATCAAAATCGGTTCGGTTGTGAATTCCTTCTATCTCTCCCCAGCCGAACGGGAACTCATATTCAATATCAGTCGCTTCTTTTGCATAGTGCGCAAGTTTATCTTTCGGGTGATCGTGGAAACGCAATTTTGTCGGCGTCATTCCAAGCGATTTGAACCAATTAATTCTTCTTTCTTTCCATTCGTCGTAATGCTGCTTATCGGTTCCTTGTTTGCAGAAGTACTGCATTTCCATCTGCTCAAATTCGCGCGTGCGGAACAAAAAGTTTTTTGTATTGATCTCGTTACGGAACGCTTTGCCGATCTGCGCAATTCCAAACGGAAGTTTTTGACGGCTTGAATTCAGAACATTCAAAAAGTTTACAAAAATTCCTTGTGCTGTTTCCGGTCGCAGATAAATTATGTTTGCAGAATCATCAACCGAACCGAGAAATGTTTTGAACATCAAATTAAATTTTCGCGGCTGAGTGAATGTACCTTTGTTTCCGCACTGGGGACAGTTCAGCAATTCTAAAAGTTTTGGTGCTGCGTTCTGATTTTCGAGAACTGCCGTAACTTTATCATTAAGCGATAGATTAGAATCCAACGACTGAATTAACGATTCACCCTCTGCCGTTTTCTGCAGTTCGATCAATCCTTTTTCTTTATTCTTATCAGAAAGAAGTTCCGCCAGCGTATCTAATCTAAATCTTGCCTTGCACTGTTTGCAGTCAATCATAGGATCGGTAAAATTTTCAACGTGACCGGATGCTTCCCAAACGCGCGGATGCATTAGGATCGATGCGTCCAAACCTTCAACATCTTCACGGTAGGTCATCGCTTTCCACCATTCTTCTTTAACATTCTTCAAGAGTTCAACGCCAAGCGGACCGTAATCCCAGCAACCGTTTAATCCGCCGTAAATTTCGCTGGATTGAAATACAAATCCTCTCCGTTTGGCAAGCGATACAATTTTTTCTACAGTCCCGTTCTGATTCTTAGTGATGGTACACCTCTTAAAAATTTTTCGCGCAAATATACTAAAAGGAGTTAGAAGATAGAAGTTAGAGCCGGATCAAAATTATGTGTGAACGATAATTTCTTAATTCAAAATAATTTTACAATCATGTATGCAATTGCTGATACTAACGCGCTGAGGGGAATAGTTAGAGTCCAAGACAAAGCAAATTCTGTACTATGAAAGAAAAAGCGCTTTCAAAATCGAATAAGTAGCAAATGAAAAGAATGCCGACATTGGAATTGTTAAAATCCATGCCCACAAAATATTTTTTGCTACCGACCATTTGATTCCGCCAACTCCCTTCACGAGACCAACTCCGGCAATTGAACCAGTAATCGTATGTGTTGTACTGACCGGAATACCAAAGGCAGTAGCACCCAAAATAGTTACACCTGCAGATGTTTCAGCGCTAAACCCACCAAACGGTGTCAACTTTGTCATCCTCATGCCAAGAGTTTTAATTACTTTCCAGCCGCCGATAAATGTTCCTAATGCTATTACCGAATGACTAAGTATTACAACCCAAAACGGAACGTAAAAACTTCCTCCAAGCAGTCCATTGGTAAATAAAACAATAGCGATGATCCCCATCGTTTTTTGCGCATCGTTAGTTCCGTGACTTAAACTATAGAGTGCGGCAGAAATTAATTGAAGTTTCCTAAAAATACTGTCCACTCTTCTCGGCACGCTGTTTTTCACAACCCAAAGCGTAATAATTGAAAAGAACCATGCTATTACAAGTCCTAGAATCGGTGCTAAAAAAATGAAGATGAAAACTTTAGTGTAGCCTGCCACAATCAAAGAAGCCGCCCCAGCTTTAGTTAAAGCAGCACCACCCAAACCGCCGATTATTGCATGAGACACGCTGATAGGATACCCGAGGTGAGTGGCTACGGAGGTAGTAAGTATGGCACCGGCTAATGACGAGATTAAAACAAAGTTATCTATCACCGAAACATCAACGATACCTTTGCCAATTGTGTTTGCTACACTAACACCGAATGTAAACGCAGCAAAAAAATTAAAAAAAGCTGCCCATGCAACCGCTTGAATTGGCGAGAGAACTCTTGTAGATACTACGGTGGCTATAGAATTTGCTGCATCATTCATTCCATTATAGAAATCAAATATGAGAGCCATCGAAATGATGAGTATGGGAAATGTCATTTTATCAGTCAACTATTTTTGATAAAGATTATTAAGATTAGGTTTGCAACAAGTTGATTTCTATCTATAGTTTTTTCCAGCATATCAAGGATGTCTCTTTTCTTGATTAGCATTATTGCATCATTGGTTGTCGCAAAAATTTTCTTTAGGGTTTCTTGGTGAATTACATCTGCCTCCGATTCCAAATCTTTTACCACTTTGCAGTGATTTTCAACCTCATCTCTTTCTTTAAGTTTACTAATAGCAGCCTGCAACTCGGTTACTTGAAGATGAATGATTTCCGTTAGCTTAATGGCGGAATCCAGCGCAACATCGAGATTTACAATTTCGAGTCTTACCGCTAAAGATTTTAATGCGTTGCTCACACCTTCTATTCTTTTCGTAAGTGTTAAGATGTCTTCTCTATCAAATGGTGTAATAAACGTCTTGTTGAGCTTTTTAATTACGCGGGAGGATATTTCATCGCATCGTTTTTCCAGCGATTTAATTTGATGAATCACTTCCGCATTGTACGGCAATTCCGAAAACAATTTTTTTGTCAATTCCGCCATCGCAACAACGTTAGCGATCATCTCGTTAAAATATTGGAAGTACTTTTCTTCTTTGGGTATTAAAAATTTTAACATAATAATTATTCCCAACTTTTAAGACATTGAAATTAAAAACCTTGTGCTTGGCAAACCTCGCACAGATACTAACCATCTAATAAAATTTCTGCCAAGATTATAATTATTCTTGAGCAGGCATTCCTATTGCAGACCATTCTTCTTTTGATGGTCCGTAAACACCGGGCACTTTTAGCCCGGCTTGCCTCATCAGAACGGTTATTTGCGCGCGATGATGTGTTTGATGACCGATCAATGCAGCCACAACTTTTCTTTTGGTCCACATTTCGCCATACATGTTTACTTCATCAAAAAGAGATTTGTCATTCCAGTTCTTTTGAATCTCATCACTGACTCTTTTAGAAAATTTTTCATACTCGGAAATTATTATTGATACGCTTGACGGAACCGGTGACGATTCATCTATCATTCCGATTTCCAACCCGGTACGGTTCAACATTTCAGGAAGGGATTGAGTAATATGCCATGCGAGTCTGCCAATGGATCTCCCCTCGGGAGTAACTTTCTGATTTAACGATTGGTCGGTAAGCGCTCTAAACAGTTTGAGTGTCGCGTCGCTTTCGTAAGCCCAATCTTCGATAAAATCTGAAATCATTCGATACATTTTTTCCTCTACTTCATTTTTATTTTGTGAATGCCACCGGCAAAATCTTTCTGCGATTGAATTTTCATTTCTTCACCAACTCATCAATCGATTCTTGAAGCAGTTTATCGAATCCCACCGGATCCTCCAACATGATAAAATGCCCGATGCCTTTCATGGTTTTGAGCTCAAATGATTTTGTAAGCTTGCGGTTCTCTTCAACCTTAACCGGATAACGGTCATTATTAATCGATATGAACGGAACATGAATCTTTTTAAGCGACGGGACCGCATTGTAGGTGAACAAATTCAGAATGACATTTATTGCTATTTCCGGCGGCGCCGAAGACATATCTTTAACAACCTTGTTCACTAAAACAGTATCGGACTTTGGTGTGAACATCGATCTCACAAATCCGCTTGTCTGCTTAACAAAGTCTTCCTTAAACGGTTTTAGAAATTGTTCTGCTTGTGCTTTCTCCATCGTTTGAGTTAGGTCTTGAAATGTATCTGCGCCGATTATACCGATTACTTTTCCTTTCAGCAGAACAGCGGCTTCAATAATTGCCGCGCCGCCCATCGAGTGTCCGATCAGAATAACTTTTTTGAGTTTCAGTTTGTTCACAACTGCGGCAACATCCCCGCCAAATGATTGCGGTGTATAATTTTTTCTGTTGTGACCAGATTCACCGTGTCCGGCTAGATCGAGAGTTACAACTTTGTACTTGGGAGAGAATGTTTTTACCTGTTCATCCCAGTATGATTTATTGCAGCTCCAGCCATGAACAAACAGAAGCGCCGGCTCGCCGCTGCCGTGAACCGTGTAAGCAATTTCAACACCGTCTTTGGATTTTACTTTTTCGCTTTTAGCTGCAAAAGCATTATTGAAAAAGAAAGACAAAAAAATTACGACCCCAGCCAAAGCAAGAAATTTTTTATTCATAATGTCTCCAAAAGCTTTCTGTCAGATTTCGTGACTGCAAATTTACAGCAAAGAAACTCAGTTGAGCAATTACAAAAGAAATGAAAGCCCGACCAATACTTTTACGAAAGAATAATTTCTTTTGTAACCCGTAACACCATAATTTTTTTGGTCATTACTATAACTATAAGATGTATAACCTAGTTCGGTACGCAGTAGAATGTTTTCTGTTAAGAAATTTTTGGTGCCAATCCCAAGATTAAAAATCCGACTAGTTTTATCAGAACTCTCTTTATAGATTACGTTGTTTGGCGGCAGCAAAGGAACTCCATTGGCAACTCCATAACCACATCTAATAAACAACGCAACTTTAGATTCCGGCAAGAGATATGAATAAGAAAGATTGCCGATCAGAGAATAAATAAAATCAGAATTGCCTGATTCACCAAAAAGGTATGAAAACTTGAATTCCGGTTCAATCGAGAATCCTTCTGCAACATAGAAACCAATAACTCCCCCTAAGTCAATTACGTTGGCTGATGATTTCGATGTCGATTCATGCGGATTTGGATATAAATAGCTATAGGTGGTTTCATAAGTTGTGCGGGCATATCCGCCGACAAAAGATATTTCTACGTCGCCGGAAGAAAACGGTTTCTTAACTGTTGATGAATCGGAAATGGAGGAACCCGTTTGAGCAAACATAGTAGTAGAAAGTAAAAATAAAATTAGGTGTTTCATTAATACCCCCGAAGGATATTTGAAAGGTTGTTATTTAATGATGCTGAACTAATTTCGTTATAATTGAATTTAAAATCCATCCCGTTTATTTTCTCTCAGTAGAATTAATTTTTCAGAAGTTTTTTTTATAATTCATTCCGGAATTATTTTTTGTCATTCTCCTTCATTAGAATTACCGCCGGTACTTTTACATCTTCAACCAGCTTGTTGAACTTCGGAATGTCGTTGGCAATTACGTCTTTCAGCTTATTCAATTCAGCATCAATCTTTCCTATAAGTTCGTCCTTAACTGCAACTGCTTGATCTGTCGGTTTGAAACTTCCCGTTTCCACATTCGCATTTAGTTCTGCAAGCTTGTCGTTTAATCTAACCGGGTAGTTCAACGGGTCCTGCAGACTTTTATTTTTTGTTTGATACAAAGTTTCTTCTATCGAAGTAATTTTCTTATCAATCTCATTGCTTAGTTTTTTAACATCGTCGGCGTTCTTCTCTTCTTTAACTCTTTCGTTAATATCCTTCAACTGCTTTCTGATGTTTCTGATCTGCTTGATTGCTCTGTGAGTTTCGGTCAGCTTGCTGCAAACCGCATTCGCAAAATCGAACTGCTCTTTCAAATCTTGTTGAGACGCAGACGATCTTGGATCTTTAACTATAGTAAAGGGAACAACAACGCTGTCTTTCCCATCAAACAGAATTGCTTTGTACTCGCCGGGAACTGCAAGCGGTCCGGTTAAACCGCCGCCGCCCCATAAAATCATGCCGTCAAATTTTTCAGCATCGGGGTAGCGCATGTTCCAGATAAATCTGCTCAACCCTTTTTTTATCGGAAGTTTTTCATTTCGTTCTTTTGCTTTCGGTTTGTAGCTCTTAATTATCTTTCCGTCAGCTTCGCAAATTTTCAATTCGACGGAACCGCTATCCGGCATTTCTTTGAAATAATAATTTAGAATTACGCCGCTCTGCAAATTTTTTCCTGCCGTTAATCCGTTTCCTCCGCTGCTTCCTCCCATCCGGTAAGTTTGCCCCGGTTGATACAGCCAAAAGTTCTTATTCATAACGTCGGCGTTCAACTGACGAAGCGGTGAAAAATCATCCATTATCCAGAACGATCTTCCTTGAGTTGCAACGATCAAGTCTTCATTCTTAATCGCGAGATCGGTAATCGGCACAACGGGAAGATTCTGCTGAAACGATTGCCAATTTTCTCCGTCGTTAAAAGAAACATACATTCCTTCTTCCGTTCCGGCAAAGAGCAGACCTTTCCTTTTGTCATCGGCGCGTATCACGCGCGTAAAATGTTTATCATCAATTCCGTTTACAATTTTCTTCCACGTTTTTCCGAAATCGTTTGTCATGAGAAGATAAGGTTTGTAGTCATCAAGTTTGTACCGAGTAGCCGCAACATAAAGCCCGCCTTCATTGAATGAATTGGCTTCGATGCTGTTTATCTGCGCCCACTCCGGCAATAATTTTTTCGGCGGCGTAACATTTTGCCAATTCTTTCCGCCATCGGTAGTAATGTAAATTAATCCATCATCCGAACCCGTCCAGATTATTCCATCCTTCAACGGACTTTCTGCCATCGTAAAAATTGTGCAGTAATATTCCACTCCGGTATTATCTTTCGTAATTGGTCCGCCGGTTGGCTGTTCTTTCGTTGTGTCGTTGCGTGTAAGGTCCCCGCTGATCGGCAGCCAAGTCTGCCCGCCGTTTGTAGTTTTGAACAAAACATTTCCCGCAGCATAAAGCGTGTTTGGATCGTGCTTGGAAAACATCAGAGGAAAATTCCATTGGAAGCGGTACTTCATATCTTTGTCGCCGTGTCCGATCGGATTATCGGGCCAGACATTCACAACTCTTCTTTCGTTGGTTCGATGATTCAACATTCCGATGAAGCCGCCGTAGTTTCCGCCGTAAACAATATCGTTGTCCTTCGGGTCCGACGTTATCCATCCGCTTTCAAATCCTGCAGTCGGTTCCCAATCTTTTTCACCTATACTTCCGCCGTCGGTTCGATGAAAAATTCTTACAGAGCTGTTGTCTTGCTGTGCGCCGTAAATTCTGTAAGGGAAATGATCATCGGTTGATACTCTGTAAATTTGCGCGGTGGGTTGATTGTAATATGTACTCCAACTTTTTCCGGCGTCAACGGTAATCTGCGCGCCGCCGTCATCGCCTATGATCATTATGCCGGTGTTGTCTGGATTGATCCATAGATCATGATGATCCCCGTGCGGCGTTCCGATTCTTTCAAAACTTTTTCCGCCGTCTTTTGATCGCCAGAAACCGACATTCAAAACATAAACTTTATCTTTGTCTTTAGGATCGGCATAGATGCGGGAGTAATACCAGGCTCGCTGACGAAGATTTCTGTCTTCATTAATTTTGATCCAGCTTTCACCGCCGTCATCGGAACGGAATACTCCGCCTTCGTTCGCTTCTACAATTGCATAAACGCGCTGGGGATCAGCTTTCGAAACCGTTACGCCGATGATTCCAATTGTTCCTTTCGGCAGTCCTTTATTGTTGGAAATATTTTTCCACGTATCTCCGCCGTCGGTTGATTTCCAAAGTGCCGAACCTTCTCCGCCGCTTTCCAAACTGTACGGTGTTCTTATCACGCGCCACGTTGATGCGAAAAGTACGCGCGGATTTGTCGGATCCATTGTTAAATCGATTGCACCGGATTGATCGTTGGAGAAAAGAATTCGCTGCCAGATTTTGCCGCCGTCTTTAGAACGGTAAACTCCGCGTTCGGAACTCGGTCCCCACAAATGACCGAGACAAGCCGCATAAACCAAATCCGGATTTTTCGGATCGATAACAATTCTTGTTATATGGCGCGAGTCTTCGAGTCCGACATGCTTCCATGTTTTCCCGGCATCGTCGCTCTTCCACATTCCGTTACCGCTCGAAACATTTCCACGGACGGTTTCTTCGCCGGTTCCGACATAAATTATGTTTGGATCCCACACGCTCACGGCAATCGATCCGATCGACCCGCCGAAAAATTTATCCGAAATATTTTTCCAAGTTGTGCCGGCATTTTCACTTTTCCAAACTCCGCCGCCCGTTGCGCCGAAATAGAAAAGCGATTGATTTGACGGATCGCCCACAACGGCACAAGACCTTCCGCCGCGGAACGGACCGATATTTCTATAATCCAACCCGCTAAAATAAGAAGTGTCTATTACTTGCGAATAAAAAGTCGAAAAGACAAGCAACAGAATCGTCATAAGCATTTTGGCAATTTTCATTTCATTTCCTTTAAGTGTTGAAAATCTTAAGAGAATTTATTCGAAATGAATTCTTAATTCAATGCCGGGAGAAAATAAAATTGAATGAGAGCGTTAGGGGCTGGTTCACTCAGCGAGTACTTAAAAGGTATTCTTTGAAAGTTTCGAGCTTGCTGTCTAGACTTATGGAATGTTTTTCTTTTCTCAGACATTTTGCAAGCCGTCCCGGCATTTCAATTTCTCGGTTAATTGTACTTTCAACCACATCTTTGAATTTTGCCGGATGCGCAGTTTCAACTACGACTGCATCGTAATTGGTTTTGCGCTGCAGCGACAAATATTTTCTCATAGCGAGGTAGCCAACCGAACCGTGCGGATCGATCACATAACCAAACTTGTCATAAACTTCTTTTATTCCCTTCACCGTTTCATCATCATTAAAACTGAACGAAGCGATCTCGATTTTCATCTTTTCTAAATTATCGCCGAATAAACTTCTCACCCGTTCAAGGTTGCTTGGATTGCCGACGTCCATCGCGTTGGAATAAGTCTGAACCGATTTTCTCGGTTCGAACTTGCCTGATGAAAGATAATTTGTGAACACGTCGTTTGAATTCGTTGCAGCGATAAATTTATCGACCGGCAGACCCATGTGCTTTGCGATCAATCCCGCCGTGATATTTCCGAGATTACCCGACGGAACCGAGACGATAATTTCTCTTCCGGTAGATTTCAACTGCTTCACTGCATTTATATAATAGAATGATTGCGGAATAAGCCGCGCAATGTTAATCGAGTTTGCCGAACTGAGATTTAATTTTTCCTTCAAATCTGCATCAGTGAAAGCAGTCTTAACAAGATGCTGGCAATCGTCAAACGTTCCGCGAATTTCCAGCGCGACAATATTTTTATCGAGAGTGGTTAATTGTTTTTCTTGTATCGCGCTAACTTTTCCGCTTGGATATAAAAGAAAAACTTTGATTCCTTCAACGCCGTAAAATCCGTGTGCAACCGCACTGCCCGTATCACCCGATGTTGCGACAAGAATTACCAGCTCACAGTTATCATCTTTAACAAAATGTTCCATCGTTCTTGCCATGAACTGTGCGCCGAAATCTTTGAACGCAAGAGTCGGTCCGTGAAAAAGTTCGAGTACATGCATTTGATCATGCAAATCAACAATTGGTGCGGGAAAGGTTACGGAGCGTTGAATTATTTCATGAAGTTTCGATTCGCTAATCTCCTCACCAACAAACAGTTTTGCCGCTTCATAACCGATTTCTTGAAACGAAAGTGTGGGAAGATTTTCTAAAAAAGATTTTGAGAAAGAAGGGATTTTTTCCGGAAGAAATAGTCCGCCGTCTTTGGCAAGACCGCGCATAACGGCTTCTCTGAAAGAAACAAAATTTTTTCGATTGCGTGTGCTGAAATATTTCATGCTAACCGATTATTTTAGGACCGACTGTGTTGATCGGCGAAACGTAAAGAATATTTTTTTCTACGCGCTTAGAGGAAACGCTCTTCATAGCTTTGCCGATTTCAATTCCTTTTTCATATGAAGTGCTGAATGCAAATATTGCCGGACCCGATCCCGAAATGCTGCATCCGATTGAACCGGCATTCATTGCAGCTTCTTTAATTTCATAGAAACCGGGAATCAATCGAGCACGTGCGGGTTCGGCAATTACATCGTTCAACGACCGCTTGATCAATCCGTAATCGCTATTCATCAAACCGGCAATGAGACCAGCGGCATTGCCGCTTTGTGAAATTATTTCGTTCAAAGAATAATTCTGCTTGATCAGTTTTCTCGCTTCGGAAGTTTTAATTTCAAACTGCGGATGCAATATTGTGCAATGCAGTTTTTTCGGCGGCTCGATCTGAATGATATCTGTTGGATTGTACCCGCGAATCAGTATGAATCCGCCGTAAAGACACGGCGCAACATTATCAGCATGAATGCAGCCCGATGCAACTTCTTCTCCGAGCAATGCAAATTCCATCAAATCTTTTTTGCTGAAAGGACGATCCAGCAATTCATTAAGCGCAAACGGCGCTGCAACTGCGCTTGCAGCGCTTGAACCGAGTCCGCTTCCTGAAATCATTTTTTTTCTAATCTCTAATTCAACGCCGATACTCATTTCCAATTTCGCAAGCATGTGCGTAAGCGCAACGGTAGCCGTATTTTTTTTAACATTAAGAGGCAAACCTTTTTTGTCGCCGGTAATTTTTTTGATTCTAATCCCCGGTTTGTTTTTAATTCTCACGACCATCTCTTCAACGGCGGTGTCGAGCGCAAAACCCATTATGTCGAATCCGGGACCTACATTTGAAACTGTCGCAGGCGCGGTAACTTTTATACTTTTTTCACTCATAAACTAATCCAGATAACCTTTTGCTTTCATCAATTCTGCAATTAAAATTGTTCCGCCCGCAGCGCCTCTTACTGTGTTGTGTGAAAGAACGACAAACTTGTAATCGAACAACGGACACTCGCGAAGTCTGCCGATTGAAACCGACATTCCGTTTCCCAAATTTCTGTGAAGTTTCGGCTGAGGATATTTTTCTCCTTCCAAATAAATTATCGGCTTCGCCGGTGCGAAAGGTAAATTAAGTTTTTGCGGTTCGCCGGAGAAATTATTCCATGCATTTATAATTTCTTCTTTCGAAATTTTCTTTTTGAGTTTTACTTGAACAGCTTCCGTATGTCCGTCGATAACACTGACGCGGTTGCATTGAGCGCTTATGGTCATGTGAGCGTAATCTATTTTATCACCGCTCAACGATCCTAAAATTTTTCTCGGTTCTTTTTCCATTTTTTCTTCTTCACCGCCGATGAAAGGTATCACGTTATCAATAATATCCATGCTTGGAACGCCGGGGTAACCGCCGCCGGAAATTGCCTGCATCGTTACAACGTTCACGGATTCGATTCCGAATTTATCTGCTATCGGTTTGAGCGCCATTACCAAACCGATTGTTGAGCAGTTCGGGTTTGTTACGATTGCGCCTTTGCCAAACCTCTGCACTTTTACAAGTTCAAGATGATCGGAATTAATCTCCGGCACCATTAACGGAACATCGTCATCAAAACGGTGATTGCGAGCGTTTGAAATAACAATGTACCCGGCTTTCGCAAAATCTTCTTCGATAGTTCCCGCAACGGAAGCATCGAGCGCGGAGAAAACAATTTTTGATTTTAGATTCGGCTCGCATTTCAAAACTTCCATCGAAGCAATTCTTTTGTCTAACGTCGTTTGCATTACCCAGTTAACCGCGTCGCTATATTTTTTCCCTGCCGATTTGTCGGACGCCGCGAGTTCGGCTATCTCAAACCACGGGTGGTTGGAAAGCAACTCAATAAATTTTTGCCCCACGCTACCTGTTGCGCCAAGAATCGCAACATTAGTTTTTCTTGTCTCGCTCATTTTTTAACTCAAGTAATTTGAAATTCTTAGAATGTCTGAAAGGATCCCGACAGCCGTAAAATCCGCACCGGCGCCTTGACCGCGAATAATGAGTGGATTTCTCCAATAATTTTTTGTTGTGAATGCAACAATGTTTTCGCTGTTGGTCAAATTTGAAAACGGATGATTCTTATCAATTTCTTCGATTGCCAATCTTGCTTTACCGTTTTCGTATCTGGCAATGTAACTCAGCACACAATTTTTTGCAGCCGCGTTTTTCTTTCTTTGAATTATTCGTTCGTCGTCTTTCTTCAATCGTTCGAAAAATTCATCTATGTTCTTTGCTTTTTCCGATTCGCGCGAAATCAATTTTTCTATTTCAATGTCCTTCAGTTCGAATTGAACGCCCGATTCACGAATCAGGATCAAAAGTTTTCTTGCCATGTCGAGTCCGCTCAAATCGTCGCGCGGATCGGGCTCTGTGTAACCTTTCTCCTTGGCAAGTTTAACAACCTCGCTGAAGCTGTCTTTTTCTTTCAGAGTGTTGAAAATGAAACTCAGCGTGCCGGAAAAAATTCCTTCTATTCTTATAACTTCATCACCGTTGGCAATAATATCTTTTAGCGTGCTGATAACCGGAAGAGCGGAGCCGACATTTGTGCCGTATCTGAACTGAACATTTTTCTTCGATGCTGCTTCCTTCAGCGAAGTGTACCTGTCGTAACTTTGTGTGTTGGCAATCTTATTCGGCGTAACGATTGAAATGCTCGAGTTCAACACTTCCAAATAATGTTTTACAACGCTGTCGTTTGCCGTGCAGTCAACAAGTATCGAGTTGGGAAGATTCATTTCTTTCATCCGCTCGATAAACTTTTCAAGGTCGGATGTTTCTTTTGTGTTGCCAAGCGACGCTTCCCAACTTTTTAGGTCAATACCTTTTTCATCGAAAAACATTTTCTTTCTGTTAAGCAGCCCAACCACTTTTATGTTGGTGTGAAGTCGATCTAACACATAAACATTGCGGTCAATCAAAAGACGGAGCAGCGCGCTGCCTACCAATCCGGGACCTACCAAAAATAAATTCAAAACTTTACGTTTCGATAAGAAGAGCGAGTTGTGCAGAACATTCAGCGCTTTTTTCAAATCTGGTTTCGGAATCACCAAAGAAATATTCAGCTCGGAAGAACCTTGCGCAATTGCAACAATGTTGATTCCGTTTTTGCCGAGCGCACGAAAAACTTTTCCGGAAATTCCAGGAGTGTGGCGCATGTTCTCGCCGACAACAGCAATGATAGAAACGTCCGGCTCAACAATTACCTCGTCAATCATTCCGTCGCGGATTTCCCATTTGAATTCTTCTTCAATCAATTTTTTGGATTGCTTTCCATGCTGGGGTAGAACTGCAAAGCAAACACTGTGTTCGGAGGAGGCTTGCGTAATCAGAATAACATTGACGCTTGCCCTTGCGAGCGCGCCGAAAATTCTTGATGCTACACCAACAACGCCAACCATTCCGCTTCCGGTTATTCTCAAAAGCGTGATATCGTCGATCGAAGAAATCCCTTTCACGCTGAAATTGATTTCCGGTTCGCTTTCAGCAATAACAGTTCCGACAAAGGAAGGATTGAAAGTATTTTTAATTCTGATTGGAATTTTTTTGATCAGCGCCGGTTTCATTGTCGGCGGATGAATTACCTTTGCGCCGAAGTGCGACATCTCCATTGCTTCTTCATAGGTAACGGCATTTAGCGAATATGAATCACTTACCTTGCGCGGATCGGCAGTTAATATTCCGTCAACATCGGTCCAAATTTCAATTTCTTTTGCATTCAAAGCTGCGCCTAAAATTGAAGCGGAATAATCGGAGCCGCCGCGTCCAAGTGTGGTTGTTTCGCCTTTGTCTGTTGAACCGATGAATCCGGTTACAATTTGTACTTTCTTATGTTTCGCAAAATGCTCGGCAATATTTTTATCGGTCAATTCAAAATTTACTTTTGCATTGCCGAAGTTGTCGTCTGTTTTAATAATTGTTCGGCTGTCCAGGAATTCGGAATCGATGCCGCGTTCATTCATCGCACCGGCTATTATCGTACATGAAAGCCGTTCGCCAAAACTCATCACAAAATCCAAAGTGCGAAGTGTGAGTTCTTTCACTAAAAAAATTCCGTGGAGAATTTCTTCCAGTTCATTCAACAAAAGATTAACCTTCGATTTCAGCTCATCAGCATTTTTATCATGAACAAGAATATCTACCGCGTTTAGGTGAAGTTCTTTAAGATTAGCAAAACCCTTTCGGTAAGTTTCATCACGATTCACTGCCTTTTTACTTACGGCAATAAGACCATCGGTCACGCCTTGAAAGGCAGACGATACTACCGCAAAGCGAATTTTCTTCTGCTTGTATTCGCTAAGAATATCGATGACGCTACAGATTCTTTCCGGCGTTCCAACCGAGGAACCGCCAAATTTTAACACTCGCATGATAGTACTGGATTTTAAGAAATGTTGAATTTTGGTTCGCATGATACTAAAAAAATATTGGAACAGGAAGGATTTGAGCATTAATTTGTATATGGATCATTAGAAAATTTTAATGTAAAAAATCACAACCAATGGAGATAGAAATGAGATGCTTCAGTCATGCTAAAGCTTTTATGCTGATGATGGTGATGGTTACATGCGTCGTTTATCCGCAAGAGAAGAACGGCAACGAACTGATCGAAAAAAAATTCGACGCTTTGGATCACCGGCTCGATCAGCTTGCAAAAGCAATTGACGATATTCAGTGGTACAACAAAGTCGGCGACGTAGCTAACATCGACAAAGTGTTTATCGTCGGTCCGCCGCCTGCCAACGTTCCGAATCCAACAGCCATGGGCGCAAAAAATCCGGTTAAGTTTTGGGCGTACGTTTTCATTCCGGTAAAAATTGACCGCAGCAAAAAATATCCGTTGATTGTTTTGCCGCATGGCGGTGTTCATGCCGATTTTACTACGTACCATACCCACATCATACGCGAAATGATGGCGCAAGGTTACATTGTTGTAGCGCCTGAATACCGCGGCAGCACAGGCTACGGAAAAAGTTTCTACGAGAAAATTGATTACGGCGGACTTGAAGTTGACGACAACAATGCAAGCCGCGCTTGGATAATCGAAAACTACGATATTGTTGATAAAGACAGAGTAGGCGTTGTCGGGTGGAGCCATGGCGGACTGATTGCACTGATGGATATTTTTCAGCATCCAAACGATTACAAAGTTGCATTCGCCGGAGTTCCGGTAAGCGATTTAATACTTCGGATGGGTTCGCACGGCGAAGAATATGAAAAAGAATTTTCGGCGAAATACCACATTGGTAAAACCGTCACCCAGGATGTTAACGAATATAGAAAACGTTCGCCGGTAACTCATGTTGCCGATCTCAAAACGCCGCTGCTTATCCACACCAACACAAATGACGACGATGTTTATGTTGTTGAGGTTGAACATTTAATCGAAGCATTAAAAGCAGCAGGCAAAAAATTCGATTATGAAATTTTCAAAGATGCGCCCGGAGGGCATAGTTTCGATAGAATCGATACAAAGCTTGCAAAGGAAACACGAATGAAGATTTACAAATTCTTAGCCGAGTATCTTAATCCTCCTTTTCCATTTCATTCGTTAAAAGATTTGGAGAAAGCTGCATACAAATAAAAAAGATTGGCTGAGTGTTCAATTGAAGACTGCCGCGCTTAGATAACCGACAACTTGGGAATTATCGCCGCTCACATCGCCGGAATCCGACCGCGAAAGCACCAAAGAGTTTTTAGCTTTGATCATGTCAGCAGCTTTCATCATTGCTACTATAGCTCCGCCGCCGCATGCCTCGCATTTACCCGTTTCCAAATCGGCTTGCAGTCCTTCGTAATCAAAATTGGAAATCCTTTTTTCAACAACTGAATCCAGCCGGTCCGCTTCGGCTTTTTTATAATAGTGTGATAAATCGGAGCTTGCTACAACGAGAGTTTGTTCATCCATAACATTCGAAAGTTTTACGGCAAGTTCGTTCACACAAACTTTATTCTGATCTCCCATCACGATCGGCACAATGGAAAAATCTTTCATGATAACCTGTAGAAACGGTATCTGAACTTCTACGGCATGTTCGGCTCTGTGGCCTAAAACGCCGGAGAAAATAAGTTTGCTGTCAGCAATCAATTTTTCCCTTACTTCATTATTGACGGGAACAATTCCAAGCGGTGTTTCGTAAGCGTCGCCGTGATAAATTGAAATGCCGGGAAAATATTCGCGGTGACTTGGTGAAATTATGATGACGGTTTTATAATTTTTTTCTGCAACAGCATTAAAAGCATACGCCGCCGTTCTGCCCGAATAAATATAACCGGCATGTGGAGAGATAATACCGTTAACGTGTTCAAACTTTTTGTCCGGCTTGCTCAGGTCCAGCATCAACTTAATTTCATCGCTCAACTTTTTTGCAGATGCGGGATAAAACATTCCCGCCACAGCGGCTATTCTAACATTTTGCATTTCACCCCCTGTTAATTGTTTCTGAATTAATTTCCGATTCACTAAAAACGGTTGCGGTAAACGCGCTCAAGCTTAAAAATTTCTTTTGCCAATATCCCGCCGGAAAACCGGTCTTCTGACAAATTGCATCAAGGAATTGTTCGCGGTTCAAATGATGTTCTATGGGAACTTGCGGAAGAAGCAGCCCGCGTCTTCCTTTTTCGTTAAGTATCAATCCGTGCTTCCCGATTTCTATTTCGTCATAGCTGTTTAACGGAAACGGTTCGGAAAGAATAGAAATTTCGATTTCAAGGTTTTTGATTTCCGAGCGTCGAACAGATGGAAAGCGCGGATCGTTCTGTGATGCCTGCACTGCCGCTTCGCAAACCGTTTGCCATAACGGTTGATCCGAAATAATGTAGCCGATGCATCCGCGAAGCGAACCGTATTCTGTTAATGTAACAAAAGCCCCGGCGTGACTTTTAAAGATGGGATGCTTTGTGTAATCCGGCTCCTCGACTTTTTCACCTTTAAAAAGTAACTCGATCGAATTGCGTGCGGCTTCAAGAAGGATTTTCTTTTCCTCCAGCGAGATTTCCATTTTTCTTGCTCTTACTCTATCTTGTAAACAATTACCTCATTCTTTTCGCGAAGAAGAAACAGAAGGTTTTTGTAAAGGAAGAACGAATCGGTCAACATTGCAGTAACGTTGGCGTTGAGAATTTCTGAAAGAACAACTTTTTCGGAATTAAGGTCGACGGCAAAAAATTTGTTGACCAGACTGTTTTCAAAAACCTTTGAATGATAACTGAATAAAAGATAACTGTTATAAACATTATATTCTACTTCGCCAGCCGTTTCATTCTTGCCTGTTTGCTGAGTTATCAATCGGTTGATTTTCTCATCGCTGTTATTTTTTAGAATTTCAGGATAAAGATAACTTCCCCAATCTTTCGTGTTATTTGCCTGGTTCTTTAACTTGTTAATTGCTGCGTGATCGTTTTCATATTCCTTTGTAAGACTTCCGTCAAGGTAATCGAGTTCATAGAAATAGCGTTCTTCAAATCCTTGTTTGAATCCGTAAATTTTATCTTGGTAGGCAAACAGAAATGAGAGCCCGGCATTTGTCCACAAAATTTTTTGTGATGCGGGATCAAATGCAATTATTCCGGCATGGATCGGTAAATCCGGTTTGGGAAATTTGTGAAAGTAAATAATGTCTTTGTGAACCGTTTCTATTCCAACCCAGTATTTGTCTTCAAGCTGAAAATCTGAAAAGATTTTGGTGCCTTCCCATAAATCGAAGCAGTGAAAAAAAACTTCTTTCGAATTCACGTCGCGCGTTTCGAGAATTAGCTTCTCGGAATCTGAGATTAATATTCTCCAGATCTGGTGCGGCGATTTATATGAGAAATGTTTTTCCATTTTCATTTTCATTCTGTGCCCTCTGTGACTTCCCCGTGTCTCTCTGTGAAAATTTTTTCACTGAGTTTCTTAGAGGAAACATGGAGACGACCGAGTTATTGAACCGGTTTAAACTTTGCCGTAAAATGTCTGAGCATCGGCGCTTCGTACGTAATGTGATATCCCTTCAACTTTTCCCTTCTCTTAAAAACATCAATCACAACTTCGGCAACGTAATCTATATGGCTTTGAGTATAAACGCGCCGCGGAATCGCCAGGCGGACAAGCTCCATCATTGCGGGAATGAATTTTCCGTTCTTATCGTTTTTACCGAACATCACGCTTCCAATTTCAACAGTTCGGATTCCGCCCTCTACATAAAGTTCGCAAACGATTGACTGACCAGGGTATTGTTCTGCCGGAACGTGTGGCAAAAATCTTTTTGCGTCAATGTAAATTGCGTGACCGCCCGGCGGTTCGATGATTGGAACGCCTGCTGCTAAAATTTTTTCTCCGAGATATTCAGTGCTTCTAATTCTGTACTGCAGATAATGCTCGTCAACAACTTCTTCCAGTCCTTGAGCAATCGCCTCAAGGTCGCGTCCGGCAAGTCCGCCGTAAGTCGGAAATCCTTCGGTTACTATTAACAGGTTACGACATTTTAATGCAAGATCTGCGTCGTTAAGTGAAAGCCATCCGCCTATATTTACAAGTGCGTCTTTCTTTGCGCTCATAGTCGATCCGTCTGCGTACGAAAACATTTCCTGGCAGATTTCTAAAACCGGTTTATCTGCATATCCGTTTTCCCGTTTCTTAATGAAGTATGCATTCTCGGCAAAACGGCAGGCGTCAAGAAAAAGCGGAATGTTGTTTTGCTCGCAGACTTTTTTCACATCACGAATGTTCTGCATCGATACCGGCTGACCGCCGCCGGAATTATTTGTAACAGTTAAAACAACCAGTGGAATATTTTCTTTGCCGATTTTTTGAATGAACGCTTTCAACGCATCAATATCCATGTTGCCCTTGAACGGTGCGCGCTGCTCGGGATGTTTTCCGACTTCACACAAAAGATCAACCCCCTCGGCACCGGTGAATTCTATGTTTGCGCGCGTTGTGTCAAACAGTGTATTGCTCACAAAATATTTACCGGGTCCGCCGAGAATTGAAAAAAGGATTTTTTCCGATGCTCTGCCCTGGTGAGTGGGGATAATAAATTCGTCGTTGGTAATTTTTTTCACTGCCGCTTCAAACCGGTAAAAACTTTTTGCACCGGCATACGATTCATCGCCGCGCATAATTCCCGCCCACTGATCGGAACTCATTGCCGAGGTACCGCTGTCGGTCAAAAGGTCGATCAGCACATCGTCGGCGTGAATCATAAACGGATTGTACCCGGCATCTTCTAAAATTTTGGTGCGTTCTTCTTTTGTTGTAAATCTAATCGGTTCAACCGATTTGATTTTGAAAGGCTCAATAATGGTTTTCATACCACCTCTTTTTAGTAAAAGAAAATTAAGAATTATTAGGAAGGAATAGAACGCGGATAACGCGGATTGAACTGATTTACACAGATAAATAAACAAAAATCACTTGTAAAGCATGCTTGACTTTTTGTAAAGGATGCTATATTTTGATTTTAGAAATTTGAATGAGGCAAAAATGGCATTTAAGTTTATAGTTAAAGACGAAGATTTACCAAAACCTACTATTCTTTCAATAATACATGTAATAAGCATCTTCTTAGGAATGCCAGTTTTTACACTTACTGGAACAGCTAATCAACCGCCATACACTTTGATAATTTTTGCGGTTTCAGAATTCATTCAAATCATTTACTTGTTTTCATTTTACAAAAAAATTGTGTGGGGGAGATATGCAAGTTCTAAACTCAGAACCGTTACCATTTCTTTTATTGCAACGAATATTTTTTTTGGCGTCGTTTCTCTACTTCAATTTGCGTATGGTGTGCCTCTTTCACTGACTCCGTTAATTATATCTTACCTACTTATTTTCTCTACTACAATTCTGTTTACACTATATCTAAGGAAGATAGATTTTCTAGCAAGAACTAAATCTTGGTTCAACTCACTTAAAGATTTTTCTTTCCCTTTCTACAAGTTCACTGCAATCGTTCCAATGTTTCTTTTATTAGCAGGCATATTTATAAAATCAAAAGTTTATTTGGCATTTTCAATTGGACTACTTGCATTAGGCTTCTGTTACACTGCTTTGGGTGAATACTATTATACCAAGAAGAAAGATGAATTAGACCGCTTAATTAAGTATGAGGCGTCATACACAGCAATGCAATTCCTGCCGGGTATAGCTGTAGCGCTTTTTTTAGTTCAGTCGTTCTTTAAAATTCACGTGCCGTGGTTCTATGTTCTTGTAGTTTTTGTATTAATACACGCATTAGTACAAGCATTTATAAATAAAAAATACGAATAACCTTTCCAGCAGATGATCAATGCTTATGAAACATAAAAAATCATGGCTAACTCTTGGGATGATAGCTATCCTTTTCGTATTCATAATTACGTTTGTTGTTCTTCTTATCATGGACAAAAATTTCAGAGACTTTAAATCTCTAACCGCAGTTTTACTAGCTGCTGTCTGGATTTTGGCGTTATTATTTATCCGCCACAAAACAACCTCTTCGTGGGGTGACGAGCTTCAAAAGACGATACAGCTTGAAATTTTTTATTACACTTTTATTGCCTTACAATTTTTCCTCACACTTTTCGTGTTATTAGAAATTGCATACCGTTTTAAGATGGAGCCAATGGAAGTGTTAATAACAATATTGTTGGGAATGAATATAGCACAACTCGCCGTTTCTTTCTTTGTGAAACGGAAATACAAATGAAAAACATTCTACATGTTTTACGGGCGGAGAAACGTTTATCTCAGGACGATCTTGCAAAGTTGCTTGATGTTTCGCGTCAAACAATAAATGCGATTGAGCGTGAGAAGTATGATCCCAGTTTACCTTTGGCGCTAAAGATTGCAAAAATTTTTGAAAAAAAAGTGGAAGAAATATTTTTTCCGGAGAAAGAAAAATGAGTTTCTGAAGATCAATATTTTTCATTTTCATAAAAGAATTTTATTAAATTACATACAGCTTACCCCCAGCTAAGAAGTTCAACTAAAAGAGGAGAAACTAGATGGAAGAAATGAAAGACCAAGAAGCTCCTAAGATGTCCTCCGTAGAATCAGAAGAATTCGAAATGAGCCACACCGATAAATTGGTTGGTTTATTTTCAGAGCCTGGAAATACTTTTTCGAAGATGTCGAAGTTTCCACCCAAGACAGCCGATTGGATAACCCCGCTTTTGATTATAATAGTCGTCACAATACTTTCCGGGATTGTCATGATGAGCAATCCAAATATCAGAGACCAAGTAAGAGAAAAAACCATGAGGCAGGTTGAAGAGCAATTTAACAGCATGATAGCCAATCATCAGATGACTAAAGAAGACGCGGATAAGCGGCTTGACGAAATGAGAGATAGATTTAAACAACCTGTAACCGTTGTAAACGTAGTAATTCAAACTGTAACGACAGCTATACTTTTCTTTATAGTCTTCTTCATTGTCTCGGGAGTATTCATGCTCTTTGTTAAGTTTGGATTAAAGGGGACCGGTACTTACAAAGATTCTATGGTTGCATATGGGCTACCATACTACATAATGATTTTACAGACAATTGTAATGGTAATTGTTGCATTAGTAATGAATAAACATATGAACTCAACAAGCATCGCTGCTTTTACAGGCGCAGATACTACAACCATCGGCGGATTTCTCTTATCAAAAGCTGATATTTTTTCCATCTGGTTCTATGCAGCAGTTGCAATAGGTTATGCTAAAATGTTCAAGTCCAACAGTGCCGGAAAATATTTTGCGATGATATTCGGTTTATGGATTGGCTTTAGCTTTCTGTTGTTCTTCCTTGCCAAAGCGTTGCCGTTCTTAAGATGGTTCACTGGCGCATAATTTTTTTTAGAGGCGGCCCTTTGCGGGTCGCTTCTGTTTTAATGATTCCACTTCGCGTTCGTTCAATTCCCTCACTTCTCCAACTTTTATGTTACCAAGAAAAATATTTTTGATCCTCACGCGTACAAGTCTAAGAGTCGGAAAACCAATAGCCGCCGTCATTCTTCTAACTTGCCGGTTGCGTCCTTCAACTAAAGTCAGACTGATCCAGCTAGTTGGAATGTTTTTCCGTTCGCGAATCGGCGGAACACGCAGCGGAAATTCCGGGTCATCGATCAACTTAACTTTTGCGGGAAGTGTTTTCCCGTCATTCAATTCAATTCCGTTACGAAGTCTTTCCAAATCTTTTTCGGTTGGAATTCCTTCTACCTGAACATAATATTCGCGCTCATGTTTGTTTTTTGGATTGAGCAAGTATTCGGTTAATCTTTTATCATTAGTTAAAAGAAGCAATCCCTCGCTGTCGCGATCAAGTCTGCCAACAGGATAAACCCGCCTATCGGACGGGCAGGCATCATTCGGAAATTTGAAAAGTGAACCTAACGTTGGGCGGTTTGCTTTATCCGTGAATTGTGTTAACACACCGTATGGTTTGTATAGAACAAAATATTTAAACGCTTTCTCTTTCATAGAATATTTGTAAACTCAAAACTCTAATCTCAAAATTCAAAACACAAAATCTAAAACGTTTTTTTGAATTCCTAATTTGGTACTTTTTTGAATTTTGTGCTTTGGATTTGCTCATATTATGCTTTGTGGATCAACGTCCAATATTAGTTTAACTTCTTTGAATTTTGATTTTTGATTGAACTCAATGTAAGAGTTTATCATTGCATTGCGTAGAAGTTTGCCGGACGGATCAACTCTTCTGCTGCTCTTAATCAAAATTTGAAATCTGTATTGCCCTTTTATTTTGTAGATGATTGCCTCCGTCGGCGGCGTGAACTTCAAACCTTTTTCATGTTTGCGCAAATGATCATAAAACTCACGGATGGCGGCGCGTGCACGGTCCTCGCGCTCATCTTTGATTTCAACTAAGCCGATCCGTGTAAACGGCGGATATTCGCCTTGTTCGCGCAAACCGATTTCTTTTTCGTAAAAACTTTTATAATCATTCGCTAAAACTTTTTGCAGCACAAAATGTTTTTGATTCTGCGTTTGAATAATTACCTCGCCTTCTTTTTCACTTCTTCCGGAACGACCGGAAACTTGTGTTAGCAGCTGAAATGTTCTTTCGTCGGCACGAAAATCCGGAATCCACAAAGACGTTTCCGCCGCAACTACTCCAACCAAAGTTACGTTTGAAAAATCCAATCCTTTCGAAACCATTTGTGTGCCGACAAGAATATCGATCTCGCCTTTCCGAAAACTGTTCAGAATTTCGCCGAGCTTTCCTTTTCTGCTCATCGTATCGGAATCAACGCGTTCGATCTTTGCATTCGGAAAATAGTAATCCAGTTCGTCTTCAACTCGCTGCGTTCCGGTTCCAAAAAATTTTAATTCGATAGAACCGCAGTTAGGACAAGCTTTCGGAACCGGCTTGACGATGCCGCAATAGTGGCACTGCAGAATATTTTTGTTCAGGTGATGCACCATAGAAACGGAACAGTCGGGACACATGACAACTTCACCGCAATCGTTGCAAAAAACTTGAGTCGCAAATCCGCGCCTGTTCTGCAAAATTATAACGCTTTCTTTTTTCTTCAACCTGTTGCCAATCTCATCCAACAATTCACGCGAGAAAATGCTTTCCATTCGCTTTTTCTTTTTCTCGATCGTTATATCGACCAACTTTATTTTCGGAAGTTTTGCATCGTCAATCCGATCCGGCAGTTCAAGCAAAGTAAACTTATTGTTGAGCGCGTTGTACATGCTTTCAACCGACGGCGTTGCAGAACCGAGAATAACCGGGCATGATTCAAGCTTTGCGCGTATTATCGCCGAATCGCGCGCGTGATATTTCGGAACAAGATCGTGTTGTTTATAACTCTGATCATGCTCTTCATCAACAACGATCAGCCCTATATTTTTCAGCGGTGCAAACAATGCCGAACGCGGACCGATTACAACTTTATATTTGCCGGAAACAATTCCGCGCCATGAATCGTAACGTTCACCCAACGACATACGGCTGTGAAGAACAGCAGTCATGCCGCCAAAATAATTATGAAATCGCGAAGTGATTTGCGGCGTGAGAGAAATTTCCGGGACGAGAATAATTACACTCCGCCCTTTGTCAATAACCTTTTTTGCAAGTTCGATATAAACTTGCGTCTTGCCGCTTCCGGTAATTCCGTAAATAAGAAATGTCTCGAACGCATTCTTCTCGATCGATTGGTTTATGCGCTCAACAATTTCTTGCTGACGAGAAGTTAGAACAATTTGTTTGGATTCTTCCTTGTATGTTTCGGAGTAAACCCTTTCAACTTCTTTCTCAAAGATTTCTACGATACCTTTTTTCTCAAGAGTGCCAACGATTGATGATGATGAGTTTGTTTTCTTCAGAAGTTCGCTCAACAAAATTGGTTCCTTAGCTGAAAGCAATTCCAATAAAATCACGACTTGCTTCGGAGACTTCTTTTCGATTTCGGGAATTACCTGATATGTCTCATCCAACGACTTTGCGAGCTTTGCAAACTTCGCCGTCTTCACTTTTACTTTAGCAGAATCAACTTCGTTCAGCAAAGTAACTGCGCCGATTTTCTCCATCGAGGTTAGAAGCGAATAAATATTTTTGTTCTTCAGCTCTTTTTGAATCTGCGACACGCTGTGAATTTCTTTTTGCGAGAGAACAGATAGAAGCTTAGCCCGGAGAGAAGTTTTCTTTCTTTCCTGATTAAACAACTTCAAGCAAAAATCTTTATCGCTTACCACTTTACGTTTGGACTCTATCTCCGTTCCGTACGGAACAGAATTTCTTAGCGCTTCCCCCAAGCTGCTTAAGTAATATTCGGAAATCCATTCGTAAAATTTGAGAGAGGTTTCATCAAAGATTGGTTTTTCATCTAAAACATCGCGGACCGGTTTTATTTTTTCTTTTATATCGGTTGATTCCGAAACGCCAACTACAAATCCTGTGAGCACACGTTTGCCGAACGGCGCAACAACACGTTTACCAGTTCCAACCGAATCCTTTAATTGATCCGGAACGGAATAAGTAAAAGCGGTTCTGAACGGCAATGGAAATACGACTTGGCAAAACATTGGAGTCCTCAGTTGTCAGCTTTCGGCCATCAGCTTTCAGAAAATCTTTGGCTGAACGCCGATAGCTGAATGCAGACTGCAATTTTTTAATCAAATATAGGAATTAGATTGGCGGGATGCACCAAAGAGAATTGATGGATTTGAGACAATTACAATAGAGGTAACATTGTCATTCCCCACTCGATGCGGAACCTCTACTTCTCACAACCAGATAAAAAAGATGCCGGATCAAGTCCGGCATGACAATAACATCTTTAAAATCTAAGTGCAATCAGTTTACTGCGTCGAGATGAGGTTGAATTTTATTTACAAGATGATATTTCGGAACAGCGCCGATAACAGTATCAACCATTTTTCCGTTTTTAAATATTCCCAAAGTTGGAATGCTCATGATTCCGTATTGAGACGCAACGCCAAAGTTTTCATCGGTATTAATTTTCACAACTTTTAATTTGCCGTTTAGCTCGGTTGCAATTTCTTCAACAACCGGCGCAACCATTCTGCATGGCCCGCACCATGGCGCCCAGAAATCAACTAATACCGGTGTGCTTGATTGTAAAACCTCTTGCGCAAAATTTGAATCAGTTCCTTCAACAATATTTTTCATTTATAAATCCTTTCTGTTTGTCTAAACGTTAGATGCAGAAAGTTTGCAAAGGTTTCTGACGTGGATTCAAAATTAATTATTTAGGATTTCTACAACATTTTTATGAATTATTCCGCCCGTGGCAATAATACTATCGCCCTTCACCGGATCGTTGCCTTGATAATCCGTAATCGTTCCGCCTGCACCATGAATGATTGGAATCAACGCAAGCAAATCCCACGGATTCATTATCGGGTCGATCATAATATCCGCGTAACCGGTTGCAATAAGATAGTACCCGTAACAATCACCCCATTGACGGTACATTTTAACTTTGTGAACAAGCTCGTCAAACTTTTTTATATCGCGGTACTTTTCAATGTTGAGCTGATCGGTGGTGAGAAGAATGGCTTCAGACAAATTGCTACACTTTCTAACATTTACTTTGCGTCCGTTCAGTTCAACTGAAGCGTTGTCACCAATTAGAAATTCATTCAAGATCGGTTGATTGATCACGCCGAGAACCGGCTTACCATCTTTCAGAAGAGCGATGAGAGTTCCAAATGTTACCGTGCCGCATATAAAACTTTTCGTTCCGTCGATCGGATCGAGAACCCATTTGTATTCCGAATCGGGATTATGTTCGCCGAACTCCTCACCTAAAATTCCGTGATCGGGAAAACGTTTCATAATCATCTCGCGCATCAGCTCTTCGGCTTTTTTATCGGCAACGGTTACGGGAGAAAAATCTGTTTTCGTATCTACGGAAATTTCAGTCCGCCAGTAACTTCTAATTATTTTCCCGCTTTCGTCCGCAAGCACTTTGCAGAAATTTTTCAGTTCATTCAATTCATTCATTGTTTTGTACAGTATCGTTTCAGTAACTAATCGCAAAGATATTTCAATTACACTTCTTTAACAAAATATTATATCTTTACGTCGAAATGAATTTAGTTAAAGCAAATAACGATACAATTACTGCCGCTGCTGGAATAATAAAACAAGGCGGACTTGTAGCGTTTCCGACTGAAACAGTTTACGGTCTCGGCGCCGATGCTTTAAATCCGATTGCAGTCGCTAAAATTTTTGAAGTAAAGAAACGTCCCACATTCAACCCTTTGATTCTACATATCGCAGAAAAAAGTTCACTGAAAAAATTCGTAACATTCAACGACAAGAAAGTTGATTTGCTAATTGAAAAATTCTGGCCTGGACCGCTAACGTTGGTTTTGCCGAAAACGGAAATTGTTCCGGATATCGTAACGTCCGGTAACCCAACCGTTGCCGTTAGAATGCCGGATCATCCCGTTGCACTGCATTTAATAAAAAGCAGCGGAACAGCTATCGCTGCGCCGAGCGCAAACCGGTTCGGTCATCTTAGTCCTACCGAAGCTTCTCACGTTTCAAAATATCTCGGCGATAAAGTTGACATGATACTTGACGGCGGGAAATGCAAGGTTGGCGTTGAATCGACAATTGTACAGTTTCATGAAGGAAGGTTTTACATGCTGCGGCCTGGCGGGTTATCAAAGGATGATATCGAAAAAGAAATCGGCACGCTCGAAAAGGGAAAGATAGACATTGCTAAACCGACCTCGCCAGGTCAGTTGCCTTTTCATTACTCACCGCATACTCCGCTTAAATTTTGGGACGCAAAATTTCTAGACAAAAATAAAAAAATCGGCGTACTGTTTTTTTCGGAATTGAAAACAGGATTTCCATTTTCAGCGGCAAAAATATTATCAGAGAAAAAGGATCTACGTGAAGCCGCGGCAAATTTGTTCTCTGCACTTCACGAATTAGAAAAAGAAAAACTCGATTTAATACTTGTTGAGCCGGTTGAAGAAAAGGGGCTTGGCATTGCAATAATGGACCGTCTGAAGAAAGCGGCAAAGAAATTTGATTGAACCATTTTGATGTTCAATAACATACCCGGTTAAGAAGTTAAAGATTATTTTTGCGTGAACATTAATTATATTGCAACGCAATTTTAATTGGTGCCGACATAGATGAGTAAGGCAACGAACATAGATCAAAACTCCTCCGGCTATTCCAAAATCAGCGGCCCCGCATCCGAGACCATTGGCGAACTTAAACTTGCTCTTCACACCATCAACTCGATTAACGAATGTATCTCGATTACGGATACAAGCGACATTATTCTTTATGTTAACAAATCCTTCGCTAACGTCTATGGGTACGATCCAAAGGAGTTGGTTGGAAAACATGTCGCAATTGTCCGATCGAACAAGAATGATCCGACGCTACTAAAAGAAATTCAACCGTCAACTGCAAAAGAAGGATGGCGCGGAAGAATTTGGAACAAAAGAAAGAACGGAGAAGAATTTCTTATTGAACTCAATACTTCCGTCGTAACAGATGAAGAAGGCAACGTGATTGCGCATGTTGGCGTTGCAAGAGATTTAACCGAGCAATTGAAAGCGGAAGCTCTGTTAATCGAAACGCAATTCAGGTATCAAAATCTTTTCATGGAAATAAAAGACGTCGTTTACGAAAGCACCCCGGAAGGAAAATTCATTTCGCTGAATCCTGCGGGATTGGAATTGTTCGGAATAGATTCGAGCGCGATAGAAAATTTCGATCTAATAAAAAATTTGTACATCAATCAAAGCGACCGCAAAAAATTTCAAGATGTGTTGCAAAGAAACGGATTTGTTAAAGATTACGAAATCGTTATCAAGAACATGAAAGGTGAGATCAAAACGCTTCTCGAAACCTCTTACGCGGTTAAAGATAACGAAGGGAAAATTGTTGCGTACAGGGGAATACTGCGCGATATAACTCAGACTAAGAAAAATGAAGCAGAACTCAAACGTTTGATAGATGAACTTGGGCGATTGAACGCTCAATTAAAAAATTCCGAAGAGGAGCTTAAGAATACCAACGCAGCCAAAGACAAATTCTTTTCCATCATAGCCCATGATTTAAGAAGTCCCTTTAGTTCTCTATTAAGTTTTTCCGAGTTCCTTTCCGAAGATATAGACGACTTGCCAAAAACCGAGATAAAACTTTTTGCAGAAAAAATTAACGAAGCCGCCAAAGGCGTTTTCACATTGCTGGAAAATCTTTTGCAATGGTCCAGGATTCAGAGCGGAAAAATTCCACTACATCAAACATCGTTCTGTATTTTTCTGAAAATAAATCAGGTAATCAATCTTTTGTCAAACAATGCCGACCGGAAAAAAATCAAGATCATCAACGAAGTGGATAATATTGCCAAAGTTTTTGCTGATGAGGATATGGTTTTTTCCGTCGTTCAAAATCTCCTTTCCAACGCTATAAAATTCACTCGTACGGACGGAGTGATTACATTCGGTTCGTTAAATAAAGAAAATGAAATCGAAATCTCCGTGACTGATAACGGCGTCGGAATCAAAGAAGATGATTTGGAAAAATTGTTCCGGATAGATGCTCATCTTACGACTTACGGAACCAACGACGAAAAAGGTTCCGGTCTCGGCTTAATCCTCTGCAAAGAAATGATTGAGTTGAACGGCGGAAAGATTAACGTTTCCAGCAGACCCGGCGAAGGCACCACATTTTCGTTCACGCTGCCAAAACATCCAACCGCTTGATTCTTCACTTAAAGATTACCAAGATCATTTTGTTCCCTCTAAGCAGTGTTCAATTTCCTTGATAAATAAGGCTCATTTGAATAAGTTTATTTCGTGTGAACTATGACTACCAATTTATTCCGTTGACAAGAACCATTGTGCGGGGCAGCGGCTTAATATTGGAAGACGGTTTTATTAAATAATGTATTCTGAATTTTGTGGAGGTGCAACTATGTCTAAAGAAATGATTTTAGAAAAGATTAATCAGTCCGTAAAAATATTAAATGAAAAAAATATTGACATGTGGATGACGTTTGTGCGCGAGACCGGAAACATGAAAGACCCGATGATTGATATGACGGTCGGTGCGAATGCAACATGGCAGTCGGCATTCATTATAACCAAGAACGGAGACACACATGCCGTTATTGGTTCACTTGAATTGGAAAACATGAAAATGGTCGGGACGTACAAAAATATTCACAGCTACCTGAAGTCGGTAAAAGAAAAACTGCTGGAAGTTTTAGATATGTACAAACCGTCGAAGATTGCAATCAATTATTCACGCAATTCAACTTTAGCAGACGGGATGACGCACGGTTTGTATTTGGAATTGCTCGATCATCTTAAAGATACAAAATATGCCGATGCGCTTATTTCATCGGAAGATATTGTTGCCGCATTGAGAGGAAGAAAATCTAGTGCGGAAATTGATGTTATGAAACAAGCCGTTGATGAAGCTCTGAAAATTTTTGATGAAGTAACAAAATATTTGAAGCCCGGTGTAACGGAAAAACAAGTGGCGAATTTTGTTTTAGATTTGTGCGCAAAGAAAGGTCTTGAACCTTCATGGGAAAGAGAATTTTGCCCATCGGTTTTTTCCGGTCCGGATACTGCCGGCGCACACGCGGGTCCAACAGACCGCGTTGTTGAAGCCGGTCACGTTGTTAACATGGACTTCGGCGTAAAAGTAAACGGCTACTGTTCCGATCTTCAACGAACATGGTACGTCCTAAAACCACACGAAGACAAAGCCCCGGCAGAAGTGCAGCGGGGGTTCGGTGTAATTGTTGAATCGATTTCCCGTTCTGCAAAAGAATTGAAGCCGGGCAAAAAGGGTTGGGAGATCGATGAGATTGCACGGAACTACATTCAAATACAGGGTTACGAAGAATTTCCGCACGGACTCGGTCACCAAGTTGGAAGACTTGTTCACGACGGCGGTGCAATGCTCGGTCCTAAATGGGAACGTTACGGAAATCTTCCGATGCTTGATGTGGAAGAAGGAAATGTATTTACAATCGAGCCTCGGTTGACGATTCCGAATCACGGGATTGCAACGATTGAAGAAGAAGTTATTGTAACAAAAGACGGATGTGAATTTATTTCCCCGCGACAAAAAGAAATTTATTTGGTAAGATGAATTTTGAAACATGAAATACCTCCCTCGCTTGGAGGGAGGTATTTGTTCCAGCTTTTTACTTTAATCTCAAAAATCTGTACCCGACACCTTTCACGTTCACTTTCAACTTCCCACTTTCAACCTTCAACATTTCGGCGCTTATCAAATCAACTGCTGATTTAACTTTGTAAACGTCCGGTAATTTTAACTCAACGTCTTCAGTGTTTCCATTTTTATTTAGAACGACTAAAACTCTTTCGTTCATGTCGGAACGGATAAACGCATAGATGTTTGTATCCGCAACAAGCGTAAGAAAATCACCGTGCCGCAATGCGGAATTTTCTTTTCTAATTTTTACGATCTCGCGAACGTCGGCAAGCATTTTTCTTTCGTAAGGACTCAGCTGGTTTCCGAAACGCATCATTCTTCTGTTATCCGGATCCGATGCGCCGGTCATTCCAAATTCGCTGCCGTAATAAATTACCGGCAGTCCTGGAGTTGCATTCATATATGCGTAATACAGTTTCGCTTTTTCATAGTTGGCTGGGTTGTGAACTTCCGGCGGATTGTTCCAACCTTCTTCAGTTGCGCTCCATTGACTTAACTGCAAATCGCCGTCGGCAAACGCCATGAATCTGTTTTTGTCATGACTATCCATGATGTTGCCCATCAAATTATTTTCGCCGTAAACTAAAAACGATTTCTTAATTTCGGCATCGAGAGTCTTGAAGGAAATTTTTTTATCAAGAAATACGGGAAGCGCGGTGTCGTAAAGATTAAAATTAAACTGAGCCGAAAGCTGCCCGTTATTTACATATGAATTAGTTAGATCGTAACTTCCAAAAGTTTCGCCGATTTGAAAAACCTTTTTGTGCTGCGGAATTTCAATTTCTTTTTTGATCTTGCGCTCCAGCTCTCGCCAGAATTTATTCGTGATATGTTTCACCGCGTCCTGGCGGAACCCATCGGCACCGGTAGTTTCGAGCCACCACACCGCATTCGACGTCATCGTATCGATAGCCACCTGCGATCCGATATAATTGAACTTTGGAAGATACGGCTCAAACCAAGTTGTTAATCTTTGTTCGTCCCATAAACGAAGGTTTAATCTTCCGTCCGGCAATTTCAAGTTTCCAAACCAATCGGGATGTTCTTTGAAGAACGGATGAAGCTCGTGAACATGGTTGGCTACAAAATCCAAAAGAACTTTTATGTGGTGCTTGTGCGCTGTAGCGACGAGTTCTTTTAATTTATCCATCGTGCCGAATTGATCCTCAACACGGGTTGATGAAATAGGCCAGTAACCGTGATAACCCGAATACCATCTGTGCGGTGGAACGGATTCTTGGTAAGCTTCGTCGGGATTATCATTGACCGGAGAAATCCATAACGTGTTAATGTTTAGCGAATCGAAGTAGCCTTCGTTGAGCTTGTTGATTATGCCTTGCAAATCTCCGCCCATGTAATTCGCTTTAGCGAAAAGTGAATCGTGAACGATTGGTTTATTGATTGATTTGTCGCCGTCGCTGAAGCGGTCGATCATCAGCGAATAAATTATTGCGTCATGCCAATCGTTGCCGGTTATTCCGTTTTCCGGAACTCCGTCAACGAGATAGACATATTGAATGTTGGTTACTCTTCCTTTTTTCGAAACAGCAACACGAAGTAAATTTCTTCCGCTCAGTTCTGATTTTGAAAATGAAAGCTCGATCCGGTTACCGGTGATTTTTAAATTCTTCTTTGAAATTTTTGTGTTGTTAAGCAGCGCGATTACATTGGACGGACCAATTTTGTTTCCGTCCTTCCCGCCTAGACTCCCGTCTCGCCTCCCGCTTCGCTCGCGCCCGCCTAGTTGAGCCAAAGGCGAGGCTGGTAGCGAGGCGAGTCGGCGATCCGAGGCGGACGGCGAGGCTGGCCCGTTTTCGTAAATGAAAGAGAATTCCGATTCATCGGAAGAAATTTCTTTTCCACCGACATACAAAAACAATTTGCCGAGCTTCGGTTCCGGCACATTGAACAATGAATTAAAGTCACCCATGCCGTTCGGTTTTTTATCTGGGTTATTTGGATCAACAATTTCTTCCCCGTCGCCCCAAAATTTGTATTCGTATCTGCCCGGTTCGAGCGGAACTTCAACTTCGTAAACGCCGGTTCCTTTTACTTCATGCATCGGCAAATTGCCGCGGTCCCAACCGTTGAAACTTCCGAAGAGAGTAATCTTGTTATATTTCTTTGCCGGCTTAAAAGTGAATTTGAATTTCCGCTGAATGCGTGAGATTACCGGTATCGAGTAAGTATCTTTCCCAAGAGTAAAATCAATAAGTGCCATACCGGAAAAATTCATATCCGGCTTAAAATAAATTTTACCGGAAGGTTTATCATAAGTGACCGAAACATTTTTGTTCGGTAAAAACTTTGCGTTGTAATTTTCAGAATAAAACATATCGCTAATCAGCATCGAATCCGGAATTCCGGCAACGAGATCAACTGGTTTTATGATGTCTCGAATTTTTTCTTGGGCTTGAATGGAAAGCGTAATCAACAAAAAAAGAAAAAATGCTTTTACAAATTTATGCATGGTATTCTCCGGCAGTATTTTCGGGTGCTAAGATAAAAAAATCCGCGGGTATAAGAGAATTGAAAAAGAAATGCTAAAGACGGTGCGTCTGGGCAAGATATTTTTCCAGTCCGTTCAAACATGTTATGTAATGAACATTGGAAAAACTTGATAGACATTCAGAACGTCCTTCGGCAAGCGCCTGACCGCCGACGATTATTTCCTGATCCGGAAATTCTTCTTTGATGAGCTGGATTAAATTCATTAGCCTGGTAATGTTCATATAGAAGCTACTTGATATGCCGACTACGTCCGGCATTTTTTCTCTTATCAATTTCATTATTTCCGACGGCGGAATATTTGCACCGACGAATAAAGTGTTCCAGCCAAGCGCCTCAAGAAACCCCGTAACCATCCGCGCGCCCAGTTCATGATATTCTTTATCAATGCAAGTTACGAGCGCTAATTTTTTATCGGCAGCATCTCTCAGACTGCTTACCGCAACATATTCGATAAGTCCTTCAATAATTTTTGTTGCAACATGTTCGTTGCCGATAGAACATCGTTCCTTTTCCCACATTTGTCCAATGCGGTACATCGATCTCTGAAACAAATTGAGATAAACTTCCTTAACAGAAACGTTTTGCTCTATTAGATTATCGACTATTTGGATGCACTGCTTTTTGTCCCCGTCGAGAAGAGAATTGAGGAAATGCAGATAGGCAGCTTCCGAGATCATTTGCGTTGGATACTTTCTTTAACCAAGTTATTAAACGATAACGGGAGGAAAAAAATTCCAATTCACTCGAGATTTTTTACGTAGGAATCGACCAGCAGAGCAATCCTATAACCGGTGTATGCAAACACTGGCGCGGCAATAACATCAATTGTGTAATGAACATGCTGAACAAGCACACACGCGGCAACCAAAAATGTGGCAATAAGATAAATCCTTTTTAATGTTTTGTTGGGACTTATCAGAAAAAAGAGAAACATCATCGAGGTATGACCGGAAAAGAAAAGATCGCGCAGCAGAGTTGAGCCTCCGCCGAAAAACTCAACTACCGGATCTCTGAGCGGAATTGTTGCCGCAGGCGCATTGAGCGGAAGAAAATAAATAGTTGCCAATCTGAACAGCGCTATTACCGTGTAAGACTGAAACGCTAAGAGAAATTTTTCCGGATAAAAACTTAATGATGTGACGGCAACGATTAATCCCAAATAAATCAACCCGAATGTTAGCCACGTTACCTTGATTGGTGAAAACAGATCCAGAAATGGATCATCCATGGAAAAACCGGGGCGTGTTTCATTATACGGAAGAAATTTTGCGAGCGAAAAAAGAACGACTGCCAGGAAGAAGAAAGTTAAACCGGCACGAACACGAAAGTTTTTGTCCAGTAGATGTTCCCGCCAAGTTTTTTTAAGCTCGACCACTCTTCCCAACAGACCCTCTGCATAGTCAAAAAAGTGCCGACAAAATAATCAGTGATGGGGAAAAAGTAAAACTGAAATTTGCCGCGACTGTTATTTCAGCTTGCCCGACAATTTGAAAAAGAATTTAAAAAGCTTATGACCGAAATCTGCATCTTTAATATGCATCATCGGGCAGCCGGCAGTGATTGCGGTAATTCCGTTGGCGTTGCAAAAATCTTCGGCTTCTTTAGAATAGCTTCCGTCGCCAAATGATCGGTGAAACCAAACAAGATTGATCCCCGCCTCGGAACATTCACGAACGACTTGCAAAGAATTTTTCGGACTGGTTGTAATTAAAACTGCTTCGGCTTTCTGAGGAATGCTTTTCAAATTCGGATAACACTTGTCGCCTTCAATCATTTCGGCGGAAGGATTGATCGGAAAAACTGTGTAACCGGCACTTCTAATTTTTTTGTAAATCGCGTTTCCAACTTCCGTTTTAGGATTTCTTGAAACGCCTGCAACAGCAATTACTTTCTTCGAAAGAAATGAGTTAACTTTTTCTTTGTAGATCATGACCATTCTCCGAGTTCATCTTACTCATATTATTATTCTTCACCGAAAATGTTACTTCTGAATTTCCTTGTTGCATTCAACTTCTTACCGCTTGTCATTATCACGATAAAGTCACCGTGCGACCACGGCTGAATTTCTTTTACGCAATTAACATTTATTATTGTGCTTCGATGAATTTTCTTGAATGTTTCGGAGTTTAGGTTCTCTTCCAAATTTGTAATAGATTCTCTTATCAGGTATGAATCGTTTTCTGTTGCGATCTGAACATATTTATCTTTAGCTGTAAAACAATATACTTCTTTAGCAGGGACAAAGAAATATTTTTGTCCCTTCTTCACAAGAAACTTATCGATCTTCTTTTTCTCTTTGCCTATTGCATCGAGAAGATTGGTGATCATCTTAACCGGATTTTTTTTCAGTTTAATCTCGTTAAGCGCGCGCCGAAAAGATTTTTGAAATCTTGTATTGTCGAATGGTTTGAGCAGATAATCGATTACGTTTATTTCAAACGCATCAATCGCGTACTGATCGTACGCTGTTGTGAAAACAACTGCCGGCATATTCTCCGCTCCGATGGATTTTATCAATTCAAAGCCCGTCATTCTAGGCATTTGTATATCAAGAAAAACCAAATCGGGCTTGAATTCATTGATCTTTTCCGCGGCTTCAAGTCCGTTTCCCGCTTCTTTGATCTGGTAATTTCCCGTTTCATTTTTTAAGAAAGAAGAGATTTTCTTTCTAGCCGCGGGCTCGTCGTCTACAACTAAAATTTTCAACCTATCATTGTTCATAAATCACACTTCGTGATAAGGAATAATAATTTTTACTTCGAATCCGCCTTCAACAAGATTACCCATTGTGAGTTGATGGCTGCTTCCGTAAAGACTTTCCAGCCGCGAAGCAGTATTCGAAAGACCAATCCCGTTTCCATTTTCATGCTTAAATGTTTCGTCCACGCCCGGACCTGTATCTCGAACAGTAAGAACAAGTTTATCTTCTTCCCGGGAAGTTTTGATTTTTATCGAAATTTCTTCGACACTCTCAGTGGAATGTCTGATCGAATTTTCAACAAGCGGCTGAAGAATGAAAACCGGGACCAAGCATTGCGATGCCGCCGTATCAGTATCAATTTCTAGATTTAATTTATCCTTGAAGCGCATCCTCATTATATCAACGTACAGGTTAAGCATTTCGATTTCTTTATGAAGGGGCTGTTCCTTATCGCCGGATTTATTGAATGTAATGCGAAGCAGGTCGCTTAGATCCGCAATCATTTTATCGGCGGCGTTCACGTCTTCATACATTGTAGAGGAAATTACATTAAGCGTGTTAAATAAAAAGTGCGGGTTTAGCTGCATCTGCAGCACTTCTATTTTGGATTTTGCCAGCTGTTCTTCAAGCTGTGCCGCTTTTACTTTTTGCTGCTGACTGTCGAATAAATTCTTTAATGCATAAATGCCGATGTAAAGAATCCCGTACATTAAGAGCATTCTGGAATATTCCATCACTATTCTATATTCGAATTTTCCGTATTCAAATTTTCCGAATCCCAGAATCGGCCAAAAAATAGTTCTTACTTCATAAATTAAATTTGTAAGAATTGACGTCATTACTACCGTTGCCGCAAATTGAATTAAAATATTTCTTACAAGATGCGTTTGGGAGATCGGGTAGTTGATGATTACATAATAAATGGCGGGAACAAGCGCATAGAATAAACCGAAAGCAACTATCTCGCCAATTAAAATCCGCACAAAAAAAACTTTGTAGCCGCTGGATAAATCCTGAAAAGTGTAGTTCAGGGTATTTAGAGCAATCATCACAACGAAGAAGATAAGCGTGTATTTGTAAACTATCCTCTTAAGATTAGATTCGCTATCGGTCTGTTTCATCTTATTGGCAAAAATGAATGAATTGTTGTATCTAATATTATGAATATTGTTCATAGAAATAAACTATTTATAGTTTTATGAGATATGAAGCTTTCAGAAAGAAATCTTTCTTCGTCATGAGAAAATTATCAGCCGGCGAATATCTTTCGTTCTCCCATCTAACTTTCTCGTATACCGATCCGTAACCAAGATAGATTACTGTTCCCGGTATGTAAGCAAACGCCGCCAGCAAATTAACGCCCAGCTGTTTCTGATAATCGTTGTATTCGAGTATGCTTCTTAAGTAAAAATTCTCGTTGAATTGAATAACCGTGTTGTTTCTGTAAATAGTCGCGTCGAAAATTTTTGCATCGGTATTCTCACTGTACAGATCAGAGTAGGCAATGTCGATACCTGTCTTGAAATGATTTGTCAATTGCAGTTGCATTCCGGCGCTGATCTGTTTTCCTTTTGCCTGCTCAGGATTGGAATAATCATAACGGATAAATTCGCCGGCTGTAACATTGCAGTAAAAGTTGAACTCCTTTACCGGTTCCATGCTGTACTGAAACGAAACGGCGTCTCTATTGAAACTTTTATTCGCAAATATCTCGTTGGATTTCCACAATGATAAATTAAGAACGGACTGGAGCGGCATTGTAAATCTTACCGAGAAATCATTCACACCTTCATACATTCTAGCGAACTGATCTACAGAATGTCTAGCGTAATAATATGGTTCGATCTTATAGATCAGTTTTGAATTTACAACAAAGCGGTACAGAAAAAATACCGGCACGGCTGTAATTCCGGTTCTTGTTATGTATCCAACCTGAGTATTAAAATCTTTCGATACATTAAACAATCCGGTATAGAATTCAATTTCGTTTGTTCTGTAACGATAGACTAAACTCGCAATCGATCCGTCGTTTGTCCCGGTCGCCTGATGGTTTTTCAGAATAGAACCGAACGCGTGATATTCGAAAAGGCTTTTACCGTTTATGCGGAGACGTCCATCGAAACCCGCTACATAATTATATTCATCGAAAAAATTTCTGCCCGTCATATAAACGCTTGTATAAGAATCAGTGCCGTAAGATTTGGCATATCTCAGTGCTGTAACATGTGCGGATTTACCGCTCAATTCGGCAATGTTATTTTCCTGTGCGAGTTCGCCTGGGTAATCATCAAGCGCATAAAGAAAATAAAATTTATCGTTCGAAAAAGCTCTCCCGGAAATTTTCACTCCAACTTTGGGCTTTACAATCGTTCGAGTATTAAGAATTTCTCCCAGAGGGTAATCGTCAACTTCACCAGCGATTCCAGTTAACTCCTTTCCTTCTAGAAAGAACGGGCGCTTTTCAGGATAATAGAGCGAGTAGCGGAGGTTTACATCAATCTGTCCTGCATCAGTTTCGATCTGGGAAAAATCGGGGTTGTATGTTGCATCGAATGTGATATCAGAAGTAAGTCCGATTTTGGAAGTCAAACTGAAATTCTGGTTCGAATTTTTCTTTTCAAGATTACCGTTATTCATTTTAAAAGGCTGGGAAACAGTGTAGGCGGGAATAAACTCGAGAACACTTTTCTGCTTAACATCTCTAATAACAATTTTTTGAAATTGTGTAAGAGCGGCTCCTTTCTCCGGATTGAATTCCGGGAAATCTACTTCTTCGGAGTTTCTTGTTATTTGACGCGCAATTTTGAAACCCATTGTCAATTCATCTTTATCAGAAAATCTTAACGTTTCGAACGGGATTGCGAATTCAACCGTATATCCTTCGCTGTTAATATTACCGGCACACTGCCAAATAAAATCCGGGGAACTGTCGGGGTTTGCATCGGCATTCAAAGTGCCGTCGCACTGAACTCCCAAAGGGTTGCACGCAAAATAATATGCGTTGAGATTATCGTTGAAAGTATCGAGACAGAACGCAACCCAATCGTCGCCCATTGCGTTATCCCGGCTGGATAATGAAGCTTTAATTTTTGACGGCTGGGTGTCGTAACAGATAACGCCGACGAAAATATAAGTGCCGTTGTAATACATCTTCACAATAGTTTTTTCTGAAGGTTCTAATCCGAACAACGGTTTCATAGTTTTGAAATTACTGAAGCTCATTGCGTGGTTCCAAACGGCTTCATTCATCTTGCCGTCGATTTGTGGAGCTGCTTCGTTATAAGGTAACTGGACTGCATTCTGGGCGAATGTGAATTTGGAAAACATAACAAACACAACCGATATAATCGAAAGTTTGAAAGCGGACATCATTTTATAACCTTTTTTGTTTTTTGTACGCCTAAATTTTAGATTATATAGAAAAAGTTATCCTCCAAAATGTCGCCAAGCGGATTTTTATGGGAATGAATTGGATAGAAATTGGTTGTTATTGCAAAAGCTGTTGCCAACGGCACCAAGCTTGTGTTCCCGGCAGACAATCACTTTTACGGCGACCCTTCCGGAAGGATTGAGTATCCGTTCGGACATCTCTGGGCAACATCGACACATATTGAGGATGTATCTGACAAAGAAATGAAAAAAAATTTAAGGATTGGATGAAAAAGAATCCGTCTTGAAATTGGATCTCTTCAACTAGTTAAGAATTTAAACTCATCAACGCTTCTTTTACTAAATCCTCAATTGGAATATTTGGGGATTTATCTGTAACTGAACGAACCGCCCGCTCGGCAATTTTTTGATTGTAACCGAGATTCACAAGCGCGGCAATGGCATCACCTCTTACTGTTGAAACTCCAAACGTAACCGTCTCGCCCGTTTCGGAAACGGAATCGATCTTATCGCGCAGTTCTATCATCAAACGCTCGGCTGTTTTTCTTCCGATGCCGGGAATCGAAATCAACCGCGAGACATTTCCCGCTTTCAGCGCATCTTTCAAATCATCGATCTGAATGCCGGATAAAATCGATTGCGCGGATTTCGGTCCGATACCGCTGACTCCGATCAGAAGTTCGAACATTTCTTTTTCGGCAACAGAGAAGAATCCGTAAAGGTCCATTGCGTCCTCGCGAACACTAAGATGTGTGAACAAAGAAACTTCGGTCTTGTCGGAAAGTTTTTCAAAAGTGTTGATGGAAATGTTGACTAGATAGCCGACGCCGCCGACATCGAGCAGAAGCTTGGTTGGTTTTTTAGAAATTATTTTACCGTGAAGATAGCCGATCATGCGAGAGCTAGTATTTAGTATCTAGTAATTAGTATTTAGCATTAATAAGTTGCCGCAAAATTTAGAATGTAAATTCACTTTGTGCAAACTAAACTTTGCGGCTCCCAAAGGCAAGATTGGGCTTAGAATCGGAAAGCAACGCCGAGCATTAGTGAGCTAAATCCAGCATTCCAACCATGAGAATTATTTTCTGAAGAATTACCGTTATCCGAAGTTGAGCTATTGTTTTGAGAATTTGAAGAACTTGCACTCTTGTCCCTACCCCAATAATATTTTGCGTATACTCCATATTCTCCTATCAGTGAGATTTGCTTTGCGATAAAACACTCAAAGCCCATCACGCCATTTACACCCAATCCTAATGAGTATGTTAACGTTTCATTGGAATTCGTGTTATTGTAGCCCGTGCTTTGTTTCTCAAAGAAGGAGACTTTTTGATAATTCCTTTCCAACACACAGTAAGGACCCGCTCCTAAAAACATGCGGAAAATCGACTCTTCAACGGGATAGGTGATGTATCCAACCGAAAAACTGAGGCTCTGTGAGTTGTTATCTTGTTCTCGTGAATTCGAATAAGTATAAGAATTGTGATTAGAATATGTGTCGGAATCATAATTTGAAAAATCACTACGACTTCCATCACCGTTACTGTGACCTACCGATAAATTAAGATTAATCCTATATCGAATCGCAGAGGTATTCGTTAACGAATTTAAATAAGAAAGCGAGTACCCGTTTACCAGATTAAATTGAATCTGAGATTTGTAACTAACAGAATCTGATTGAGCAAAAAGCGATGTTGTTAACAAAAATAATATTGCTGAGACTGAGACAAACAATTTTGAGGAACGCATGGAACCCCCTTAATAAGTGAGAGAATTATTGATTTGGTTGATTCAACAATAGAACATCTGAGGCAAGTTTTCAAGTGTAAAAATTATTCTCCGATTACTCTTCCCGGATTTTCTTCTATGAACTCTTTCCAGTTTCTGCTTCTCTTTGCAAAAGAATTTATTTTGAATGCATGGCAGATTGCAACAGCAAGCGCGTCGCTTTCGTCAAGTTTCATTTTAGTTTTTCGGATTGCAAGAAGTTTCTTGATCATGAATTGAACTTGTTCCTTGGTTGAAGCGCCGTTGCCCACAACCGCTTTTTTAACTTCGCGCGGAGAATATTCTTTTGCTGAGATACCGTTATGTGCCGCCACCAGCATGGATACGCCTCGTGCATAACCGATTTTCAATGCGGACTGAACATTCTTTCCGTAAAACGCGGTTTCGAGTGCAAACTCTTCCGGTTTAAATTGCTTAATCAGTTTATTCAGTTCGGAATAGATAAGTTCTAAACGCGGAGCCATTTCTTTTGTGGTGGGAATTTTTATAACGCCGGCAGCAACGTGTTTCAGTTCATTCTTTTCAAAATCGATAATCCCGTAACCTGTGAAAATCGTTCCGGGATCCACACCAATTATTCTCATTTATTTTGCTCTGACATCATTCAACAAAATCGGCGTTGGTAAAAACGTTCTGCACGTCATCGGATTCTTCAATTCCCTCGATGAGTTTCATCACCTTCTCGGCTTCCTCTCCCTTAACCTGAATAAGATTTTTAGCAACCCATTGAAGAGACGCATTATCAACTGTAAGCTTTTTATCTATGAGAGTTTTTCTTACCGGCTCAAAATTTTCCAGCGAGGTTGTCACCTCAAAAAAATCTTCCTCAGTTGCCAGATCATCCGCACCTGCTTCAAGAATAATTTCCATCATTTCATCTTCGGATTTGTTTTCGCGCTTCACCGTAATCAATCCTTTGCGTTCAAACATCCATGCAACCGATCCGGTCTCTCCCATGTTCCCCCCGTTCTTACCGAATAAGTGACGGACTTCTGCAACTGTTCTATTCTTGTTATCGGTCGCAGCTTCAATCAGAACGGCAATACCGCCTGGCCCGTATCCTTCGTAAGTCAATTCCGTTATCTGTGAACCTTCGAGCTCGCCGGTTGCTTTTTTAATCGCGCGTTCAATATTATCTGCCGGCATGTTTGCGGCTTTTGCATTATCAATTGCCAAACGAAGTCTTGGATTTCCTTCAGGGTCGCCCCCGGCTTGACGGGCGGCAATTGTAATTTCTCTAATCAGTCTTGTAAAAATTTTTCCGCGCTTTGCATCAAGAGCGCCTTTCTTTCTTCGAATCGTAGCCCATTTAGAATGTCCCGACATAAAAATTCTCCCTATAAGTTTCCGATTTAATTACTTTTTATTTGAAGATCTCTAAGCCGAAGCTGTGGATAAGTCTTACCGTCTTTTTGCACACTTTCGATTGTGTACACAATATCAACCAAATTTTTTTCTTTATCAATATCGGTTACATAAGCGCCAAGATTAAAACCGATTGCATCGAATATCTTTTCGTTTCCATTTTGTCTGAAACTTGTTACAAGATGATTTGTACCTACAAGCCTCGGCGGATTTACGACCACAACATTTTCGCTCAGGAACAGCGGGCGCATGTTGCCGGGACCGAACGGCGCGAACTGATCGAGTACGCGAATAAACTTCGGAGATATTTCCGACAAGGATATTTTTGCATCGATATGAATTTCGGGATGAATGTCCGATTGCTTCATATTTTGTTTCAGTATCACGTTCAATCTCTCGCGGAATTTTTCGATGTTTTCAATTTCGATAGCGAGTCCCGCCGCAGCTTCATGTCCGCCGAACTGCAGAAGCAAATCGTCACAACCCTGAAGCGCTTCGTAAATATTAAATCCGGAAATGCTTCTTGCAGACCCTTTCGCAACGCCGTCAATTGTGGTTAACATTACGGCCGGTTTGTGAAATTTTTCCACAAGACGCGACGCAACAATTCCAATTACACCCGGGTGCCAGTTGTTATCATGTAAAACAATTCCAAGATCGGTATCAAAATTCACATATGATTCAACCAACTGCATTGCGTGTGAAAAAGTCATTTCGTCAATCTTGCGGCGCTCTAGATTTTCGCCCTCAAGAACTTGAGCCAGTTCTGTTGCTCTTTGCGGATCATCGGTAGTAAAGAGTTCTACAGCGCGGTTTGCGTCGCCCAATCTTCCGACCGCATTAACGCGCGGTGCGATAGTGAAAACAATTTGTCCCGCCGTCAGATTTCCGGTTTCCATTCTTGCGCATTTCATTAACGCCGCAATTCCCGGTCGCGGATTTGTATTGATAAGTTCCAGACCTTCCTTAACAAGAACTCTGTTCTCGTCAACCAAAGGAACTATATCAGCAGCACCGGCAAGCGCAACAAGATCCAAATATTTAAACGGTAATTCTTTTTTACCGATTCGCTCTCCAACTGCACGCGCAAGTTTGAATGCAACGCCGGCGCCTGAAAGATGTTTGAACGGATACGTATCGCCAGGTTTGATCGGATCTAACACAGCGTACGCATTTGGTATTTTATCTTTCGGCTGGTGATGATCGCAAATGATGGTATCAATGTTCAAGGAATTTGCGTGATCAATTTCATCGACTGCTGTAATTCCGCAATCGACGGTTATAATCAGATTCGTTCCCTGTTCTTTCAGATAGTCAACGCTTTGAATCGACATTCCGTAACCTTCTGTTAATCTATTCGGAATGTAGGTCTGAACATTTGCACCGAGTTCTTTTAGAAACAAATACATCAGCGCTGCAGAGCAAGTTCCGTCAACGTCGTAATCTCCGTAAACGCAAATTTTTTCGTTGCTCGTGAGCGCATGTATAACGCGCTGCGTGGCTTCATGCATTCCGTTCATTAGAAAAGGATCATAAAGAGTTTCCAGCGTAGGACGGAAATATGCTTTCGCTTCGAAGAAATTTGTTACGCGACGTTGAATAAGAAGGTTTGCCAATACATTTGATATGTTCAGGCTATCAGCCAGAGAGAGAACGGATTTTTCATCCTCTTGCTCTTTTAACTTCCACAGCTTTTTTAGCATGTTCTCTTCTTGAGAAGAGCACATGATGATTCATGTCTATAAGCCGAATTCTGTTTCCCGAAAATAAATCGGGACGGCAGTCATTTATCTCGTCACAGCATTACTGCTGCAATCAAGCGGTCTACCCGAAGGCGCTCAGGGCGAACAACCCTGTCCGAGGGAGAGCCCTACAGAAACCTTCTGCTTGACCTTGCACCAAGTGGGGTTTGCCCTGTCCCGACAAAGTCGGGATCTCTTTCGAGACCTCCGGAATTACTTCCGGAGCGGTAGGCTTTTACCCTGCCTTTTCACCCTTATCCCGCAAAAGCGAGACGGTATTTTTTCTGTGGCACTTTCCGTGTACCGAATAAATCGGCACCCCGGGAGTTACCCGGCACTTTGTTCTGCGGAGTTCGGACTTTCCTCTATTCAAGGAGGTACTCCTTAAATAGCAACTGCCCAACATGAATCATCAACTGTTCTTCTGCTTCTTTTATTTAACATAATTACTTTCAACTGGGTTAAATATAATAAAATTTGATGGAGGGTGCATCTCTAAAATCGATATCAATAAGTAGGTGCAGAATAGAAAAGCTTAATTACTCATCAGATTCGTAATAAAATGCATGTTTTTCGAATTGGAGTTCGAAAGGATAATCTTGATTACCGCGGTAAGCGGAACGGACAGGAACATTCCAACTATTCCCCACAGATAACCCCACAACAATAACGAGAGAAGTATTACAAGCGGATTCAAACCTAATTGATCGCCGAAGATTTTGGGTTCAATTAAGTTGCCAATAATATTTTGCAGTATGATCAATACGCCAGCAACAATAGATGCATAACCGAAAGACTGATATTGAATGAGCGCCATCAACGAAGGAAGAATAACCGCAATAACGGAACCGACGTTAGGAATAAAATTTAAGAGCAAAGCAAGTGATGCCCAGATTATAAAGAACTGAACACCGAATAACCACAGAATAAGTCCGAACAAAATTCCCATACTTAAGCTGATCAGAAACTTTGTTACGATATATCTCTGAATTTGTTCGGTGATGTCTTTGAATGTTCTTTGTAATTTTATTTCCCGCTGAAAAGTTAATGTCTCGGCAGTTTCCTCTTCTGTTTTTTGTTCGGCGCTGCTTTCATCATCGGAAGATGATTTTTCTTTTTTCATTTTCTTCAGAGAAGACTTAATTCCCTTTTCTACATATCTCATACGGATAGCTTCAACTATTTTATGATGTCCGCTGCTTATGAAAATAAAAAAGAACAGCACGAGCAGAATGCTTACAACAACGGAAAGCGTGGAAGAGAGAACGCCGCTTGAAATCAAATTAAAGTTGATGGATTTCAACAATCGCGTAACGCTGAAATGCGTTAAAAGCCGGTCTCTAAAGCCCAACGATAGAGCTGTTTCGCTTATTATATGATTGAGCCTGCTTTCATAAAGCGGAAGCTGTGCGCTAAACTGAATAAACCGGTCAATCAACACTCTTGATATTCCGTAAAGAATCGAACTTGTCAAAAACAGATCGATGAAAATTATAAACAGCAACGGGATTTTTTTCGATTTTAGAAATTGGTTAAGCGGTTCAAAGAAGAAAAATAAAATGTACGCTATTACCAGCGGAATGAATATATGCTGAAGTTCCATCAGCACAAAACAGATTACAAACAATCCAAGAACCGAAACAAAAAATCTGACTACCGGATCACCGAAAATCTTTTTCATAACCCCATCGGACTTTTTACTTGAAGAAAAATACAAAAATGAATTTATATAAAGCTATTTTTGATTAACTTCTAAGAGAAATTTTTAAACTTTTCGCGGATGGTTTTATGAAAAAAAGTCTTTACATTTACAAAAGTAAATTACTGTTTATTATCTTCACTATTTTAAGCGCTTCGATTATGGCAAAAAGCGGCACTGCCTCCAAAGTACACAAACCGGAAGAGATTAAATCCGTAAAGCACGTCGAATGGAGCCGCACGTCAACTATTTACGAAGTGAACGTACGTCAATATACACGCGAAGGAACTTTTAAGGCGTTTGCCAAAAGTTTACCGCGATTGAAAAAAATGGGAGTTGACATTTTGTGGTTCATGCCGATTCATCCCATCGGCGAACTGAACCGGAAAGGAACGCTGGGCAGCTACTACTCCGTAAAAGATTATACTGCTGTAGATCCGGCATACGGCACAGTTAACGATTTCAAAAATGTAGTTAAGCAAGCTCACAAACTTGGAATGCATGTTATTATCGATTGGGTTGCAAATCACACGGCATGGGATAATGTGTGGGTGAAATCGCATCCGGATTTTTATACAAAAGACAAAAAAGGAAACTTTGTTCCGCCGGTAAAAGATTGGGCCGATGTAATCGATCTTAATTATGAGAACAAGGAACTCTGGAACTATATGCGCGATGCAATGAAGTTCTGGATTGATAAATGCAACATAGACGGTTTCCGGTGCGATGTTGCGGCAATGGTTCCAACGGAATTCTGGGTTTGGCTTCGTCCTCAACTTGAAAAAACAAAACCGATATTTATGCTTGCCGAAGCTTCCGAACCGGAACTTCACCAGGTGTTTGATATGACTTACAATTGGCAGCTTAAAGATTTATTTGTCGGATGCGCAGAAGGAAAAAAGAATCCTTCGGATTTTTACAAGTACTTCGAAAAAGAGAAAAAGGAATATCCGCTAGATTCATACCGGATGGTATTCACATCCAATCATGACGAAAACTCATGGAACGGAACCGACAAAGAAAGATACGGCGATGCTGCCGAGGCATTTGCAGTTGTAACCGGGGTTGTACCGGGCATGCCGTTGGTTTACAACGGTCAAGAGGCGGGGCTCAATAAACGGTTGAGTTTTTTTGAAAAGGATACAATAAACTGGAAGCCCAACAAAATGAGCGGCATTTATTCTAAACTGTTTCATCTGAAGAAAGAAAACAAAGCTCTTTGGAACGGAACCGAAGGGGGAGAATTTCACAAGGTTCCGGTTGGCAATAAATCCATCTTCGCGTTCTACCGCGAAAAAGGTAAGGATAAAGTTGTAGCGTTTTTCAATTTTTCGAAAGAAAAACAAGAAGTGAATCTAAAAGATTCCGGACTGCAAGGAACATTTCGCAATCTTTTTACAAATCAAACTGTTATATTAACTACAGAATCAAAAATTACTATTACTCCATGGGGATATGAGATATTAACCAAATAGAGAAAGATGAATTACCGGGACAAGATTTCATCATCAAACAAATCTGTTTACATTCTCATATTAAGCGCCGGCGTAATTATGTCGCTGGCAATTGCGTACAGTTTGTTCATAGGAATCCGGGTTAACTTTACTTATACAACCCTTCTGGATGCCTCCCTCAACATTAAGACAAACGTTATTCACGCCAGGACAAATTTTCTTAGATATACGGAAAATGAAAATCCTCAAGCGCTGAATGATGCATGGCAGTTCCTTTCGCTTGCAGAATTTAACGCGCAAGTGATTCTAGAAGAAAAAGATAAGTTGAACATTATTTCTATTCCGATGAACGACTTGGACTTAAAAGATAATGTTCAACAACTTCAGATTGTTCTTTTAGATTTTAGGGGATTGTCGTTCGATCTGAGCAAAGAGGGTACGCCCGAATCCAAAAGTGGGCTTAAAGCAAAATTAGAGCGGCTCTTTTCGTCCATAGATAACCATACAAACTTGATCGAGAATTCTGTTCGAGCACTTCTGGCATCTCAAACAAGAATATTCCGTTTCACACAATTCGGATTGATCGGTATCAGCTTGCTGTTATCGCTGATCAGTGTTTTCGTTTTTTACAGATACGAAAGGCAGAGAAACGAGTACATCAAAGAAATTAAAGCCGCCAGTCTAAGTTTTGAAAAAGGATTGCACAGAACAACACGAACGGAAGAAGCGCTTCAGGAGAGTCAACGCAAACTTAGCACTCTTGTTCAGAATTTACCCGGAATGGTTTACCGATGCAAGTTGGGACAAGTTTGGGTGTTGGATTACGTGAGCGATAAATGTCTGCAGGTAACAGGATTCAAGTCGGAAGATTTAATGAACAACAAAACCCTTTCATATTATGATTTAATTTATCCGGAAGATCTCAAAAAGAATTACGAAATCATCAAAACAGCTTTGGAAGAAAGAAAGTCGTTCCAATTAATTTATAGAATTAAAACCGCCGCCGGATTTGAAAAATGGGTATGGGAACAGGGTGCAGGCATCTATTCGGAGAAGGACGATGAGACAGTAGCACTGGAAGGATTTATAACGGATATAACCGAGCAGAAAAACATTGAAGAGCAGATTAACCTTCAAAGCACTGCGCTCGAAGCAGCCGCTAACGGAATTGTAATTACAGATAAAGACGGTAATGCTCTTTGGGCAAATACTGCATTTACGAAACTGACCGGATACTCTCTTAAAGAAGTTACCGGAAAGAATTTAAATATTCTGAAATCCGGACAGCACGACGAAAGCTATTATGCCTACATGTGGAATAAAATTAAAACTGGCGAGATCTGGCGCGGCGAAATAATCAACAAGCGAAAAGACGGTTCTCTTTACACGGAAGAAATGACCATCACTCCAACAAAAAACCCTTCCGGGGAAATTATTTATTACGTTGCGGTTAAGCATGATATTACCGAGCGAAAAAATGCCGAACAGGCTTTGAAGGAAAGCGAACTTCGTTTCAGAGGTTTATTTGAAAATGCTACTATCGGCATTTATCAAACCACGCCGGAAGGCAAAACATTAATGGCAAACCCAACGCTGTTGAAAATTACCGGATACGATTCTGTCGAAGAGTTTTTCAAATTGGATGTTAAAAATATTTATGCGGATAATTCCCAACGGAATGTTTTCAAAACGGAGATAGAGAAGACCGGACTTATGCTTGGATGCGAGTTTCAATGGAAAAAGAAAGACGGCACGTTGATTTATGTTAGAGAAAGCGCGCGTGTTGTTAAAGACGATAACGGCAAAATACTTTACTACGAAGGAACAGTTGAAGACATCACCGAAAAAAAGAAAACCGAGGAAGCATTAATTGAAGCCAAGAACAGAGCCGAGCTATCCGACCGTTTGAAATCCGAGTTTCTTGCACAGATGAGTCATGAAATCAGAACTCCGTTAAATGTAATTTTGAGTTTCACTTCCATGATGAAGGATGAATTGCAGGCTAAAGTTGACGAAGAGATGGCAAATGGTTTCGATGTTATCGATACAGAAGGTAAACGTATCATGAGAACGGTAGAACTAATTCTTAACATGTCGGAACTTCAGACCGGATCTTATTCCTACAGAGCAAAGCGCATCGATCTGTATAAAGACGTTCTGCAAAAGACATTTCACAACTTCCAGGCATTGGCAAAGCAAAAGAAAATTTCCTTAACGATAAATGATTTCAAAGGCGATCCGGTTATAGAAGCTGATGAATATTCCATAAACCAAATTTTTTCTCACCTTGTTGATAACGCAGTAAAATATACTTCAAAAGGCAAAGTCGAGATTTCAATCAACCGGGATTCGCGAGATCATTTATATGTAGATATTGCCGATACCGGAATTGGCATTTCCGATGAATATATGCCGATGCTATTCACGCCATTTACTCGCGAAGAAAAAGGATACACAAGAAATTTTGAAGGCAATGGTCTGGGTTTATCGCTCGTAAAAAAATATTGCGAGCTTAACGGCGCCGATATCAAGGTTACAAGTAAGAAAGGCAAAGGCACTACGTTCAGAGTAATCTTTCCTACCATAAATTAAACAACAGATGAAAATTACATTTAAACCGCTAACCCCAAAGACGTGGGATGATTTTGAAACGCTTTTCGGAGAGCGCGGCGCGTGCGGCGGATGCTGGTGCATGTGGCCACGTCTTAGTAGAAAAGACTTCCAAAAGAAAAAAGGCCCCGGAAACAAAAGAACAATGAAAAACCTGGTGAAGAAAAAAGAACAGATCGGTTTAATAGGTTATGTTGGAAAAGAACCCGCCGCATGGTGCGCCGTTGCACCTAAAGAAAAATATATCCGTCTGGAAAATTCAAAAGTGCTTGCCAGAATTGATGAAGAACCGGTTTGGTCTATACCGTGTTTCTTTGTAAGCAAAAATTTTCGAAGACACGGTTTATCAACTGAAATATTGAAAGGTGTTATCGACTACTGCAGAAAGTTGAACAAAGTGCCTGCCCCGACGCATGCGGGGAAATCCCGCAGCGCGGTGAAAAAAGTAAAAATCTTAGAAGGTTACCCTGCCGTTCCTTACTCCGAAAACATTCCGGCGGCATTTGCTTGGACGGGAATTCCTTCCGCATTTGTAAAAGCGGGATTTATTGAAGCGGCTCGCAGATCGAAGTCGAGACCGATAATGAGATACTATCTATGAAGCACGAAATCTAAAATTCAAAATCTAAAACCTAACAAACTGCTGACCGTATTATTCTTTCGGAACCGATCTTAAGAATCCGCCGAAGCTCATAATTTCTTCAAGACGGCATGACCAAACCAATTCGTCGTTGTGAACAGTAATGTCGGGACATCCGTCGCACATGCTCTGTCTTCCGTCCGGCATAAAATCCACCGGCTGAATAAACATGATTGTCTGCAGATGAGCTCTCTTAAAAATTCTGAACGGATTTTTTAACATGTTCGCAAGAGCTTTCCGGATTTTTTTATCGAAGGGCCAGAGCAGAAGCATCGCGGCTCTTCCCATCTTTGCAGTTGCCGGCGAAGCGTAAGAAAGATATTTGCCCTTTACGAAATGATGTGTGCTCATTATCAACTCAAGAAACTTTGGACCGAGGTAACCGTAAATTTTATTTTTAGTACCGACGCGTTCGGTAAGAAGCCATTTGAATGAATCAACTTTTTCCGTACCGTTCAAATATGCCGCCGGTGTAAACTCCGGAAATTTCTCGCGCGCTTTCAGTACCATATCGGTAGAAAGAATATCCACCCTTCTGTTTTTGTCGGTGTGATACGCGATAGTCTGCCAATCAATTTTTTGTCCGCCCGCGTACCAATCAAACGGCATTGCCGGAACAATGTAACGGAAAGCAATGAAGACCATCGTGTGAACGATATCAATATTTTTTTGTGCCCACTCAATCATTCCCGGTAAGTACTGAAGCGTGTCTTCATAAACTGTAGAATTGAACGAGCATGCAATTCCGCCGGCATCTGCAAGCATGCGCGCATATTTATAGCGCAGCTCATTCAGTTCCAATTCGGTTTTGCCTTTCCATTCGCCGCCGCGCCCTTGTTTGCTGTCGATATGAAATGTGAATCCGTAAACGCCGGCTTTTTTTAATTCCATCAACAATTCTTTTTTGAGAGCGAAGCCGTTTGTGTTGATGATCGGTTTCAGTCCGCGGCGTTTGATGTCGCGAACTATCTCCAGTATTTGCGGATGAAGAAGCGGGTCGCCTCCCGCAATTGAAATGCAGTCGGAATTCCGTTTCTGCTGAAATATATCCAGTTCATGTTTTACAATTTCGAGTGATTTGTGCGAGTCCTTCTGATTTTCCCTGTAGCAGCCGTCGCAAGAAAGATTGCACATGGAAGTCGGCTCGAGCCATGAGATCGCGTTATCGGCTAAAGTCCAGGGAAGGCGGTATAGATCCAAATGATTGATAACTTGATTCGCCATAGTCAGTCCCCGTTTATTTTATTTTTGTCTGAAAACTTTTTGAAACCGGGTTGCAGCAAAAAAATTATATATCGACTGTAAGTCGAGAGTGCGCATGGGACTAAAAACTTGTGCAAATGTACAAAAAAGAAAAAAGTAAATAAAAGTGATTTCTTATCCCCCGGTAAATATTATGCAGGGAGTACATGGTTTTGAAGAAAAAGGCTGACAATATGAAATACTTACTCTTTATAACCGATTATTAGAGAGAAGCCGTAGCTGGTGTTTTTTCTTTCAATTTTTTTAATGCCGGTTTTTTCCATCCACTCTTTCATTTCGCTTTCGGTGTAGGTATCTCCGCTTCGTGTACCGACAAGCATGTTCAATGCAAAGAATGCGCCCCCGGCGGGTTCGGTGCGGTCGTCATTCATTACCCAATCTTTGATAATAATTTGTCCGCCTTTGTTCAGTGCATTGTAACATTTTTGGATGAGCTGAGAGTTTTCTTCGTAACTATTAATATGAACGATCGCCGAAAGAAATATTAAATCGTAATCGTTTCCGAAATCGTCTTCCAAATAATCACCGCTAAGGAAATTCACTTTGCCGGTTAGGTTTTCTTGCGCAACATATTTTTCTGTGATTGGAATAATCCCGGGGAGATCAAAAACCGTTGCAGTCAGTTGCGGATTTTGTTTGATGAACTCCATAGCAAACGTTCCCGACCCGCCGCCGACATCGAGCATTTTTTTACTTTTGTGAGATTGAGCATCATCGCCAGAATTTTTGCTTCTTTAACCCCTCGGTAGTGCATCGCGGCAATGAATGCTTCTTGCCAATCAATTCCAGATGGCGCTGGCTTGCGTTCGGCAACCGACGTTCCCTTTTTGACAGCGTCCGTTAGCGTACTCCACGTCTGCCATAAACCGATTGAGTGGAAAAGTCCACCCATAAATTCCGGTTTACCTTTTACCAAATACTGAGAAGCGTTTTCCGCATTATAAAACTTGCCGTGAACTTTTCGGAGAAATCCCAACGCTACCAGCGCATTCATAAGTCTGTCAGTTACACGCGCGTCAGTTTTAATTTTTTCTGCAACTTCGGCAGAACCGAGAATTTTTTTATCAAGCAACGAAAATAAATCCAGTTCAACGGCTGTCAAAAGTATTCTGCTTTGTTGAAATGAATTTGCAAGCGCCCGGATCTCTTCCGGCTTAAGGTATTCGTTTGGAGTGTTCATTGCGGGCTCTTAATTTAAATTCGTTATGTAAGGACTCGACACGTCGAGCCCCTACAAATTATATCCGCCTTCTAAACCCTTCGCCTAGGACTTCGTGAACATTGTAAATTATAACAAATGCAGTCGGATCAACTTCTTTGACTACATCTACAAGTTTAGTTACTTCGCGAAGCGGTACTACGGTTAATAACATCTCGCGCTGAACATTAAGATAAACTCCGCGCGTGTTGACTGCGGTTACGCCACGACCAAGATTCTTTAATATCGCTTCCGAAATTTCATCGAACTTATCCGAAATAATGTACGCCGCACGTGCGTAATCAAATCCGTCAATTAAAATATCGATCAGCCGTGATGAGATGAACAATAGAAAAATCGCATAGAATGTTAACACAAGCGCCGGACGATCGGGCGAAAGATTTTTTATATCAATAATAAATCCCGCGAAAGCAATTACGATGAAATCGACAACCATTATTGATTGTCCCGGTTTGAAGCCGAATCTTTTGTGCATGATGGAGGCGATTATGTCTGAGCCGGCGGTTGTGCCTTTGAACTTAAAAATTATTCCGAGACCGATTCCAAGAAGCACCGCGCCAATTAATATCAGAAATAAAAAATCTTTTTGGTAAAGCTCTTTTACTGTTTGCGAGTTTTGAAGTTTCAACCACGAAAAACCTGGAATGTCGCCACGAAAAAAATCTATGAAAAATGAATTGAGTGAAAAGCCGACGAACGTTCGCATACCGAATTTTTTGCCGAGCTCTTTTAACCCCCAAATGAAAAGCGGAATGTTCAAAATCCAAATTAAAATTCCGATCGGGATTTTGTTGCCGGACAAATAGTACAACGCCATCGCAAGTCCGCTTACGCCGCCGGGAACAACGCGCGCATCAACCAAAAACACGCCGATACCAATTGACATTAGCGCTGAACCAACCGCTATAGCAAAGTAGTCGATAACCGGATATTTTTTCAGAAAGGATTTTACCATTCTGCCGTTAAGTTGTTTTGAAAGTTTCTAATCAAAGATAATTAGAAATGTTTTTCATTAAAAGAAGAAGTTTACAACTTCCCCTCGCGGTACAGCATTTGGGTTTTAATTCTCAAAAGCTGGCGTTCTATGATGAGGTCGGCAAGTTTTTCCGGAATTGTAGTTCTGTCTTTGCTGTGCAAAATTTCCCGCACTTTCGATTCGCTCACATCTATTCTGTACAAATTAGTGATGAACCGTTCGTAATCTCTCGACATCAGTTCCGAAACTTTAGCGGTGAGGTGTTCACGGATAAGAGGCAGATCGGTTACAGCCGGAAGCGAATCTTTCGCCAGGGAAAAATCTTTGTAGAGTTTTTCAACAAGAGAAGGATATAATTCTTTGTCGTTCATTTTGTTGTAGAGGCTGTCTCAGAAGTAATTTTTCAAAAAATAAATCTGTGAAAATCAGTTATAATCTGTGTCATCAGCGTGCTATTTTAAAAAAATAATGACTTCTGAGACAGCCTCTACTGCTTTCATTTATTAATACTTATACTTCAACCATTTCACAACTTCAGACCATTTCGGTTTTTTGCCCGTGCGCAAAATTCCAACACGATAAATTTTTCCTGCGATGGGGAAAACCAAAAATATTGTGGCAATATTCAGCACCACACATGCTATAAGCTGCCAAACCGGAACTTCTATCAAAGTCATCTTTACCGGCATTACCATTACCGATGTAAAGGGCACAAGCGCAGCAACATTTGCAATCGGACTATTTGGGTTTTGCATCATAGACATAGCAACTAAAAACGGAATAATTATAAGCAGCATCACTGGCCACATTCCGGATTGCGCATCTTGCGGGTTGTCGAAAATAGCGCCCATCATTCCGAACAAACTTAAGAACAGCACAAGTCCAACTGCAAAGTTGACCATTAAGAAAACAACTTGAGTTGTTGTAATGCTCACCATTACTTCCGGAGGTAAAGCGTAAATTGCAGAAGACGTAACTGTAATAATTGCCGCAAGCCAGATCGACATTTGGATTAACGCAGTAAGTGCCGAGCCGATAATTTTGCCCGTCATTAATTCGCGCGGACTTACGGAAGACAAAATCACTTCCACAATCTTGCTGCTCTTTTCTTCTATAACCGATTGCAGCATTTGTTGACCGGTTAACAACAAACTAATGTAGAGCAAAAAGGTGAAGATGTAAGAAAGTATTAACGAACCGTATCCTTCTTCCTGGATATTTTCGGCTTTAGAAACCTTGAAACCTGTAACGTCAATTCCCTTCCTGGCAAAGTCAAGTTCCTCGGGTGTTAGCGACTTATTTCCAAAATAAATATCAATAAGAACTTTGTTGAGAGGTCCCTCAAGCTTTTTACTTAAACTGATGTTGCTTGGAGTTTGCGAGTAGTATTCTATCTTTTTGTCCTTGAGTGCCGAAGAAGGAATATAAACTATTCCGGTAAGTTTGTTACCAAGAAGATCTTTCTTTTTGCTATCAAGAAATGATTTAAGCGCAGGTCGATCTTTAGTATAAAATGCAAACGATGTTTTGCCGTCCTTTATCAGATCCGATTTCATAAGTTCATTCTGAAATGAATTTGTCAGGGCTTCGGTGTCCGAAACAATATCAACCTTATCATTACTTTTATCAGTAAATATCAGCGCTTGAATTCCCGCCATGCCGAAAAGCAAAAGCGGAAAGAGAACCGTCATAAGTATGAACGACTTTGAAATCAGCTTCTCTCTTAATTCTCTTTTAACAATTGCCAAGACTCTTGCATTAAACATTGCGCACCTCCTTCCTGCCTTCGGCAGGCAAGCCCGTTGTTCCGTTGTCTTCATGACCGGCAAGTTCAATAAATATTTCATGAAGAGAGATTTCGTTGGCATCAAATTTTTTGATCGGCACACCGCGGTCAACAAGCAGTTTCAACAATTGCTGCGTTTGGCTCGCCTCTCTAACCTTTATTCCGGTTGAGTTCCCAAAGTCTTCTATCTTTTCAACAATGGGATTGTCTTTCAGGAATGAAATATCTCCAGCGTGCGTTAGACTTACATTGCGCTGACCGTATTTCGATTTTATTTCCGATAGCTGACCTTTCAAAATAATTTTTCCATGGTCTATCATAACAATATGATCGCACATCTTTTCGGCAAAATCCATAAGGTGAGTTGAGAAGATAATTATCTTGCCTTTTTGTTTCATCTCAAGAATTATGTCTTTGAGCAAATTCGTGTTAACAGGATCCAATCCGGAAAACGGTTCATCAAGAATTATAAATTCCGGATCGTGAAGAATAGTAGAAATAAACTGCATCTTCTGCTGGTTCCCTTTAGATAAATCCTCTACCTTAGATAAACGGCGGTCGAATAATTCAAATCTTTTTAAATATTGCTCTGCTGTTTTCTGGACGGTTTTTCCGGATTTGCCTTTCAGCTCGGCAAAGTAAAGAAGCGTTTCCAGTACTTTCATTTTTTTGTAAAGCCCGCGTTCTTCAGGCAAGTATCCTACTTGATTTTTGAACTCCTGACCGATCTTAACGCCGCGCAAAACAATATCTCCTTCATCGGGAAGATATATGTTCATCATCATTCTTATTGTAGTAGTCTTACCGGCGCCGTTGCGTCCGATGAGTCCGAAAATCGATCCTTCCGGAACCTCGAACGACGCATGGTCCACCGCAACCAAACTGTTGAACCGTTTGGTAAGATCTTTTACTTCGAGTGCGTACATTTAATCCCCTTGTGTGTGATGAAATTTGGTTGTTGAATATAGCGAACGGTACGGAAAAAGACAGATTAATTTATGTTTAATAAGAAGATTATGATTAAGAATAAGAGCACGAGCACGAATAATTTAAATTCTTGCTCATGCTCTTGTTCTTGCTCTTTGTAACTACCAGATTTTCACAAGTTTATCGTCGGGATTCCTCATAGGATCGCCGGGCTTCACATCGAAGGCTTGGAAAAATTCTGGAAGGTTCATTAACGGACCGTTAACTCTCTGTTCACTTGGAGAGTGAACATCAGTCTTGACTTGCAATTTCAATGCTTGCGGTCTAGTGTTTGTAGCCCACACTTGAGCCCATCCAAGGAAAAATCTTTGAGCAGGTGTAAATCCATCAATTGATTCTCCTTTTTTGAATTGATCCGTATTCTTGAATGCTGCAAAAGAAATTGTTAAACCGCCAAGATCGCCGATATTTTCGCCAAGAGTTAGCGCGCCGTTCACTTTAAAAGTATCAATCACAACAAAGTTGTTGTATTCATCAATCAACTTTTGTGCGCGCTGCTTAAATTTATCGTTATCTTCTTTTGTCCACCAATCTTTAATATTTCCAACCGCATCAAATTTTCTTCCTTGATCGTCGAAACCGTGAGAAATTTCGTGACCAATAACTGCGCCCATTGCGCCGTAATTAATCGCATCGTCGGCTTTAGGATTAAAGAAAGGCAGCTGAAGAATTCCGGCAGGAAAAGTTATTTCATTTCTGGTGGGGTTATACGATGCGTTAACTGTCTGGGGCGTCATTCTCCACTCGGTTCTATCAACCGGTTTGCCAAGCTTTTCTAAGTTTATCGCTCTCGCCCATTTGCTTGCACGTTCCGAATTTTTATAGTACGAGTCGCGTTTTATTTCAAGTTTGCTATAATCTCTCCATTTATCAGGGTAACCGATTTTCACTCCAAATTTACTAAGTTTATAAAGCGCTTGTTCTTTAGTTGCTTCACTCATCCATTGCAGCCCCTTAATGCTTTCGCCCATTGCAGTCAGAAGAGTATGAACTATTTTTTGAGCGCGTTCTTTTGCTTCCGGCGGAAAATATTCTTTAACGTAAATTTGTCCCAGCAGTTCTCCCATTGAACGATTAATAGAACCGATTACTCTCTTCCATCTCGGCTGGATAACTTTTGCACCGCTGAAAAATTTTCCGTTGAAATCGAATTGTTCATTTACAAAAGGTGAACTTAGCGTATTAGCCGCATCCCTTAAGACATTCCATTTCAAATAAATTTTCCAATCATCAAGCGAAACTTTATCAATCAAATTTCCTAATTCTTCCATAAAGCGCGGTTGCGAAACAACGACAACTTCAAGATTACCGACGCCCATTTTATTGAAGTATAAATCCCAATCGAAGCCGGATGAAATACTTTTCAAATTGTCGATAGTCATTTTGTTGTAAGTTTTTTCCGGATTGCGGTTTTCCAGACGGGTATTAGAAGCTTTTGCCAGATCGGTTTCAATATTCATTATTCGCGGGGCATAATTTGCCGCGGTGTTTGCATCAACATCTATCAGCTTAAACATGTTTTCAACATGCTGCAAATATTTCGATCTAATTTCTTTAGAACGCTCATCATTTTTAGTATAATATTCTACATCGGGAAGACCAATGCCGCCTTGTGATAAATATGCGGCGGTCATTTCACTTTTTTTAGCATCATCTCTTACAAAAAAGTTAAACAGCGCGTCAGTTCCGGCTAAATGCATTTCGGCTAAATACTTTATTAAATCTTTCTTGTTTTTAATTCCATCAATTGCTTTCAATACCGGAATAATCGGTTTGTATCCCTCTCTTTCAATTTTGGCAGAATCCATTGCTGCGGCATAAAAATCGCCGATCTTTTGTTCTGCTGAACCTTTCGGCCAATTTTTATTTGCTGCAAGCGATTCAACAATCTTTTTCAACTGCTCATTATTTTGTTCTTGCAAAACGGCAAACGTACCCCAGCGCGTTTGATCATCGGGTATGGGATGAGTTTTAACCCATCCGCCGCATGCAAACTGAAAAAAATCTTTTGTAGGATCTGCGGAACGGTCTAAATTATTTAAGTTGAATCCACTGCTCTTCGGCTTATCGTCGCCGGAAAATCCCGTTAAAACAAAAAAAGAAAAAAAGATTGCTGGAATTACATAGAAGAAAAGTTGCTTGTGTTTCATAACTAACCTCTTAGATGAAATTTAACATTTGTTAAAGCATAATTTAGACGCTTTACACCTAGAACAAGTTTACAGTTTCCAAAATATTTTAATTTTTAATAACAATAAAGTTTCGGCGTTGGATGTGATTTTACTTCAATTTCTTAGCCCAGAATTTGATTTGCTTTTCAATTTCAACCGGCGATGTGCTTCCTTGCGACTTTTTATTTTGAACGCTTGCTCTTGCAGTAAGAATCATAAAAATATCTTTTTCGAATTTTGGCGTGATTTTCTTATACTCGTGTAAAGTCAACTCATTTAATTTCTTCTTTCGATCGATACAAACCGCAACAATATTACCAACAATGTGATGAGCTTGTCTGAACGGAACATTTTTCCGAACGAGATAATCAACCAGTTCAGTTGCTAGAGAAAAATCCCCATCAAGATTTTTTTCGAATCTATCTTTATTGAATTTGGTGTTCTTCAACAGTTCCGATGCAATGTTAAGACAATCTTTTGCTGTGTTAAGCGCCTCAAGAAGATGAAACTTATCTTCCTGCATATCACGGTTATACGCAAGCGGTAACGCTTTCATAACAGTCAGTAATCCGACAAGCGCGCCGTAAACGCGTCCGACTTTTCCGCGGATCAATTCTGCAAAGTCGGGATTTTTTTTCTGCGGCATTAAGCTGCTGCCGGTCGCAAACGAATCATCGAATTGCGCGAATGAAAATTCTTGAGAGCTCCACAATACCAACTCTTCACTCAACCGGCTCAAATGCATCATTATAATCGAACATGCGCTGATTAGCTCAATCATAACATCGCGGTCGCTAACGGCATCAAGCGAGTTTTCAACAATTCCATTCATGCCGAGAAGTTTTGCGGTGTAATTCCGGTCAATCGGGAGAGTTGTTCCGGCGAGCGCGACGGCGCCCAAAGGCGACATGTTTGCGCGCTTCATGCAATCGTTAAGACGATCAATGTCGCGATCGAACATTGAGACATAAGCGAGCAGATGGTGCGCAAACAAAAGCGGCTGCGCACGCTGCAAGTGCGTGTAGCCGGGGATAAGCGTAGTTTTATATTGTTCGGCTTTCTTAAGTAAAGTTTTCTGAAGAGTTTTCGTCAGTTTGACAAGTTGAGTGATTTCTTTCCGCATAAACAATCGTTCGTCAAGAGCAACTTGATCGTTTCTAGAACGCGCTGTGTGCAGCCGCTTTCCCGCTTCGGCCGCGTCCGTCTCGGAAAGCCGACTCGCCTCGCTACGCGAGCGAAGCGGGAGGCGAGACGGGAAGCGAGGCGAGCCGCGCTCGCCGATTTTTTCCACGAGTCGTTCTTCAATCAACGAATGAATATCTTCCTTGCGCCAATCAAATTTTAACTTGCCCGAAGAAATTTCTTTTCGGATTTGCTCAAGCGCTTTCAGAATTGCTTTTCCATCGTTGGTAGAAACGATTTTCTGTTTCACCAACATCTTAACATGTGCGGCGCTTCCATCGATATCTTCGTTATAAAGTTTTCCGTCAACATCAATCGATGCGGAAAATTTTAACGCGGTTTCGTTCAATGATTTTTTAAATCTGCTGTTCCAGAGTGCCATTATTCAACTTTGTTACTTTGTCACTTAGTTTCTTTACCGCTTCTCTTCAAACCAACGCCTTGCTTTCAGCTTCTGCTTTCTGTGCAACACGGTTAATCGTCTTGTACGGCAATCCGTAAATTTTTATAAAACCTTCCGAAGCCGTATGATCAAATTGATCTTCTGCCGTGTAAGTTGCAAGTGCCGGATCGTACAAAGAGTAAGGAGAAGTTCTTCCGGCAATTCTAACCGTGCCTTTGTAAAGTCTCACTTTCACAAGTCCGGTTACGTGCTCTTGAGTTTTATCGATGAAAGCTTGCAATGCTTCTCTTAGCGGCGTGAACCAAAGACCATTGTAAATCAAGTCGGAATATTCTTGAGCGATTTTTACTTTGTAATGCGCAACCGATTTTTCAAGAGTGATTCTTTCCAATTCTTTGTGTGCGAAATGTAGAATTGTTGCAGCGGGCGCTTCGTAAACTTCACGCGATTTTATTCCAACCAATCTGTTTTCAATCATATCGATTCTTCCAATACCATTTCTTCCGCCAATTTCGTTCAGCAATCTCACAAGAGAAACGCTATCCATTTCTTTTCCGTTTACCGCAACGGGAATTCCTTTTTCAAATTCGATAATGACAAGTTCGGATTCATCCGGAGCGTTTTCCGGCGCAACAGTATGCAAGTATGCGTCGCTCGGCGGTTCTGCCATTGGGTCCTCAAGCACACCACATTCAATTGCTGTACCCCAAACGTTATCATCGATTGAATACGGATTATCTTTCGTTACGGAAACCGGAATGTTGTGTTCCTTTGCGTAATCAATTTCTTCTTCGCGACTCTTGAATTCCCAAGTTCTCAACGGAGCAAGATTACCGAGATCCGGTGCGAGCGCGCCGACGGAAACTTCAAAACGAACTTGATCATTTCCTTTTCCGGTGCAGCCGTGAGCAACCATATTTGCGCCTTCTTTGCGCGCAATATCTACAAGAGTTTTTGCGAGCAAAGGTCTGCCGAGTGAACATGCCATTGGATATGCTTCTTCATACATTGCGCCTGCCCGCAAGGCAGGGAAAGCATATTCTTCCAAAAATTCTTTTGTGAGATCAATGATGTATGATTTCGACGCGCCGGAGTTCAACGCTTTTTGTTCCAGCCCGACGAGCTCTTTAGATTGGCCAAGATCGCCGGTGAACGTGATGATCTCTGCATCGTAATGATCTTTGAGCCACTTAACCATAACGGATGTGTCCAATCCGCCCGAGTATGCAACAACAATTTTATTTTTGCTCATTATTTAATTCCTAATATTGTTTTGATTTGTTCAATTGTTTTTTTGATTTTCTTTGCCGACTGCGGCGCAACAAGAATTGTGTCGTCGCCAGCAATCGTTCCTAAAATTTCCGATGAATCCTGACGGTCGATGAAAACTGCAACACCTTGCGCTCGCCCCGGAAATGTTTTTATGAAAACAAGATTCTCGTTACTCTTGATAGAAATTATTTCATCCGCCAGATGATATTTGAATGTTGCTTCGTCGCCGGATGCGCCGATTTTGTATACGTAACCGTTTGGTGTTGGTATCCGTATAATTCCAAGTTCGTTCAGATCGCGCGACAAAGTTGCTTGAGTAACTTTCACCCCCTGCTGCTTCAAAACTTTTTGAAGTTGAGTTTGATTTGCAACTTCTTGAGTCGTGATTAAATTCTTAATCAGCGAATGTCTTTTCTGGATGTCTTCTAATTTCTTGCTCATTTTTTCCTCGATTTATTCAGAGACAATTTCTGTTCCGATTCCTTCTTTGGTAAATATTTCAAGCAAGAGCGCGTGAGGAACTCTTCCATCAATAATGTGAACTTTCTGAACGCCGGACTCCAATGATGCCAACGCCGATTCAACTTTCGGTATCATACCGCCGCTGATGATTCCTTCTTTAATATAATTCTCCGCTGTGCTTTCTGTTAGATGAGAAATCAAAGAGCCGTTTGCTTTAACGCCTTCAATGTCTGTTAGATAAACCAGTTTCGCTGCATCAAGCGAAGCGGCAATTGGTCCGGCAGCTATATCCGCATTAACATTGTAAACTGTTCCTTCTTCATCAACTCCAATCGGTGCAATCACCGGCAGGTAACCGTCTTTCAATAAATTTTTTATGAACGCCGCGTTTACTTCGGTAACTTCCCCAACTAATCCCAGATCCTCGTTATGTTTTTTTACTTTAATCAAGTTCGCATCAATTCCGCTAACACCAACCGCTCTTCCTCCGTGGATATTTATTCTTCTCACGATATCTTTGTTTATCAAACCGCCCAAAACCATCTGAACAACATCGCGCATGTTTTCGTCTGTGTAACGCTGTCCATTTACAAATTTGGTTTCAATATCAAGTTTCTCTGCAAATGACGTAATTTCTTTTCCGCCGCCGTGAACTACGACAATTTCAATTCCAATTTTTCTAAGCAGCGTTACATCTTGCGCAACCATTGATTTCAGCGCTTCATCCTGCATAACTGCGCCGCCGTATTTGATTACGAACGTAGCACCTTCGAACTGCTGAATGTAAGGCAGCGCTTCAATCAGAACATCTTCTTTTCGAAAAATTGGATTCGTCAAGTTCTGTAACTCCCGTTTATCTTAACATAGTCTTCCGAAAAATCGCAAGTCCAGTAAGTTGCACTGCCGTTTCCTGCATGAAGTTTCAAAACAATTTTAATTTCTTTCGGCTTCAATGTTTGGTTCGCTTCTGCAATCGGAAGCGTAACGGTATAATTTTGTTTCAGTATCGGCGTGCCGTTTATTTCTATTTCAAATTTGTCTGGATTGAATTCGATTCCGGAATAACCTACCGCCGCAAGAATTCTTCCCCAGTTAGCATCTTCCCCATGAATCGCCGTTTTGACCAGCGGTGAAAGAGAAACCGATCTCGCTGCTTTAACCGCATCGTCATCATTCAGCGCGCCTTCAACCGTAATTTCAATTAGTTTGGTTGCGCCTTCACCGTCTTTAACAATATCTATCGCCAATTTTTTCAGAAGCGAATAAAGCTGCTTTTCAAAAAGTTCGTATGCCGAAGTATTGGGTTCGATTGAAACGCCAGAGGCACCGTTGGCAAGAGCAATTACCATGTCGTTCGTGCTTGTGTCTCCGTCAACAGTAATTCTGTTGAAAGTTTTATCAACTGTATCTTTCAACATTTTCTGAAAAACATTTTTCTCGATTGCAGCGTCGGTTGTAATAAATCCAAGCATCGTTGCCATGTTTGGATGAATCATTCCGGAGCCTTTAGCAATTCCGCCGATGTTAACTTCAATTCCGTTAATCTGGAAACTTGTTGAGTATGATTTTGAAAACGTGTCTGTAGTCATTATCGCTTCTGCCGCGCCGAGGTATTCACTTTCATCAACTTGCAGCGCAACGTTGCGGATACCGGAAATAATTTTTTCCATTGGAAGCGTTTCTCCAATAACTCCGGTTGACGAAACAAAAATTTCTTCCGGATTCACACCGAACACCGAGGCTGTTTCACTTGCCATGATTACCGCATCCGTGTATCCTTGATCGCCCGTACATGCATTTGCGTTTCCGCTGTTGACTATAATTGCTTTGAACGTAGCACTTTCTTCCAAATGTTTTTTGCAGACAAGCACCGGCGCTGCCTGAACTTTATTAAGCGTAAAAACCGCAGCTGCCGTTGCCGGGTAATCGGAAACTATAAGCGCTAAATCTTTTCTTGATTTTTTAATTCCGCAGTGAATTCCCGCAGCTTTAAAACCTTTCGGAGCCGTTATACCGGCGTTTATTTTATCTGCAACGACTTTTTCTTGTTGCATTTTAGTAGTCCTTCTGTTTGTTGAAATCCGAACATTATGTTCATGTTTTGAATCGCTTGTCCCGCCGCGCCCTTCACCAAATTATCTATTGTTGAAAAGATCACGAGCGTATTGTTGTCTAACAGTTTAAAACTGATATCGCAAAAGTTGGTGTCGATAACATCTTTTATTTCCGGAACCGCCGGTGCAATCAATCGTATGAAAGGTTTGTCGCTATAACTCGATTGATATGCATCGTTAATTTCTGTCTCTGTAACTCCCCGTTTTACTTTTGCGTGAATGGTTGTATAAATTCCGCGCGTTACCGGTAACAAGTGAGGCACAAAAGAAAAATCCGACTTAACGCCGCCAAACTTTTCAAGATACTGTTTTATTTCCGGTATGTGCTGGTGATTGCCAACTTTGTAAGCACGGACACTTTCGTTTACTTCACTGAAAATCATGTTCGACGTTACCGACTTGCCTGCTCCGCTTGTACCGCTGTATGAAACGATGCTGATTAATCCATCTTCAAGCAAACCATTCTTCAATAACGGAATCAGCGGAAGTTGAACACTCGTCGGATAACAGCCGGGGTTCGAAATCAGCGACGCATTTTGAATCTCGTTTTCATTCCACTCGCTCAATCCATAAGCGGCTTTCTTTAATAATTCCGGCGCTGAATGATCGTGCTTGTAATATTTTTTGTATTCGTTGGTGTCGTGCAATCTGAAATCGCCGCCGAGATCAATTATTTTAACTCCGGATTCAAATGCTTCCGCGATTATTTTCATCGACTGACCCGAAGGTAATGCAACGAACAAAACGTCCACGTCATCAAGTTCGGAAACGCTGAATTGCTGAATCTCTAGTGAAATCATTCCGCGCAGAGCCGGATGAACTTCTTCTATAAAATTTCCGACTGTCGAGTTGCCGAACAATTTGGTAATTGCAACTTCCGGATGATTGAGGAGAAGCTTCACAAGCTCCAATCCCGAATAACCAGCCGCACCAACTATGCCCACATTTATCATTTTTAACTAAAACCTATTTTTATGGGGAATAATTATACACTATTACGCATAATTATGCAATACCGAAATGCGCATATTTTAACCTAATCCATTTAGATCTTAATCTTGCTCATGCCCGCTTCGACTTGTCCCCGCTTCGCTCTCGCGAAGGCGAGGCGAGCTCTTGATCTTAATCTAAAGAATAATCCGGCTTAAGATTAAGAGCAAGACAATATTTATAGCGAATGTTGGTAAATATATTCTGCATATCGGTAAGCTGATTTTGAGGTTTAAAACGTTGATTTAGTGAGAAGACAACTACCTTTTGATTCGCGCTAATATTTTGGTATCGGTTAATTCACGTATGGCATCGCTGGCAATCCACTTTGCTGATTTTGAATCGAGTGATTTGATTTCCGTTGCGAGCTTGAGAGCTTCTTTGTTTAGGAACTTACCGCGCTTTCCAATTTGACGGAGCGCCCAGTTGACGGCTTTCTTCACAAAGTTTCTTTCATCAACGGAATGTTTTTTAATTAACGGAAGGAACTTGAGAAAATCTTTATCGTCGCGCTTCTTATCGTGAACCGCAAGATATGCAATCAAAGAAAATCCTGTGCGGCGGATAAACTCTTCTTTGCGCTCGGTCCATTCAAAAATTTTATCGAATGCGTGAGGAGTGAACCGAAATAAATTGCTGCACGCGCCGTCACAAATATCCCACGAATTAAAATCGTGCACCCATTTGTTCATCTGTGTCTTCGTCACAAGTTTGGGATCATCAATCATTGTTGCGATATGACGCGCTTCGTGGTATCCGCTTTCCCAAAGTCTCAATGCCAGTTTATGGTCGGTACCGATTCTTTTTGCGAGCGCACGTAACACGGGAACGTTAACACCGAACGCTTTGTCAACATTAATTCCGTAACGTGCCATACCTTCGAGATTGCGCGGATTGTAATGCTTTCTCAACTCTTCAATTATTTCTTCAACTGTCATGTCATCAATACGAAATTATCATTGTTGTTCCGCCTTCGCTACCGAACCTTGGGTTAACTATATTATTATAGATTGAACCGAAAGAATATGAAACTCCGAAACCGCCCCAATAGGAATACTGCGTTTCAAGCTGACGCCTTTGAGTTAACACTTCTTCCAAAGTTGCGCCTGCTCTCGGCAATGAAATTTGGTTTCTAATCTTGGAATAGCCGCCGTAGAAGTTAAGCGAAAATCCTTTGAAGAGATTTAAGGAAACACTTCCGTTAACACTCATTTCGTATAAATTAAAATTTGTTAAAACATTTGCGCCTTCTGTTCCAATACTGATAGTTCCCCACGGTTTTACAAGCGACAAATTTATTTCGAGCGAATGACTCCAGAGATTTTCCTTCGTTTTAAAATAGATTGTCTCCTGGCCGTATTTGAAATATCCGTGTCTTAACTTGTACGCAATTCTCAACTGCCTCTCGTTCGAAACAGAGTATGGAAAAATGTTGTATTCAATCCCGGGAGACGCCCACAATTCAAGGTCTATGTTAGAGTACGTGGATGAACTAAGTCCCGCCCAAACGCCCCATGACCAATTGCGGTCTATTGCTTTTACAACATAAGCACCAAAACTTTGGTATCGTGAAAGACTTAGTATATCGGTTTTCGAGATACCGTCGTAGTAGGTATAAATGTTTTCGTTGTAGCTCGCATTTATTTTAAAACTTAATTTCAAATCTTCGGTAGAACGATTTGCCGATATGGAACCGCTGAAATAATTGTATTTATAATTATCCTGTCCGCTGAAATTACCATTAATGCCCATTTTGAAATTCCAAAAATTCCAATCGTCTTTCTGTTCCCCTTCTTTCTTCTCGGGTTTAGCAAATGAAATGTTCATCTGATCGGAAAATTTAGTGCGCGCAATGTAGCGTACCAATCCTTTCTTGAGCGCGTTAACCATTTTAATTCGCGATCGATCATGCGTATCCGTCTGGTTGGTAGAATATTCCAAAGTATCGTTCATGTTTGCAAACACGTTCTGCCCAATGAAATAAAGCTTGTAATCGGTTCCCCCGGCAGCGGTTCGCTGAGAGGTAAACAAAATATGAACATCTGCGTCCTTGCGGTCACGCACGTAATTGACAATTGCAATCTGTTCCTTTACGAAATCCATGTCACATAAACCGCAGCCGACATAAATATTTGGAGCGCCGTTTTTTATTAATGACTGATCAGTTTGAGAATAATTAATTGAAGTAAATACGAAGAGCATTACAACGATCAACGAAGCGAGGTTAAAACGCATACCGCCCCCTTTGTGTTTTAAGTGATGATGAAATTGATTTATTCCTTAATTATTTACAGACCCTTTCTGCTTATTTAAAAGCTTAATAAAAGTTTTGCGGCAAAATCAAAAAGTTGATCATCCAAACAATATCATTAAAATTCTCCGATAAAGTTTTGGAATCAATTCTCTTTTTCTTTTACCAACGGGAATAATGATGAACGATAAATTTTCCATTCTCCGTCGTTTTGTTTTTTCCAGATTATGATCCCGGTATCCTGGGCAAATTGAGATTTAGCCGCAAATTTCGGTTTCACCTCTGAAGTTTGCACAACCCTCATATAACCGTAATTGTTGTCGGCTTCTATTTCAATTATTCCATAATTCAATTTAATGTTCAAAAACATATTCTGAAAAAGCCGGTTGTACTCGTTTAGAGTAGATGTAAATGTCTCGTCGGGTTGATTAGGATATAGCCCGATGTAATCTTCCGAGTAATAGGAACCGAAATTTTTAAGATATCTCTTGTTGAACGATTCCTCCCATTGAATAAGTTTCGCCTTTATTTGATCGGCATTGCTTGTTTGAATATTGGTTTGAGCCTGCGCTGTAATCATTAATATGACGAAGCCGACTGCCGCAATTAAGATTTTTTTCATTATACGATTTCTCCACAGTAAGATTTTGCAGTGCAACTTAAAAACATTCGTCAACAACTACCAATTATTTTCGAGCGCTGGATGGGATAAAAAAAAATCCATCCCGCTAGAGGCGGGATGGATTTGGGGATCTGTGAGTCGGTCGTGCGTGGGGGTTTAAATTTTTTGTTGATTGAGTTTCATTCTTAAGTATTTCTCTTTGAACTATAGACAGAGAGAACAGACGGGTGGGTTTAATCTATAAGATTAAAATTCGTTAATGATCGAAATTCTTTGCTCTAAAGAGAGGCGTTATTTTTCAAAAAAGAGCTTTATCGCATAGAATAAAAGGAACGCACCGAAAATCTTTTTTAGTACACTTTCGGGAAGCGTGACCGCAAATTTTGATGAGATATAACTACCCAGAAGAAAAGCCGCACTCATAATCAATGCCGCTTTAATATTAACGTATCCGGCTTTATAATAATTAAAAACCGCTAGAATTCCGATTGGCGGAAGCAATAGCGCTAGAGAAGTTCCTTGAGCTTCCTGTTGTGAGTAATTCATGAGATAAACTAGAGCGGGAATAACAATTATGCCGCCGCCGATTCCCATGATTCCGCTGACGGCACCGGTGAGAAGACCGATTAATAGAAGATAAATAATTTGTATCATGTTGTTATCTATTTTTTTGTTAGAAAAATTATGATGCTGCCGCAACAACCGCGCCGGCAGACGAATCAAGCTGAAGTGCAATTATTAAATACCAGCCGCATAAAATCAGCAGTTCTAATTCCGGATATTTTTTTGCTTCTTCCGAAAATTCAACGCGCGCTTGTGTCTTGAACCAATCTTTCAATTTCGGTTCTTCAATACCGGATCTGAAAGCAACAACTGTATTATTATTCGCATCTTGAAATTCAAATTTGGTTGACCAAAAATTCGACGACTGCCAGTGAAATATTTTGCTGTTGGTAAATTCCAAACTACCGGAATAACTCATCCGCTTCGGTTTGTAAACTGCAAGATCGGTTTCTTTTCCAACTTCACGGATCGTAATTGTGACGTTGAAAAAGCCGACACGCTTAAAAGTCCATTTACCATTAGATGCTTCCGCCTCGGCTAAGGATCCAAGAGATTTCGGAAAAATTAACGAGGCGTACAAATCTTCATCGCTGCGCAGTTCAAAAGTTTGTTCGAGCGCTTTCGGCTGAATCCAATTTAACTGTTCTGCCCCAACACTTCTAATTGATTTCATTTTTTGATCCCAAAATTCTGAATGCTTGAAATTTTATTTTAAAATTTGATCCAAATGATATTTCATGTGTCCGTAGTAATCTCCGATCAAATAATCCAAAGTTGCCGGTTCACTTTGCGGGACTCCTTTCCACTCGATCACATCAAAATTATGAAGGCTGTGTTTTTTTGTTCTAACTTGATCCGGCATCAATTCAAGTATTCGAATCAACTGCGCGTTATTGAGTTTCCACATGTCTATAATAAATTCCCACTTTGCAGTTTGATAGTTCTGCAGCGCAACCCACTTGTCCTGGTCGTAACCGGGGAACACCAAATCGGCTTGGTATTGACCGTTAACAAATCTAGTCAAATTGTTGATGGATGAATCGACAAGATGCCCCAAAATTTCTTTCGAGGACCATTTATTCGGCGCAGGTTTAACACTGCTTGCAAATTCAGAAATTGAACGCAGCTTCTTCTCTGTCTCACTCAGAAATAATTTTGTTTCTTCGATAAATTCTTTCATGATGCCTTTTCGGTTTTGCTCTATTGAATTGTTTCTAACACATCTTGAAAACTTTTGGGTGCATCGCATCGGATTTCAATTCCCTTTCGCTCGCGTAAATCAAACTTTATACTTTGTGCATGAAGCATAATTCTTGGAAAATTCTTTTGAGTTTTCTTATCACCGTAACGAGAATCGCCAACGATAGAATGACCAATGCCGTAAAGATGAACGCGAAGTTGGTGGCGGCGACCAGTGGAGGGATTTAATTCCAAGAGAGTGTATTCATTAAATCTCTTTACGACCTTGAAATTTGTTGAGCTCGACTTACCGTTTTTTTCATCAACGCCCATTCTTCCAGAACCAAATTCCTTTATTGCTTTCGTAATCGAACCTTCATTTTCGCGAACGTTTCCGTACACCAATGCAAGATACGATTTCTTTACAGTTCTTCCGGCAAATTGTTTGTTCAACATTTTGTGAGTCACTGCGTTTTTCGCGAACAAAATTACACCGCTTACTTCTTTGTCCAGCCGATGAACAATGAAAAATTTCTTGGAATATTTTTTCTCAAGTAGAGAGTGGATCGAATCTTTTGTCGTATCATTTTCCTTGATCGAAGCGATCCCTTCATGTTTGTTGATTGCAATAAGGTTTTCGTCATCGTACAATATTTCTAATCCGAGTTGGTCCATCAGATTATTTCTGCGCCGGATTACTAAAAACAGCTTTCAACCCATGAGTTGCCATGAACGGAATTACAGTGTAATGTGTTTCGTCCAACAAAATTTCATCGTGCAATGTTAAGCCGGAATAATTATGTGCGCGGATGGAAGCGATCATGTCTTTCCAATCATTTTTGAAACTCTCCGCTTCCAGAGAGCCAACTGCCGTGTAAATAACCGCATTCAAACTTTTGTCGGATTCAAAAAATTTCTTTTCCAACTTTACGACGTAGTGATCGTCCCACAACAAAACCGGACTAAGAATAACATACCGTTTGAATAATTCCGGTTGCGAGAAGAGAGAATAAAAACAAAACAGTCCGCCGTAAGAATGCCCGACAAGCGTCCGGTCATTTTTTTCAGTTCTGTATTTGGATTCAATCATTGGAATCAATTCATCTTTTATAAACCTCAAGAATTTTTCTCCACCGCCCGATGTCGGCGTTAGAAGTCTAGCTTGTTCCGGCAGGTTCTCTGCAGAAACTTTTGTCGGCGTATAATCTCGCGCACGGTTGTAAATAAATTCTTTCGACCCGCCCCCGGATGAAATTCCGACAATGATTGCTTCCGGAACTTCTTTATCAAACGCCAGTAGATGCTGCATCTCCGTCATTATTCCAAACGACGAATATGCGTCGAGCATATAAATCACCGGATAATTTTGTTTTGTGTAATCATAACTTCCCGGAAGACAAACAAAAATTGGATACGTGTTCCCGTTGGAAGCGGATGTCACTTCTATGACTTCCGTGTGATGAAGCGTTACGGGCTGGACAGGCTGAGCATTGAGCGCGGTTACAAACACGAACAAAAATATTATTACTCTTTTCATCATAATCCTTTCACAAAACTTTTATAAATTGAAATCGCAAATCATCTTATCCATCAGCGCATCGAGATTATAATCCACAATTTGATTTTTCGGGTCGGAGTACCACTCAACTATTTCTTCGGCGCCTTGCGAAAACGGAATTGTTGCCTCAAAATCCGGCACAAGTTTTTTAATTTTGGAATTATCAAACACGGCGTTGTTGGCTTTGTCGCCGAACAATTGATCGCCCCACTCTTTGTCGTGTTGAGAAATAAAACTTGAAGGCAAATGCGCAATTTGCAAATCGTAGCCGGCTTTCATCGCCAAGGTTTCAGCAATTTTGTTCCATGAAAGAACTTCATCGGAAGTAATATGATAAGCTTCGCCGACCGCTTGCGGATTTCCGAGCAATCCAACAAATCCTTTTGCGAAATCACGCGTATGCGTCAGCGTCCACAAAGAATTTCCGTCATCGTGAATAATTATTTTTTTGCCGAGTTTCATTCTGTGGAACGGAAGATAATCTGCACGGAGCGGAGTTTTTGTTTTATCGTACGTGTGCGAAGGACGGCAAATCGTAACTGGAAATTTTTCTTCGCGGTAAACTTTCATCAGAAAATTCTCGCAATCAATCTTTGCTTGTGAGTAACTCCAGAAAGGATTTTCAAGCGGCGTCTCTTCCGTAATCGGCAATTTCTGAACCGGTTTTTGGTACGCCGATGCTGAACTGATAAATATAAACTGATTTGCTTTGTCTCTGAATAAACTGAAATCGTTTTTTACTTGTTCTTTGTTGTAAGCGACCCAATCAACCACGACATCAAAAGCACGATTGCCAATTGCGTTTTTTACAGTATCAACATCCCTAATATCAGCATGAATAATTTCCGCATCTTTCGGTGTTGCTCTAAAAGACGTTCCTCGATTCAGAAGAAACAGATCGTAACCTTTTTCAACACATAACTGCGAACACGCAGAGCTTATAACACCTGTTCCACCGATGAACAATACTTTCATTAGAACCTTCCGATTGTGACGTGTTTTTCTTTGTCAAAAAATAAGTCTCTTAAAATAAATGTGCTCGGAATAATGTCTGGCGTTAAACAAATTAATCGCATGTAAAAATAAAAATCATATTTTTGTAATAAGAAAAGAAGAAGTCGTGAATGAACAGTTCCGTTAATTATCCGGTAATCAGCGTTGATGAAGTGATTCGTCCAACACGTGTTGAAGTCGATCTAAAAATTCTTGCCGAAAATTTCAGAACGATCAAAAAGCATGTTGCGTCGGCAAAGGTAATGCCTGTTCTTAAAGCAAACGCATACGGTCACGGATTAGTTCGCGTAGCGCAGCTTATGGAAGAACTTAAAGCAGATTATCTCGGCGTTGCCGTTCTCGAAGAAGGAATTCTTCTGCGTCAGAAAGAGATTAAAATTCCCATACTCGTTCTCGGCGGCATCTGGGGAAATCAAATTCCAATTTTCATCAAACATGATCTTTCGATCACCGCTTCATCAATTGAAAAGCTGAAACAGATTGACGAACTTTCCGCACAATTGAAAAAGAAAGCCAGAGTTCATCTCAAGATCGATACGGGCATGGAACGTCTTGGCGTACATTACTATCATGCCGAGAAATTTTTTGAAGCAACGCTTTCGTGCAAACATATTATTATTGATGGCGTTTACTCTCACTTTGCAAATTCAGACGATCGCGATTTTAGTTTTGCCAAACTTCAACTCGAAAGATTTAACGAAGCCGTCCGTTTTTTTGAAAGACACTCATTGCAAACTCCAACACGCCACATTGCAAACTCCGGCGCAATTCTTCAGATGCCGGAAGCAAATTTGGATATGGTTCGTCCGGGAATTATGCTTTACGGAGTTTATCCGTCGCAAGAAGTGAAACATTCTGTAAAAGTTATTCCCGCGCTGACTTGGAAATCTTTGGTTGTGTATTTCAAAGTTATCAAAGCTGGAAATTCCGTTGGCTACGGAATGACATGGAAACCCGATCACGACATTCGCGCGGTAACAGTACCTGTCGGTTACGGCGACGGATACCTGCGCGCCATGAGCAACAAAGCAGAAGTTTCAATTCACGGAAAGCGGTACCCGGTGATCGGAAGAATCTCTATGGATCAAATTGTTGTCAACATTGAAAAAGACTCCGCATACAACGGCGATGAAGTGATTTTGATTGGCGTGAACGGAAACAATTCAATTACAGTTGAAGAACTTGCAGATTGGGCAGGAACAATTCCGTACGAGATTCTAACCAATATAAATACGCGCGTTCCGAGAGTTTACATACAATAAAATCTACATGCCGATATCTTCGTTCCACAATTCCGGCTTATCATGAATAAATTTTTTCATCATGTCGGTACATGTTTCATCGCCTAGCACTTCAACTTGTACGCCGCGCGATTTCAAAAGTTCTTCTTCACCCACAAATGTTTTGTTCTCGCCGATAATCACTTTCGGAATTCCATACAAAAGAATCGCACCGGAACACATCGAGCAAGGCGATAAAGTAGTATAGAGAACGCTCTCTCTATAAACCGAAGCCGGTTGTCTTCCGGCATTTTCAAGCGCGTCCATCTCTCCGTGCAAAATTGCACTGCCCTTTTGCACCCGGCGGTTGTGTCCGCGACCGATAATTTTTCCGTTATGAACAATCACCGATCCGATTGGAATCCCGCCTTCGTTCAAACCGGTTTGCGCTTCTTCAATTGCCGCTTGCATAAACTTATCCATAACTTTCCTCCAAATTATATTCTACACTCTAAAACTCCACACTCAATGATACTCAATTGTGCTTCCGCCGATAAACTCGCGCAGAACGGAATCGCCCGGAATTGCGGAATCATCTTGAACGGGTTCAATCGCTTCCAGAACTTTTCTAACTCGCGCTGCTCTCGTGTACGCATCTTCTCTTAACGGATCGCCGGCATATTTTTTCTCCCATTCTTTGAAATGTTCAAGTAGCTTCGGTCTGTAGATCGGCACTTCAAAGGGCATCGACGTATTCACAATATAATCCGCAGTGGTGCAGTACGGCAATATCGTTCTCTTCTCTGAAGACCGAACATAATGCCAATGCAGCAATGTTTGTTCCGGATTGTATGCACGATGAACGGAATCACGCAGCATGCGGCGTATTAACCGCAGATCAGTCCAGCGAACATATTGTCCGTCATGACCTTTCATTTGAAGCAGCGGTTCAAGATAGAGTTTAAATTTTAGGGAACTTGGAATTTCTTTGCTAAAATCCGGATAAAGTCCGTGCAAACTATCGATGAGCAAAACTTCATTTTCATGGATGCGCAACGGGGTTCTATCAAGAAATCTCTTGCCGGTCTTAAAATCATAATACGGAATTTTAACTTCTTCGCCCGCAGCCAATTTTTTTAGATGCCCGTTGATCATTTCAAGATCGAGCGCTTGCGGAGTTTCAAAATCGTAATCGCCAAATTCATCTTTCGGGTGGAGCTCAAGGTCAAAGAAATAATTATCAACAACCAGCGGAACGAAACTCATTCCCATTTTCTTCAACCGCATTTCCAGTTTCATCGTGGTCGTGGTTTTTCCTGATGACGAAGGTCCGCTCACCATCACCATTTTCAGTTCATTGCTTCTTTCTTTTATCAGATCTGCGGCGGTATCAAGCTGAGTTTCATAAAACGATTCGGCTTCATGAACAATTTGCGGGAATTCGCCTTTTCTAATTCGTTCGTTTGTTGAATCAATTGTATTTAGTTTGTGCGCCACCGCCCAATCGAGCGCACGCCAAACTTTTTTCCACGGAATCAGTTCGTTCGGTTTGGAAAAATGCCGCGAGTCCTCTCGCCGTCTCCGCGCAGCTTCTTCTCTGTAAAGAATAAATTCTTTCGCAACTTTTGAATGACCGTTCTTGATCAAAACTTTTTCAATGATGTCTTGAATTTCTTCAACGTGAGGTCTGTATCCTTCTTCGTAAGTCTCTTCCAGAACCGTAATAACATGCTTGGCTAGTTCTTCCGCTTTTTCTTTGTCGCGTCCGCCGACAGCAACCGCCGCTCTGTAAATTACATTTGCAATTCTATCCGCGTTGAACGGAACGATTGCGCCGCTTCTCTTAATAACAAATTTGAATTTTCCCACCTTCTCTCCATATCAATTGTGGATTCGTTGATAAACACCCGGTTAATTTAGTCCGATGGTGGCTTTAATTCAAATGTTGGAGTGGTTGGGAGAGTTGCCGGGAAAAAGCCGAACGCTCAGTTCGGCTTTTTCTCTTTGGTTGGATTCGAATTATATGTCTGCGATTTTCCTTTCGGTATGCTGAGCGATTTCCAATTTGCACCGACGTGCTGACGCGCGATGAAAACAATTTGTCCGACATGATAGGACAAATGCGAAAGTGATCTTGCCAGTGCATCCGATACAGTTAACTCGGTTTCTCTGATTTTTACTTTTCGAGGAAGATCGGCATCGGTAAGTTTATTTAATTCACCGATTAGAATATCGAATGCTTCATTCCAATTTTTCAGAAGCGCTGCTCTATCTTGGTTTGATTCCTCAAATTCACCGTCACGGTTACGCCACGATTTCTCGCCGTCCTCCGTCAAAAAATTTGTGAACCGCGATTTTAAATTACCGGAAAGGTGATTCATCAAAATCGCAATTGAGTTCTCGGTCCCAGCGATTATTTTATGCAAGTCCTCATCCTTTACTTGCACTACAGCAAGTTCAGTTAATGATTTGTATCTATTATATTCTGATTTGATTGATTCGATTACCATAAATATTTCCTTTCGTTCAAATTGTCTGAGCGAATATAATAATTGACAAGTTATTCCGGTAGGCTCATATCAACAACTTGGAGCGGCAGTTAAGCGATTAGACGCTTGCAAATGAATTTACCATGAGTTTTTGTTCTAACGCTTCAAGCTGTTCTATAATTTTTTCTCTCACGTGTTCAGTTTCTTCCAAAATTTCCGGTATGAGTTTTTTATAGTACTCAATTCCATCCAGCAAGTTTGTTCGAAACGTACTGAAAAATTCATCGCTTTGTGCAGTGATTGCATCGGTTTTTTCTTCCATCTTCTTCTGCAGATAATCAATGTAGAGACTTAACTCTTTCACAAACATGTTTGGGCGGTTAGGATCAGTTATCAAATTCATTCTGCCGTAAATGTGATCGACCATTTCCTTCAAAGTTGCAACTTTTGAAAAATATGCGAGGTTTGGTCCCGGGCATACGGAAACGGCTTGACTGATTTTCGGCGTTTCAATTTTATTTACTATTAGCGCGGAAGCTGCGAGTCCTTCACATAGACATGCTTTACCAACGACTTTGTCAAATTCATTTTTGAATTCTACGGGATCGGTGTTGGTTTCCTTCAACTCTGCAATTTTTTTATTTAAGAATGAAATTGACGCAGTGCAAAGCGGCTTATCGGAATATTCTTTGTTAGAAAGCAAAAACTTTTTAGTACATGCGCTTCCCGGATTTCCTTTTTCAATTTTTGCAAACTTCTCCCGGTCTTTGCTGTTATCACGCAGACTGTTAAACGGCACGCCCAACGGAGAAATGTCGCTTAGATACAAATCCTTCTCTTCCGCAGCGCAAAGTTTTTCCAATGTATAGTCATCAACGTTCATCACTTCAGGAACCAATAGAAACGGGCTTCCCCATCCGACTGACTGAACCCCGTAATAACGAAGCAGAAAATCTTGTTCGGTTGATTTTCCTACACCGCCTTGAACGGTGATTTTCACGCCGAGTTTCCGTTCATCAATTGAAATTTCTTTTTTGTGAAGCGCTTGAAGATAAATTTCTTTCAACGATTGCAGCAATTCTTCTTTTCTGTTTTTGAATTCTTCCAGTATCGGGCCCAACAATAAACCATCTGTTGCAAATGCGTGCCCGCCGCAATTTAATCCGGATTCGATTCTGTACTCTGAAACCCACAATCCTTTTTTCGCTAAAAATTTTCCTTGAATAAGCGCCGAACGGAAATCGCTTACCTTGATTACAATTTTCTTCTTAAAGTTTCCGCATTCGTCCGGAAAGAAATCTTTGAACGTTTCGATGTAACTGTACAAACGCGGATTCATGCCGGCAGAAAAAATAATCGAGCTTTCGAGTTCGCTAAGAGCAAACCCGCGCAGAGCGGCAAGAGCGTCATTAAATTCCGGCGGAAGCAAATTTCCGTTTGAATCGTAATTAGCTTTATCAACTTTCGTCATAATGTTTACATCAACGGCACCCGGCTTCATCTGATCTCTCAGTCGGTCTTGCAAACTCTTCACAACATCGGGATCGTCTGCTTTCAGCATCTCATCGTATTCCAACTTTAAGGGGGAACTCTCCGGAAGCATTTCAAAATATTTATTTATTTCGCCGCCGGTTTCAAATGGAGAATTTTTCAACTTCTCAAATCGTTCTTTCACAATTTGATTGATCATGTTCAGATAAGCTGTGGTTCTGCGCGCACGTGAATCGTGTTCATCCGCTGCAATTGGGATATAAACCTGACCGGATTTTTCAAGATAATGCTTGCGCAAATGTTCCAACAAAATATCATCCACGATAGACATAACGGATGAAATTCCATACTTGGCAACTTTTACCGGCGCATCAACAGAAAAGCCGAGTCCTAAAACGGGTATATGAAACTTATGCATGTTGGGTTTTACCGTTTCGTTTTTCAAATATTTTAAAAGTCAGATCGGTTCAAATGATATTGGAATAATTTTTTCTAGAAGAGTTGCCGCAGATAACGTAGATTTATTTCTATTGAAGCAAACAAAATCAAATTGAAATATTCTAATTACAGCAACGTAAGATGAACCGCTTCCTTGGGTGGTGAACTTACAAAAATTACTCGGCGTATATCTATTCGGATCAGGCGGGCTGTGCTGGTTTTACATTTATTTTACAATTCTTTTCCTGTTGGAGTAATGAAATTTAATGTTGCGAAGACAATTCCAAGTTCGCTCTTAGAATCCCGGATGCATTCCCCGTTAAAACAGTTTTGCCGAACTGATTAGTGCAAACCCATTCCGATGAAACTTTCGTAACATTATTCTCATTGCTGAATTCGGTTAGTTTCACTTCGCATTTTATCGACTTTCATCGCTCATATCTTTATGCTCGTTAAACTAATTTGATTCACTTTTTTGCGTCGTGCTGGGCTACCATTGCGCGGTGAACGTTTAACTTCTGCCAAACATTGCATAGAATGTACGGCTCGATTTTGAGCCATTGCTCTTCAAGCTCGGCACGCGACGGATAATCACAAACTATCATCGAGCCGATCATTTTCCCGTCATCGTTAAGAATCGCCGACGCATAGAGCCACTTGCCTTCGTCAAACATTTTTTGTGCGAACTTCAAATGTTTTTCGCGTACTGCCATTCTTCTTTCCAGCGCTTTATCGTCGGTGCCGTCGTAAGCTATCACAATAAATTGCATTTTAACTCCCGTAAAAAAGTTTACGTATGTTCCAAGCGACAGGTAAATCTCCGCTATAAATCTGTCATCTGCAATTTTATTTAAGCATTTCCATTATGTCTTCTTTGTTCGGCACAACGCACAGAAACTCGAACGGTTCATTGCCAACTGTTTGATAGCTGTGCGGAGTTTTTGCCGGAATGAAAACGACATCATCTTTTTTCACTTCAAAAGTTTTATCGTCGATTACAACGATTGCTTGGCCGCCAAGGACAAGCTGTTCGTGTTCGACCGTATTTGTGTGCATCGGCATCGAGCCGCCCGGCTCAATCGTAAATTTACGCATTGCAAAGTTTGGTCCCTCGTTGGGTCCAATCAAAACTTGCCGCGTGGTTTTTGTAGCAGCTTTTACTTCTTCTTTTTTAACTTCATCAAGTTTTTTAACGCTCATAGAAATTTCCTTTCAAAAAAATTAATCTATTATAAAAAGTTTTGCGCCGGTTTTAGTGTGTGATCGATGCGGGGCTAAATCATCCGCCACTTGGTAACTCATTCCCGGTAACAATAATGATTTTGTTCCGTCGGCAAGTTCTGTGTGAAGCTCTCCTTCAAGACATAAAATGATATGTCCTTTCGAGCACCAGTGATCGGCAACATAACCGGGCGTGTACTCAACCATCCTAACTCGAATTTCTCCGAACATTTTTGTTCTCCAGAATGCAGAGCCCGTTTCACCTTTGTGTTCTTCGGCTTCGACGCTTGACCAATCGATTGTACTGAATGGTATACCGGTCATTTTCATTTTTAACTCTCGCTATTATTTTAAAAACGTAACCAACCCATCATCTAAATCGTACCGCGCTCCGACAACATCAACTTTTTTCTCGTGAACAAATTCTTCAATAATCGGCTCTGATGATTTAAGTTGAGCAACAACATTTTGCACATTGATACGCACTGCATTCTCAACAATATCGCCGGATAAACTTTTAGCTTTTTCTACCGCGGGTTGAATTGCTTCAACCAAATATCTTAAATGACCGGGCGCTTCTCCGCCTTTAACCGCCGCACTCACGGCGCCGCATCTTTCGTGTCCGAGAACCATAATAAGTTTTACGTTCAAATGTTCGACTGCGTATTCGATGCTTCCGATCGATGCGTCATCCAAAACGTTTCCCGCAACGCGAATTACAAACAGATCGCCGATGCCCTGATCAAAAATTACTTCCGGCGGAACTCTGGAATCCGAACAGCTCAGTACAATCGCAAACGGATGCTGCTCGTTTTTTAACTCCGTTCTTCTCGCCGATGTTTGATCGGGATGAATCATCTTTGAGGATGCGTAGCGTTTATTTCCATCGACTAATTTTTTTATCAGCGAGCCAAACTCGGATTGAGTTTGCGCTTGGAATTTCGCTCCGGCAAAAAACAATGAGCCTACCACAATTAAAAGAAAATATCTATTTGATTTCATAATGTACCTTTCATTATGTGTTATAAAACGTAGTCGTTAAAATAAGAACTAAGCAAGAAATGAAAACATATGAATTAAAATACGAGAATTGTAAATACAATTCGTGAAGAAGTTCTCTGTCCCCTTTTTCGCGACTTATTTTAGTTCTAAATCTGTGAGCCGGGCGGGAATTGAAATAATCCTTAGTTGTTTATCCACCAAGAACATTGTTGGCGTAGCATAAACAAAATAATCATTCACAGCTTTCCCATCCCAGCCTTTAAGATCAGATACATTGATGAATGAATCACAATTGTTTTTAGCAAAAACAATCCAATCTTCCTTTTTAGTATCAAGTGATATCGCGAATATTTCGAATTTATCGTTAGCTTGTTTCTTTTTTAACTCATTCAGTTTGGGAAGCAATTCTTGGCAATGTGGACACCAACTTGCATAGAACAAAATCAAAATCTTCTCAGAGTTGATTTTGTTCAGTTCGATTTGTTTTCCGTTGGTTTCTTGAAGTAAAATGTTTGGCACAACATTCCCGACCTTAAATCTTTTCGCTTGTTCAATTCTACGTTTTATCATTCCTTCCGTCTTTGTATCAAGACACAGGTCATCTTTTAGGACATAGTTTTTCAGAACGTAATCCAATGCTTCATCAAAGCTGAATTGTTTGAATCCTTCTATTAAATATTCTGCAATTTGTTGATAAACGAGTTGATTTACTCGAGCTTTATTTAAAATAGAATCTGCTGCACTCATAAACTCTTTTTCAACCAGTTCTTTAGGTAACTGTGGATTTCTAAAGTAGGTGAGATATTCAATCGTTTTGTTTGTAAAAACATCCGAGTTAATCAACGAGGCATCATTAAAATTTACATTATTAAGAGCATTAGATTTCAAGTACGCGAGTTGTTTATCTAACGGAATAGATAAATCAAGAATCGGCAATTGTGAAGATCTAACATATTTTGCTATAAAAGAGTTCGGTTTGTTTTGTGAGGTAACATTTACAAATTCAACATATTCATTTTGTAGTTCATTAAGACGGACTTGGGTTTCTGTACAAAATTTATCATCCTTGGGGTAATTCGCCAGAATAAACCGAAGCAATTCTGTCTTTGTTTTATATGTTTTATTCAGTTTGAGAAAATTATAAAATAATTTATTGCTTTCAGATTTAACAATCTTAAGACTGTCTATCACGCTGTTAGCGGTTGTCATGATTGAAACGTCTTCGTTATCATAGACAAAATTCAACCATTTGCTTTTATCAAACGAAAGGCGGTAAATGCCTTTTGCTAAGTTGCGGTTAGGAAAAAAATATTTTCCATTATTCCAAGATGCCGAGTCTACTAAACTGGTTTTTTCTCCGCTTAAGCTTAAGAGAAATACTTTTCCTATAAACCTATTTATTTTTAACTCAATTGATTGAGCTGTAATGGAGTTCTGTAAGATTAAAAATATTATCAGTATTAATTCTATATATGAGAATTTTCTTTTCATATTAATCTTTTATACAGCGAACGAATGTAGCATATTGTGCTAAACCAAGAAAATCCAAATGTGTAATTTTCACCGTATTATCGTCATAGCTAAAAAAGAAGTAATCTATATTGGGTTTTCCTTCAACATCGCTAAAATAGTTCGAACTCCAAAGCCCATTAATGGCGTAATATAAACCAGCACCATATACATACATGGCTGAAAAACCACTTGTGTTTGTTCCCGTCCCCTTTCCTGAACCTTGTCCCATTTCTTTTAAAGCGTTGCCATCATAATTTACAGAAGAAAACAATGTTCTAAATTCATCAGATGATGGAACATGCCAACCATTTGGACAAATACCCTGTACTTTTCCGCTTGGGGGATATTTATAATTAAATACTTCTCCCCATCTATATATTGCACCATACTTTTCGCAATTATCCTCTATATCTCCAATACATCTTTTTTCTATAACTCCGTTATCTGATCCGAATCCATTAACTTTTGTTCCAACATCCAAATTTTCTTTTAACCAGCATTGGGTTCCTATTGCAACCGTATTATATGTTCTCCCCTCATATAATATTTGTGTTACTCCCTTACATGCACTGCTATCCACATTTTCATTTTCAATCGTCTTAAAGCTAAAAACACCTGAAGTGAGTCTCGATCCATAAACGTTAGTTCCTGTTACTCTCCAATAATATGTCGTGTTTCTTTGCAAGCCGGTAACTTGCTCAATTTTATTTGTCAATCCGATTTTATTATAAACAAGGTTTGGAAAATTCTCATTTGTTGATATTTCCAATGTATATGTGTTTGTAGGATCACCTGTCGACCAATTTAAGATTGGATCAGTACTTATGTTTATAGATTCATTTGGTGGTGAAATGAGTGATGGCGCGGATATAGTTGTAAAGTGAAATATTTCCGACCATCCTAATCTTCCTAAATCTGTTATATATCTTACATGCCAATAATATGTTGTAGAAGCACTGAGTCCGTTAATCTTTTTGATAGTATCTTGTATTCCGCTTTCGCCATAGATTATATTATTAAATTGGTTATCTGTGGCTATTTGTAATTGGTAATTTTCTGTTACCCCCCTTTTCCATATAAGTGTGGGGGATATATCTATGTTTAATGACCAATTAAGCGGGAAAACCAAAAAAGGCATTATCGTTTTGTCCAATATAACAATTGGGTTTTTAGCAATTAAGGTATTACGCGCATCTGATACCGAAACTTTAATAGTATCTCTTCCAACAGAATTTGATACAAACTCTATTTTATTTTCAACCTTATTTTGAAAAGTCCCCCTGGCAGCACTCCAAACAAATTTCAATACACCACCACTATCATTCTCTACGTTACAAGTTAGATATGCTCTTGTGAGATATTGAAGTGTATCGCCTTGATTAGTTGTAATGCTTTTAATACTAAAATTCGGTGGGTGATTTACATTATTGGTTGATTCCGTGGGCGCTTCTTTTTTACTACAACTAACCGATATTAAGAAAATTACAATTAGAAATGAAGGGCTAAAAAAATATTTTGAGTTTCCCCGCATATTTTTCCCCAGAAAAATTTTGCACAAATTTAGTCAATAAAACCATACAAACACAAGTCAATCTTCAAACTACAACTCGTAACCGTTACACCAGATCGCATGCAACCAATCACCACTAATTATTTACACCTTTATTTTTACGGCAAACCACTCGTACAATCTGCCGGGAAGTAATCCGACAATTCGAGTTAACAAAACCATCGGCAGCGGAAACTGAATTACCCTTTTCTCTTTTTTTATTCCCGCTAAAATTATTGAAGCCGCCTTTTCCGGAGACATCAGCATCGGCATCTTAAATTTATTTTGATCGGTCATCGGCGTTTTTACAAATCCGGGCTTTACTGTAACGACTTTAATTCCGTGCGGTTTCAATTCTACTCGCAGTCCTTCGAGATAATTTGTAACTGCTGCTTTGCTTGCACAATAAAATCCGCTGCCGGAGTAGCCGCGGTTATCGGCAAGACTTGAAACTCCAACGATCGTTCCGTTTTTCCTCTGCAGAAATTCCGGAAGAAGTTGTTCAATCCAGTAGATAATTCCGAGGACATTAACGCCGAAAGTGTTTTCGGCAAATTTAGAATTATAATTTTTCGGAGTTACGAGATAACCAACACCGGAATTCAATATCGCAACATCGACGCGCCCAAATTTTTGTTTGATTGATTCGTATGCGGTTTTCACTTCTTCCTTTTTCGTAACGTCGCATTTAAGAATTAGCAAATAGTCATTCGTCATTTGTAATTCGTTCTTCAGGTCTTCCAACAGATCTGTCCGACGCGCAACGAGAACAAGTTTGCACTGTTCCTTCGCAAGTGCAACTGCTAATGCGCGTCCAATTCCGGATGACGCACCGGTGATAAGAATTATTTTGTTTAGAAGATCCATGGGCGGATTTTTTAATTACAATTTACATTTTATAAACCAATTCCACATTCTACACGTAATACAATAACTCCCGTCAACTTTTTTAGATAGCGCAAAATTTGTATCTTTTCGAAAAATTTTTGAACAGGATTCATGAACCCGGAGTTTTATCAAATAGATAATGTGTTTGTAAATGCCGAGATCGTCGAGAAAAGATTCACTTGCGACCTTGCCAAATGCAAAGGTGCGTGCTGTACGATGGAAAGCGAGTTCGGCGCTCCGATCACCGAAGACGAGATCGAAACAATCAATAAGAATCTACCGGTTATCTTAGAGTATTTGCCGAAAGAACACGTGAAGGAAATCGAAAAGAACGGTTTCTGGATTAGAAAATTCGATGAATTAATGACTCGCAGTGTTAACAACAGAGCGTGCGTTTTCGTAACTTTCGACGGTGAAATTGCAAAGTGCGGGATCGAAAAAGCACATCGCGACGGAAAAATAGATTTTATCAAACCGGTATCGTGCCATCTTTTTCCAATTCGTATTTCTAACTTTGGCGGACCGGTATTGCGGTTTGAAAAATATTTCGAATGCGAGCCTGCTCTCGAAAAAGGAAAAGGTACCCAGGTAAAGGTTATTGATTTTTGCAAAGATGCTCTCGAGCGTGAATACGGCAAAGAGTGGTTCATAAAAATTAAAAAGGAAGTCAATCATTAATATGTTGTCTCTACAGCAAAAATTATCACTGCAGCAGAAACTTTCTCCGCAGCAAATTCAGTATCAAAAATTGCTTCAGCTTAATACGCTTGCTCTGGAACAACGCATTAAAACGGAACTTGAACTCAATCCCATTCTCGAAGAAACTCTTGACGAAGAATTTGAACTTACGCAGGAGGAGCCCGAGGATTCGGACAATGATGAAAAAACAATTGACGACGATGACGAGAAATACGACAGTAAAGACGATGAGTTTGATCTTGAAGATTTCATGAACGAAGCCGAATCGGAACAGGAGTTCACCCGGCTCAACCGCAGCAAAGACGAAGAAAAAGTTCAGCCAATCGCTCCTCAAAAAAAATCTCTCCGTGAAAGTTTGCTCGATCAGCTTCACATGCTCGATATCAGCGAGGACGAAAAAATTCTCGGCGAAAATATTATCGGCGGTTTGGATAAAGACGGGTATTTCAAAGCCGATCTTGAAAAGATTGTAAACGAATTAAGATTGTTCGATCATACTGAAGTTACAATTGAGCAAGCCGAAAACGTTCTTAAGCAAATTCAACTTCTGGAACCGATTGGAATTGCATCGAGAAATTTGCATGAGTGTCTGCTGATTCAAATTAGAAACTCATCTTACGATCCTTACTATTCATACCTTGCCGAAAAAGTTCTTGCCGAACATTGGGACGACTTTACAAATAAACGGTTCGATTCGATTCAGAAAGCGATGAACCTTTCGAAAGAAACTCTGCGGTCAACAATTGATCTGATTCAGAAATTAAATCCCAGACCGGGCGAAGGCAATATCGATTCCGAAGAAATGAATCAGATTACTCCGGATTTTCTGATCGAAAAGGTTGAAGACAATTATATTGTTACACTTAACGACAGAAGCATGCCTTCGGTTACCATCAGCAAAACATATTTGGAATTGCTTGACACAAACAAGCGGAAGAGAAAAATTTCCGTCCGGGAAAAAGAAACGCACAAATTCTTGAGAGAAAAATTTGAATCGGCAAAATGGTTTATCGCATCACTTCAGCAGAGGCGCAACACGCTTATAAAAATCATGCGTTCGATATTAGAGAAACAATACGAATTTTTTGAAAACGGTCCCCGCTTTTTGAAACCGATGATTTACAAAGACATCGCCGATGAAATTGGGATGGATATTTCTACAATCAGCCGCGTCGTTAACGGGAAATTTGTGCAGAGTCCGCAAGGCATTCACGAACTAAAATATTTTTTCAGCGAAGGGCTATCCACAGATTCCGGCAACGAAATTTCCAACAAACACATCAAAGAGCTCATCAAAGAAATTTGCGACAACGAACCGAAATCAAATCCGTACAGCGACGATAGAATTGCCAGCATTTTGCAGGAGAAAGGAATTCACATAGCAAGACGGACAGTTGCAAAATACCGTGAGGCATTGATGATTCCAGTCGCCCGTCTTCGCAAAGAACTATGATTTTTATCGACATCATTCTAATTGTATTTCTATTTGCTCTGTTCGGAATTTCCCACACTTTCTTGGCATCCAATAAAATTAAGATTGCTCTCGCGCAGAAGCTCGGCGCCAAGATTGCTTTTTACCGTTTGTTTTATAACGTATCATCAGTTTTTATTTTTGTTGCAGTTTATTCGCTGGCGCCCAAACCGAATGTGACGATATATGACTTACAATATCCGTTCGATATTATTACATTTGCACTCCAGGTTGCATCGTTAGCCGGTTTGTATTGGGCAACACGGCTGATAGACTTGAAAGAATTTGTCGGCATTTCGCAGATAGAAAGATATTTGCGTGATGAATACAAAACCGAGGACTTGGATGAGAAGCAGACGCTCCGAATCGAAGGCGCGTTTAAGTTTGTACGGCACCCAATTTATTTTTTCTCGATTCTGTTTTTAGGTCTGCGTCCAACAATGGATTTGTTCTACTTAATAATGTTCGTTTCCGTGATAATTTATTTTTATGTCGGATCGATTTATGAGGAGAGAAAGTTAATCGAAAAGTTCGGCGATGAATACCGAGAGTACCAGAAAAATGTACCGCGACTGTTCCCGATAAAATTTAGAACAAATCGTTAGGGAATTATTCAGCGCTGATTCACGTTTCGAAATAGCGTATTAGATTTAGGAGATAAAAAATGAAAATTAGATCAACAACAATTTTAGGATTAATCCACAATGGACAAGCTGCGCTTGGCGGCGATGGACAGGTTACGCTCGGCAACACGGTGATGAAACACAATTCAATGAAGATTCGAAAACTTATGAACGGAAAAGTTTTGTGCGGATTTGCCGGATCGACCGCGGACGCATTTACTTTGCTGGCAAGGTTCGAAGAAAAGCTTGAGCAGTTCAGCGGGAACGTTCCGCGCGCGGTTGTAGAACTTGCCAAAGATTGGCGCACGGATAAATACCTTCGTAAACTTGAAGCGATGCTAGCCATTATTTCGGAAGACAAATCTTTCGTTGTATCCGGCACCGGTGATGTAATTGAACCGGAAGATAATATTGTTGCTATCGGCAGCGGCGGTATGTATGCTCTCGCAGCAGCAAAAATGTTGAAAAAATTCAGCAACCTTTCCGCAAAAGAGATTGTTGAAGAATCATTAAACGTAGCTGCAGATATTTGCATCTACACAAATGAAAAAATTACAGTTGAGGTTATTCAAAAATGACAAAGCGAAAATCGAATAATGATTTGATGAAAAATTTAACACCTTACCAAATTGTGAGCGAGCTTGATAAGTTTATTATCGGTCAGAATGAAGCAAAGCGTGCGGTGGCAATTGCGCTGCGCAACAGGTGGCGGCGCCAACATGCCGATGAAACGATCCGTGAAGAAATTATGCCGAATAATATTATTCTCATTGGTCCCACAGGTGTTGGCAAAACAGAAATTGCAAGACGATTGGCAAAACTTTCAGGCGCGCCGTTCTTAAAAGTTGAAGCTTCAAAATACACGGAAGTTGGTTACGTCGGTCGTGATGTGGAATCCATGATTCGTGACCTTGCCGAAATTTCGGTAAGCATGGTCCGGTTGGAAAGAACTGAGGAGGTCCAAGAAAAAGCCGCGAGAATGGCGGAGGAAAGAATTTTGGACCAACTTATTCCTCCCCAGAAAAAGGTTGTTGTCGTCGAAGAAGAAAACGGCGAGAACGAAGAATTGCGAAACGAAAAAACTCGCGAATGGATGAGAGAAAAACTTCGCAACGGCGAAATGGACGACCGATTAATTGAATTCGACACAACTTCGCCGGCATTCGGCATGCAGGTTCTCGGTCCCATGGGTATGGATGATATGACGATGAATCTTCAAGAGATGATGAGCAATATGATTCCTAAGAAAAAGAAAAAAAGAAAATCCACGATACGCGAAGCGCGGAAACTTATTGCTCAGGAAGAAGCCGAAAAACTAATTGATATGGAAGCGGTTCAGCGCGATGCAATTAAACGTGTTCAGGAATCCGGAATTGTTTTCATTGATGAGATTGATAAAATTGCCGGCGCTAAAAGTCAGCAGGGGCCTGATGTCTCCCGCGAAGGCGTTCAGCGCGATCTTCTTCCGATTGTTGAAGGATCGACAGTCAACACGAAATACGGACCGGTAAAGACTGATCACATTTTGTTTATTGCATCGGGCGCATTTCATGTTTCAAAACCGTCGGATCTAATTCCGGAAATGCAGGGCAGATTTCCTATACGTGTTGAATTAAAAAGTCTAACTGAAGACGATTTTGTAAAAATCCTAACCTTGCCTCAGAATGCGCTGCTAAAACAGTATTCAGCTCTGCTTCAAACTGAGGGAGTAAAAATCACTTTCCGCGATTCGGCAATAAAAGAAGTTGCAAAAATTGCCGCAGAAGTTAACGATCAGGTTGAAAACATCGGCGCGAGAAGACTTCACACAATTCTAACAACGCTTCTAGAAGATATTTTGTTTGAAGTGCCCGACAAAATGCCGACGGCAGACATTGATATTACCGGAGAGATGGTTAATCAAAAACTCGACAAGATTGTTAAGAATAGGGATTTGAGTAAGTATATTCTGTAGATTGTTTGTTATTCACAAAGTATAAATACAAAAGCACGACATTACCAACGATCAGGGGTATGAGTGGTTAATCTTGTTTTCTTCATTTCGCTAATTGTTGTAGTAATTCTAATTTCAAAAATATATTCTACGGTTATTAATTACCGCACGCAAAAAAAACTTAGCGCTCAATGGGGCGCTCCTTCCGAAAACCGCTTGGATATGGAAAGCTCAAGGTTCTTATTTGATCTCGAAGAGAAAAAAGAATTGGAGCGATGTTATTTGATTGATGATAACACGTGGACTGATCTTGACATGGATGAATTTTTCAAAACTATCGACAGAACCGTCACGCCGATAGGGGCTCAATGCCTTTATAATATTTTGAGGAAACCTTTACTATCACAGAGTGATTTGGTTGAACGCGAAAAATTAATTTCCGCATTTTCAAATGACTCGGTTCTCCGTGAAAAAATTCAGATGACACTTTCAGCTCTTTCTAAACCCTATGTAAAGTACTTGGTTTATTCTTTATATACCTCCACACCAGAAAAACCGAAATACACTTTTGTTTTCTACTTGTTGTCGGCAATGGCCCTGTGGCTGCTGCTTTTCTCAATCTTAGGATTTGTTCATTGGGGTTTTGTGTTTGTCATATTCGTCATTCATTCGATAATTGTTTTTCTATACAGAAAAAAGCTGAATCAGTTCCTTGCTACGTTTCAATACTTGGCGGTTCTAATTAAGACGACGGCTAAGGTTTCGTCTCAATTAAGAAATAGCTTTCCCGGGATTAGCGAAGAATTAGCAATTTGCCTTCAGAATACTCGGTCTATAGAATACAGCGTCTTTTCACTACAGGTTGGAGAGGAAAATCCCATTGCAGCATACTTTAATATTTACTTGCTCTCGCAAATAACGGGCTTCTATTCCGCACTCAATAGAATCAAATCTAATATCGAAAGCTTAAGAAGGATGTTTGAAACTATCGGTTACTTGGACGCCATGATGTCGGTCGCGTCGTACAGAAAACAATTCCCAAATTTCTGTCATCCAATTCTTAACACAAACAATCTCAAATTTGAGTTGACTGAAATATATCATCCTTTGTTAAGTAATCCAGTTTCGAACAAATTCAACTTTGAATCGAGAAACATTCTCATCACCGGATCTAACATGTCCGGTAAATCAACCTTTCTGAAAACTATCGGAATAAATGCCGTGTTGGCTCAAAGTTTTAACATGAGCACTTCAAAAAAGTATGATGCACCTTTTCTAAGAATAATCTCGTCTATTGATAGGTCGGAAAATTTGATGACTGGTAAAAGTTATTATATGACGGAGGTTGAATCTATTCTAAGAATTGTTAACGCGTCTAGAATTAACTGCGTTCATCTTTTTATCATAGACGAGATTTTCAGGGGAACGAACTCGATTGAAAGAACCGCCGCTTCGATAGAAGTGCTTAAATATTTGGTGAATGAAAAAGATTTTACGATTCTCGCGACTCACGATTTACAGTTGACTGCCGCCTTGAATGCAAGTTATAAAAACTTCCATTTCCGCGAAGAGATGACTGAAACCGGTTTACACTTTGATTATAAACTGCATGTCGGAACAACCACAAGTAAGAATGCTATTGCGCTTCTTGAGTATGTCGGCTATCCCCAATCAATAGTTGATGGGGCGAGAAGCTTAATAAAAAATAATTAGTTAAGAAGCGCTTCGCTGTTTCCACTTTCTACGCCAACGGCAGGAACAAAGTATGCCTCTTAATTTTTTTCTTTCTCATAAAAACTTTTTATATGCGTTGTTTGCTATTTCGTTTTTCGATCAGTTAAATATTTAATAATCGCTCTACCCTCATCATCGCTCAAGTGTGACTTCTTACTCATTTTTTCCATAATAGAATACCATTCGGCGGAATCATACTCGCCTTTATCATGTAGGCGATGACACCCTGTGCATTTTTCATAATATAATTCTTCTCCTTTGCTTGTAAAATGTTTGCTCGCAGAGCATCCGACAATCATCAAAAAAATTGCAGAAAGAAGATATTTCATAATTCAATTCCAAGAATTGTTCTTATCTCATATTTTTCATGAGAAGCCAGCTCCAAATTATTGTTAGTCGCAGGGCTTCCACCAACTTGAGCTAAAAAATTAACAACCAGATAAAATCTATCCGATTGAAAACTTATTGTTGGTCCAACAAAGCTTGCTTGATTTTCTTCTTTCTCATAGACCCCCTTATAAGTGCGATCATTTCTAAATTCAAGACCCATGGCAAAATTTTTATTTAATTCGTAAGCAATGCCCATTGTTAGTTCAAATGCCGATTCTGTTTCATCGCCAGCAATATTTCTTTCGATTTCAGAGTTGATGTTCATGACAGAGACAACCTTATCGAAGCGTTTTGTTAAGAATATTTTGGGTTCATATTCAATTTTATCGCCGCCGTAGCTTAACTCAAAATAAAGTGCCGGATCAACAAAATATTCCTCTGGATTTGATAAGCGATATCTAAATTCAAGAGATGTAGTTGAAAGGCTTAGTGGTTTTGACGGGATAGTATTACCAGAAGATTTAACTTCGTTGAAATTCAAATACAAAGCTGCCGTAAATCGGTCGGTAACACCATACTCGAATTCCATTCTTGGCTGCCAGCGTGAATAAAAACCCACCCCTTTCCCAATTCTTCCGGTTTGCCAAAGTTCAAACTCCAATGCATTCGCCGGAAGAGTATAAGAAGTATACGACCTTGCAAAATATTTTTTGTCCGCCATAACTTGATTTGGAAATAAAAATGAAATTAAAAAAAGAAATAGGATCAGTTTGGCCAGTAAGATATTGTTGATTTTGTTCATATTTGCTCCGTTTTATAAGGTTAATTATTATCTGGACTAAATCTAAATAAGAATTTATAAAAGAGCAAGTCTATTCGATTAATTACAATTATTTTTTTAACATATCGAAAAGTATCTAGACACAACTTGATTAATGTAACTTCTTTTGTTTCTTTTGTAACCCTTGAAGAAACATAAAGCGAGCGATGAAAAAAATCTTTTTTGTGTATTTGATTTGTGCTGCCGTTAGTTTAACTGGCTGTTCAACTAATTCTTCTCTCAACCGCATTGTAAATCTCGGAGTTGCCAAAAATGCCGTTCAAAATTACTACGAGTCCGGCGAGTATGACCGGGAATGTTCGAAAATAATTGATGGGGCGATCGAGCATATTAGCAAAATCAAGATCGGTCCAAAGCCGGTTGTTGTATTCGATATTGACGAGACCGCGCTTTCAAACTATCAATACACAAAATCCATCGGGTTCGGATACATTCCAAAACTTTGGGACGAATGGATGCGCGAAGGGCGCGCGCCGGCAATAAAAGAAACAAAACGATTTTATGATTACCTCATTTCCAAAAATATTCATGTTATATTTTTGACCGGACGCGATGAAAGTGTTAGAGAAGCAACACGGAAAAATTTGATCGAACAAGGTTACGCGAAGTTCGATACATTAATCATGTGTTCGAAGAGCGAACTTCAGCTGCCTTCGGCTCAATTCAAAACGACTAAGCGCGATGAACTTGCTGCGAAAGGTTATAATATAATTGCCTGCATCGGCGATCAACCCGGCGATTTGGCGGGCGGCAACACCGGGTATAAAATTAAACTCCCGGATTATCTTTACATCCTAGATTAAATACCGGGAATTTTAATTATAGAATTTGTATTTACACCAAGTCGGTTTTTTCATTCACTCTCTCAGAAAGGATTTCATGAAACAGTATAAATCCATTATTGCCATGATTGCAATCGTGCTTATTTCAGCGTTGGCTTTCACGGTTATACAATCACAAAAGCTTACTCCGAGAATAGTTCTACCGGACGAAATAAAATGGCAAACAAACTCACAATCATCCGGCGAAATACAAACCATCATTCTTGCGGGAGATCCTAGCAAGGCAGAACTTTATACAACTAGAATAAAAATTCCCGCAAACCTAAAACTCCAACCACATTTTCACCTGGAGAACAGGACGGTTGTGGTTTTATCTGGAACATTGTACTACAGCTACGGCAATACTTTTGACGAGACGAAATTAACCGCAATGCCTCCCGGAACATTTTTTACCGAACCTTCAGAACAGCCGCATTTTGCTTGGGCAAAGGATGGAGATGTTGTTGTTCAAGTTACTGGAGTTGGACCAAGCGGCACAACATTATTAAAACCATCACACTGAATTATAAACTGTCCAAGTACATGTTGGCGAAATTTTTAATCAAGCATCTGAACGATAATTTTTTTGTAGCAGTTTTTTTGATTTTTCACCATAGTATTTAACGTAGTCGCTAACATAAATTGCGTCGTGCCGTCTAAATTTGGGCGCTTTCTATTAGTTATTTACATTTGGAGAAAATCAAAATGAATTTATTACGAACAATTCTAGGACTGGTTTTAATTATGTTGATTACTTATTCATCTTCATCCGCCGGAGATTACAAAGTCGGCGAGACTTATCATGGATTCAAGCTGCTCGAAAAACGCTTTGTGAAAGAAGTAAATGCGGAATGTTTGTACTTCGAGCATGTTAAAAGCGGTGCGCGGTTATTTAAAATTGCCGCAACCGATCCGAACAAAACCTTCAGCATTGCGTTCAAGACCGATCCGGAATCTGACTGCGGAACGCCGCACATCATGGAACATTCCGTTCTAAACGGATCAAAAAATTTCCCGGTGAAAAGTCCGTTCGACGTTTTAATGAAGGGTTCGCTCAGTACTTTTCTTAACGCGTTCACCGGCGACGATATGACATGCTATCCTTTCGCAAGCATGAACGACAAAGATTATTTCAACCTTATGCACGTTTATTTGGATGCAGTTTTCAATCCGTTGATTTATAGCGATCCGCGAATTCTGAAACAAGAAGGTTGGCATTATGAATTGGAAAAAGCCGATGGTCCAATTTCTTACAAAGGTGTGGTTTACAATGAAATGAAGGGAGCGTTTTCAAGTCCAACTCGTGAATTGGCTTACCAAGTAAACAAAAATTTATTTCCTGATAACGGATACAGATTTTCTTCCGGCGGATATCCGTCCGCAATTCCGAAGTTGACTTACAATATGTTTTTGGATTTCCACAAACGTTATTATCATCCATCAAACAGTTATATCATGCTTTACGGCAACGGCGATCTTGATAAGGAGATGACATTTATCGATGCGGAGTATTTGTCGAAGTATGATAAAGCCGTGCAGCCGGAAAATTTTCCTCTCGAGAAGCCGTTCAAAAAGATGAAAGAAATTTCTGCCTCTTACCCTGTAACGGAAGGAAGCGAAACGAAAGATCAAACGTACCTCTCGCTGGATTTTGTTGCCGGACTGAATACAGACAGAGCAACGACCATGGCGTTGAATATTTTGGCAGATGTTTTGGTCAATCAAGAAGCGGGTCCGGTGCGTCTTGCATTACAAAATGCGGGGGTCGGTCACGAAGTCCGCGCGTCTGTTGATGAACTCCGCCAGAATGTTTTTCAGATAATGGTGCAAAATGCAAATCCGACCGACAAAGAAAAATTTCACACGATAGTAATGAATACGCTGCGCGATGTTGTTAAAAACGGACTTGATAAAAAAGCGGTTGAAGGAACCATTAACAGAACAGAGTTTCAGTTGCGCGAAGGCAATGACGCACAAAAAGGAATTACATACAATTTTCAAATTCTTCCGGGATGGTTTTTTGCGAATGATCCTTACCTAACTCTTGAGTGGGAAAAACCGCTGGCAAAGGTAAAGACCGCGCTCGATACGAATTACCTCGAAACAATTGTTGAGCAATATATAATCAACAATCCCCATTCTCTCCTTCTCGTATTAACGCCGAAGCCCGGCTTAGAAAAAGAAAACACCGAGAAGATGGAAAAAGAATTACAGACATATGAAAGTTCTCTTTCGAAAAAAGAAAAAGAAGAATTGGTACAGGGTACTGAAGATTTAATCGCTTATCAAAAACGGGAAGACACACCGGAAGCGCTTGCTGCAATTCCGCTTCTTGAGAGAAAAGATATTAATCCGAAAGCCGAGTTTTATCATGTAAAACCGTTCAAGGTTGCCGATGTTCCAGTTTTGCACTATGAGGATTTTACCAACAATGTTGTTTATGTGCGATTGATGTTTGATGCGCGCGTGCTGCCGGTTGAATTAATTCCGTACGCGGAACTCTTAACCGAAGTTCTCGGTAGTCAGAACACTCTAAATTATTCGTTCGGCGATCTTGATAACGCGTTGAATATTTATACCGGCGGATTCAGTTCGTTTCTGAATGCATATATTGAAAATCAAAACGATACGGAGATGCTGCCGAAGTTTGTTGTGAATTCCAAAGTGATGAACACGAAACTGAATAAACTGTTCGAGCTGACAAGTGAAATTCTTAATCATACAAAGTACGAAGATGTTGAGCGGTTGAAAGCGATCATCACACGTCTTCAAGCTCGGCTGGATTCACAAGTAAAACAAAACGGTTTCGGATTTACAAGAACACGTCTGGCATCGTATTTTGAAAACACCGGAATGTTTAACGAACTCACCGGCGGATTCGAATACTATTGGTTCGTTTCAGATCTCGCAAAAAACTTTGACACAAAATCGAAAGAGATTGTTGACAACCTAAAGAAAGCTGCCTCTCTGCTTTTAAACAAAAATAATTTGGTTGCTTCGGTAACTTGCAACGGCGACGACTATCCGGTTTTCTTACAAGAGTTCGCAAGATATGCCGAAACAATTCCGGTTCAACCGGTTGAATACCAAACATGGAAATTCAACTTGGAGAAAAAGGATGAAGGGTTTTTAGCTGCATCCAAAGTTCAGTACGTTATTCAAGGTTACGATTTCAAGAAACTCGGTTACAGTTGGGATGGAAAAATGTATGTGCTGAGTCAAATTTTATCAACCGATTGGCTGCAGAATAGGATCAGAGTAATCGGCGGTGCATACGGCGGATTCAGCACGTTCTCTCCATCGGGCACGGTTTATTTCAGCTCTTACCGCGATCCGAATCTGAAAGAAACTTTGGCAAACTACAACGCTATTCCGGATTACCTCGACAAGTTGGAAGTGGACGACAAAGAGATGACGCGCTATATCATCGGAACAATTTCAAACCTGGATAATCCTTTAACTCCGTCGCAAAAAGGTAACGTTGCCGTCCGGTACTACCTGGAAAAAACAAAACCGGAAGATATTCAGCGTGACCGCGATGCTGTTTTAAATGTAACCGTTCAGGATGTAAAGTCATTCAAGAAGATGGTTGCGGATGTACTTAATCAAAAAACTTTTTGTGTTTACGGCAACGAAGAGAAACTGAAATCCGCGAAAGATATCTTCGGCGCGCTTGAACCAATAAGCAAATAAAAGCAACGCAATAAACTTAGGTCACAATTTTAACCGCTCTTCTACAATTAATAGAGGAGCGGTTTTTTATTATATTTGCACCTAATTATTAGATAACTCCAGGTATCAGATGCATCCTAAGAATCTTGCAGATATTCCGAAAGCGTACAACCCGAAAGACGTTGAAGATAAATGGTACAAGTATTGGTACGATCATAATCTTTATCACTCGGAAGTTGACGAAAGCAAAACACCTTACACAATTGTTATTCCTCCGCCAAACATAACCGGCATACTTCACATTGGTCACATTCTCAACAACACTCTGCAGGATATTTACATTCGCTACAAACGGATGAAAGGTTTCAATGCATGCTGGGTGCCGGGAATCGATCACGCATCGATTGCAACCGAAGCAAAAGTTGTTGCAATGCTCAAAGCGCAAGGTATCAGCAAAGACAATATTTCCCGCGAAGAATTTTTTAGACATTGTTACGATTGGAAAGAAAAATACGGCGGAATAATTTTTCAACAGTTGAAAAAACTTGGCGTGAGCTGCGACTGGCAGCGCGAACGCTTCACGATGGACGTTTCATACTACAAAAGAGTTATAGAAGCTTTCGTTGCATTATACAAAGAAGGATTGATTTACCGCGGCTACAGAATGGTGAACTGGGACCCCGCATCAAAATCGGCAATCTCTGATGAAGAAGTTTTCTACAAAGAAGTTCAAGGTAAGCTTTGGTTCTTGAAATATCCCGTTAAAGATTCTAACGAGTTTGTTATTGTTGCAACTACGCGACCAGAAACAATGTTGGGGGATACGGGCGTTGCGGTCAATCCCGATGACGAGCGTTACAAACATCTAATCGGCAAAAAAATTATTCTCCCAATCGTAGGCAGAGAAATTCCTTTGTTCGCCGATGAATATGTTGATAAAGAATTTGGAACCGGCGCCGTTAAAGTAACGCCTGCACATGATGTCAACGACTACGATATGGGGCTCCGTCACAAATTGGAAATTGTGAACATCTTCAACGAAGACGCAACCACCAACGGAAACGTTCCGCCGGAATTTCAAGAGATTGATCGTTACGACGTGCGCGAAAAAGTTGTTGAAAGACTCGAAGAACTCGGCTTGCTACACAAAGTTGAAAGCTACGTGAACAAAGTTGGTTATTCGCAACGCGGCAACGTGCCCATCGAGCCGTATCTTTCAGAGCAATGGTTCATGAAAATGGACGAACTTGCCAAACCGGCGCTCAAAGTTATTCTCGACGGCAACATAAAATTTCATCCCGAGCATTGGGTTAAGACTTATGAAAATTGGATGACGAACATTCGCGATTGGTGTATCTCGCGCCAACTGTGGTGGGGTCATCGAATTCCGGTTTGGTATCATGCAAAAACTCACGAAGTTTACTGCGACGTTGAACCGCCGAAAGATATTGATTCGCCGGAGGCAAACTGGTATCAAGAAGACGATGTGCTCGATACGTGGGCTTCAAGCTGGCTATGGGCTCAAGATGTTTTCACTAACGAGCGCGATCAAAATTATTATTATCCAACCGATCTTCTCGTTACCGCGCCGGACATTATTTTCTTCTGGGTCGCAAGAATGATCATGGCGGGAATGCATTTCAAAAATGAAATTCCTTTTAAAGATGTTTATTTCACCAGCACTGTGCGCGATCTGCAAGGAAGAAAAATGAGCAAGTCGCTCGGCAATTCTCCCGATCCGCTCGATTTGATTGACGAATATGGCGCAGATGCTTTGAGATTTACGATGACTTACATTGCGCCGCTTGGACAGGACGTAATGTTCAGCCAAGAAAAAGTTGAGATCGGAAGAAACTTTGCAAACAAAATTTGGAATGCAGGAAGATTCCTCTTGATGAATGCTCAAAATATCAAACTCGATCCGACACTGAAGGACAAGCACATAGATTTCACCGATCGATGGATAATGTCGCGCTTTCAATCAACCTTAAAAGAACTCAACGATTCGCTTGACAAATTTGAAGTTAACAACGCCTCAAAAATTGTTTACGCTTATGTATGGAATGATTTCTGCGATTGGTATATAGAGCTTTCCAAACAAAGATTATATCAAGGATCCGATGATGCAAAATCGGCGGTTCTTACACGAGCAATTTCTTTGTACGAAGAGATGCTGAAACTCGTTCACCCGTTCATGCCGTTTATCACGGAAGAGATTTGGCAATTGTTGGATGAACGAAAAAACGGCGAGAGTATTTCCGTTTCCGATTTCCCGGAATTCAAAGAGAACTTGTTAGATCAAAATGCCGAAAAAGAAATTTCATTTGTTCAGGATGTCGTTACCGCCATCCGAAATATACGCGGCGAAATGAATTTGCCGCCGGCAAAATCAATTAACGTTTTTCTAAAGACGGACAAAGTTACCGAAGAACAATCCCGCTACATTAAGAGCTTGGTAAAGATCGGCGAACTTGAAGTAGATGCACAGCTTTCCAAACCGAAGGCGAGCGCTTCTGCGGTTGTTAAGGGCTGCGATATATTCATTCCGCTCGAAGGTTTGATCGACTTGAATGTTGAGCGCACAAGAATCGAAAAAGAAATTGCCCGCATCTCGACGTTGCTCGATGCGACAGGCAAAAAACTTTCCAATGAAGGATTTGTTGCTAAAGCCCCCGCTGATGTTATCGAACGTGAAAGGATTAAAATGAGCGATTGGGAAAAATCACTGGAAAAACTGCAAGCCATTCTTTCCGACTTGAATTGATGATTAGTTCGAAGAAATAAAGTATATTTCCTGGTGATAATGAACTATAAGAAGAAATGCGACAACTTGAGATAGAATTTGAACCCGAACACTCCCAATTCTCTCATTTACCATACAGCAAACGTTTAAAACTTCTCAAAGACTTTGATCTAAGTTTTATCGGCAAAAACGGAAGACTATCATTACACAACGTCCATTCGTTTCCGGCTAAATTTCCTCCTCAATTGCCGTATACCTTTATCAAAGAGCTAACAAAAGAAAACGAGATTGTTTTAGACCCCATGATGGGTTCATGTACAACACTGATTGAAGCCCTTCGACTAAAAAGAGTCGCTTACGGTTGTGATATTGATCCATTATCCATATTGATTGCTAATGCAAAGCTAAGTTCCATTGATATTGAAAAAATCCATCGCACAGGCAAATCGGTTCTTAACAATGCGTTCAAGAACTTCTCCGTCAATAAGTCTAAAATCGAAAAGGGAATTCTTAACTATTTCAATGAGAAATCTCTAGAGTTTATCAACTACTGGTTCAAGAAAGAAACTCAGCTGGAATTATTTGCACTCGTACAACAAATTAATAAACTAGAAGACGAAGAGGAGATGAATTTTCTAAAATTGATTTTCTCTTCCATCATTATAACAAAAAGCGGTGGCGTTTCTTTAGCGACTGATCTGGCCCACACGCGACCCCATATCGCAAAAGGCAAATCACCTGCCTCGGCATTTGAGGAGTTTAACAAGAAGATGTCTTCTACTTTGAAAAATTATATTCCCTTGGAAAAACCAAATTTTAAAATTTTTCGATCCGATGCAAAAGAAATCCCGCTTGCTTCTAACAGTGTGGATCTGATTGTCACTTCGCCGCCTTATGCAAATAATGCTATTGACTATTTGAGGGCACACAAGTTTTCTTTAGTTTGGTTTGGATATTCACTTGAAAACATAACAGACGTACGCAACAATTTTATTGGAAACAATTCTTCTAAAGGAAAAGATTTGGTAGCGTTACCAAAAAGATGCATGAACATTATCAGCTTGGTTAAAAAAGCAGACAAACAGAGGGGGGCTTCTTTGCATTCTTATTATTCCGAGATGCGTGCTGTAATTCAGGAGATGTTTCGAGTGATAAAAAACAACAAGACTGTTGTTATTGTTGTTGCTTCCTCTGTTATTAAAGGAATCGATACTTTAACTCATGAATGTTTGACCGATATTGGCAAAGAAATCGGTTTCAATCTCATCGGAATTAATCAAAGAGTGCTAGATCGCGATAGGCGAATGATGCCAACTCGTTGGAAACGAAATGAAAATTCGCAAATAGAAACAAGAATGCACGAAGAGTATGTTATTATTTTTCAAAAATAATGTGGGGATCAAATGTTTGATAAACTAAGAAAGGATTATCACAAAACACTTTGTGAAAGTATTCTAAAGACAGACACCAACGGTGTGCCCTCCAATTCCGATAAACACAGCGACATTAGTGTTGCAATAGCTCAAGGTATTATTCGACAGATTGGCAGAACCAAAGATATTCCAAGGCAATCTGGTCAAACGTCGGGAAAAATATTCGAAATCGTTACAAGAGATTACTTGGAAAAAGCATTTAAGCTCTTGACACACTTACGACCTGGCAAATAGATCTTCGAAATTGGAAAAAAGATTGAAGAGTTTGAACAATATGAACATCTATCTCAATTAGAAAAAGCGCTTGAAAATAATAAAGAATTAAGAGCTACACTTGGAGACTATTTGATCAATCCGGATATTGTTATTGGAAGAAGACCGGTTAAAGATTCCGAAATTAACAGGAAGAAACATATTCTGGGAAGCCGAAATAAATCTGCGCAGCTAACTCCTCTTAGATCCAAAAACTCCAATTCCCTTATTCTTCATGCTAGCATTTCTTGCAAATGGACAATCAGAAGCGACAGATCTCAAAATGCAAGAACAGAGGGGCTAAATCTCATACGAAATAGAAAGGGTAAAACTCCCCACATTGTAATTGTAACCGCCGAACCCTATCCGCAAAGAATTGCATCTCTTGCTTTAGGTACAGGAGATATTGATTGCGTATATCATTTTGCATTACCCGAATTGCAAAAAGCCGCTCGAGTCTTAAATAATGAAGCGATCACAGACACATTAAACCTAATGGTCAAAGGTAAAAGATTGCGGGACATTAGTGATTTGCCTTTTGATCTTGCCATATAACCAATTTATTTGTAGCACGCGAAAGAATAAATTATAGACATGTTGAAAAACATTCTTTCGGACATTAACTATGCCTAATAGATAAAGGGCTTCCGACTACATTGCCATTTTAGCGAGTTTATGTTTATATTATGAACGAGTGTTCATTAAGGCTTTGTAAAAATGAAACAGCAGAACACAAAACAAAAAATTCTCGATGCTTCTCTTGATTTCTTTTCCAAGCACGGATATTCCGGCGCGTCAATCCGACAGATAGCGCGTGAAGTCGGAGTACGTGAAAGCGCAATCTACAACCACTACAAATCCAAAGAAGAAATATTTAATGCCATACTCACCGAATTCAAATCCAGAACAATTACCACAAAAATCTTAAGCGACGATCTGCTTGATGATCTCGTCAACCCAGCAAAATTCTTGAAGCATTTTGCCGCCAGACTAATAGATCACTGGAACAGTCCCGACGAAAGAAAATTCATCCGCTTGCTTTTGATGGAACAGTTTACCAAAATTGGTTCACGTGAATTATCCGTAACCGAACATCTGACGGAATTGCGGTCAATCTGCAAAATGATTTTCGGCGAAATGGAAAAGCACGGTGTGATAAAAGAAATAGATCCGGAATTGCTTGCCGAGGAATTCACAGCTCAACTGTTTTTTATTAGAGCTGAACTATTATCTAGCGATAATCCTGAGAAAATAAAATTTGTTCACGAAAAAGTTAGCCGGCATGTTGAATTCTTCTGGAACGGAATTAAAGCTTAACTCTGAAAATTAATTGAAGATTGAATATTGAAAAATCCGTCTTCAAAAAAGAAACCAGCGGCTTCTAAAAACAATCTCTTGAAGCGGTTAAATTTCTTCGAAGAGATAACACAGAAAATTTTTGAAAAGAAGCCGCTTGAAAAACTCCTCGACGAAATTATATCGACCAGTAAAATGCTGCTGAATGCCGAAGCAAGTTCTCTTCTTCTTTACGATAAAAACGGGAAGTCTTTAACTTTTCATACTGTTGCCGGCGAAAAGAAGAGAATGCTGCAATCAAGAACGATACAGCTTGGACAGGGATTGGGCGGATGGGTTGCAAAACATAAAAAGCCTCTGGTGATCTCGGACTGCTATCGCGACGAACGGTTCAACAAAGAGTTTGATCTGAAAACGGGATTCAAAACGCGCAACATGATTTGTGTGCCGATGGTTAGAAAAAAAGAACTGATCGGCGTAATCCAAACCATGAATAAACGCGGAAGAAAATCTTTTACAAATGAAGATTTGAAATTATTTGAAGCGTTAGCCGCTCAATGTGCGGTTGCAATTGAAAATGCACGGCTGTTTGAATTGGAAATTAAATCCGAACAACTACGGTACGAACTTGAAACCGCACGGAATATTCAGACGAAGCTGATTCCCCAAACGCTTCCCGTTTTTTCGGATCTTCAAATCAACGCTAGATTGATCCCTGCACGCGAGGTTGGTGGCGATTATTTCAACATTATTAAAATAGACGAGCACAGAACTCTGTTTCTCGTTGCAGACGTTACTGGCAAAAGCATACCCGCAGCTTTGATTGTGTCAACCGTTTATTCATTCCTTCAGACCTATCTGATTTTGAACAGACCAAACTTCGAGCTGATGCAATTTGTCGAATCGTTAAATAAGTTCTTGATACAATCGACCGGGTCTGATAAATTTGTAACAGCATGGTTCGGGTTATATGATCATTCTTCACGGGAAATGAAAAGCATAAATGCCGGACACGATCCGGTTTATCTTCTGAAAGAAAATTTGAATGACATAACGGAAATTTCTGCCGGCGGATTGATGCTCGGCAGTATTGAACTGCCTTACAATTACGAAACGATTCGGTTCGGAAAAAATGATTTGTTGATTTTTTATACCGACGGGATTCCGGAAGCAATGAATCTACGCAGTGAGGAGTTCGGAGACGAACGGTTCAAAAACATTCTTCTTGGTAATAAAAATGAGGCAATTGAAAACATTTCGTCAACTGTGCTAAACGAAATAAAAAAACACCGCGGCAAAGCAGAACAAAGCGATGATATAACATTGGGAATAATACGGGTGAAATAAAATGCTAAACAGAGAGCCAAACAAACAAGATCTACTCGAAACCTACAAAAGAATTAGAAGCTACGTGCATCACACTCCTATTCTTTCTTCGCGTTTGATCAACTTGATGATGGAGTGCAGACTTTATTTCAAATGCGAAAATTTTCAGAAGGTCGGAGCGTTCAAATTTAGAGGCGCGGCTACCGCCGTTCTTTCGTTGGACCGCCAAACCCTTGCACAAGGAGTTGCAACGCACTCGTCGGGAAACCACGCTGCGGCGTTAGCTTTTGCTGCGAGTATGAAAGGGGTGCCGGCTTACATCGTAATGCCGCGCACTGCACCGCAGATCAAAAAAGATGCTGTGAAAGAATACCGGGGCAGAATTATTGAGTGCGAGCCGACATTGCAAGCCCGCGAAGAGGCATTAGAAGAAGTTATAAAAGAAACCGGCGCTACGTTTATTCATCCTTACGATAATTATTCTGTAATTGCCGGTCAGTCATCAGCCGCAAAAGAAGTCTTCGAAGAAATTACCGACTTGGATTACATAATAACTCCTGTTGGCGGAGGCGGATTATTGAGCGGGACCTGTTTGAGTGCAAAATATTTTTCTCCAAACACAAAAGTTATCGGCGCAGAGCCGAAAGGTGCAGACGATGCGTACAAGTCGATTCGAGACGGGGTTATCCGTCCTTCAATAAATCCGAAAACAATTTGCGACGGACTGCTCGCTCAGTTAAGCGAAAAAACATTCTCGATAATTCAGAATAACGTTCACAAAATTATTACAGTAGAAGAAGATTCGATTGTTAAAGCGATGCGGATAATTTGGGAAAGGATGAAAATCATCGTCGAGCCGTCTGCCGCCGTAACTCTCGCTGTTGTTCTTGAAAACAAAAAAAGGTTTGCGAGAAAACGGATTGGTATAATTCTCTCCGGCGGAAATGTTAATCTGGAAAAACTGCCGTGGGGAATGTAACGCATTTTTGCGTTCGAAGTCCGTTATAAGAATTATTTCGTAAACACTTCAATTGCTTTCGGCAGGCATTCGACTTCAATCGGCGTGCTACACATTAGCTGCCCATCCGGCGTTAATAATTTTTGCGGAGTAGTTTCAATCTTAGAAAAATATTTAGCACCTTTACCGCCGTTTGAAGCGGGATTGTTCAAGTAAAAAATTTTCATGAATCTCCTTCTGCTAGTAGGCTTACTTTCATTTATCAACTAACGTTATTCTCCAAAGATTTCTTGAAAAAACCTCAACAACATACAGAGCGTTGCTAGTTGCAAAAAATGAGCTTTCATTCATAATGAAGTCATAGTTTGGAATATCTATGCTCGCTTCAACCCATTTTCCTGTTGAAGTATTAAAGACCAATGCTACATTCAATCCAGAACCCCAAAGACAAAATAGACCACGAAACATTCCGCCTCGTGTATAAGTAGGCATTGCCGAAAGTATTTGAGAATTAATTTCTATCTTTTCCCAATTGTACGATTGCAAACTAAATCTGTAAAATTCCTTAGTAGTAGTTTTATAGACATACAAATACTCGTTGTTCATTCCATACGAATAAAAATGCCAATAACCATTACTCGATACTTTTAAAATATTCTGCGCTACAAACTTTCCTTTCTTTGATGTCGAATCAAAAACATACACACTGTTCAAACGTGGAAAGATAACAGCAATTTTATTATTGAAGGAACCGTATGCTGGATAAGAATCCCAAGTTCTGAATGGTAATAATTCGGGGAGTGCCGTTATTGAACCAGTAATAGGATCCGCTTCGATAATATTGTAGTACTTTGGGAAACTATCAATATTCACGTTATGGCTAGGCGTTGCTATAACATATACTTTGCCACCAAGGTAACCAATCGCGCCATCCCATCGCCAACTAACTGTATCGCTATAGCTGGAAAAAGTTGACCTCCAATCGTTTCTGCTCAAATCATAAACGAAGAACCCGCCGTAAGCGCCGTATATATATAGCTCCGTTTCGTTTCCTGTCATCATCAATGATTGATAGTATTGAGGAATTGAATTTAAGTAATCATATTTGAATGTTACTTTTTTCAACCCGCTCAGTTTGTCCGGACTGGAAATTCTGTCTCCCGGCTCACATGCGCTTACAAATAATAGAACGATAATTGCTAATGATACTATTGCTTTCATTTTGCCCTCCTCTTTGTTTGGAACAACTTTATCAAATAATCTTTACAGAATATAGTTTTGCGAACAAAGACATTCATAACTCCATGTTCTCCTGAACTTCTTTTTCAAGTTCCCATTTTAATGGATTATATTCAATGTACTTTCTAATCTCAAACAATTCCCTCTCATTACGGATTATTCGATCATAAAAACTGCTCTGCCAACAAAAACGATTATGTCCCTTTCTTTTACATTCGCGCGTTACTGCGGCTTTAAAAGTTCTGACGATAGTTAACAACGAATTCTTCTTCGGCGATATCTGTGAGAAATATCCTTTCTCCGTAGGGACATTAAATTTAACGTCCCCACTATCTTGAATTTTTTTCTTCTCGTTAATAATAATTACACCGTGGATGTGATTTAGCATTATTTTCAATTCAAATAGTGCTCGATCACCTTTATCAAATGATCTTCACAGACTTTGCAGAACGGCTTTGTACCCTTTGAAAACATTATGCAATCCAGCATCGGGCGGTACATTCCTTTTGCGGAGTAACCTGCGCCTTCAAACGCACCAACTTTCCCCCAGTATTTACTGCTCATCAAATACTTATCAACTTCGTCGCTGTGAATTTTATCCTTTGTGTTGTATTCATTCTGTGCAGCGTCAATTTCTTTTTGCGGCGCTTTGTTACGTTTCAACTCCGCAATATGATTATTCATCGCGCGACGCTCTTTCTGCCAGGCGTAATCCATCTCATCATAATTTTCTTTTTCCCATGGAGTAGGAATTTCAATTCCGGGCGTGATAAGATTTTTCCATTTCAAGTTGTCTTTATCAAGCAAGCGCGTTATGTTCGGTTCGACCGGTTCAACATCTCTTGGATAAAATTCATTGTAAGCAACATCCGACGTGTAATACTCGTCCGCCAATCCGCCGAACGAATGGCCGAACTCATGCAAGAAAATGTACGGACTGAACTGGTTATCGGAAACGAACGTGCAGTAGAAATTATAAATTCCGCCGCCGCCGTAACGTGCACTGTTACACATAATATAGATTGCATCGTACGGAACATGCGCCGCAAGATCGTGAACGGCTTTGTTGTCTTCCGTTAAAACATATCTTTCCGAGCCGAGCGAATAAAACGTTGTGCCGAGAGTTGTACTTTTATAAATGTTTGCCCCCGGTTCGTCAATTCCGCTTTCCTGCGACGGTTTGAAAACTCCGTAAATGTTAAACTTGTCTTTAATGTTCTTATACGGATTATGGCTAAAAAAAATATTTGTGTAACGTTTCAAATCCTTCTCAAATTTTTTCTGTTCCTTAGCGGTGTAACCGTCGGCTAAAATAACCACGTCAACTTTTGTGTGCGGATCGCCGGAGTAATGACTTTTGTAAACCTTCACGGAATTGTCTTTCACGGCATCTTTAATTATGTAAAGATCACTCGGATCGATTTCGGTTGAATAAACCTTGTTGAGATTATTCTGCTTATCGCGTTTCTCTAACACGAACTTTATTTTGTTTTTCGGATACGGAATGATCGCGCTTTCTTGATATGTGTGTTTGATTCCTTTTGCGGCATCATCGCTGGTTTGATATTCCTTGAAATAACTATCGAACCCTTTCGAGAAAATTAATTTACCGGAAGCCGAATCGTAAACTTTGTAATAATACGCGCCGTTGTTAAAATCATCGAGTAAATTTTTCAAACTTCCCGCCCAGATTCCGTATTGATAAACGTGATCGAGCGTTACCATTTCGCTGTTTGCATCGCCAATGTGGAAATAATCGATCCGCATCGTTTGATCCGTAAAGTAATCATTGAACTGAACTGATTGCCCTGTCATTGCCGCTACGAATAAGAAAGTAATAACGAAAAGACCATTAACAAATTTCATAACTAACTCTCAGATTGTTTTTCTTAGTCTAAAATTAACAGAAAATAGATTTACGCCAAATTCACTTTCGGTGAGTTCATTCCTTTTGACTGTGCAAAGTGGGGATGAAATCTTTATTTTGAGTCGGTCAAATTGAGGTAAAGTGGCACCGAACTCCAAAATAGTTTTATTATTTCTTCTCTTTGTTGGAACGCTTTACGCGCAGGATACCGGCAAGTTTACAATCACGCGCTTAAAATATAACGGCGGCAGCGATTGGTATAACGGTCAATCGGAAGAAGTTAACCTTTTGAAATTCGTCGCGCAAAATACGAACATCAAAACCGATCCGGAATATCAGTTCGTTGATTTATCCAGCGGAAATATTTTTGCTTACCCGTTTTTATTTATGACTGGACACGGCAACATTGTGTTTTCTGATTCTGATGCAAAAAAACTCCGCGCGTATCTTGAGAACGGCGGCTTCTTGTATGTGGATGACGATTACGGGTTGGACAAAGCTTTCCGGCGGGAAATAAAAAAAGTTTTTCCGGATAAAGATTTGCAAGAACTTCCATTCAGCTACGGATTGTTTCATTGCTTCTATGATTTTCCGAAAGGCGTTCCGAAGACGCATGAACACAACGGCAAACCGCCGCAAGGATTCGGAATTTTTATCGGCAACCGTCTCTGCCTTTTATACACTTACGAAAGCAATCCAAGCGACGGATGGGATGATCCAGAAGTTCACAACGATCCGCCGGAAAAAAGAGAAGAAGCGCTGAAGTTTGGAACAAATATTGTCGTTTGGGCATTAACACATTAATATTCTTTCGCTAAAATTTTTTACCAAGAAAATGAATCGCAATTACCTAACCGAAATAGAAAAGAAGCTTTTCAAAGTCATAGCTCGCGAGAACCAAAGAGCCTGCTTGCGCGGGTTTTATATTTTTCTTTCTGCGATGAGTGTGCTGATTATTCTGTTAAGTGCCGTTGAAATTTTGGGCGAGTTTGGCACTACCGCCCGCACTTTACTTTTCTATTGTTCTCTTCTTGTACTTGTGGGATTATTGATTTGGTTAGTTTTGATCCCGTTGCTTAAAAATTATCCTTTCTTGTTCAAACCGGATTACTTTGATGCGGCAAAGAAGGTCGGCAATCATTTTCCCGAAATAAAAGATGAATTGTTTAACGCGCTCCAGCTTGTAACAGAACACGATGCGCATTTCTCGCCGGAATTAGTTAACGCCGCCTTCGAGAGAGTTTACTCTAAAACAAAAAATTTTGATTTCGGTTCCGTCATTAATTTCGGCTCTATCAAAAATTTTTTACGAACTGCGGTTATCACTTTAACCGCCTCGGTGATTCTCCTTGCTACAATACCCGGATTACGTTACGCTTCGTATCGAATAATAAATTACAGCCGCAACTTCTCCGTTCCGCCGAAATTTGTTTTTACGATTCTGCCCGGCAATAACGAAGTTACGAAAGGCGATAACGTCAGCGTTGTGATTAAAACAATCGGCGAAATGCCGAAAGAAATTTCTCTTTTGATGAAACAGGAAGACGAAACCGAATTTGCGGAGAAAAAATTATTTGCCGATTCTTCCGGCGCGTTCAAATATGAAGTTGGTTCCGTCAAGAATTCATTCGATTACTTTGCCTCGTCGGAAGGAATAAAAAGCGATCTTTACAAAATTTCGGTTATCAACCGTCCCGTGATAACAAATTTGGAGCTCACAATTATTCCGCCGGCTTATTCGCGTCTGCCTGAACAAACCCAGCGCGACAACGGAAACATAAATGCTTTGCCCGGAACACGTGTGCGCGTTTCTATTGCCGCATCACGGGAAATTTCGAAAGCCGCAATCGCATTCGGCGACAGCACAACAAAACCAATGCAGACAGTGGGAGCGAAGGCTTCATCGGAGTTTACTGTAATGAAAGATGGCAACTATCAAGTGTTTATTGCGGACGCTCAGGGTAATGCAAACATCAATCCGATTAGTTATTCAATAAAAATTTTGTCGGATGCGTTTCCGACAATTGAAATGATTTCACCCGCGCAAAATATAAAGCTTGGAAAAGAAACCAAGGTTTCACTCGTCTCGAAAATCAGCGACGACTACGGTTTCAGCAAAATGAATTTGAATTACAGACTTGCCGCGTCGAAGTACCGCAAATCTTCCGACTCATTCACACAAGTTCCGATTACAATTTCAAATACTCTCAAAGAGGATGAGGTTTATTTTGTCTGGGATCTTGCGCCGCTTGTTTTAGCAGAAGGAGAAGTTCTTTCGTACTATTTGGAAGTGTTTGATAACGACAACATCGGCGGGCCGAAATCTACAAAGACCCGGCAGTTTACTATCACCGTTCCTTCGCTTGATGAAATTTTTGCCGATGCAGACACCAAACAGCAAGACGCCACGAAAGATTTATCAAAGAGTCTTCAAGAAGCCGATAAGCTGCATGACGAATTTCAAAAATTGAGTGACGACTTAAAACAAAACTCGAAAGAAATTTCTTGGGATGAAAAAGAACGCGCCGAAAAAGCTTCCGAGAAATTCAAAGAGCTGAGCAAGAAAGTTGATGAAATTTCGCAGAAACTTTCCGAAATGAAAAATGATCTCGCCAAGAACAATCTTCTTTCCGAAGAAACGCTGAAAAAGTACAACGAACTTCAGGATCTGCTCAATCAAATGAGCAGTGACGAAATGAAAGACGCCTTCAAACGCATGCAGGAAGCTTTACAAAGCATGATGCGTGATAACGTTCAAATGTCGCTTGAAGATTTGAAATCTAACGAGGAGTATTTCAAAAAGAGTTTGGAGCGCACTGTTAATCTGCTTAAGCGAATTCAGGTCGAACAGAAAGTTGACGAGTTAACGAAACGTGCCGAGGAAATTGCAAAGAAAGCCGAAGAGCTGAAAAACAAAACCGATCAATCGAGCTTATCGGATAAGGCGAACCGCGATGAGCTTTCGGAACACCAGAGTGATATTACCAATGACCTGAAGGATTTGAAAGACGAACTGAAAAAGTTAAGCGAAAAAATGAGCGGTTTAACAGACATGCCGAAAGACGAACTCGATAAACTTCAAAAGGAATTTGATAAACAGAACAACGAAAATCTTTCAAGCGAAGCAGAGAAGAATTTGCAGCAGCAGCAAAAATCTGAAGCCATGCAAAATCAATCTCAGCTTTCTCAAAATATGCAGAAGATGGGAAAGCAATTTCATGGTCTGCAAGCAGGCATGCGGCAGATGAATCAGATGAAAACATTTTACGACATGATGAAAATCATGAACGATCTTTTAACGCTTTCCAAAGATCAAGAAAATTTAAAGAATAAGACCGATCAGTTAAGTCCATACTCGCGTGAGTTTACAGAAAACGCAAAAGAACAAAACGAAATGATCGATAACCTCAGCAAGGTTATGAAAAATATGTCGGCGCTTTCACAAAAAACTTTTGCGATAACGCCGGAGATGGGAAAAGCGCTCGGTAAAGCGTTTTCCGATATGCAGCAATCAATAACTGCTATGCAAAATCAGAATACTCCTCTTGCCGCACAAAAACAAACCAACAGCATGAGTGATCTTAACGAAGCGGCTGAATTGATGAAAGGCGGCATGGATCAATTAATGAGCGGCGGACAAGGCGGCGGGATGATGAGCATGATGCAGCAACTTCAAATGCTTTCTCAGCAGCAAATGGATTTAAACAAATTAACGCAGATGATGAATCAAGGGCAGCTATCGCAAGAAATGCTGGCGCAAATGCAGCGACTCGCTCAACAGCAGGACGCCATACGGAAATCTTTAGAAGAGCTGAACAAAGAAGCGCGCGAATCGGGAGAATCAAAACGGCTTGCCGCAAATCTCGAAAAGATTTTAAACGAGATGAAGGAAGTTGTCACAAATCTTCAATCCCAAAAGGTTAATGACGATCTCGTAAAACAGCAGGAAAGAATTTTATCGAAGCTTCTAGATGCACAGACATCAATTAATGAGCGGGATTACGAAGAACAAAGAAAATCCACCGCCGGAAAAAATATCGACCGCACTTCCCCGCCGGATTTAATTCTAAACACCGACGAGGGACGCAATAAACTCAAAGACGAATTGATGAGAGCTATCAAAGAGGGTTACAAAAAGGATTACGAAGATCTTATCAGAAAATATTTTGAAGCGCTGGAGAAGGAAAGGAATAAAAAGTAAGGAATCGGAAATAAGAATAAATATTCCTTTTCCTTTGCGCCCATTTTGCACGCTCTGCGGTTAAGTTTCCCCAATCGAACAAACAACAAACAGTTGGAGAATATCACATCCTTTATTGAACAACAACTGTTCCCGTCATAGTATCCTGATGCAGTCTGCAGTAGTACGGAAACGTTCCCTTCGCATTGAACATATATGAGAACGTTCCGCCGTTGCCAAGATTACCGGAATCAAAGGTTCCGTTTGGCGAGCCCGGCGTTCCGCTTGTGACCGTGTGAGAAACGTTGTCTTTGTTGGTCCATTTAACCGTTGTGCCTGCGGTGACAGTTATGGATTTTGGGCTGAAAGAAATGTTTTGAATGAAAACTTCGTTGGCACCTGGGGTTCCTGTGTTATTATTGTTGTACGAGCTTGAGCCGTAGTCGTTCTTGGAACAACCAGCAATCATTACAAAAAACAAAATGGAAAGCATTGAAAGAAAAAGTGTTCTCTTTAACATTGTACGCCCTTTCGTATTAATGAAATATTCTTCATGCTTAATGTGGAGAACAATTCTTCTTCGGGATAAGTTGCTTAGCAAAAGCAGTATGGCCGCTCCTCTGCGGACATTTCCATCCTATGAGATGAATATTTGATGAATATTAAGTCTCTTGTAGAATTAGTCCAAATTTTTTAGCACTATTTCTAGTAACAATCAAGCGACAAAAAAACAGATGTTGGAAAGAATCCGTAATTTTGTCAGTAACCGATTGGACTAAATTTAAAATGCAGAGATACATTGCATTTCTCCGCGGGATAAACGTTGGCGGGAAAAATATAATTAAGATGGATGCCCTCGGCGCTTTTTTCTCATCGCTGGGTTTCAAAAATGTAAAAACATTTATTCAAAGCGGAAATGTTTTTTTCGATTCTGCCACCAATAGTTCCGATGCGCTAACAAAAAAGATTGAAACCGGTCTGATGAAAGAATACGGCAGCAATATTAAGGTGATGATCAGAACCGTTGAAGAAACTAAAAAGATGTTGACGCAAAACCCGTTTGTGAAAATGAAACCAAGCAACAAAATAAAATTTTACGTGTGTTTTTTAGATCGGGAACCAAAAACAAAGCCGAAGCTGCCGTTAATTTCAGAAAAAGAAGCGCTCACCTTTTTCAAGCTTGTGAAGAGGGACGCATTCATGATTAGCAAACAGCTAAAAGGCGGAAGATATGGTTTCCCAACTATCTTTTTAGAAAAAGAACTTGGAGTTTTTGCAACTGCGCGGAATTGGAATACTGTTTGCAAAATGATGGATTCGATTTCATAATCGTCGTACTGAATTAAACGACTTTATATTATGCGGCATTTGATTATTTTATGAATTAGAAATCGCTCTTCCACACAATCATTCGGCGGATTCAATGAAAACCTTTTTGTTACTTCTGCTGCTTTACTCTTCCATAGCCGCAAAATTGATCGAGCCCAATCCACTCGATCAGCAAATAATTTCCCACACGTTCAATGAAGAATTTGACCAGGCGGAGAAACTTTGCCAGGAACAGATCAATATTAATCCCAACTCGCCGAAATATTATTACTATCTCATCAACGTAAAAATTCTTGAGTACCATCAAAAAGTTGCCGAATTGGATCCCGACAAACGAAGCGGGGGACGAAAAGTTCTCAATAAAGAAATCATTGACTACTGTGAAAGCGTGATCGATAAATTTGACGATTCAAAACTGAACCTTGAAAACAAATTCTATTACGGAACGATCTACGGTTATCTCGCGCGCATTTACGGTATCGATGGCTCATGGTGGAGTGCTTTCAAAAGCGGAATGAAATCAAAAAAAATTATGGAAGAAATTATCAAAAACGATCCGCAGTTCTACGACGCATATCTTCCGCTTGGAATGTTTAACTATTATGCCGACCGTTTAAGCGGCATCACAAGTTTTGTTGCAGGCATTCTCGGATTTTCCGGCAACAGAGAGCAAGGTTTAAATTATCTTCAACTGGCTTACAACAAAGGCACGCTCACGTTCGGTCAATCGGCGCTAACACTAATAGAAGTTTATCAAGGTCTTGAGGGAAATGAATATGCGGCGCTTCCTTACTATGAAGCATTCCTGAAACGCTTTCCAAGAAACTCCCGCGTTCTGAATGCATATTGCCAGAATCTGATGGATCTTTTGGATTTCAAAACGGCTGAAGAATTGATAAAGAACGACAAACAAAATTTAATTGATGATTACGCCAAAGCACGGTTTTATGACGCTAAAGGAAATTCGCAGCTTGCAATTCAGTTGGGCGAGCGTGCGCTCGGAAACGAAAAAAAATTGTACCGCGGCGGAGGAAATGCTGTACGCTACATAATTGTTTTTAATAGTTGGCTTACCGGAGACATTGCGAGAATAAAAAAATATGAACCGACACTTAGCAATCGATACAAAGAAATGTTTGCCGTTGTGAAAAGCAACGAGAAGAATGCCCGGTGGCTGCGCGACCTTTCAATTAATATTGCAAATGATGAAGCGGTGAGCGATATCGAAAATTTTGTGAGGTCAAAACCCTCGTTTAACAATGCAAAAGAATTAGACGGTCAGTTCAATTTCCTTCTCGGTGAATTCTATTTCAAGAACGATCTGCTTGAAAAAGCGGAACAGTATTTCAACAAAGCCGCTTACTCGACGAATGAGCATGACAAAAACTCCGCTATGATTTACCTGATTCAAATTTACTTGAAGCAGACCGTTGATAAGAATAAGGTTAAGAACTTGATTTCTCTGATAGACAAATCAGACAATCCGCGGCTGACTTACCTATCGAAAGGCTTGGAGAAAAAGTATAATTTATGATCAAGTATGGAAGCGGTTTTGGGTTGTTCAGTGTCGCTTGGAAGTTTCTATTCGTTGAGATGTAACACCGCTTTTTGTGGTTAGACAATTTGCAGTAAAACCTCGCGCGGAATTTCGTGCCCGCCGCTGAAACGTTTCAGATCAAATTTTAGATTCAATCCTTCAATTCGTTTCAGCTCCTGCTGAATTAAAAATTCCGGGATGAACTCGTCGTTATCGCCGATTACCAATGTTGGATTCAGCCTATTAATGATTTCTCGATTAGTTTCGAGATCGACATCGGGGGGAATGGCACCGCCCCACAAAATGAACCGATCAACTTTAACATCGCTCCGCACAAGCCACCTGCAAGCAGTTGCTGTTCCTTGCGAGAAACCGAACACGGTAACTTTGACATTTTTAAGATTTGATTGATTAATTATTTCATCATAGAGAGCGTTTAGATAATTTGTGTAGTCCATCATTTCGTTCTCGCGCTCAATTTTTGTCATCCACGTTGCACCCATTTTTCCTTTGTAGCTTTTCAGATAAAATCTGTTCAGCGCTTCCGGCGCAACAATCAAAACGCTGTCGCTTGCTATCGGTTCGAAATTGTTGATGAAATCTTCGGCAAGTTGTCCGTAGCCATGCAGCACAAACCACACTGATTCAACTTTATCAGAGATTGAGCCGGAAACAAAATAACGCGCAGTCTTTTTGATGGAAATGTTTCTAATGGTTGCATTCATTTTAGCTTCTCAAATTGTTTCAGTAAGTGTCTGCCCCGTGCTTTGATTGCCGGCGCACCGTTAATCATTTGTTTTTCAATTTCATCGCGTACACTCTTAAGCATCTTTTTATTTTTAAGCGCAAGGTCGGCAAGTGCCTGCATGCACATAACTTTTACGATTATACTTTTTTCTTCACTTAGCCATTTAAAAAGATATTGACTTACCGTAGCTATTTCTTTCGGCGTAAGTTTGATGTAGCCGAGCATCATTGCAATATGCCAGCGTACTTCCTTCTGTTCGAACTTCTGAAGGTTTTTCAGAATAATCATTTTCTTCTTTTGAATATATTTCGGAAACATCCTGCCTACTTTTTCCGCTGCGTCTGCACATCTGGCACGTATAACTTTATCTTTGTGAAAGATTCCATCAAACACTTCATCAAACAAAACGGGATCGCTGGTTACTAATTGAACAACTTCATTTGATTTTCCTATCGAGCGCAGATCTGTGCCTGTTAGTAAATCATAAATCGTGGGCATCTATTTAAACTCCAATATTTCTATTTCGTCCCCAACTTTTAAAACGCCGTTCATTTCATGTAAAAGATTTTGTCCAAAATAAACATGATTATCTTTCGCTCTGTAACGTGATAATGTTTTCAGCGGCTCTTCTTTTACTTCCGCCGTTTCTTGATTAACCGTTGTAACTAAACATCGTGAACACGGTTTAACCGACTCAAAAATAACGTTGCCTATTTTGAACTTTCTCCATTTATCTTCATCGAACGGTTCTCCGCCGTCGAAAACAAAATTGGGACGAAACCGATTCATGGGGACTTTTTCGTCTAGACGTGAATTCAAATCATTGAGCGATTGCTGTCCAATAATCAGAAACGGATAAGCATCTGCAAAACTTACTATCTGATTGCCTGCGGCATTTTTTTGATCAACCATGCGCAACGATTCATCGGGCATATAAACTAATTTGCAGTGAACGTTTAGCGCTTCACTCAACCATTTGTCGGCGGTTTTGCTCACATGAACCGCTTTCACCTTGTCGTTCCATACAACCACTTCGATGTGTTGATTGTTCTCGGGAACGAAAGGAACGGTGATGGGTCTAAAATATTTTACTCTGTGTGTGAGCGTTAGTCCGGTATCGCTTAGTAAAACTTTAACAAGCGCCATTTGTGCATGAGTGCGCTGTGTTATAAACCTCCCCTCTTTATCAACAACCATCCAGCGGCGGTCGTGTTTTAATCCGCGGTCAGTTACCTCCGCCGATTGCAATGATATCCCGCCAAGAGATTTAATTGGGTAGACATTTATTTCGCTTAAAAGGTATTTGTTCATTCAGAGTTTCTCTTTTGATTAAACGATGGTAACAAAATAAACATTAGCGTGTTATCGCTCAATGCCGGATTTTCTCAATTCATCGACAAGCAATTTCATTTTTTCATAAAGCGAACTTTGCCTATAAATCTTGATTAAACTTTACTCTATAATTTTTAAGCTCTTGAGAATTTTATGTGACATCGTATCACGTTTCTCTCTGACTTCATCAAAAGTTTTTGCATCGATATTAAACGCGAAGAAAGAAATATCTATTCCTTTTTCAACGTATCCCACAATCCAGCCGATCCACATTCCGTCTTCCTTCTCGCCGCCGCCGGTCTTAAATTTTAATACCGCGTGTTTGTATTCTTCCGAAGTCAAGATTTTTTTACAATGTCAACGCTCCGTTTAGAAATCGGAAGCTGATAATTATAAAAACGTTTTACGAAATTAATTTATTGAAAAGAAATGATTAAGGAGAGACGAAGGTTGATGATCAGCTAATTGGAATCGCCAATTATTTTTTTACCGATAAAATTATCGAGACTGATTTTCCCGGCACCGTTTATTAGTAGCGCAGACAGCATAATAAAGTAGTAGAGCGGGATTTCGAAACCATTGCTACCCGCTTCAAATCCGTTTGGCAAATGAACTGTTACGATTGCAACGATCATTGTAATCATTAACGGAATTGAAATAAACCGTGTAGCCAAACCGAGTGTGAGCAGCACAACGCCGGCAGCTTCCGTTGATGCAGCGAGATATGCGTTGAAGGTCGGCGCGGGAATTCCCAGCGAACCAAACCATTCGGCAACGCCGCTGATGTTAGACCATTTCATAGTAGCCGTTGTGTAAAACCCGTATGCCAGGACAAGCCGCATGAACAAAAGTGGAAGATCGCGAAGCTTATTGATCTCACAAACAATTGGTGAATAAAATTTTAAGAGTTTGTTTTTCATTTTCTAAATCCCAGAATAAATTGTTTTTGTTTCAACTCTTCCAAAAATGGGAGCGTGTTGTTAATTAAAATTTCTTTTCCTATTCCGAATAATTTTTCAGCATCAGACAATGTACCGTCCAGTGTTTTGTTTCCATCGTTTATCTTTTCGATCAGCCATGCGAAGAAGAACGAAATATCTATGAACTGCACTTTTCCTGTTCCGGGCTCTCTAAAAAGCAGAACGTAATATTCACGTTTGTCATCTTCTGTAATCTCGTTCGGATTTTTGGAATGAACAGGATAATTCAGTTGAAGAAGCTTAAACTCCGGATTAAAAGAAATCACCTCGTACAGCCAATCGTCGTTAATTCCCGCAGCCGGAAAAGTTTTATCTTCCATCATGTAAATTTCTATCTCGCTCCATTCGAACAAGAGAAGTTCTTCCAAGAAAATGTATTTGCTCTTTAACTCAAGTTCCGATCGTTCCACAAACTGATAAAACTCAAAAGGCATTTGCCAGATCGAAGTTGACTTGCAATCATGCGAACTAAAAAACATATTAACCAAACCGTTCCACTCTTCTTCAGAGAGAAGATCGAACGTAAGCGGAAATGCCGACTGAAGCGTGTCGTCGATTACATTATAAACCAGCCTGCGGTAATGATGCACGCGGTTGTCGGTCAATCCTTTTATCGGCAGCAATTCACCTGTGCGGCAATAATGCGCAAGGTTGCTCTGCTGAATGTAAGTGTCGTTATGCAATAGATTGTTCATAAGTCCACGCTTTCTTGCAAATGTTTTCAAGACGATTTAATTCAGTTTGCAGTTCATGCAGTTCGGGAATATTGAAATCTCTTTCCAGCAGAACCGGAACGGGACGCGGAAGTTTTCGAACAGTAAAATCAAACAGATCGTAAACAGGGTCAATGATCGCTTCGCCATGTGTATCGATGATAAGATCCGGCGCCACCTGTTCGTGTCCCGCCATGTGAATGTACTCAACTTTATCAAGCGGAAGATTTTCTATAAACTGTTTCGCATCGTAATTGTGATTGAACGCGTTCACATAAACATTATTCACGTCTAGGAGAAGATTGCAGTCGGCTTCTTTAACAATCGAGCTAATGAATTCGACTTCGCTCATTTCTGCGGCAACCGGTGTGTAATAAGAAACAATTTCTATGGCAATCTTTCTTTCTAAGAATTCCTGAACCTCTTTTATCCGATGGGAAATGTGCTTAACCGCGTCCCAACGGAACGGAACCGGCAGAAGATCGTAAAGATGGGCGTTATCGCATTTTGAATAGCTAAGGTGTTCTGAATAAATTTTAATATTATACTCGCGCAGAAAATCTTTCACCTTGCCAAGGAAGTTCCAATCAAGTTCTTCCGGGCTGCCGATGGAAAGCGAAAGTCCGTGCGAATAGACCGGATATTTTTCTGCGACTTTATTAAAAACTTTTTTCCAGTATCCGCCGATTCCCATCCAGTTTTCGGGAGCGACTTCAAGAAAAGAAGGAGTCAAACTTTTTCCTTCCAGAAATTCTTCCGCAAAATCTTTTCTGAATCCGATTCCCGCATGCTCAATTTTATTTTCCATTACCAACACTCACTCGTTTAAGTTTGGCCCGGTCGAGACCGAGCCGTTAAGATTGATAATTATTTTTTATCTGCTTTTTGTGTTTCCTGTGCCGGGGTTTTTGATTCGGATTTTTTATCTCCGCATTTTCCTTCTTTGGATTTGCTTTCCATTTTATTGCCGCTTTCTGCTTTTGATGCTTTTGCGTCCATTTTCTTTTCGCCGCACTTAGCATCCTTCGCTTTGCTTTCCATTTTTTTGTCTCCGCACTTGCCTTCGCCGCATTTTGCGTCTTTTGATTTCGCATCCGATGCCGGTTTCGCATCCGACTTGCTATCGCTCTTGTTACCGCATTTCATTTCTAGATTGCGCTCTGCTGATGTATTCAATAAAAGCAATCTTAACTCAGATCCGCTTCCGAGATTGTGGTAATCAAAAAGATTTGCCGCGTTGATTGTCTTTGGTGCGCCGATGCCGATTAAAGAGCCTGCAATAATAGAACCGGTAAGAAGAAGTTTCTTCGATGTGTTATTTGTATTTCCCATTGTGAATCCTTTCGTTTAGTTGAATAAATAATGAATGACACTGGTATAGACGTGGGGTTGTTCCAAACCTTACAGCGGGCAAAAATTATTTTTTTGAGGTTTCCTTTTCGATGAGCTGCTCAAGGTTCTTTTTGTCGAGGGTGCTCAATGAAGCGTTGGTGTGAAGACGTTTCATTTCAACAGCTAAAAATTGATTCTGTCTATAGAAAAACTTGCATAATTTGCAGATGAGAAGGTGAACAAAAAGTTTGAACCTTTCAGAAACTGAAAGTTTATTCTCTTCTTTTTTAGAGATATACAGCGTTGCTTCTTTGCACGTTATCATAAAAGTCTTGGGTATCATTTTCCAAACCATTTTTTTTCGAGACAGCTTCTTAGCTGAAGCTTTGCCCGATGCATCACGACCCAATAGTTAGACGTGCTGATTTGCAATTCCTTACAAATTTCTTCGGATTCTTTTTCGTCCAAATATTTCATCGTGAAAACTATTTTCATCAACTCGGAAAGTTTATTAATGCACTTGTTTAAAATTTCATGAAACTCTTCCGATTCGACCGGTGCTTTGTAATCTGTTTTCCAATCGCCCGGATACGCAGATTCTTTCCAATGCCCTTCTTCATCAAAATATTCTTTGGCTGAATCAAGAAGTCCTTCTATTTCGGAAACAAGCGTCGAAGCTTTTTTTCTGTAGTGATCAATAATTTTATTTTTGAGAATTGTGAAGAGCCAGTTCTTCTCGGAGATTTCTCCTCTATACGTTTCGGCATTTCTAAGCGCGGCAAGAAAAGTTTCATGAACAAGATCTTTTGCCGTCTCTTCATCATTAACGCGAAGCACTGCAAAACGGTAGAGCGTATCGGAGTAATTTTTAACCCACTCTTTAGGGTTGAGTGTGTTTTCGGTTTGCGTCAATTAATAAACTTTCTATCTCTGTTTGAATGACTTAACATAATTTTTTGTGAAGTCGCTTAAAACCAATTTGCCGCTGATCTCTGCGCGCTGTTCAAGAAGCGCATCCCAGTTATTTGTACCTTCCCAAAAAACTTTTTTCATCTCTGAGATTGCTTCAGGATTGCAGCCACCTATTTTTCTTGCAAGCTCGGCAACAGCTTCATCGAGATCATGAACGGTTGCGAAAACTTTTGTGAATAATCCGTTTTGTTTTGCCCAAAACGAGTCATGCCATTCTGCATCAACCGCCATGGTGATGAATGCAGTCTTTCCAATTTTTCTTTCTATCGCTGGACCAACGACAAACGGACCAATCCCAAGCTGCAGTTCACTTAATCTAACAGACGCTTCACTCGTTGCCAAAGTATAATCTGCCGTTGCTGCAATTCCCACTCCGCCGCCAACTGCTTTCCCTTGAACGCGAGCAATAATAAGTTTGGGACATTTTCTCATCGCATTCAGCAGTCGAGCAAAACCCATAAAAAATTCTTTGCCCGTTTTGAAATCCTTGATCTCTAAAAGTTCGTCGAAGGAAGCGCCCGCACAAAAAGTTTTATCTCCTTCGCTGCGGATTACAATAACATTAATATCTTTTCTTTCTCCCGCATGAATGATCGCTTCGGTCATTTCCTTCAGCATTTTTCCGGGGAGCGAATTGCTTTTAGGATGTGAAAAAGTTATTGAGGCAATATGATTGTTAATCGAAACGGTAACTTTACCGTTGCGTTCCATAAGTACCACCTTTCTTGATATCGTTATCCATTCGGTCAACTATATATTCTATATCCGTAATATTATCAACCATAAAATCGGGTTCCGATTTTTGAAGTTCCTCCCTAGTTCTGTATCCGTAAGTAACCGCGCATGTCTTAGCTCCGGCATTTTTGCCGCACTGAATATCCATTTCGGAATCTCCAACTACCAATGTTTCACTCAAAGCGATTTTCAAATATTCGCAAATTTTCAGTAACGGTTCCGGCGAAGGTTTGTGCGCAATGCCGGGTCTCCGTCCCATTACTTCGTCAAAGTAATCATATAGATCGAAATGTTTTAGAATTAATTCAGCTTGTTCTTGCGCTTTGGTTGTAAGCAAAGAAATTTTCATGTCTCTGCTTTTCAACTCATTAATAATATCACTTGCGCCGGCATAAACACTTGATGAGTTGATGAAATTAAAATAAACCGATTTGTAAATTCCGATAAATTTTTCAAAGTCCGGTACGCTAATGTTGAAGTCATTGAATATATCGACGAAATGGAGACCGATCTTACCGTAAAATTTATCGCGCGGCATTTCTCCCGGAATGTTCATTCTTCTTAAAGTATCTACGGTTGCATCGTAAATTGTTTCGTGCGAACTTACCAGAGTTCCGTCCAGATCAAATACAACAAGTTTGATGTTCATCTAAGAATTGAGATAAATTTTACTTAAAGATACTGATTTACAGATTAAAAGTTGAGACGCTTGAATCATTGTTAAATCTTAATTCAAGCGTCTCTTTCATAAAAAAGTTATAACGCGGCTACTAAATTGTCCACGCACCGAGTATAATTCCGAAAATAAGAATTACGATCAAATGATAACCGCAATCTACCAGCAATAATTTTTTAGATCTGCCTTCAAACAAAGAATTAATTGCCATCGGTGCGGCAATGAATCCGAGCCAGCATAAAAATGATAAACGAATTCCTTCCGAGACTGTGCTAGCATTGCTGTGAGCCATCAATTGCGCCAAGGAGTAAGCAATGAATAAATGCCCTATAAACGATAATCCAAAAATTTTAACCGGATTAAATCCTTTTTTCAATTCTTCTTCCGTTTTATCGACAGCCTCCATCCAAGTTCTACCTAAAACATTCGGACTATACCATAACCCGCCAATCCCCATCGAAACAACCCCGCAAACCAAAACCGCCCAATAGTTAACTTGAAGTATTACAGGCATCGACAATCCTCCTTTGGTTAGATAAATTTATTCTTCCTTATAAATTTTTATTTCGGGTTTGCCGCCGCTTAGGTGATAGCCGCGGTACATTCCCGCTGTGTTAAACGGCATTGCAATGTTTCCGTTTTTATCGATTGCGATTATTCCGCCGTCGCCGCCAAGCTGCGGAAGTTTTTTCATGATAACTTCATCGGCAGCATCTTTGAGAGATATATTTTTGTACGCCATCAAATCGGAAATGTCGCGCGCGACGCTCAAACGAATAAAATATTCTCCCCATCCGGTACCGGAGACCGCACACGTGTTATTATTGGCGTAAGTTCCGGCGCCGATGATTGGTGAATCTCCGACACGTCCAAATTTTTTCATCATCATTCCGCCGGTAGAAGTGCCCGCGGCAAGATTTCCGTCCTTATCGAGCACAACACAACCAACTGTTCCGTGTTTGTCATCGTTCGATTCTTTTTTCAATTTTTCTTTCATCTTCAGATACTGATCGTACCTTTCTTTAACAATGAAGTAGCTGTTATCAACAAGTTCAACACCGTTTTGCTTTGCAAATTCTTCAGCACCGTCGCTGATCATCAGTACGTGAGGAGATTTTTCCATAACCAGCCGAGCAAGAGAGATTGGATTCTTAATATGCTTTACTCCCGCAACAGCGCCTGCCATCAAAGTTTTTCCATCCATAATCGATGCATCCAATTCGGCTTCGCCTTTTTCGGTGAGCACCGCTCCTTTGCCCGCGTTGAAGAGAGGCGAGTTTTCCATAATGTTTATTACCTTTTCAACGGCATCGAGACTTTTGCCGCCGTTTTCCAAAATTTTGTAACCGGTTTCAAGTGCTTCGGTAAGCTTGGAAACGTATGCGGCTTCTTTTTCCGGTGTCATATTTTTTTTCAGAATTGTTCCGGCACCGCCGTGAATTACCAACCCGAATTTTTGCGATTGTGAAAAAGCTGATTGCGAAAGGAAAATCAAGACAAGAAATAACTTTACGATGAGATTAAATCTCTTAAATACACGCACCATTTTAACTTTGTCCTTACTAATTGTAACTGAAATTATCTTCTGAAACGGTAAAAATCAATTCTTAAGGCATTATTAATTTCGTAAATAAAATTATGATTTCATGAATTTATGACTATGAAAATGTCACGAACATGCTTTAAATTTGTTTCAACTATATCATTCATAAAATTTGCTGAGAGGTAAAATGAGAATTGCTAATCGAACGTTGAGAACCATTATGCTGTTTTTGCTGATGCCGCTGTTTGTTTTTGCACAAAGTAAAAAATCCAAAGCCGACCAGTATGAATTCAAAATGGTTTATGAAATAAAAACCACGCCGGTTAAAAACCAGGCCAAGACCGGAACGTGCTGGTCCTTCGCTACAACATCGTTTGTTGAAACAGAAATAATGCGCATGGGAAAAGGAGAACATGTTCTTTCGCCAATGTTCAATGTCCGTTATGCGTATCCGCCTAAGGCAGAAAATTATATTCGCTACAACGGACTAACAAATTTTGGAATGGGCGGACAAGCGCACGACGTTATGAATATAATCAGAGAGTACGGATTCGTTCCGGAAGAAGTTTATTCCGGCAAACAAATTGGCGAAGAAGATTATAGTCACGGTGAAATGGATGCCGTGTTAAAGGCAATTGTAGACGCCGTGAACAAAGATAAAGGAGGAAAAATTACGCCCGTATGGCAAAAAGTTTTTGAATCGGCTTTAAATATTTATCTCGGTGTGCCGCCAAAAGAATTTACCTATCAAGGAAAAACCTACACGCCAAAAAGTTTTGTTGAGGCGATGGGATTCAATCCCGATGACTATATTGAACTGACTTCGTTTACACATCATCCATTCTATAAACAATTTGATCTTGAAGTGCCCGACAACTGGAGTAAAGGATTATACTACAACGTCCCGATCGACGACATAATGAAAATTATGGACAATGCGCTTGAGAAAGGTTACTCTGTTGCATGGGATGGCGATGTAAGCGAAAAAGGCTTCAGCCGCAAAAAAGGAATTGCGATTGTGCCCGCAGCAGATGAAGCAACGGACGATTCAAAGAAAGATGAAGAAGATGCCGATCAGCCGACAAAGGAAAAAGTTGTAACGCAGGAAATGCGTCAAGATACTTTTGATAACCGAACAACAACCGACGATCACTTAATGCACGTTACCGGCTTGGCTCAAGATCAGAATGGAGATAAATTTTATTACACAAAAAATTCTTGGGGAACGAAAGATAAAAAGTACGACGGCTATTGGTATATGTCAGTGCCGTATGTTCGGTTGAAAACAATCGCCATAATGGTTCACAAAGACGCTATACCAGAAGAGATCAAAGAAAAATTGAGAATTGCGAATTGAGAGTTTAGAGTTAGGCAATTGAAATATTATCTATTAAACTGCTTCAGATGATGGTTAAGGTGGGTGAAGATTAATCTTCCCCACTGCTTTTTATTCATATATCCAAATGCAGGATGACGCAATTTCTTGTCTGCCGGAAAAGTGCTGTCAAATTCTTTGATCTTGCTTATGAGCAGATTTTTGTCATTATCAAAATTTTTGGGGGGTGTTCCGCCGACCCCTTGTTTCAATTCTTTAACGGTTTCAACTTTCCCTTTCGGAGCTGGTAAGCCCAAAAGAATCAATTTTATCATCACTGTTTCCAAAAACTTGTTCCCAACATATTCCGTTTTTATTTCACCATGACTTATCTTTATCTGGTCAGAAATATGGCAGATCATTTCGTTTACATTCATCTTTCCCCAGAGCGGAGAATCGTTTGATGACAATTTTTCTATTCGGGCTATAACTTCATTTCTGTGTGCTGCTTCTAAAATGTTTTTCATCTATTTTCTCTTGCCATTAATTACTTTATAAGTTTTTTCATCTTCTCAATCTCATCGCGCAAATTTGCGGCGCGTTCAAATTCCAAATCTTTAGCTGCGGCAAGCATTTCTTCTGTCATCTGCTCAAGCAGTTCTTTACGCTGATCGTTCGTCATAAATTTTATAACCGGTTCGGCAACTTTAAGAAATGCGGATTCTTCTTTTTCGTAATCTCTTTTCCGCACATCGGCAATAGAAGTTGACGACATGATTTCTTCGACGCTCTTGAAAATCGTCGTTGGCGTAATGTTGTGTTGTTTATTATACTCCGCTTGAAGTTTACGGCGCCGATTTGTTTCCTCAATTGTCTTCCGCATCGATTCGGTGATTTTATCGGCATACATTATAACTTTTCCGTTTGCGTTACGCGCGGTACGTCCCGCCGTTTGCATGAGCGATCTCTCGCTGCGGAGAAATCCTTCTTTGTCCGCATCAATAATTGCCACAAGCGAAACTTCCGGCAGATCCAATCCTTCCCGCAACAGATTAACACCGACGAGCACATCAAAACCGCCGATTCGAAGATCGCGAATAATTTCAACGCGCTCGAGTGCTTCAACTTCGCTGTGAATGTAGCGAACTTTTATTTTCAGCTTGTCAAGATAATCGCTAAGGTCTTCCGCCATTTTTTTTGTAAGCGTTGTAACCAACACACGCTCTTTCAACTCAACACGTTTTCTGATTTCGCCGATCAAGTCGTCGATCTGACTTTTTACAGGACGAATTTCAATCCCAGGATCGAGCAAACCTGTGGGACGGATGACCTGCTCAACAAAAACGCCCTGGCTTTTTTCCAACTCATAATTTGCCGGCGTTGCACTTACATAAATCACTTGATTGGTTAACCCCTCATACTCTTCAAACTTAAGCGGACGGTTATCAAGCGCAGATGGAAGACGGAATCCATATTCAACCAAAACTTCTTTGCGAGAACGGTCGCCGTTGTACATGCCGCGTATTTGTGGAAGCGTTACATGAGATTCGTCTATGATCAATAGAAAATCTTTCGGAAAATAATCAAACAAGCAATACGGGCGTGAGCCTGCCGAACGCCCGTCCATGTGACGCGAATAATTTTCTATGCCCGAACAGTATCCGATCTCGCGCATCATTTCAATATCAAATTTTGTTCGCTGCTCAAGCCGTTGCGCTTCAACATATTTTTCTTGCGACCAAAAATATTTTAAGCGCTCTCTCAATTCTTCTTCAATCGTTTGAATGCCTCGGTTTACCTGTTCTTTCGTTGTAACAAAATATTTTGCGGGATAGATTGCCGATGTTTCGACTTCTTGAATTACATCACCGGTTATCGAATCAATTATTGAGAGACGCTCGATTTCGTCGCCCCAGAATTCCACACGCACGGCTTCTTCGTACTGATATGCCGGAATAATTTCGACGACATCGCCGCGCGCACGAAACGTTCCGCGCGTAAAATCTGCATCGTTGCGTGTGTAGTAAATGTCGATTAAGCTGCGCAAAAGTTTTTTGCGTTCGATCGTTTGCCCTTTCCGCAAAAACATAATTTGGCGCGCGTACTCATCCGGTGCGCCGATACCGTAAATGCAGCTTACGCTCGCAACTATAATTACATCGTTCCTGCCTTCGATCAACGAAGTCGTCGCTTTCAATCGTAAGCGGTCAATTTCTTCGTTCACGGAAAAATCTTTTTCAATGTAGAGATCGCGCTTAACAACGTACGCTTCCGGCTGATAGTAATCATAATAGCTGATAAAAAATTCAACTGCATTGTTCGGGAAGAACGATTTGAATTCGGAATAGAGTTGCGCGGCAAGAGTTTTATTGTGAGAAATTATCAGCGTAGGACGGTTATATTCTTTGATGATATTACTCATCGTATATGTTTTACCGCTGCCTGTTACGCCAAGCAGCACTTGATGTTTGTCGCCGCGTTTTAATCCTTCGAGCAATTCCGCAATTGCCTTCGGTTGATCACCTGCGGGCTGATAATTAGAAACTAATTCGAATTTATTCATGTTGTTTTTAAAGTGTAACTGTGAATATATAAAATCATTTTTTCATCTAAACAAGAATAGTCTATAAATAAATTCCAAATAATATTTATGCAAAAACCGGAAGGATTTTTTTAAGTTTGTAAATAAATGAACGTTCGGTTAAGGTTTTTATGACAATTATTGATACACAAGAACAAATTGTTAAAGAGTTCGAACAGTTCGTCGAATGGGAAGACAAATACAAACGAATCATCGATCTTGGCAGAGAACTTCCCGCGATAAACGCATCGTACAAAACAGAAAAGTATAAACTGAGCGGCTGCCAATCTCAAGTTTGGATAAATGCAAGACTTGAAGACAATAAAATATTTTTTGAAGCCGACAGCGATGCGGCGATTGTTAAGGGTTTGATCGCACTGCTGATAAAAGTTTATTCCGGTCACACGCCGGACGAAATACTTTCCTCGCCGCCGGAGTTTGTTAAAAAAATCGGAATCGATAATCACCTTTCTCCAACCCGCAAGAACGGTCTCGGTGCTATGATGAAACAGATTCAGATGTATGCCGTTGCGTTTAAAGCATTAAACGTGAAAAGTGAAAAGTGAAATCCGCCAAAAGACAAATGGGTATTTACTCAAAAGAGAGCACTATAATTCTCAATTCGCCATTCGCAATTATCAATTCACTTATGCTGTCCTATCAATCCTTCTTCAAGACACTGATTGCATTCGAATTGCAATGTGATGTGATGTATTCCAAATTTTGATTCAAGCATCTTTTCGATTTTCGTTCTTAACGCATCGCTTTGACTTATCCTCATATCATTTACGTTCACATGCGCCTCGAGATGAATATCGTTATCGCCGACCATCCAAAGATGAATATGATGAATGTCGTCAACCTCGGAAAATTTTTCTACTTCTGTTTTGATCTCTTCCAAAGAAATTTCCGGCGGCGCGCCTTCCATCAGTACATGAATTGCTTCGCCGAGTATTAGGTAACATTCGCGCATAATATAAATGCCGATCAGCACCGTCAGCAGAGAATCAATCCATGTAATATTCCAAACTGCAATTGCAATTCCGCCGAGAATAACGACAACAGAGGAAACCGAGTCGCTCAAAAGATGCATGTACGATGAACGAATGTTCAAGCTTGTTTTAGAATCGCGCTTGAGCAGAAGTGTGCCGGCAACATTTGCAGCCAAACCAATCGCGGCAACAATTGTCATTATGCCTGCTTCGATTTTCTCCGGTTCATAAAATCGTTTAAACGCTTCATAAAAAAGGAATCCGTAAATTACAACCAGAACAGAAGCGTTGAGTACGGCAGCAAGAATCTCTGCGCGTTTCAAACCGAATGTGTGACGGTGAGAATTATCACGCCCTTTCAATTTTATTGCGATGTAAGAAATGATAATGGAAAGTGCGTCGCTGAAATTATGCAGCGCGTCGGAAATAAGCGCAAGACTTCCGGAGATCAATCCGCCGACAATTTGAACAGCCGTAATTACAAAATTCAACAGCATTGTAATTATCAGCCGTCCCGATGTTGTGTTTAGCAAATGTTCGTGCGAATGATTTTGTGCCACTTGATTCTTTTCCTCTGCCGTGTCGGACAGGCAATTTTTTCTTAAATTAGAACGTTACTTAGCAAAAATGTGAATCGAGACAATGAAAAACAAATTTTATAACGACTTTGATTTTGAACGCTTGAAACCAAGCGCGCGCGAAAACGATTACCGTTCGCCGTTTCAAATTGACCGCGATAGAATAATTCATTCATCGGAGTTCAGGCGTCTCCAGGGCAAGACACAAGTTTTTTTGCCGGGCGAATATGATTTTTACCGGACGCGGTTAACTCACTCTATTGAAGTGGCACAAATCGGAAGATCGATCAGCAGTTTTCTTCTTTCCAAAGAAAAGGATCTGCTCAACGAAGAATATTTTATTGATGAAGATTTGGTTGAATCCATTTGCCTGTCTCACGATCTCGGTCATCCGCCGTTTGGTCATGCCGGCGAAAGAATTTTGAACAAGCTAATGAAGAAATACGGCGGCTTTGAAGGAAACGCTCAAACGTTACGTTTAATTACCGAAATTTTTTATCGTCACGAAGATCATCATCGTGGAATGAATCCAACGCGAGCATTTCTAGACGGTATCTTGAAGTACAAGGCGCCTTACAAACGGTTTAAGAATCCGGAAAATCATTTTATCTACGATGATCAAATAAAGTATATCGATTTTATTTTCGGTGGAAAGAAAACGCCGCGAATATTTACGTCGCCCGAAAAGTTAAATCAATTTCAAAGCATAGAATGCCAGATAATGGATTGGGCGGACGACACGGCATACGCGATCAACGATTTGGTTGACAGCATTGCCGGCGGTTTTCTCACAATTCCAAAACTTATCCGGTGGCAGAATCAAAATAATTTGACCAACCAGCAACTGCAGATTGTTCAAGAAATTATTGAGTGGATTGAATCCGGCAACTATAAGCCCAAGTTCGGCGCGCAAATTGGCGAGTTCGTCCGCGCTGTAGGTCTGAAAGAAAGAAAAACGTTTTTGGATAAACTTACCAATCGTTACAAATTTATTCTTGAAGTAGAAAAAGAAATTTTTGACAAGGCGCAGATATACAAGAAGATCGCCGTTGATCTTGTGTTCCGTTCATCGCAGCTGCATCAAATTGAGTTCAAGGGCAACAGCATGATTGAATCACTGTTCAAACTATTTGAAGAAAATTATATTAAATCGCTCGGCGATAGAAAGCTTCTGCCGAACTTCAACGATAGATTAATCCGTTCGGCAAAAACAAAATCCGACCGGGCGCGAATGGTATGCGACAACATTTCCGGCGCGACCGATTCATATGCCATGCGGATGTATCGCCGCCTGTTCGATCCGGAATACAGTTCGCTCGCAGATTTAGTTTGATCATTTCTATTTCGAACTTTTTTTACTGTAATTGAATTTCTTATATAAACTCCATGGCTAATTCAAAAATAACATTGCACGAAAGCGAATTGCGGTATAACAGACTTCTCCAATACTTAACCGATTATATTTATACCGTAAAGGTTGAGAACGGTAAAGCCGTTGAGACTTATCACGGACCGGGATGTTTTGCCGTCACGGGTTATGCTTCGGAAGATTATCTTGCCGATCCCGATCTTTGGTACCGGATGGTTCACGAAGACGATAAAGCCGCCGTTCTTGATCAAGCCAATAAAGCGCTTGCCGGTATTGAAGTAAAACCCATGGAACACAGAATCATTCACCGGGACGGTTCTTTGCGATGGGTTCGCAACAGTATTGTTCTATCGAAAGATTCGTCGGGCACGCTGCTATCATACGATGGATTGATAAACGACATCACCGAGCTCAAAGAAGCAGAAGAGGAAGCGGAATCGAAGCGGCGTCAATTGATTCAAGCCGATAAAATGGTTTCGCTCGGAACAATGGTAAGCGGCATCGCTCACGAAATAAATAATCCAACCAACTTTGTTCTTCTGAACGCGCGATTTCTTCAAAAAGTTTGGGATGATATTCTACCTGTGCTCAGAGAATATTCCCAACAGCACGATGATTTTGCCGTGGCGGGATTCCAAAGTTCGAAAGCGAAAGGAAAAGTAAAACAATCTTTGGATGGAATTGTTCAGGGCGCTCTCAGAATTCAAAAAATTACAAAAAGTCTTACCAACTTTGCGCGCATAGATGCCGGCGAGCTGGATCAGCTGGTCGATCTAAAAAGCGTGATGAGCAACGCAATTCTTTTAACCGAAAACGAAGTAAAACGTTCGACCGACAACTTTTGGGTTTATTATAATACCGAGCTTCCGGCAATAAAAGGAAACGCACAGCAGTTAGAACAGGTGTTAATAAACCTTATCAACAATGCTTGCCAATCGCTTACAAATAAAAATCAGAGAATCTCCATCGATCTCGGTGTTGACCCAAACGGAAATTTTATTTGTATTGAGATAAAAGATGAAGGAGCGGGAATCGAAAAAGAAAATCTCAAAAATATTTTCGATCCATTCTTCACAACAAAAAGGGGAACCGGCGGAACGGGTTTGGGTTTATACATCTCATACAACATCGTTAAAAGTCACGGCGGTGATTTGACTATCAAAAGCGAAAAAGGCAAAGGAACGGTTTGCAAAATAAAACTTCCTATTAATTAACGGAGGATTGAAAATGGCGGCGGCAGAATTTCCATCTCTTCCCGTGCTGTTGGTTGACGATGAACAACAATTTCTTCTTAGCGCTGAATTGACTCTGACTGCAAGCGGGATTAACAACATAAAAACTTTATCGGACAGCCGTGAAGTTCTTCCTCTAATTGAAAAAGAAGAATTTTCAATCATCGTTTTGGATGTGAACATGCCGTACATGACGGGACTGGAATTAATTCCGCGGATTGTGGAAAGAAATCCATTCGTTCCAATTGTTGTTGTTACGGCGATCAATGATGTTGACAGCGCGGTCAAATGCATTAAAGCGGGCGCATTCAATTATCTTCTTAAGCCGGTTGATGAAACACGTCTGGTTACAACTATCAGAAGCGGATTGGATCTGCGCGACGTTCGCGATGAGAACAAACGTTTGAAAGATTATCTGTTGAAAGACAAACTTGAAAATCCGGAAGCATTTCAGGAAATAATTACGAAGAGCAATTCGATGCGCGCAATTTTTAAATACATCGAAGCAATTTCGAAAACAATGCTTCCGGTTCTCGTTACAGGCGAAACTGGGGTTGGCAAAGAATTAATCGCGCGGTCGATTCACCGTCTAAGCAAACGAAAGGGCGAGATGGTCGAGCTGAACGTTGCGGGAGTCGATGATAATTTGTTTTCCGATACTTTGTTTGGCCACAAACGCGGAGCGTTTACAAATGCGGAAAGCGACCGCAAAGGATTGATTGAGCAGGCGGAGAAAGGAACTTTGTTCTTGGATGAAATCGGCGATTTAAGTTTGGAATCTCAAGTTAAACTGCTGCGATTAATTCAAGAAGGAAAATATTATCCGCTCGGTTCCGATATGGCAAAGCTTGCAGATGTCAGAATTATCTGCGCGACGAACAAAAATGTTGAAGAACTGCGCGACAATAATTCTTTCAGAAAAGATCTTTACTACCGACTGCAGACGCATCTGGTACATATTCCGTCTTTACGTGAACGCAAGGGTGATATCCCGCAGTTGATAAATCATTTTATGGAAAAAGCATCGGCGCGGCTTAACAAAAAGAAACCGGCTGTTCCGAAAGAAATCTACACGCTCCTTTCGAGTTACAACTTCCCGGGAAACGTTCGCGAGCTAGAAGGAATTATTTTTGATGCCGTCAGCGTTCATTCATCCGGTATTATGTCGCTGGAATCAATTCGAGAAAAAGTTTTTCCAAAGGGGAGAGGAAAAGAATTTTTTGCCGAACCACAAACGGAAACTACCGAAGAAAAAATTCAATTCGGCGAGCAATTGCCCTCGCTTGACGAAGCGGACGAGCTGCTTATCAAAGAAGCGCTAAAAAGAAGCGACGGAAATCAAACTATTGCAGCCGATTTACTTGGCATAAGCAGAAGAGCGCTCAATAATCGTCTGAACAGGAAAAGAGATTCTTAGTATTTCCACTGCTCCAAATAGGTGCCACATTACTTCCCGTTTTTTGGGCAACATGCTTTAAAGGCGCACCGAAAATTTTTTGTTGCTGCCAATCATTTTTTTCCTAAATCATTTCATAGGACAGACTTAACCTTGTAGCACCGGTTTGGCATTTCGCTTGTATAGAATTATGCAAATAACGTTTCAAAAAAGAAAGGACATAAGATGAAAACCAATTTCGCAAACAAACTGTTTATCGTGTTTTTAATTCTAACATTTGCTGCAACATCTTTTGCACAGGAGCCTGGAAAAGTTAGACCATTCAACAACAAGATGGCCGCCGGGGCGCTGAATGCCATGAATAACGATGTGCCCGCAATAGTTGAATCATCTCTATTTGTAACTCTTCAGCTCAAAGACAGATATCCGCAGGAGAACTATAAGAAAATTATAGATCGTCTTGAAGACCTGTCGCAAAACGGCAAGACACTTGCTATCAGATACAAAGCAGGATTAGCAACAATTTATTATAAATATTATGATCAATTTAAGGACATAAAAATTTCCGACAAGGACAAGGAAAATCCGGATCTTTATTTCAAATCGATTGCAGGAAGAATTCAGGATAACTATTTCGTGATCAACTAAAATTACTTTTGCCCCCTAATGACATCAACAGGCCCGGCGGTAAATTAAAAGCCGGGTTTGTTGTTTTAAACACCGCTCAACGAATCCATTACCGAATCAATACTTTTTGCATTTGGATAAAATGCCAACAGCTTATTCAGCGCATCATCCACTATGGAATCCGGGCATGACGCGCCGCTTGTCACAGCAATTGTGATTTGATCTTTTGCCGGCAGATATTCTTCGGTAACAATTTCTTTGTGCAAGCCAAGATCGAAATGGCTGATTAATTTTTCTGAAACTATTTTTTCGGCATCGGAGATAAAGTAGGTGTCAAATTTCTGCTCAAGCAGCTCGACAAGATGCGAAGTGTTCGAACTATTATAACCACCCACTACAACGGCAAGATCGGCATGTTCTTTCAGCAATCCGAGAGTTGCGCTTTGATTATCATTTGTTGCATAGCAAAGCGTATCGTGTGTGTCTGCAAAATGTTCTTTTATGTTTTCGCCGCCGTATTTCTTGATCATTGTCTCGCGGAGAAGATCGGCAATTTCTTGTGTCTCGCTGGCAAGCATGGTCGTTTGGTTCACAACGCCGATCCGTTTTAGGTCGCGGTTAATATCAAAACCCGCCGAGAACTTTCCGTCGAAGTACTCGTAGAAGTCGCCCTCTGATTTTTCCTTCAGAATAACACCGGATAAAAATCTTGCTTCTTCCAGATTTCGCACAATCAGCGCCTTGGAGTTTTGAATACTATGGGAAAAAGTAGCGCGCGTTTCTTCGTGTTTTGCTTTTCCATGAATGATGATTGTGCAATTCTGTTTTCCAAGTTCCTTCGAACGCGTCCAGACTTTTTCAACAAACGGACATGTTGTGTTGAACTTCACAATGTCAATTCCCTTTTGCTTTAGAATGGTTTCCGTTTCGATCGTGGTGCCAAATGCCGGGATTATTACGATATCATTTAAGGTGATGTCCTTCCAATCTATTAACTGATTGCCGTAATTATCGGAAATAAATTGAATCCCTTTGCTTAAAAGATCCAAATTCACTTGGGGATTGTGAATCATCTCACTCAAAAGAAAAATTCTTTTGCCCGGGTTTTCCTGGATAGTTTTATATGCAATCTCTATTGCATTTTCAACGCCGTAACAAAAACCGAAATGACGCGCAATCAAAAATTTAACCGGTCCAAAATCCAGAACCGTTGGCGAAAAATCTTTCTTGCGGGGATCGTCGAATTTGCGAAGTTCTTTTATCCTGGAAATTATCGGGCTGCGGTATTGTGGCGGTATATCAAATTTCTTCATTTGTGGTAAGAGTCGATACTTTCTATTTCAATTTTGATTTGATCTGGCTTTCCAAAAAATCTACCTGCGCAACAAACGATTGATAATTCTTATCACTGCGTCCCGCATCGCGGCATTTTTCTAAAGCTTTCAAAGCTTCTTTTATATTGTTCTGCTTAAAAAGAATTTTCGCCTTAACAAAATACGGATAGTATGCGCCATCAAGAGAAATTGCTTTGTCCGCCCATTGCAAAGCTTCATCCAAAAACATTTCATTGTCTGCGGCATAATTGGCGCTCTCTGCATAAACTTGCCAATTGTCGGGCTTGGCAGCAATTGCTTCTTTAACTTTTGAATGGACTTGGTTTACCAAGTCAACTTCTACTTTAAAACTTATCTGAAGATTTTCCCAGTTCATTAAAACATCAACCGAATTATCCGTCAGATTTGAGAAAGAGAATTGGAGTCGTTCAGTAAAATTTCCTTTTACAGGTTTAACGGTGAATCTCAGCAGATCGTCTTCTTGTTTGTAAGTGAATGCGCCCCACTGTTTATCAACCTTGTTCAGGACAACTGTCCACGCATCCGTAGTCGGTATTGTAAACAAAGAATATTTTCCAGCAGGAACTTTATTTCCGTCAAGGGTTACATCGGTTGTAAATTGGATTGTTGTTGCTTCGTTTGCGCCGGTTCGCCAAACTTGATTGTAGGGAACCAACCCACCCCAAATTGTTCTCCCCTTAACACCCGGGCGACAGTAGTCAATTGTTATGTTAGTATATCCAATCGTTTGCGAGACGCTCGCCTTGGGGCTAAGTCTCGGCAAATCAACTTGAGCAAAAAGTGTTCCGGCGGCTAAGAGTATAAAAGCTATGTAACGGTTTTTCATTTTATCTCCACATTACTTACTTGCTAAACAATTTTTCTTTGGAAGGAAGTTTCTTTGCGTTCCAACTTTTTTAACTCTTGTTTAAGATAAAAAGAAGGACTTTGGAATTCCACACACTTCAGAGGGTGTGTGATAATTCATTTTTTTAGAAAAAATGTTTTGATTTCATTTTAAAAACGAAACCGAAATTTGCTTGACAACCTATTTTCACACACCCTCTTCAAAATGGAGATACACCGAAATGTGTTCATTAAATGTTTGAGAATCTTTCTCTTCATTACATCTATTGAACGTAAAAAATAACCGCACGTAAAAGCTAATTAGGCGAAAACCACATCATTCCTAAAATAATACGCCAGTAGCCACATTAATTCAAATTAATTTACGCGGTACTTGACAAATGCCTTAATAAATAATATAATGGGTTCAAAACTCCTTAATTACTTATTAATTATAACTAAACCACCTAATATATATAAACAATGTGAGGGTAATATGAAAAAAGTCGAAGCAATCATAAGGCCTTTTAAGCTGGACGAAGTCCACAACGCTTTATTGGAAGCGGGCTTTGCCGGACTGACGGTTACAGAAGTAAGAGGCTACGGCAGGCAGAAAGGACATAAAGAAATCTACCGGGGTTCGGAGTACAACATCGAATTCGTACCTAAAATAAAAATAGAATTGGTTTGTGAAGAATCAAAACTCGAAACAGCCATTTCTATAATCATAAACACTTCTAAGACCGGTGAAATCGGCGACGGCAAAATATTTGTCTTGAGTGTTGAGGAAACAATTCGAATTAGAACTGAAGAATCGGGCAAATCTGCCTTGTAACTTTTTAAGAGAAAACTAAGGAGAAAAACACACATGAAAAAAAGTACTCTTTTGCTCGCAGCTATTATCCTAACCAGCTTTAGTACGTATGCGCAATTGAAATTCGGTGCAGACGTTTACAGTAGATATAATTGGAGAGGTTTGGACTTTGGAGACGCCCCGGCATTCCAGCCGAGTTTATCCTACACAATCGGCGGGTTTACGGTAGGCGCGTGGGGGTCGTATGCTTTTCCAACAGCCGCCCCAACTTACTCAGAAAATGATTTTTACGCTTCATACACATATTCAACAGAAAAGTCGGGAAGTTTCTCGTTGCTATATACAGACTACTACATTCCATCAGCAGGTATTCCGTTCGGTTTTTATAAACCAACCGCAAGCGGTCCGGCAGCGCATACTTTGGAGGCAGGAGTAAGTTATTCCGGTCCATCAAATTTTCCTGTATCGTTTTCTTTCTATACAAATTTATCGAACGACCCGGATAATTCATCATACATGCAAGCCGGCTATCCATTCGGCGTTGGCGATGCAACCGTTACGCTTACCGCAGGTTTCGTTCCATCGAAAAGCGCTTATTATGGAACAACAAAAGGAAACATTATTAATCTCGGTATTACTGCAACAAAGGCTATTGCTGTAACCGATAAATTTTCGCTCCCGATAACGGTATCATACATCGGTAATCCATCTGTTGACAAAACTTATCTAGTATTCGGCGTCAGCTTCACGTTCTAGCTTAAAAAAAATCAATCGAACCGGAAAAGAAAAATGAAATTTGTAATCACATATAGTAACAGCAGGAAAACTTCTCGTATCGCATATCAAAGACAGAATTGATCTTACCGGTTTTACATTAACAATAAATTGGAGAAAAAATTATGAAGGTAAATCACATAATATTAATTGCAATGGTCTTTTTGATCACAATGATTTCGATTGTTCCAACTACCGTTTATGCACAGGTTGACCCGGCAGGAACAAAAACCGGAACAATCAAAGATGTGCCCGCAGCAAAACCGGGTGACCCAACATTATCGGAAATCGCAGATGCAGTTGGACATAATAAAATCGCGACCAATATCGTGTGGACATTGATTACAGGATTTTTGGTAATGTTCATGCAGGCGGGATTTGCAATGGTAGAAACCGGCTTCACCCGCGCAAAGAACGTTGCACACACAATGGGAATGAACTTTCTAGTGTACGCTCTTGGTGTAATCGGTTTTTACATTTGTGGTTTTGCACTAATGTTCGGCGGGGTCGGTAGCGTTGCTGCGTTGGGCGGAACTCCTGGATTAACAAACGAATTCGCAATTGCTATCGCCGGAAAAACTTTTGGACTTTTCGGAACAAATGGATTCTTTCTCGGCGGTTCTGTTTATGATGTCGGCGTTTTCACTTTATTTTTATTCCAAATGGTATTCATGGATACAACTGCAACCATTCCAACCGGAGCTATGGCAGAGAGATGGAAGTTCACTGCATTTATGCTTTATGCATTTTTCATTTCAATGATCGTTTACCCACTTTTTGGAAACTGGGTTTGGGGTGGCGGCTGGTTGGCTGCATTGGGAACAAACTTTGGCTTGGGTCACGGACATGTTGATTTTGCCGGCTCGTCTGTTGTTCACATGGTGGGTGGTGTTGCTGCATTGGCGGGCGCAATAGTTATCGGCCCGCGAATTGGAAAATACAATAAAGACGGTTCTTCAAACGCAATTCCAGGCCACAATTTACCGATGGCAATTATCGGAACATTTATTTTGGCGTTCGGCTGGTTCGGATTTAATCCTGGTTCAACATTGGCCGGAACAGATTTACGAATAAGCGTTGTTGCAACTAACACGATGATTGCTTCGGCTTCCGGCGCATTGTTTGCAACTTTATATATGATGTGGAAATTCAAAAAACCGGATCCAAGCATGATGGCAAATGGAATGCTTGCCGGATTAGTTGCAATAACTGCGCCATGCGCGTTCGTAAATTCGATTTCTGCTTTTACAATTGGAGCTGTTGCAGGAGTTTTGGTTGTAGTTGCAGTTTTTTACATCGATCAAAAATTGAAGATTGACGATCCCGTCGGTGCAATTGCAGTTCATGGCGTTAACGGCGCGTGGGGAGTTTTATCTCTCGGTCTTTTTGCAGACGGAACTTACGGCGACGGATGGAACGGTGTAAACGGTACAGTAAAAGGATTATTCTTTGGCGATCCTTCACAGTTCGTTGCTCAATTGATCGGTACAGTTACATGTATTGTATTTGTATTTGCTGCTATGTATGGCTTCTTCAAGTTACAGGATAAAATTTGGGGAATCCGCGTTGATGCAAAAGATGAAGTCGCTGGTCTTGATATGCCGGAGATGGGCGTTCACGGTTATGAAAACGACGCCCCGGCTCATAGCTTATAAACGCGCCTTTAATTCATTTACAAACCTGTTTGCCGATGATAAAAAAATATCAACTAATAAATCGATTTTGGGAGAGCGTTAAGATATAAAGAGGCGTTTTGTATTTCCACAAGTAGAGCGGACGGTGTTCAACCGTCCGTTTAGAGGGTGTGTGAAAATAGGTTGTCAAGCAAATTTCGGTTTCGTTTTTAAAATGAAATCAAAACATTTTTTCTAAAAAAATGAATTATCACACACCCTCTTTAACAATGGATACTATTTCATTAGAAGCATCTTTTTAACTTGAACAAAATTGTTCGTGGCGAGTTTATAAAAATATATTCCACTTGAAAGTTTTGATGCATTAAAATCAACAGAATAATTTCCCGGTTCTAAATTTCCATTAACCAATTCAGAAACTTCCTGTCCAACTGTGTTGAATACTTTCAAAGACACATTCGAACTTGACGGAAGTGTGAAAGATATTTTTGTAGCTGGATTAAATGGATTTGGGTAATTCTGACTTAATGAAAACTCCTGAGGTATAATCGCATCGTTTTTTTCAACGGCACTAGCCGTCTGGATGGGATACCTATATACACTTGTTGTATTTGAATTATAATAAAACAGGTAAGTTGGTGTTGCTGCAATAAAATCGTTTAGTGAACTTGCCAAAGTAGAAGGCAAGTTGTTTCCAACCTCATACCAGCTATTTCCATTGTTATCTGAAGCAAATATTTTTGCGCTTTGTGTAATAATATCTGCATAATATGTAAATATTTTGTTTCCAACTGATACTGTGCTTCGTGTGCTTGCGGTTACCCCAATACCGCTGGGAAATCCCGAGGTTATACTTGCCCAGCCTGTATCTGCAACAAGTTTATACATCCCGTAAGTTGAACCGTAAAACTCTCCGTTAAAGGTATGGACTGATCCTATAATTATTTTAGGATTTTTTAATGTCCAGTTCGTTCCACCATCAGTCGAGATAAACGAACCAAGATTTACCGCACAAAAAACCATTGTGTTGCCAACTGCGGCAAAATCATATCCTAAAACTTGTGCCTGGGAATAGTTTATGGTAATCTGAGTCCAGGTGCTTCCATTGTCTGTAGATTTAATAACAACATTCCTATTTGATAGGGCATATAGAGTTGTTCCATCTGAAATAAGGCTGCCGAATGCGATTGTAGTCGGTATACCACTTGTTGTTTTACTGCTCCACGTAACTCCATCATCCGTTGACTCGTAGAAAAAACCAAGGCCAATAACAAAAATATAATTGCCGTGTCCATGTATACAAAAAACTCTTTCCGGAAATTTATTGGCAATGTTGGTCCAAGTAATTCCATTATCTGAAGAACGGTAAACATATTGTTGTCCCTGGTAACCGTATAAAAATACAGTAGAGCCATGTACTGCCATTACTCCAATGCCGACGTTATAATCGGCAACCTTTTCCCATTGAGCAAATACACTTGCTGTGCTGGTAAATAATAAAAACAATAATATTAAAGAAATGTTTTTCATGGTTTCTCCTTACTTGATCAAAATCATTTTTTTTGTTTGAAGAAATGCACCCGCAGAAATTTTGTATAGATAAATTCCGCTTGATAAATTCGCCGCATTGAAGTCAACGGCATAAGCTCCCGCATTCATCTGCTGTTTTATAAGATTGACAACTTCTCTTCCAGTGATATCGTAAACACTTAGATTCACAAAAGAAGATTGCGGAAGTGAAAAAGAAATTTTTGTGCTTGGATTAAATGGATTGGGATAATTCTGTGATAAAGAAAAGTCTGACGGGATTTCGCTTATCCTTTTAACGCTTGTTGGATTGCTGACCCCATTGCCGCTGGTCCAGCTTATGGCAGTTATTTCAACGGCTCCGGAGACTGAGTTCTGATCCTTTACGGTAATTGAGACTGTCTCACCTGTCTTTGTTATAATATGGTATATCACCGTTATAGAAGTGTTTTGACCTGATGTTAATGTTGATACTTCTTTAATCCTCAATGCATCAAGCACTTTTCCATCGGGCATCGTTACTTTTCCATATGCATCTGTTGTGTAAGTAACCGAAAGATTTTGAACGATTGTAGTTGTTTGGTTGCCAATTATTGGAACAGTTATAGTTGTCGCTAAGGTTTGTGTCCCGCTATAATTCCAATTTTCGTTATAGTTCAGCGGCAATTTGTAGTGCAGCTTCTTCGGCGAAAAAGTGATTTTTGCTGTCGAATTAATTCCCTGCTGGGTTGTAACTGTACCGGTGCCGTCTGTGTAATAATCGGGACCAATAGAATTGTAAACCCAGGTTTTAGAAAATACACCTGAAAATGTTCCTTCATAATATGATGAATACTGCGCGTTTGGAAAATCCGCAGCATACGGAGATGATACTTTATCTTTACTTTCAGTAACAAATTGTGCTTCCGAAACTAAGCTGCTAAAATTCCAACTCGTCGCTCCGGGTGCACCTATATTTGCCGTCTTGACTGAAAAGTTTGCGGATGTTGTTATTATATTTCCTATTGCAAGCTGAGCTTGAAAATCGGAAGCTGTTATTGTTATTTGTGCATTGGCTTTATATACAAACAAAAGAGTAATTGCTGCAAGCAGTAAATGTTTCTTCATTATAACCTCCTGATTGTTAATATTTTTTTGCCGAGAGCATTGTTGATTTTTATAGCCGGTAAATTTTTTATGATGTAAGAAATAAACTCGGGAAAAATATAATGGGACATCGTGCCCGCTTCAATACGGCATCTGCCGTATTTTAATTGTGGGAAGTAATTTGTGCGCTGATCGGTGAGTTAAATGATTTTGTGCTTGATCGCTTTCCGAACGGCTTGGACTTTATTGTGGACTTCTAATTTTTTGTAAATGTTCTCGATATGTTTTCTAATTGTAGCCGGCGAAATAAAAAGAAGATCGGCAATTTTGATATAATCTTCTCCTTTGCTCAACTGCTCCAATACTTCTATTTCTCTTTTGGAAAGTGAAAAATCGTTCTGTTCATTATCGGTGTTTACGGTTTCCGACTTTCGCAACAGTTCCAAAGTTTTTGCCGCAATGATCGGAGACATCGGCGCTCCGCCGTTAATTATCATCTCGATGCTCTCAAATATTTTATTGGGAGATTCATCTTTTAATAAATATCCGTTGGCGCCTGCTTGAATCGACCGGAAGATTTTATCTTCGTCGTCAAAAACAGTTAGCATTATTACTTTTATCCCCGAGTAATTATTTCTAATAAACTCGGTTGCTTCAATGCCGTTCAACTCCGGCATTTCGATGTCCATCAGAATCACGTCAACGTCGTTTCGCTTTCCTAATTTTTCAATCAGGTCCTTTCCGTTCTTTGCGCGAAACTTAAATTCAATTCTATCGGCAAATAATTCTAATTTTTCTTTAATCGTTTGAGCAAGCAGAACGTTATCTTCCGCTAAAGCAATTCTTATTTTCATTTATAGTTTTCGATAATTTAAACGTTAAAAAATATACCGCCTGCCGACTCGGCACAATACGTCAAATGCACTAATCTGTATTAAACATGCATTCGATAGTGGTTCCATCATTGCCGCTTTCTATTTGAAATTTCCCAAATGCTTCTTCACAACGTGATTTCATGTTATTAAGTCCGCTTCCTTCATTCAGTTTATTTACATCGAACCCTTTTCCATTATCATGTATTGTCAGAATAATTCTCTTTTCTACCGAACTAAATCCAATGTTAATTTCGGTTGCTGAAGCATGTTTCAATGTATTCTGTATCGCTTCTTGAATAATCCTATAAATATTAAGCAGCTGTGTTGAAGTAAGCTTGCACGGCTTATCAATTTTATTTACAAGAGATATTTTGGGAACTACCAAATCCAAGTTTAGTTTCAAGATCAGTTCATTTATTCTGTAAATCAATTGAGTAAGGTCTGCATCCTCATGTTTAATCGCCCAAATAGTATTGCGGAGATCTCCTAAAGTTTCTCTGCTGAACCGACCGAGACGCTTGAGTTTTTCAACTAATTGATTATTCTTTTCTTGAAATGCAATATTATCAAGTGTACTTATAACGAACGTCAACTGTGACCCGATATTGTCGTGGAGTTCTCTGGAAAGTCTTAGCTTCTCGTCCCCCAATTTTTTCTCCATTTCGGCTTTGTTCAACTGATTCTTCAACTCAAGTTCTTTTTTCTCTCTTTCGCTTTTTAATTTCTGATTTTTATAATACCAGGTGGAAACAACCATTAAAAGAAGCGCTGCTGCAATAAGCAAATAAACAATCAGACTTTTTTGTTTAAGCAGTAAAGCGTTTTCTGTAATAATTTTGTCTTTGTTCGCCGTCTCATAATCAATTTCCAGTTGAGCAATTATTGAGCTTGTTTCAAGATTGTTTACGCTGTCTTTGTAAACTTCATAATTTTCAATATTCAACAACGCTCTCGGGTAATCTTTCTTTTTCTTGTACAGTTCTGTTAAGTTTCGGTAGCTTTCCTGTATTTGATAACGGTAAGCCAGCTTTTTCGAAAGCTCGAGACATTTTTCATAACTTATTATTGCCGAATCCACGTCTCCGCGCTGCGAATAAAGGTCGCCATAGAGTATATAATTTTCCGACCTGCCGAATTCACCGGCTTCATTTTTTCTATAGCTATCCGACAACTTTAAATAGCGAAGAGCTTCGTTATATTTTTTCTGCAAGATTTTTATACCGGCAATATTATTCAGACTGTAAGGAATCGCAATCGGATCGGACAATTCTCTCTTGATCTTCAAAGCTTTGGTATAAAAGAACATTGCGCTGTCCAAATCATTCTGCATTTCTTTTAGAACGCCGTAATTGTCATACAGTTTACTTCTATCGAGCGGTTTGAGATTTTCTGTTTCGGCGATATAGATAGCTTTTCTCATATAGAATACAGCTTTGTTCATGTCTCTTCGTTTCAACTGATAGCCGTATTCACCGTATGTTTCCGCCAGCATTTGAAAGTTTTTTTGGTTTTCATAAATGCCGATTGCGCCCAAATAGTTCTCGGTTGATTTATCATATTTCCCGCGTAAGTAATAAGCCAACCCCAAGTTGGTTAGAGATTTTGCCTCTCCGTCGGAATATTTTATCCGGCGGGCAACTTCTAAATTCTCGCTAAAAATTTTTATCGATTGGCGTGTATTGGAAACTATGTATTGGTAAGGAATCGTATTAACAGAATCAACTTTGCTTTTTAAATCCTGCCCATGGCTGATTCCAAACCAAAAAAGAAGCGCAGCTATGGAAAAGCAAATGGCTCTTAACGTTTTCATTTTATTGAGCGGGCTAAATCTTCAATTGTTAATATACAATGCGTGTTTATGAAAATTCTATTCAGCAGTATATAAAATCTTTCCGCCAACAATTGTGTAAAGCACTTTTGTGTTTGGAATTTGATCGTCGGAACATTTTAATAAATCATTCGAAAGCACAACCAAATCCGCAAGCTTTCGAAATAAAATTTTTACCGCCCAATACAAAAAATGGATTCTATTTAGAGTATGGCCCTAAAAATCTTTTACCATTAAGATGAACAAGATGGGTCGGATTATCTGCGACCCAAATATCGGTCTCCCATGCAATTTTTTCTAAGTATTTAAGCATTGTCTTCTTGTTCAAAAATGTTGTTATGAAAACGAGTCCAATTTTACTTGTCTTGAACAACGTTTCAAGTTCTATTTTTCGTTTCGGATCGATTGGTCCGTGGCTTATTACCGCTTCAATCAAGACCAGCCAGTTCCTTTCTTTATAATAAACAATTACGTCTGGCATTTTTTCGTGATAGTCTTTTATTTTTACTCCTAGTTTATCTAAAGCTTTTTCATCGAAATATGCCCATTTTGATCCCGTGTCTCCTACATAGATTAGTTTTCCCTTTGGTGTAAAGTATGGACAGAAATCTTTTACGATTTTATCTACTAGTTCATTTTGCCCGCCGCTTGATAAATAAATCTCAATCTTATCGGAAATTCGAATAGGAATTTTATTCAGTGCTCTATGTTGTGCATAAACAGATGATAATGTTTGTGTCGATGAAAGATATTTTTTTAACTGCTCATTCCATCGTTCTGTTTTAAAAGTCCTAATCAGATTAAGCGTTGTCTCTTCAATCTGATAGACAAAGTTGGGACTATTTGTCGGCCTCTGCTTGTCTGGATTTGGAATTACAATACCAGCTTGAACAAATTGATGAACTGTTTGCCTTCGAATGCTTTCACGAGTATTCGGTTTATACTCTTTGTGATAATTCTCTTTTATAAAATCCATTATTTCAGTTATGCCAATAAGAACCGATTGACTCTCCGACCACTTTTTTTGTGCTTTCAAATTTAGCAACGTCAATAGAGTCAACGCGGATCTTTCGTTTTGTTGATCTTTCGGCAAACCAAGTTGTTTTAAGATATACAAAGCTTCGTTAATCTTTGAACTAATTAGCACAAGATTTTTATCCTTCGCCATTTCGAATAACTCCTCCTCTATTATTGAATCAATCTCTTCCTGATTTGGAAGTTCACCATAAAAATGATTTCCTATCGAATTCAACCTTTCAATTCCTGGAAAGGGTAGATATCTTAAATCGTCTGCATTAACTTGAGTGTGCCCATTAAATAATCTAAAATATTGATCGACAAGAGTTGAGTTAAGATATAGTGTCAACCCCTTAGCGGTCTCATGCGGCAGAGGTTTGTTGTTCATATGAAAATAATTCAGATGATTCTCCACACCGATACAATCAAAATCAAATTTGATATAATCAAAAAAAGCTGCAACAATTCGTTTTTTTTCCTCTTTTGAGCTAAATCTTTTACAAAAAGTATAATAGCCAGATTTGATTAGCATATCTTTTGTTTCGTCATTAACAAGAATAGCTTCTTTTTTCTTATAAGAATGTTTTGGCCAATCAACTTTTCCCCCAGAGAAATGAAAAGGATAGAAAAGCGCGGTAGCCTTGCTATCGAAAGTGTTCGTCAAATATTTCTTAACTCTAAAATCCACAACTCTTCCCGTGGAAACATTTATCCCAATGGTATTTAACCTGTCTGGTAACGTAGAAATCTTCTTTATAATTTTTAATGCATATTCATCGGTTACAATATGGATGATTTTATTATTATCGTCTGGATTTATTAATAAATCGTGACCGAGCTTTATTGCTTTAGGAAATTGGTCATCTGGAGAATCGCTTGTTGTTACGATAACCTGATTATCTGCTGGGGGCTTTGGAGAGACTACAAAAATTATATTCTCTTGAAGAATTTTATCCTCACTAAAAACTCTGTTCCTTGAGTCATAAATATGAAGCCTGTGAAAAAAAATTTCCCCGAAAAATGTCCTTCTAAATTTTTTGAAATACGTTCCATTACAAAAACTTCTTGGCGTTATCGCTAAAAGCTGGCCTGAATCGGAAAGAAAATGCCGTGACAAGGATAAAAATGCCGTGTAAAGATTTGAAGTCTCTTCACCCAAAGCATTTAGTTTCTTTCGTGTAATTGTGGCGCTGTCAATTTTTTTATATGGGGGGTTGAGAATTATTAAATCAAACAACTCTAATCCTTTTTCTCCCGACTCAAATAAAGTATTTTGTTCTCTCTTTCTTATTTCATTGTAAGCTAACTCGACAAAATCTTCATTTAAGATATTGTAAGAAAATTCGATCCCGCTTGAGGTACAACTCGCTGCACACACATCAAACGTTCGTTTGAGTTGTTCGTTTAGTTCTTTATCGATTTCTACTGCAACGACCTCAATTCTTTTCAAATTACTGGCAAAAGATAAAAAATGTTCTACCGCGGCAGCACTTAGAATACCTGTCCCAGCGCCCGGGTCCAAAATTCTTATTGATTTCTTTTCGGTATGACCTAGAAGTGAAACCATCTGGGCAGCAATTGCGGAAGGAGTAAAATACTGTGAAAACTTTTTTTTATGAGAATTTGAAAAGCATTTTAAGTAGTAGCATTTAATTAGTTCCGCGGAATTAAGAATATTGTTGGTGTTAGAAACAATCGTCATCTCTATTAAATCTAACCGATAATTTATAAATCAAGTTATTAAAAAAAATTGTAACTCTACACTTTTCGCGTTTCTTTAATGACCTATTTATTTGTACGGTTTATTACATTATTCAGCTTTATAAAGAATCTTTCCGCCTACAATTGTATAAAGTACTTTTGTGTTTGGAATTTGATCGTCGGAACATGTTAACAAATCATTAGACAGCACAACCAAATCCGCAAGCTTTCCAATTTTGATTGACCCAATTATGTTTTCCTCAAACGATGCATAAGCACCGTTAAGCGTGTACGATTTAAGTGCTTCCATTCTCGACATTTTCTGCTGAGGGAAAAATGTTGAACCGTCTGCGAGCTTTCGTGTAACCGATGCGTAAAAACATTTTATTGGATCAACATCTTCAACGGGCGCATCTGTACCATTGCAAACCGTGGCGCCGCTATCAATTAATTTTTTCCAAACGTATGCGCCTTCTTCCGCTCGTTTGAGTCCAATTCTTTCAACAACAAAAGTTGCATCCGACGTGCAATGAATTCCCTGCATCGCCGCAATTACTCCAAGCTTTGCAAATCGGGGAATGTCTCCAGGCGAAAGATGCTGCGCGTGTTCGATCCGCCAGCGCAAATCTTTTTTATCGGAATGTTTTTGAAAAATACTTTCATACAGATTTAAAACTTCTCTGTTGCCTCGATCACCAATTGCGTGAATACACATCTGGAATCCGTTTGCAATTGCCATCTCGGAAATTTCTCTCAGCATGCTTATGGGAGTTACATTCGAACCGCTGCTCGTCGGCAAATCGGCATAGGGTTCAAGCATCCATGCGCCGCGCGAACCGAGCGCTCCGTCCACATACTGTTTGATTGACCGCACCGTTAAATAATTATCGCCATAACCAACCATGTAATAATTTTTCAATTTCTTTTTCATGTTGTCCAAAGAATCGCCAACCATTACATAAAGCCTCACCGGAATTTTGTTTGAGTCGGCAAGCTGTTTCATTATATCTATAATTTCGAACGGTTCTCCGGCGTCGGTAAACGATGTAACGCCTTTCTTCAAACAATCATTTGCGGCAAGATTCATTTGCCGGATATAGTCGGCACGGATTTCATCGGGAGTTCTTTTCGCAAGATAATCTTCGTAATATTTTCGAATGAGCTGTTCAGCGTTTTCTTCGAAGACGCCAATAGGATTTCCGAGAGAATCGCGAACAATTGTGCCGCCTTCGGGATCGGGAGTAAACCTATTCACACCGGCAATCTGCATCGCTTTTGCGTTTGCGAAAACTGCATGTCCGCTTGCGTGTGTAAGCATCACGGGATTATTCGGTGTTGCTTTACTAAGTTCGTTATGAATTGGATATCCTTCAACATTCGGCATTGGTTTCGGATCAAACTTTTCCTGATGCCATCCGCGGCCGATTATCCAATCGCCGTAACGGCTATGACCGGCGGCGCGCGCAACCATTTCAATTACTTCGTCCCAATTTTTTGCGGTGTGTAAATCAAGCATCTGTTTGGAATTGCCAAGACCAAGAAAGTGCGCATGGCTTTCATTGAAACCGGGCATAACAAATTTTCCGTTCAAATCGATTACCTGAGTTGAATCGCCAATGTATTTTTTTATTTCACTGCTCGAACCGACAGCAAGAATTTTTTCTCCCTTAATTGCCACGGCTTCAGCTTGAGGATTGGCATCTTCCATTGTGGCAATAAGTCCGTTCGTTAGAACAAGATCGGCTGGCTCTTTCACTTCCTTTTCTCCACAACTAATTAATGCAATACCGGTAAAGACCGTAAAAACTATTTTTGAAAATTTAGGCATGATTGAATCCCGCTATAGTTTTCTTTTACTTTTCCGAATCTTCCTGCGCGTGTTTATTTTCTATTTACCAGAACAACACCGCCGATAATTACGAGTCCGCTCAGAAGTGTTATCAATGTAATTTTTTCATCAAGCAAAATCCAAGAACCGAAAAAGGTAACGAACGGTTCAATGTAAAGAAACGCGCCGACGCGCGACGCCGGCATCTCGGCTAACGATTGCGCCCACAGCGTATATGCAGCGCCGGAACAAAAAATGCCGAGAAACAAAATTGAAATCCAGCCGCCGAAAGAAAGGTGCGTTACGGCATTTATATTATGCTGATTAATTGTAAATGGTGACAAAACGATCGCAATTATTGCAAACAAATAGAGCGTTGTCATAAGCGGCGAATAATTAAGCGTTGTGCGTTTGCTAACCATAGAATAAACCGCCCAAGTAACGGAACTTCCAATAATCAGTAAGTCCCCTTCGTTCTTTATAAAATCCAATGAAGAAAAATCTCCCTTACTTACCAACATCAACAGTCCTGCAAACGAAAGAACGATTCCAATCGTCTGATGTTTGACAATTTTCTCTCTGAAAAAAATCATCGCAAAGATCGTCATGAAGACCGGCGTTATTCCGATTATCCATCCCGTGTGGGAAGCGGTCGTCCACTGAAGCCCGGTAACTTGAATCCATAAATGAAAACATGCAATCAGTCCGAGAAGAAGAACCCACTTATGATCATGCCAGGTAATTGCAAAACTTTTTCTTTGCTTAACTGCAATGAACATCAAAAAGGATATACCCAGAAGCTGGCGAATGAAAACAATTACAACCGGAGTTACTTCGTTAAGCGCATTTTTAGTTGCAATGAACGAGAGCCCCCAAACAAAAACGGCAAAGAGCGGTTTCCAGTATTTGGTTATTTGTGATTGGTTGTTGGCGATTAATGTCTTGCTCATGCTCTTGATCTTACTCTTTCCATTGATTTGATATTGATTGTACTTCCAAAATCCTTTTCAATTTTTTCATTTTCGTACAAAACTTTTTCTAAAAATAAACCCGATGGCGGAGCGGTGTATTTTGCAGGAGTGGGTGAATCATGCTCAAGGAAATATTTTAGATCTTTGTCTGAAAGCTTTCCGCGCCCAATCTCGGCAAGCACGCCAGCCATTCGTCGTACCATTTTCCACAAAAAGTGCGAACCAATTATGCGGATCAGAATTAAATCGCCATCTTCTTTCAGTTGAACATCTTCAATCAAAACCTTTGTTGATTTCTCTTCCCCGCCTGCCCGCTTCGCTCGCGTAGCGAGGCGAGCCGGACGGGCAGGATCGTCTTTATCCGAAAATGATTTGAAATCGTGCATGCCGATAAAAAGCTGTGACGCTTTCTGCATCTTTTCAAAATTCAATTCATCTTTAATCCACCAGACAAATGATTTGCCGAAGGCTGTCCGTCTTCTTGAAATTTGATAAATGTAGCTTCTGCTTTTGGCGTCGTGCCGCGCATGAAACTTCGGATGAGCCTTCTCAACTTCAATTATGTTAATGTCGGAAGGAAGTTCATCGTTAAATTTCATGCGGATAATTTCCGGCGCAAGCATTGTCTTCACATCGAGATGCGCAACCTGACATATGGCATGAACACCTGCATCTGTTCTGCCCGAGCCGTAAATTTCTATGCGCTCACCCTTAAAAGTTTTGCCGGCGATTTCCAGCAGTTTTCCTTGAACGGTTTTACCGTTGCGCTGCACCTGCCAGCCGATGTAACGCGTGCCTTCGTATTCTATGTATAATTTGAAGCGGGACATTACTTAATCATTTTTTAAGGGAAATACAAAGATGGGTTTCAAAAAAAGCATTTGGTCAAGTAATAACTTTTAAAATTATTTAATGGGATAATTCCATTTTGATCGAGTGAGATGAACAGTTTTTTGACTTTTTCTCTAATCCTGTTTTTCTCTTTTTCAGTTACAGAGCCCAAAAACTTTGAAGCGTTTTTAGAAAGTTTAATTGTCATTTAAGAACCATAAGGCCTTATCGGAAAAATCTTTCTCGTTATAGTCAGCCGGTATACCATATCTCCTTTTTATATCAGCCAATTCCTTTGGTGAGACCGCCGGTATTATTGCTTGAATAAGCGAAATTCTTTCTTCAGCTAACACTTCCCGAATACTTGATTTTATTATTTCCCTTAAAACCTCGGTTACTTCTATTGTTTGATCCATGTTCTTTTGTCCAAATTTTATTAGTAAGATTACTAAATAGCTGCGCTAACTTCAATATTGAATTCTTGGGTTATTCTAGCTAATTGCCAGCCGCTGTAACGCGCGCCTTCGTATTCTATGTAAAGTTTGAATCTGCTCAACTTTTTTCTCTTGTTGCTTTTGTTTTATTTTGAACTGTCAGGTATTTCCTGACAACTGAACTATCCGGAATTATCGGATAGTTGAATTCTCTCTGTAAACTAATTTGAAGCCAGATATGTTGCATCGGTTGCGATCGTTCAATTAAACATCGTATACTTCCTCAAATAAAAAGGAATTTAAATCAACTGCAGCTAAATCTAGCGCTTCGGAGGTTACACGATCAATTTCATTCATAACCGTATCGCTGGTTAAATCAACATCGGTTTTACCTAAAAAGTATATTGCTTCTTTAACAATTATATCAATATATCTTTGGAAAAGATATTCGCGCCATCTTATCGAATCTGGCCCGCTTTTTTCCAAAATCATATTTGCTATTTGCTTTGAGGTATTTATCCAATAAATACCGTTTTTAAAGTCGATTAGACGTTGATATATGGCTGGCTGTCTCTGGTCACAATCAAAAGGTTCATCACTTTCGGAAAAAGGATCAGGATGCATTCCTGAAATTCTTACTTCAGGAAAGGCGTTCGCTCTTTTTACTTTGTCTCCGCCCGTATTTCCAATTTTTCTTTGAGAATCCTTTTTATGTTGATTCTTTTTTTGTGGATCCACATTCCATGTTTCTTCATCATTGCCCTCCATTCCTAAATCATTTCCAACACCAGCTAATCTATCTCTAATTAATTTTTGTAAGAACCTATTTTTCCATTTGTTTAATAATTCATTTAATTCAGAAGTTTTTTTAAGATTAATTTTCTTCTTTTCCCTTTTTGCCGATTCCTCCATCTTTCCACATAGACCTTCAATACATTCCTTAGTCCAATTCAACAAAGCCGCAGTTTTATTAGCTCCAATAAACTCATTTCTGTCATTGGTTACATATTCTTCATCCTCCATTACTTGAGCATAGCATTCTCCGTAGATAAATTCACTATAGATATAAGTTCTAAAGTGACCTATCTTATTTATCTTATAATTTGCTATGACTCCAACATCACTTAAAAAATCAATACTATTTCTCCCTCTATATTTATTCCCTTTTAACGGTTCCTCAGAAGTAAACAAAGTTAATTTAATCTGTTCATTAGAATACATTTTAATATTTTCCTCTTCGTAGTCGACTATTTGAGGACAAACAAATTCGAAAGGTCCTTCAAAACCTTTTTTGGGTAATAAAGATGGAATTCTTAGTCTTGTAGATTGGGAATGTTGGCCGAGCAATAAGTATACTTGTTTGTGTTGTATTATTCTTTTGGCTTGAGGATGCACTATTAATTTATTAATCAAATCTTTAAGATAATTAGTTTTATGCGCACTCTTTGGTTGGAATCCTCTAACAATCGTAAATCTTTTTCTTTCAAACAATATATTTTTTATTTCGTTGTACAAATTGCTATTGATTTTTAATTCCGAAGTTTCAATCGCTTCTTCAATACTTGCTTCAAGATTATTCATTGTTGAATCGAATCCATACTGTTTTAGCTCATTGAAACCAAATGAATTTAATCTAGCGCTACGATAGGTAATCAATCTTGATGATTTAAACATTTCGCGCATATAAAACTTGCCGCCATTACCATGACCACCAAGTGTTTTAATATTACGCTGTTGGTCATTACTTATTTTTTTTGCTGCATTAGGGTCGAACCACCTTTTAAATGCCGCATCAATTTTTGTTCTATTCATCCCAACAAAATCAATTACATCAATAGATTTTATCAAGTTGTTTTTTGACAGATTGAGGTAAACATAGATTATTTGCTGCTCATCAGGTGTTCCTTCAATATTATATGCGTCAACAGAATTTTTTAATAATTCAGCTATGCCTTTAGCGTGGTCAAATTTGAATTCTTTTCCTATCAAATCTAAAACTGCTTCATCAATTACGGGCTTTTCTACTTTAATATTCATTTTAATTCCTCATTAAATATTAATTTGAATTTGGTCTGCAAAAATGATGAGTATGCCAAGAGATTTTTTGCTTGAAGAGAGTTTTCTGTCGAATATCTATTTATGACTTCGTTTATTTGTTTAATCTTACCTAATAATTCAAGATTCCTTGTCCTTACTGATGATCTATAAAATTCATAAAAATCTTGATCTATTATTTTATCCGTCTTCCCGTTTACATACATATTAAATCCTTCTGATCTCAATAATCTTTTTATTTCAATATTATAATTAAAGTCTCTTCTTCCTCCAACCTGAATAGAATCTCCATCCAGCGATTTGATAATTTTATTCCCCTTTATTTTTCCATCTTCAGTAAGAGTACAATTTCTATATGATATTCTTATATATCCTTCGGGTATTAATTGATAAAGAGCGCGACGAATTGTATCAGTGTCTGGAAACTCAGGATAAAATCTAATTTGGAAATCTTCTGGAAAAGACTTAAAAACCTTCACAAGTATGTCTTCGTATCTTAATAGTTTATTTCCATCATTATACATTTTGACAATGGTATAAAGTATTTTATCTTTTTTTGTAAGTTTTTTCATTTTATTAATACCAAATTATTGTCCATCACGATAAATCTTTCGTCTTCTTTCAACGCAGATACAAATTGGTTATGCTCTATTCCGCTTTCTGACGAACATATTAATTCAAATATATCTTGAAGATAATATGGCTTGGATGAATCACTTATAAAATCAAAGCATTCATCAATTAATGATGTGAGTTCCGGTTTGATAAGACTTGTTCTATTAAAATTATATTTATTATTCGAATACGTAATTGACCTATCGCCTCTGATCTTGTACAAATCTTTTTTAAAATCATTTGCGCCTAAGTCCTTCAACATCCACTCCAGTTGTTCCTCGAATACAGGTTCATTAATGTTGGACAAAAGGCATTTTACCTTTTTGGAATTACTCCAATTATTATTGATTACACATGTTTTGCCATTCTCAAGAGTATAAATTTGGAATGCTTTTGAGGTTTTAATTGTTGAGATTATCTCTTGTTGAATTTCTTCTGAATTGAAATATTCAATAATGTTCTCAATGTCAGTATTTGGGAAAAAATATTGATTAACAATATATTCTAAATATTTTTCTTTTCGTGTTAATTCAACTTCATTTTCTTTGTCAAATCTCCTAAGTCCATAAAATCCACCCGGATAGTTCTTTAAGTATTTTTGACTTTTTAATAACGCGGACATTCCTTGATCATGAACAAATCTATTTCTTTTAAGTTCTTTCTTTATATCATGAACGTGCTTGATGCCCGCATCCTTCTCAAAAATATCTTTTATTAGATCACAAACTTTGATTCTCTCCCCCTGTCTATAAGAAATAAGAGTGAAGTTGAAAAATCCAAGGTCGTTAATCTCATTATCTGTTCTTAAAATATGAACTAATTCGTATTTCGATTTTATATCTGGATATCCATCACATAAGGCTTCTAATATCTCCGTTATGTAACATTGCCTTTTCATTTTTTTCATAAAACTTTTCGCGTGCAAACATATACTATCCCATTCTTTTTTTTGATATGCAAAGTGTTTTTCGGTTCCAAATACATATCTATCGAATTGTATTATTCTTTCGTCTTGTTTTATGTTTCCAATAACCGAATTAAGAGAATCATATTTCAAACCTTCATAATAATATTTGTGAATCATCGTCATAATTTTTTCAATGTTTAAAGGCGTTTCGCTGTTTTTCAATATCACATATGTCATCTCTCTAATACTGCCCTTACGCAACAAATAATATTGGTCTCCCTCTTTGAAAAAGAAATATTTTTTAAGGCCAAATAATATTTTAAAACAAAGCAACTGTTGCGTAAAGTCTAAATTTTGGGACTCAAGAATTTCTCGCAATTCTGGTGGGGTAATTTCTTTGTGCCCAACTTTAAGTCTTCTCAACACATCATGTATTGTTGCCCAACTAGGGTTATTTTCAATTTGCCTAGAGAAATACTGATCAAAGGCTAATGGCATAAAGTCGTAAAATGGGATCTCTTGAAAAATTTCTGCCAATAAACCCAAATAAAGTCTATCTGTATATTTTAATTCATGACTATCACTACATAATATTTTTTCAGTAATCGGTTCGGGTTTATTAATTATATAATCAAGGAAAATTTCTCTATAATAATCAGCCCGATCTTCAATACGAGTCCATATTTTATCAGTGATCCTCTGAATTATTTGTCTTATTCTTTCTCTTGTTAACCCAAAGTGTGAACCGATCTCTTCCAATGATATTTCGTCTTTCCCTGCCCAGCGCATTTTAAGAATAGTCAGTTCGCGGTCACTAATTTTGTTTAGTATGTTATTAATAATAACAACAATGTTTTTTTCTTCGACTTTCTCTAAGCCAAGTTCAAGCCTCTTTATTTTTTCATCTATTCTTTTTGAAACGTCGATAATTGTCTTCCGTCCTATATTCCTTTTTTGAATTAGAATTTGGGGATCGATAGATAACAATTCCTTAAGATTCAGGACATTGTTTATTGTTGTTACGTATTTGTTAAACCTTATAGGGAATTCAAATTCTTGAAGAGAAATATTTAAATATTTTTTTAATGATTCGAATGGTATGCTCAATCGTTCCGAAAACGGATATGATTTAACAAACTTCCGTTTCTCTTCTGTTTCTTTTATTACTTCTTCGTAATCTCTAAGTTCTATTTTTGTGCTAGACGATAAAAGAAAATTAATTATTGTTTGTCTTGCTTGTTCAATTGTTGTTGTCCCACAATTTCTTACCATCAAAAACTCTTCGAAATGTGTATTCAATAACTGCTCGAGATTTTCAATAACCTTTTTTTGGTTAATGATTTGCAACGTATGATAAAATCGTATTTGCCAATTTATATCCCTAATTGAAATAGATTTTAGTACTGGAATATTTGTTGTTAAAAGACCGCTTTCCCCGAGAAAGAATCTAGTGCTTTTAATAAACGTTTCGACTTCGTTTGCGTTAAACATGTGACAATTAGATCCAATGAATTTTTATTTCGCCTTCCAACGACTCAAACTCTTTATCCCCAGTAACAAGAACGGCTTTTCTGCTTTTTGCAAGCGCAGCAGCAAACGCATCGGCATAAGAAATTTTATGAGCCGCCTTTAATTGTGCGGCTTGTAATGTAAGCTCCTTATTTGCTTCTACTATCGCAATTGGGTAACGTGCAAAAGTGTTTTTATAAAGTTCTGCCCTTTCCTTTCCACCTTCCCGCAATGCTATGTAATACATTTCGCCCCAGTTAATTACGCAAAGAAATATTTCTGCTTTTTCATGCAATGAGTCCTTTAACAACTCCGCTACTTCGTCAACTCCTTTCTCGCCTTCAGCGTAAGCTATCAAGGCATAACTGTCCAGTACATATTTTTTCATAACTCACGCTCTTTCTTCTTTTCTTCCATTAGGGCTTTGAGTAGCTTACCTCCCGTTTTCATAAAACCTTTATTGGCATCTATCAGCTCCGCTGTAGTTGGAATTATTTTTATTCCATCTTCCTCTTCAAAAAAATTAACGCGAGTGCCAGGTTTAATCCCAAATCTACGCCTCATTTTTGAAGGAATTACCAATTGCCCTTTCGATGTAACAAAACCAACTTCCATTTTTAACTCCTTTCCGTCTTTCGTTCACCATAAAGTTATACAATTCAATAAAGTAAGTCAAATAAAAAATGTAAGGCGTTTTTCATTTTGCCCCCGTTATGCTTTTTCCCCTCTCGATTTGAAATCTCTCTTGCTTGCTAATCTGCATTATTATTTTGACCTTACTACTGTAAAATTGGAAAGTAGAACCCGTCGTGGGCAAAAAAGATGCTCGAGTTAATGCTTACATTTCAAAGTCTACCGACTTTGCTAAACATTAAAAAATAGTGAACAACATGAAAAAGTCTTTGCTTTCAAACATTTTCTTCCTCGTTTTATTGCCTTCTATAATTCTTGCACAAACGGTTAATCAGAAAACTTACTGCAACCCGGTTGATATCGGTTATAAATATAATTGGGAACAGATCAACGATAAAATATCATATCGAAGCGGTGCAGACCCGGTAATAGTAAATCACAACGGAGAATATTTCTTGTTCGTCACTATTTCCGGTGGCTACTGGCACTCAAAAGATTTAGTCAATTGGAAATTTATTGAACCGAACAAATGGCCTGCGGAAGATATCTGCGCACCTGCTGCACTTTCAGTCCGAGACACACTTTACCTTTTTCAATCTACATTTAAGCAGCGACCGATTTATTTTTCAACCGAACCGGAAAAAGGCATGTTACAATATTTTAATAGATGGATGCCGTTGTTGCCGGATACAATTGGTCCGTGGGATCCAGACATTTTTTACGACAAAGATACTGACCGCTGGTTTATGTATTGGGGTTCATCGAACGTTCATCCAATATACGGAAGCGAGCTTGATCACCAGCAACATTTGATTTACAAAGGTCCGATCAAAAAACTTTTATACCTTCACCCGGATCAACACGGCTGGGAACGTTTCGGCCCCAACCACACATCAACAAGAACGCCGTTCATTGAAGGCGCGTGGATGACGAAGCACAACGGAAAATATTACTTGCAGTACGCCGCACCCGGTACAGAATACAATGTTTACGCAAACGGAACCTACGTTGGCAACGATCCGCTTGGTCCGTTTGAATATGCGCCGAACAACCCGATCTCTTACAAGCCGGGCGGATTTATGACCGGCGCGGGACATGGAAACACTTTTCAAGATAAATATGGAAACTATTGGAGCACCGGCACGGCATGGATCGCCATCAACTGGAACTTTGAACGACGCATTGTAATGTTCCCCGCATTCTTCGATAAAGATGATTTGTTTTTTGCTAATACGCGCTTCGGAGATTTTCCTCACTACCTGCCGAAAGGAAAACTTACAAACAAAAACGATTTGTTCACCGGATGGATGCTGCTCTCATACAAAAAACCGGTAAGCGCTTCTTCGGTTCTTGATACGTTCCGCGTTGCAAGCGTGACCGATGAAAATCCACGCAGCTTTTGGGTTGCACAAAACAACAAAGCCGGTGAATGGTTGAAAATTGATTTGAAAGAAAGATGCGAGGTGAGAGCTCTCCAGATTCATTTTGTTGATTACAAATCCAACCTTTACGACAACGATTCTTCACGAGTTTACACTCAATATAAATTTTGTTCTTCCGGCGATGGAAAGAATTGGAAACCGATCGTTGATCTCTCAAAGGTAAAACAAGATCGCCCCAATGGTTATTTCGAATTGCCGAAAACAGTAACGGCACGCTACATCAAATACGAAAATGTTTATATGCCCACGCCTAATCTCGCTGTAAGCGACATTAGAATTTTTGGAAACGCGCCCGGTGAGGTTCCGCAAACACCAACCAGTTTAACCGCTGTACGCGACAAGGACGAACGCAATTGTTTTATAACATGGAACGAGGTCGAAGGCGCAGTCGGCTACAACATTCTTTGGGGAATCGGGAAAGATAAACTTTATCAGACCTACCAAGTGTGGGCGGATGCCGGAAACAAGTTGGAGTTGCGCGCATTAAACGTCGGTCAAGAATATTATTTCGCAATTGAATCGTTTAACGAAGTTGGCGTTTCCAAACAGAGCGGGGTTGTTAAGTGCAAATGATTTTTTAGTTTACTTGCTAACTGCCGACAAAAATTTCAACTCCTTGTGAAGCATCGAGACTTTCAAAGGTATTTTACCGATCATCTCTCCGTCGGCTTCAATTAAACACGGTTCACCGATCGGTTCGACAAGACAGTTTTCAACTTCTTTGTAATGCATCTCGGAAAGGTTAACAAACTCTCCCTTTCTGATCTTGGACAAATTTTTCAGGTAGTCAAACAGACTTACATTGCCGGCAAGTGTAATTGCAATTTTTCCATCGTTCACTTTTGCATGGGGGGTTATGCAAATGCCACTTCCGAAGTAACGTGCGTTTGCCAAAGCTAAAATCAAAACATCGCCTTCATAGTTAAACTCGCGCGAAGTGATTTTTATTTTCTTCCGTTTGTAGCGCAGAAAACTTATTATCGTTGCAGTGAAAAATGCAAGGTTCGGTCCGTAAGTTTTGTTTCCTTCGTTAACACGTTTGGCAACTTCGGCACCGAGACCAACATCGGTTATGTTGTTGAAGAAATGCACTTTGTCTTCGTTATTCAAAGATTTGTATTCGAGCTTTCCGATATCAAGCTGAATAATTTTATTGTTTCTAATCAATTCTTGAAGATCTTTAATTTCACTTGAAAGTTTCAGCGACCGGGCAAAATCGTTTCCGCTTCCGACGGGAAGCAAGCCAACAATCAGATTTTCTCTTTCGGATTTCGGAACGCGCATGATTCCATTCACAACTTCGCTCATCGTTCCATCGCCGCCGACGGCAATTAAATAATCGGTTCCAATCCTAACGGTTTTTTCTGCCAATTCTTCGGCAGCGCGGCTGGATTTAGTAATAAAAAACGCGAGGTCGAATTCTTTGCCGAGATATTTTCCGGCTTCGTATTCGATCTTGTGCTTGCGTAGATGTTTGCCGTGAATAATAAAAGTGATTTTCTTCATGGGGATAAAATAAGATTTTTTCTCGTGGCTGTTTTTTTCATTTTGGCTGATTGAATATAGTTCGGTTACTTCAAGAAGGCAAATTTTCTATTTATTTCTATTTAGGTTTTCTCCTCGGCGAATCTTTATTTTTGTATTGAAACTAATTCCGGGCGAGCATGAATTCGCTTCAAAATTTCTTCTATCCAAAAACTGTCTGCATTGTCGGCGCATCAACAAAAGAAAAAAGCATCGGTTACGAAATTCTTCAAACAATTAAGGTTTGCTGTTACACGGGAAAAGTTTTTCCGGTAAACCCAAATGCCGAAGAAGTGCTCGGCTACAAATGTTACCATTTCACTAAAGAGATCGTGGATCCAATCGACCTTGCAATTGTTGTTGTACCTAAACAATTTGCGGAAGACTCTATCGATTCCCTTTTAGCGAAAGAAGTAAAATCGATTGTACTAATAACCGCAGGCTTTAAGGAGATTGGGAACGAGGGCGAAGAAATAGAAAAGCGGATCGTTCAAAAAATTAAAAGTGCCGGCGCAAGAATGGTTGGTCCGAACTGCATGGGCATCATTAACGCGCTCGATGAAATAAAACTCAACGCAACCTTCGTCGCAGAAAAACCGGAATGCGGCTCGACCGGATTTTTATCTCAGAGCGGCGCGCTCGGCGCAGCGGTCTTAAACTCACTCCGCGAGACAGATATTAAGTTTGCACACTTCATAAGCGTCGGCAACAAAGCAGATGTAAACGAAACCGATGTTTTGCACTTCTGGCAGAGCGACGATAATATAAAAACAATGACGCTTTATTTGGAAAGTTTTGAAAACGGAGAAGAATTTATCCGTCCGTTTATAACCGGCGCGATCACAAAGCCCGTAATTGTTCTTAAAGCGGGAAGAACCGAAAGCGGAATGAAGGCTGCATCGTCGCATACAGGCGCGCTGAGCGGAAAAGACAAAGTTGTTGAAGCGTTACTGAATCAATTCGGAGTTGTCCGCGCAGATGATTTGAAAGAGCTTTTTAATACCGCAAAAGGATTTGAAAATTTCAAGATGCCGAAAGGCAATCGCGTTGCGGTCGTTACTAATGCCGGTGGTCCCGCAATTTTGTGCGTTGATGCTTTGGAAAAAGAAAAACTTGTTCTCGCAAAATTTGGAGACGAGACAAAAAAACTGTTGCGTGAAATCGTTCATCCGGAAGGAAGCGTTAACAATCCGGTTGATTTGCTTCCGGGCGGGACTACAGAAATTTTCAAGAGAGTAAACGAGATTGTAGCCGCAGACCAAAATGTTGATGCGGTGATTTCCATTTTCGTTGAACCGGTTATGGTTTCGCCGTTCGAAATAATCGAGAGTGTTTATTCGATCAAATGCGAGAAGCCAATTTTGCAAGTTGCGATGCCGCTGCCGGAGTTTTGGGATAAGTATAGAAAAGAATCCGTCCGGAAATTACCGGTATTCAGAAATCCGGAAGAACCCGCTGAAGTTTTAGCAAACATGTTGTTTCATGTCTCATCGAAAGAAAAGTTGCAGAAGAGTCGTATCGAATACGGTAATTTGATAAAACTTAAACCGGCAAAGAATAAATTTGAAATTGGGCTTCTCTCGCAAAAAGAAATTGAAACGATTTGCCGGGAATACAAATTTCCACTGATCAAAAGTAAACTTGTTAATCCAAGCGGACTTGAAAAGATAAGCCAAAGTTTCTTCCCGCTGGTTTTGAAGGGCATCAACCGCAATGTAATTCACAAATCGGAATTGAGCGCTGTAAAACTGAACATTGGCAACAAAACCGAACTCCGCCGGGCAGCAAAAGAGATTACAAAAAGTTTTGCCGGAGTTGGTTTTGAAGTGGAAAAATTTCTTGTTCAGCAATTTGTAAAGCCTAAACATGAATTGCTCATTGGCGGATTCCGCGATCCTTCGTTCGGTCCAATCATAATGTTCGGATCGGGCGGAAAATATGTTGAGGTGTTCAACGACAACGCAATTAAATCATGCTATCTCTCCGATCAAGACATAGACGGCATGATCAACTCTACCAACATTGGAAAAATATTGCGCGGCGTTCGCGGTGAAGTCCCGGCAGACATCAAAGAACTCAAACGTATTATCAAAGCTTGCGCGGTGATGATGCTCGAAAACAAAAACATTGCCGAGTTCGACCTGAACCCTTTAATTGTTGGCGAAGACAACAAATATTACTCCGCAGACGTGAGAGTAAAAATCGGTACGTAAAATCCCGTGACTAACCATTTAATATTTTTCACTATTTTTGCATCACCGTTTTCCCACAATCAACTCAGTAAATGAAAATTGCATACGTTGCAAGTGAAGTGTTCCCATACGCAAAGACGGGCGGTCTTGGCGATGTAGCCGGCGCTTTGCCGATCGAACTCGCAAAACTTGGTCACGAAGTAAAAGTTTTCATGCCGAAATACAATACGTTCGGCGAAGCTGAATATGGACTTCATTACGAATGGGATATCGGCTCAATTCCTATCCGCGTTGACGGTCATGTTTATCAAGTTCACGTGCACACTGCAACGTTGCCGGATTCAAATGTTGAAATATTTTTTGTCGACTGCCCCCACTATTTCCATCGTTTCAGAATTTACACAACCGATTGGGATGAAGACGAGCGGTTCATTTTATTTTCCAAAGGCGTGATCGAAATTCTTCAACGCATCGCATGGGCGCCGGATATAATTCACTGTAATGATTGGCAAACCGGCTTGCTGCCGATTCTTCTAAAAGAAAATTACGGCTGGGATAAATTGTTCAATAAAACTGCAACCGTTTTTACAATTCACAACGTAGCTTATCAGGGCGTTTTTTCGAAAGAAGCTTTTGAGAAAGCAGAAATAAAATATGAGCACTATCAAGCGGGCGGACAGGGCGAATATTACGGCAACGTCAATTTTTTGAAAACTGCCGTCCTTGTCTCTGATACGGTTAATACCGTAAGCGAAACTTACGCTAAGGAGTTGTTGACGGAAGAATACGGCGCGGGGATGCAGTCGTTTCTCGCCGAACGCAAAGACGATTTCTTCGGAATTCTTAACGGCATCGATTACAATATTTGGAATCCCGAAACCGACCGGTTTATTCCATACAACTACACATGCGAAAATTTATCCGATAAAATAAAAAACAAGAAAACTTTGCTGGAGCGGCTTGGAATTCCATACAATGAAAACGTTCCGTTGATCGGAATTATTTCGCGCCTGGTTGATCAGAAGGGTCTAGATATTTTTGTTTACGGGATAAATCAGCTTATGGAATTGGACGCGCAATGGATTGTTCTCGGAAGCGGCATGCAGAAGTATGAAGATCTTTTTCAACAGATCGCTGTCCGCTATCCGGAAAAAATTTCGGTTTATCTCGGCTTCAACAATGAACTTTCTCACATGATCGAAGCCGCTGCAGATATTTTTTTGATGCCGTCGCGGTTTGAACCGTGCGGTTTGAATCAAATGTATTCTCTGCGCTACGGTACCGTTCCTGTTGTGCGTAAAACCGGCGGACTTGCCGATACGGTTCATGATTGGAATGAATTTCTTGAACTGGGCAAAGAAATCGGAACCGGATATTCTTTTGTAGAATATTCTTCTCACGCCCTTCTGCTCAGCGTTCAGCGTGCAATACATGATTTTCATTTGAAAGATGTGTGGAAGAAAATCCAGCTTAACGGCATGAAGAAAGATTTCTCGTGGCGGAAGTCCGCGGAGAAATATATTCAAATCTACAACCACGCAATTCGTAAAAGGAACAGTTAACCAAACACATCAAAGAAATTTCAATCGTGATCTTTAAACTTTATTCGCCAAAGGATTGTTTTATAAATAATTTCACAGAAAGATATTAAGAATAATTATGAAGTTGCCTCAAATGCTAACGTTCTTCGGGATAGTATTCGCGCTTTACGGTCTCATTAACTATTACATCATACGTCGCGGTCTCTCGATCGTTTCGCCCGAACATAAAACTTTTTTTCTTGCTGTGTCGATCTTTGTAGTTCTTTCATACATTGCCGGAAGATTTCTTGAAAGAGCTTTTCCATCTATTATCGGCACGGTTTTGATTTGGATCGGTTCATTCTGGATTGCATTCATGTTCTACTTTTTCCTCTCTCTTGTTGCACTTGATCTTCTGCGCTTAATAAATCATTTCGTTCCGTTCTTTCCCGAAATTATTTCGAAGAATCCCGAGAAGACAAAACGTTTTACTGCGCTTGTGATAATACTTTTCGTTTTTATTACTGTGGCTGGCGGATACATAAACACTAAAATGATAGTCGTTCAGCATTACAGAATCCCGGTTAAGAAAAGCGCCGGCAATTTGAAATCGCTGAACATAGCGATGGCATCCGACATTCATCTCGGAACAATTCTCGATAGTTCGTTTCTTGAAAAAGTTGTTGATAAAATTAACGCGCTGAATCCCGACATTGTCTTGCTGCCCGGAGATATTATAGACGAAGACATCGGACCTGTTCTGCGCGACAACATGGGACATCTTCTGGAGAGTATAAAATCGAAATACGGCGTTTATGCCGTAACCGGTAACCACGAATACATTGGCGGTGCAGACGCCGCATGTAATTACTTGACCGCACATGGAATTAAAATGCTGCGCGACAGCGTCGTCAAAATCGATAATGATTTTTATGTGATCGGGCGCGAGGACAGATCGATCAGACAATTTTCAAACAAACGAAGAAAAGATCTCAAAGAACTTCTTAACGGTGTGGATACTTCGCTTCCATTAATTCTTATGGATCATCAGCCGTTCGGTTTGAACGATGCTTTCGACAACGGAATTGATCTGCAGCTTTCAGGACACACGCACAATGGTCAGCTCTGGCCGATGAATTTTTTGATTTCTAAAATTTACGAGCTTGACTGGGGATACATGATTAAAGGAAATACTCATTACTACGTTTCATGCGGTGTGGGCGGATGGGGACCGCCGATCAGAACCGGCAGCCGTCCGGAAATTGTTAACATCAAATTGGTGTTTAAGGGAAAGCAAAAATAACATCGCGTTGTAGGTCGAGATTAATCTCGACCTACCGGTTGTCAGAAAAAAATCACTTAAAGACAATCATCTTCTTCGTTTGAGAAAAATTTCCGGAAATCATTTGATAAAAATAAACACCGGATGCGAGATGTTTACTTTTGCTTATAAATTGCACTCTATGAAACCCGGCATCCTGAACTTCGTTTACCAAAGTTGAAATTTCTCTTCCCAAAACGTCATACAGTTTTAGCGAAACTTGACCGCTCTGCGGTAGATAATAATTTATACTCGTAGTTGAGTTGAACGGATTCGGATAATTTTGATAGAGCGTTATGCCGGTCGGCGTTTCGTCCGGTATCCAACCCAATAATGCAGAATATTGTTGCCTGCTTTGACGAATGGCTTGTTTCAATTCATCAATGGTCGATCCTGCCGCAACGGCAAATCCAACATTAATTGATTGCTTCGCAGGAATATTAAATGGTCCGCCCGAAACAACGAGCGAGATGTCTCCAACGCCGGCAGAGTTATTTTTTATTCCGTTTGAAAGCGCAAACCATTTTTCTGCACTGGAAAAGCCGTTAGCGTCTCCAATAATTACATCACCTGCCGTTGCTGTGTTATCAATTGCGTAATAACCGTAACTTGTGGCAGAGATCAATGCCGCGCCGACAATTGTTCCGGTTAATTGTTTGCTCTTTTCGTAGGCAACCGCAAAATTATCGGTTGGATCGAAATAGGTTGTGTCGCCCGCATAATCGTTTGCTGGAATATCCCAATCGATAAAATAACCCGCGTATAAACCGCTAATATTATTTTGCGTTGAATTATATAATTCTGAATTTAGAATTATGAAATTATCATTCGGTGCTTGTGCATAACTAAAAGTAAAATATTTTGTAATAATTCCTAATGCGTTTGATTCGGCGCGTGCGTCTGAAAACTCCGTATAACCTTGTTGACTGGTCGCGGAAGTATTTATTTTCATTGGAACTCTTGTGTCAAAATCCTCATTCTGCGCGTCAGAAACGCGTGCGTTGTTCATAACTTTCGTGGGCCCCGTTCCGTACATGAACGCGCCTTCAAACATTAAATTGTCGCCGCCTTGAAATTTAAATCCATCGCCTTCCAGATTTTGAGGATAGTCATTAAATCCCAATGTTCCCTTACTTGTTACCGACATTGTAATGTTGCCGATGTTGTGCGTTCCATACGTCGGATTAATCCGCGTATGTATCCACTGAAAATCGGAATAACCGTTTGCCGAATATGTTAAAAGAAAATTCACATCGTGATTGAACGGCGCGTTTTGCTGAATTGTAAATTTAAATTCTTTGGATTGATTCAAAACCATTGCAAGCGTCGCCATCGATCCGGTGTTAAAGATCGAATTTGTAATCACTACCGAATTATCATCCGTCTGCAGTATTACCGTAGCATTTGTAACGGGACTTAGAAAATTTGTAAAATCAATTTGTACCGAAACATCTTCGCCCGATTCAAGCAAACCGTTTTTATTTCCTTGATCGATAAACTTTACATCCTCTGCGCGGATTGAAGTTACGTTGGTTCTTGTTACTGCGTTGTACGCATTTATTCTGCCGTTGCCCAATAGAAGTTTTAAACTGTCGGCGTTAACAGCGTCAATGTTATCGGCAGTTACTCTAATTTGCTCTTCAACTTGAAGTGGTGTGTAATTCGGAAATTTTGCGAACACAAGTCCGGCAAGACCGGAAACTATCGGCGCAGACATTGAAGATCCGCTGATTGAATTGTAAAGCTGATTTGAATTTGGCTGACGCTGCCATGTTGAGAAGATTGATGTTCCGGGCGCAAACACTTTCACCGTCCTTCCGTAATTGCCGTCGGGAAAAATCAGATCGCTGCTTGAACTCAACCATCCCACCGATAAAACACCGTTGTAGCTTGCCGGATAAAACGGAGTTGGACTACCGTCGTTTCCGTTCGATGCAACAACCAATGCGCCGTTCGCTACAGCGAAATCAATTATCGATTGTTCGTATAAAGAATAACTGTAGCCGCCCCAGCTGCAGTTTATAACTTTTGCACCGTGATCGACCGCGTATTTTATTCCCTCAAAACCATAATAGATGTACGGGTACCCGGCTCCGTCACGTTTATCGTCTCGCGTAACTTTTACAGGAAGAATTGAACAGCCGTAACCGATTGACGCGACACCGATTTTATTATCGGAAACCGCGTCGGCAATCCCCGCAACGTGAGTTCCGTGATAACGATTCGATGCAGAATAATCTTCTGTCGGATCGTTATCCGGCGTTCCGTTCAGTCCGCCGAAATCATAACCAATTAAATTTCCATTTTGGTCTTTTAAAATGTTCGCTTTAAGATCGGGATGATTCCAGTCAACGCCAGTGTCAATAATTCCAATTATAACTTTTGAATCGCCCTTCGTAACGTTCCATGCGGAATCCGCAAAAACTCTTTTTAAATATTGCTGTTGTTTCAAAACATAAAGTGAGTCGTTCGGCGAATAAGTTAATCTATAAACGTATTTCGGTTCTGCCCACTCAATGTTGGACTGCTTAGAGATTTTTTTTGCGAGTTCGGCGGGATCTTCTTTCGAATCAATTTGAACCAGATACGTTCTGTTCAGCAGCGCTTCGCCTTTTTTCAATGTTCCGTTTTGCGGATACATTTGAACCGCTTCTCTGACGGAATACTTTGCAAGCGATCTTTTCAGCGTCTGCGCGTTGTTAACTGCCGTTTCTTTCAGCTTAACAACAACCGTATTTGAAAGGTAGTAGATGTTTCCTTTTTGAATTACATCCTGTGCTCTGAGAAAAGAAAGGGAGAGCAGAAGAACGGCAAAAAATATTTTTTTATTCAAGGTTCGTTAAAGTTTTCTGATAAGTTAAAAGCAAGTTTATGAATATGGAGGGTTATACTCAACCCCTATATTCCCCCTCCGTAAAAGAAGGGGGATAAAGGAGGTGGTCAAATTATTTTTTCTTCATTTCAAAAACGTTGTTCTTGTCATCCGCATCCGGAACGGTCTTAGTATTCAGTTCAACTTTCATAATTACCTTTTTCGGTTTGAAGTCCACTTTTATTTCTTTCGCACCGGTTTTCCATACCGTGATGTTCTTCGAAACATTTTCCGTAGTGCTGTCCGCATACGTTACGATCAGATCAACCGGCACCGGAACGTTACCAACCTTTTTTATCGTTACTACTGCTTTACCGGATTTTACTTTTACATTTTTAACAGCGAGATCGGGAAATCCTCGATCAAAATACCACGGATTCCAAAACCAGCTTAAGTCCTGCTTGGCTACATTGTTAAATGTGAAAAAGAAATCCCACGGCAGCGGATGTTTTCCGTTCCATCGGTTCATGTATTCATCTAAACATTTTTTGAACAGCTCGTCTCCCAATGCATTCTTCAGCATAAGATATGAAACCGACGCTTTAACATAAGAAGTGAAATTTAATAATTGTCCTCCGCGCGCAATGATAGAGGGCGTAATTGTCGGCAGATCGTTTTCCACCCCCATTAATTTACCAACGCCGATAATATTTTGGGTGTAATCATCTGCATCCGCAATCAATTTATTTAATTGTGCCAATGTAAAAAACGTTGCCCAGCCTTCATCCATCCACGCATATTTGCGCTCGTTGATTCCCATGTAGAATGGAAAATATGTGTGAGCAATCTCATGCATTGTTACGCCCGCCTGCCTGGTTTTGGTAGGATAAATGCCGTCGTTGCACATCATCGGAATTTCCATTCCGCCGCCGTGCGATTGTTCTCCGTTGAACGACGTAATCTTTGGATATGGAAACGGAACACCCGGCAAATTTTTTGAAAGTGTTTCAACTGTTCCTTTCGCGTAACCGGCAACACCTTCAAACGCTTTTTGACTTCGCGGGTAAACTGCATCGGTTAAAACTCTTCTTCCGTTTGCATCCACAACAGTGCTGGTACCGTCCCAAATGTATCCGCTGCTTGTCGCGAATGAAACGTCCGGCACATGTTCTGCTTTCAATTTCCAAACAACTTTATCGCCGCCAAGGGTTGTGCCGTTTTTCAAATCGTCTTCGCCGACAATTCTAACAACTCCGTCCGACTCCCAAGCTTCTTTGTATCGTGAATAAATTTCCGGTTTAACTACGTCCTGTAAATTTTGATAAAGTCCCGTTCCCCATACCAAATAATTTTTTGGAACGGTGATTTCCAGATTGAAATTGTTAAAGTCGTTGTAAAATTCTACTGCGCCGCCGTAATCGTATCTATCCCATCCGTCAACGTCATCATAAACAGCAACCTGCGGATACCAATACGCAACATAAAGCGTGGAGTCGTTGTATGCGCCCATTCGTATCCTCAATTCTTTCGGAATGATGACCGACCATTTAACTTCGATTTTCAAATTTGATTTTGGTGCTATCGGATGAGGAAGTTCCCGTATCACCAAATTCGTTGCAGTCCTAAATACGCTTCCCGGTTTATGCTCACTAAAGCCAACTCCATCAAGAATCAACGTATCAATTTTCACTCCGTCCGTTTCATCGGCGGGATTGATCGGAGAGTCGTGCACGTTTCCCTTTTTCATTATATCCTGATACAATCGCAAAACCAACTGCCTGAGTGTATCGGGACTTTCATTATAGAAAGTTATGAACGCATGTCCTTTTACTTCGTGTTCTTTCGGAAAAACTTCTGCTTGAATATTATAATCTGTATGATTGATCCAGTAGTTCAGTCCCGGTTTGCCGTCGTAAGAACGTGTTCCTTTTTCGTACGCCTTCAAAATGTCTCGTGGAATATAAAGTTTGGAGCTTTGCGCCGACGCCGTTTGTGCAAACATTAAAACGGCAACAACAACATTTATTACAGAGAATATTTTTTTCATTTGTTCCTCAGTTTTGTTGTTACTTTAGATGTCTCTCGATCACTGATTGTTTCTTCATCTTTAGATTTAAAATTCCGATGTGTTGTTTTTCAAATCAACATCCGGTATCTCCGTCGTTCCAAGTTCAATCTTCTTAACAGTCTTTTTCGGGTTTATGTTTTCTGAAAACACGGCATTTCCATCTTTCCATACTTCTGCCGTTTTGTTAATGACTGTCTCATTCGTCCCGTCATCATAATAAAACTTTACGAGAACCGGCACAGGCATTCCGCCTTTGTTTGTTACATTGATGTTTATTTCACCGTTATTGTTTTTCTTCGCTGAGAGAGAAAGATCGGGATATTTTCTTTCGAAGAACCACGGTTTGAAATACCAATCAAGATTTTGTCCCGAAGCATCATTGAATGAGAAAAAGAAATCGTACGGTTCGGGATGCTTTCCGTTCCATCTGCTCATGTATTCATGCAGGCATTTTATGAAGAGATCGTCGCCGAGGGTTTGACGCAAGAATTCGTATGCGGCTCCCGGTCTTCTGTACGACGCGGTTCTGTATCCGGCGCCTCTCAAATCATACGAGAGAACCATCAAAGGAATATCGTCATCGTTACCGGCAAATTGGCTGTAGCTTCCCGCATTATCGGCTCGATCATCAAAGCCTCCTGCATTAGCCGCTTGAAAATCGAACGGAAGCATTGTTGCCCATCCCTCATCCATCCACGCATGTTTGCGCTCGTTGATTCCCATGAAGAACGGAAAGTATGTATGACAGATTTCGTGAGAAGTTAAATGAACCGTTCCCTTTAATTCGGGAACTGATGAATCGTTCACCATCATCGGGTATTCCATTCCGCCCTGACCATTGAAAACCGTCATGCTTGGATACGGAAAAGGCCAGCCGGGAATGTGAGTTGAAAAACTATCGATCACTTTGCGCGCAAGTTCTGCAACGCCGTAAAAATCTTTTGAGTTTTTGTTGTACGCTGCAGAGATAAAAGTTTTGCGCCCGGTTTGTTTATCCACAACAAGCATCGAAGCGTCCCACAAATAATGATCGCTGGTTGCGAAAGCAAAATCGGGAACATGTTCGGCTTTGAATTTATATGTGAGTTTCTCTTTGTCTGCTGTAACCAATCCGGCTTGATAATCTTTCTCTTCGATGATGCGAACGACGTCATTTGATTCATGCGCCTTTTTGTACTGCTCTAAAGTTTTAGAAGAAAAAACTTCTTCCGGATTTTGTAGAACTCCAGTTGCCCAAAGAGTAAATTTTTTCGGCGTTGTAATCTCTACATCATAATTATTGAAGTCGTTGTACATCTCGGTTTGTCCGGTGTAGTTCTGCGTGTCCCATCCGTCTATATCGTCATAAACTGCAACTTGCGGATAAAAGTAGGAAACAAAAAATGATGTGCTGTCGTAGGTACCCATGCGGATGTTGGAGATTTTAGAAATGATAAAACTCCAGCTGGTTTCAATTTCGGCTTTCGATTTCGACGCAAGCGGTTTATCCAGTTTAATAAAAAGATTCGTGCCGGCTCGCGATAAACCTTCTTGTTTTCCATCGATCTTCAATTGTTTCCCGTTCACCACAAGATTATGCAATTCAACTCCATCATGGAGGTCCGATGGGTCAACTTCAAAATCTCGCATGTTTCCTTTTCGCAAAATGTCTTGATAAAGACGAATAACTATTTGTTTAAGCGTATCGGGACTGTTGTTGTAGTAAACAATTTTTTCTTCGCCGCTAATTTTTCTTGTCGGCGGGTCTATTTCAATTTTTATTGTGTAGCCGGATTTATTCTGCCAGTAGTTCTGTCCCGGCTTGCCGTCCAATGTGCGAGTTCCTTTCTCAATTGCTTTTTGAATATTGAGCGGAATGGGTAATGAAGAGTTTTGTGAGTACGTATAGTTGCTGAACAAAACAACTGCTGCGAGACAAAGTAAAGCGGTAACCTTTTTCATTTTTTTCCCTAACTTCTTGTTAGACTGAAATTGCGGCAAAAATAGGTTGATGGTAGATTTAATACAAATGAATTTATTTTAATGGTGTGGAATTTGTTTTGTGCTGATTACAAAAAAAGGGGGGAAGGTCCGGGACATTTCCCCACAAAACCAATTATTAAATTTTAGCGAGCGCTTGTTCTAGATCGGCAATAATATCTTTTACGTTTTCGATTCCAACCGAAAGACGGATTAATCCTTCTGTGATTCCCGCTGCTTTGCGGGCTTCTTCGCCCATCGTTAGATGTGTCATGCTTGCCGGGTGCTGAATTAAAGTTTCAACTCCGCCCAGACTTACAGCCAACTGGCAAAACCTAACAGAGTTCATCAATATTTCACCGGCTTTGTATCCACCGTTGAGTTCGAACGAAATCATTCCGCCGTGACCTTTGTGCTGCTTCAATCCTATTTCATATTGAGGATGGCTTTTCAATCCGGGGAAACGCACCCATTTTACTTTAGGATGTTTCTCAAGATATTCGGCGATAGGTAAAGTATTTGTGCAGTGGCGTTCCATTCTTATCGAAAGAGTTTTTAAGCCGCGGTGAACAAGAAATGAATTGAACGGATCTATAACGCCGCCGTGCTGGTTCAAAACTTTTCGCATCTTCAAATACATTTCTTCGTCTTTAACAACCACAACACCGCCGACAACATCTGCATGGCCATTTAAAAATTTCGTCATGCTGTGCAGAACAACATCAACGCCGAAAGTGAACGGCTGCTGAAGCGCGGGACTCATAAACGTGTTATCAACAACAACGAGCGCTCCTTGCTTATGCGCAATTTTTGATACCACTTCCAAATCCGTTATAGACATCGTGGGATTACCCGGCGTTTCAACGTAAACAACTTTTGTGTTCGGCTTCATAACCTTTTCAACTTCTTCGGCAAATTCCGAATCAACAAATGTCGCTTCAACTCCATACTTCGAAAGAATTGTATTTATAAAAGTATTTGTCGGACCGTAAACAGATTTCGAGCAAACAATATGATCGCCGGATTTAAGAAGAGCCATCAGCGTTGTGCTCACGGCGGACATTCCGCTTGCGCATCCAAGCGCTTTGTGCCCGCCTTCAAGTTCTGCCATAGCGTTTTCAAGCGCTTCAATGGTTGGATTTTTCATTCGGGTGTAAATGTATCCGCCAACTTCGCCTTTGAAAAGCGCGGCTCCGTGTGCAGAGTCCTTAAATCTGAATGTTGATGTTTGATAAATCGGCGGGACAACTGGACCGAATTCATAATCACCGATACCTGCATGAACGCATTTAGAATCGAAATGTAAATTTTTGCTGTGTGACATTTTGAGTTTCCTTGTAAATGTCATTCTGAATCGAAACGAAGTTGAGATGAGGAATCTCTAAACCATGTAAGCGCCGGATTCTTCGTCGCTTTACTCCTCAGAATGACAAATTGAAATTATTCTTCGTTGTTGCCATTTCCGTTTTCTTCTTCCGGAATTACGCGTGCGATGTCCGCAATGTCGTCGTTTTCATTCAAACGAATTAATCTAACGCCTTGCGTGTTTCTTCCCATCACACGAAGCTCGCTTACGGATTGGCGAATTACCATTCCCTGTGTTGTGATAATTACAAGCTCGTCGCCGTCGTTCACTTCTTTCATCGCTATCAATTTTCCGTTTCTATCCGACGTCTTAACGGTGATAACACCTTTCCCGCCGCGACGAGACAATCTGTACTCTTCTATCTCGGATCGTTTGCCGAATCCTTTTTCCGTTACGACCATCAACGTTGTTGCGTTGCGTACGACAATCATTCCGATCACAACATCGCCCTTGCCTAACCTTATTCCACGGACACCGCCCGCGGTTCTTCCCATATTGCGAACGTCTTTTTCGTTGAAGCGAATTGCCATTCCATTTTTCGTTCCGATGATGATCTCATTCTTTCCTTCGCTCAACTTCGCTTCTATCAAGCGGTCGCCTGCAGCAAGACTAATTGCGTTTATTCCTCCGCGGCGAATATTTGAATACGCCGAGAGAACTGTTTTTTTAACGGTTCCTTTTTCTGTTGCCATCACAATAAATTTATCATCGGTAAATTCTTTTACGGTAACAAACGCCGTGATGTTTTCTTCTTTATCTTTTTCAATAAGATTTAAAATCGATCTTCCTTTCGTAGCTCGTCCGCCTTCGGGAATTTCATGAACCTTAAGCCAATAACATTTTCCGCGATCGGTGAAGAACATAATATAATGATGCGTTGACGCGATAAACATATGCTCGATGAAATCTTCTTCGCGGGTTCCGGCGCCGGTTACGCCTTTGCCGCCTCTGCCCTGTCTTCTGTAACCGCTGACCGGGAAACGTTTGATGAACCCGGCATGAGAAATTGTAACGACAACATCTTCCTCGGCAATTATATCCTCGAGCGAAAATTCTTTCAGCTCGCGTTCAATTGCAGTGCGGCGTTCGTCGGCATATTTTTCTTTGAGAGCAAGAAGTTCTTCTTTGATTATTGTCCATCGTTTCTTTTCGTTTGTAAGAATGCCTTTCAGTTTTTCGATGAACTTGATCGTCTCTTTGTATTCATCTTCTATTTTTTGTCTTTCAAGTCCGGTGAGGCGCTGCAAACGCATATCGAGAATTGCTTTCGCTTGAATTTCCGAAAGCTTGAACTTCTTCATCAAATTTGTTTTGGCGGTTTCTACATCTTTGGATTTCTTGATTGTCTGAATCACCGCATCGATATTATCGAGCGCAATGATGTATCCTTCCAAAATGTGCGCGCGTCTTTCTGCTGCATCGAGATCGAACTTGGTGCGTTTGATCAGCACGTCCATTCTGTGATCGAGGAAATGCTGCATCATTTGCTGAAGTGTTAAAACTTTTGGAATGCCGTTAACAAGCGCAAGCATTATAACGCCGAACGTAACTTGCATCGAAGTGTGTTTGAAAAGCTGATTCAACGTTAACGCCGGCTGTCCGTCGCGTTTCATTTCAATTACGATGCGCATTCCGTCGCGGTCTGATTCATCGCGGATGTTTGAGATGCCGTCAATTTTTCCGTCGCGAACGAGCTCAGCAATTTTTTCTATGAGCGCCGCTTTATTTACTTGATACGGAATTTCCGTAACAACAATATTCTCGCGTTCGTTTTTCAGAACTTCAATATTTGCTTTAGCGCGGATAACAATTCTTCCGCGACCGGTGAGGAACGCTTCTTTAACTCCTTCGTAACCGTAAATAATTCCGCCCGTTGGAAAATCCGGGGCTTTAACAATTTTTATCAGCTCTTCCGGTTTCAGTTTCGGATTTTCAATAGTCGCTACAAGTCCGTCAACTATTTCGCCAAGATTGTGCGGAGGAATATTTGTCGCCATACCGACCGCAATACCGCTTGCGCCGTTTACCAATAAGTTTGGTAAGTATGATGGAAGAACCGTGGGCTCTTGCAATGATTCATCAAAGTTTGCTGCGAATGCAACTGTATTTTTATCGAGGTCGCGAAGCATTTCATCTGCAATTCTTGCAAGACGCGCTTCTGTGTAACGCATTGCCGCGGGCGAGTCGCCGTCAACGGAACCGAAGTTTCCTTGTCCATCAACTAACGGATAGCGCAGAGAAAAATCTTGAACCATGCGCACCATTGAATCGTAAACTGCGGAGTCGCCGTGCGGATGATATTTACCGAGCACTTCGCCCACGATACGTGCGGATTTTTTATATGGTTTATTGTGAGGAACTCCAAGTTCATGCATGCCGAATAAAACGCGGCGGTGAACGGGTTTGAGTCCGTCTCTTACATCGGGCAGCGCGCGCGCAACAATTACGCTCATCGCATAATCGATGTAGGACGATTTCATTTCTTCTTCGAGTGAGACGGGGACTACTTTTTCGAATATCGTTGTCATGTATGCTGTGTTTTTTTGTTATAAAATTTATTTCTTGCTCGTGCTCATAATCTTGATCTTGCTCTTTCTTAAAAGCGAGTAAGATTATGATTAAGAACTACTTTTTCAAAAATGGTTGTCATGAGTGTTTAATTATAATTAATAAATTTTTTTGTTTAACTTTTTATTCTTCTCTGCGGTCTCCGCGTAACCTTTGCGTTCTTTGCGGTAAATCTTTTTAACCGCAGAGAGCTTGTTGAGCTCGCGACCTTTTTGATTTACCTTTTTAAGAAATCAAGGCTCTTGTTTCTCCATGATTTCGTTAATTCCTAGTTAGTCACGCTCCATGCAGGATTTTTTGTTTTGCTAAATAAGCACTTTTCTGAATTTAAAATTTCTTCCATAGACAACGGGGCCGACTCATAGTTTTTTAACCGTTCTACATAAAAATCGTAAATCCTTCGGCGATGTTCCAATACATTCGCAATTCGCCAGCCACTGTTGTTTTTTAAGTCATGTATTATTGTGTTTATAGTGATATTATAATATGTATGGAGATGTTGAATTAACTGCCTAATGTCCTTATTGCTCTCCCCGCGATGCATTATTAAATTTCTCATTCTATAAATTCTATAAACCTGCCATTCTACATTTTCTTTATGCGTCTGAAGGCTCTTTAGTAATCTTTTCGGATTGCCTAAAATTTGAGACCTAATTCTTTCCACTCTATAAATTAAAAGAGGACTCTCTTTTATTAATGACGTAAATCGAGTCAACGTCTCACCCGTTTCATTATCTAATATTATTTTCAGCATATCTCTTGCGTCAAGAAAATGCTCGTTAGAGTATTCCAGGCTAGAACGTAAAATAGAAGTGTCGTTCCCCTTCCAAATTTTTTTGAAACTAATTGGCTGAGCTCTCATTAATCTATAAATATATCCCAATACGTCGATCGTGGAGATATAATTAGAGATCTCTTTTATTGAGCTTTTATTGTCTTCCAATATCAGCGATTCTAGGGCTATCCACAAATTAACCAACCTTGCCTCGTCGTTTTGGGCGGATAAGGAAAGTTTGTGATATTGCAAAGAGGCATTAAGCTGATTTTTATCTTCTTCGCCCAGTGCGTGAATAACTATCGCTAAATCATTAATGTTTTTAAGTGGGTCTCGAGAGGGTTTTACATATTGCAATCTAGACTCATCTTTGTCAACAATAATCGGCGTTCCATCGTCCAGTATAACCAGTGCTTCCTGATGCTTAATTATATACTTTTTCTCAATAAGAAAAATCTGGCTTACGCTAAATAATGTCTCTAGTTTTTTTTCAGCCTTCTCCCTAGCAGAGAAAATATCTGTTGCCCGAACCCTCACTTTTGCTACTATGGATTGACTATCAATACTGTAAAATTTTTCTTCGTCGCTGTTTCTAAATCGCGTGGGTCTAAATTTAGAGATATTTATTTCCGAGAAATCTATATTTAGTAACTCTTCAGAAAAATTGATAAAAAACAAGCAATCGTACTTATTTTCTTTTCCAGAAAGACTTTTGTTTAGCTTTAAAAAGCGCTCGTGAAAATCTCTAGTCTTTGAGTCAATTAGTGTTTCGAACTTGTCTCTCAAAAATTTGTTTGAGTAGCCTAACGATTTTACCTCAACGGCGTATGAACCCATTAGTTCGTCTAGATCAACTTTATATTTCTCGGGAGTAGCTCTAAGAACAGATAAGATTCTATCTATTAGCTTATCTTTATACCCACTGATATTTCCAATTACTACTTGCAACAATCTTCTAAAATTTGTTAGATCAACGTCGTTGTTTTTGGAAACGGCCTTTTGATACTCAGTTTCCAATTTTTCTAAATGATGTTTCAAAAACGGATAATACTCTTTGATGATTACATCTCTTCCCGCCACTTTTCTCGTTTCTTCTAAAACATATTTTATGTTTGGGTGTGCTTGCTTTACCAAATCAACTACATCGACCATCTCTAAAAGCTCATTTAACAACACGACTATGTTTGTGGATCTTATTTGCCAAGAGTCGAAGGTTGTTTCATTAAACAACTCTTCCCACCTAAGTAGAAAAAATTTGTGCGTTTCCTGTGCTATTTCCCACTTTTCCCATTGTTCGTCCCTGGGGAATATCATTTCCTTTTGCCTTTAATAATATTTTTATATATTTAATTAGTAATCAAAATTTTTTATAAAATAAAAAGAGCTCAACGATTACCATAAGTGGCCACTCGCCCAGGTAATCAACTGAGCTCTTTAAGTTTTAGACTTCATTACTAATTCCATAACTACGCTCTATCTCTTTTGCTTATTACAAGTTCAATCACAAAATTATCGTCGCCAATCCCAAATAAAACAGTATCGTAAAAACATCTGTTAGCGCAAGAGTAATTGGTCCGGCGGCAATTTTAGGGTCCAGCTTAAATCCGTGCAGCGCCGCTGGAACGCTAAGACCAACCACCGCCGCAATAAGCTGCACACCCAAAACGCTGAGAGCTATTACTACTGCGGTAATCAAAGAACCTTTCCAAACAAAAACTATAAGTCCGACAAGCGCCGCGCTGCTCAATCCGATCAAGCTTGCCGTTTGAATTTCCTTCAAAACATTTTTCAAATACCATTTCAACGACGGCTGCGCCGAATGCAGCGTTTGAATCGTAACCGTCATCGATTGAATGCCGATGCTTTCACCGAGTCCGAGCATCAGCGCCATAAAGAACGCGATCGCAATACTTTCCGTTAGAGTTGCCTCAAACATTCCGGCGAGCAATGCGCAGATTGTTCCGCCGGTAATTGTAGTAAGCAGCCACGGAAATCTGTACCGCCACGCTTTTGTAGGCGACGCATTTTTGATTTCCGAAATTCTAAAACCGATCTCTTCGAAAACGTCGTTCACTTCTTCGGGCTCTTCAACGTTGAGCAATTCTTCCGTAAAAAGATTTACGTCAACAATGCCGACAATTTTTCTTTCCGCATCAACGACGGGGAAAGCTAAAAACTTATATGTTACAAAGAACTCGCACGCGTCGTAAACACTTGCACTGCTTGGAAGCGCGGCAACACGCTTTACCATCAGCTCTTCAATTTTCTGTTCGAGCTTGCCGGTTAATAATCTTCTTGTCGGCACAACACCGACAAGTTTTTTCTCATCGTCAACAGCATAAAAATAAACAATGCGCTCGCCAACGCCTTCTGTTCTAATTTTCTTGAGCGCTTCATCAACGGTTAAGTTTTTATTGAGCGCGGTAAAATCTTTGCGCGCAAAATTCAAAACCGGCTGATGATATGAATGCTCTTCGTTCATTCTTGCTCTTGTTCCTGCTCTTGCTCTAACAACAGAAGATCAAGATTAAGATCACGAGCTCGCCTCGCTCACGCGAGCCGGAGCGGGCAAGAGCAAGATTATAAATTAAATATCCAAGTTAGCGTACTTGGCGTGTTTCTCTATGAACTCGCGGCGCGGTTCAACTGCGTCGCCCATCAGTGTTTCAAAAATTTTATCTGCTGCTGCGGCGCTTTCCAAATTGACTTGAAGAACCGTGCGCGTTTCCGGGTTCATTGTTGTCGACCATAATTGTTCAGGATTCATTTCGCCGAGACCTTTGTAGCGCGAGATTACAATTCCTTTCGCCTGCTGTTCGGTTCCTTCCTCCGCTTCGCCTTCTTCAACCACAACAACTTTTTCTTCTTTTCCTTTTGCGTCGGTTTTAAATTTCTTCAATATCTTATCGCGCTCCTCGTCATCGAAAGCGTAGTGCTCTTCTTTTCCTTTTTTGATTTTGTACAACGGCGGCTGTGCAATATAAACTTTTCCTCCGGCAATCAAATCTTTCATGTGACGGTATAAAAATGTAAGGAGCAACGTGCGGATGTGGCTTCCGTCAACATCGGCATCGGTCATTAAAATAATTTTCCCGTAACGGGCTTTTTCGGAATCGAACTCTTCTCCGATTCCCGCGCCGATTGCAGAGACCATCGCCTGTATTTCCTGGTTCTCAAGAATTTTATTGATCTTGGCTTTTTCAACGTTCAAAATTTTTCCTTTGATCGGAAGGATCGCCTGGAATCTTCTATCGCGCCCCATCTTTGCGGAACCGCCCGCAGAATCTCCTTCCACGATGTAAATCTCGCAATGTTCGGGATCGTTGATGGAACAATCGGCAAGTTTGCCGGGCAAGTGCATTGAGTCGAGCGCATTTTTTCTGCGCACGAGTTCACGCGCCTTACGTGCGGCTTCACGCGCTTCGGCTGCGCGCATACATTTATCAATAATTTTTTTTGCGATCGAAGCGTTCTCTTCGAGGAACTCAGAAAGTTTTTCTCCGACCAACATTTCTACCGCGGATTTAACTTCTCCGTTGCCGAGTTTTGTTTTTGTTTGTCCTTCAAACTGCGGCTCCATCACCTTCACAGAAATTACCGCGGTCAATCCTTCTTTGAAATCGTCGCCCGTCAAAGTTATTTTATTGCTGTCTTTGATGAGACCGTTTTTGTACGCGTAATTATTAAATGTTCTTGTAAGCGCCGTTCTAAAACCAACAAGGTGCGTACCGCCTTCGATTGTGTTGATGTTATTAACATACGAGTGAACGTTTTCAGAATATGAATCGCTGTACTCAAAAGCAATTTCAACCGGCGTGTTGTCTTTCTCGCCTTCAATGTAAACCGGTTTGTGAATCGGCGAACGGTTCTCGTCGAGATATTTTACGAAGTCGATCAAGCCGCCTTTGAATTTGTAAACTTCTTCCTGTCCCTCCGCTTCGTCTTTCAGCGTCATCGTAACTTCTTTGTTCAGATAAGCAAGTTCGCGCAATCTTTCGGCAACAGTATCGAAATGAAATTTTACCACCTTAAAAATTTCTTTGTCCGGCATAAAAGTAATTTTGGTTCCGGTGTTCTCGCTTTTGTATGTACTAATCTGTTTTACGGCGGCTTTCGGTACGCCGCGTTTGTATTCTTGAAAATAAATTTTACCGTCACGTTTAACTTCAACTTTCATCCATTCCGAAAGCGCATTTACAACCGAAACACCCACACCGTGAAGACCGCCGGAAACTTTGTAGGAATTTTTATCGAACTTTCCGCCGGCATGAAGAATCGTCATTACAACTTCAAGAGCGGATTTTTTTTCGACCGGGTGCATATCTACCGGAATACCGCGTCCTCTATCTTCCACCGATACCGATTGATCTTTGTGAATCGTAACCACAACGCGATCGTTATAACCGGCAAGCGCTTCATCGATACTGTTATCAACAACTTCGTTTATCAAGTGATGAAGTCCGCGTGAACCGACGTCGCCGATATACATTGCCGGACGCTTGCGTACTGCTTCGAGTCCTTTTAATACGTTTATACTTTTGGCGGTGTACTCTTCTTGAGCTGCGCCGTTACCTTTTGCTTTTACTTCTTTTGCCATGTTTTCTCTGGATTCCTCCTACCTGCCGGTAGGTAAGTTTTACAAAAACCTTATTGTTTTAATAACTTGTTCGCCGAAATATTTATTGATCTTTTCCGTAATTAAACTTTTTCTGAAGTTGAGCTCGCTTTTCCAAACGGAATTTTCTACTCTCAAAAACAAAACTTGTTTTTCAACTTTCACCGCTTGTGTTATCGGTTTCAGTTCCGGAAAAATTTTTTCGAACTCATCAACTATGCTGTAGTTTTTTACTGTTTCCCTAAGATTGGAAAACTCTGTTTCCTTATTCAGTATTTGATCAATGCTTTTGAAACTGCTAAGCGACTGCCGCCGTGCCATTGCTAACTTTTATTAAAATGTTTTCACCGCGAATGTTTAGACCTTCCGTTTTAGTAAGGTCGGTCATGGTGATAAATGCCTGTCCTATCTTTCCTAAATATTCGCTGATTCTTCCGGCGCGGTATGTGTCGAGCTCGCCGAAGATATCGTCCATTAAAAATATCGGAGTCTTCCCTAATTTTTCTTTTATGAAAAAGAATTGCGCAAACCGCAGCGCTATTTGAAAAGTTTTATGCTGCCCTTGCGAGCCAAATCTTTTTAATTCCAAATCGTTGATCGAAAAAATAAAATCGTCGCGGTGCGGACCGATCAAGTTCGTTGCGCGGCGCAATTCGTCTTCACGTGCTACGTTTATTTCTTCGCGGAATTTTTCTGCTACATTTTCCTCTGTAGCCTCGTGAAGCGGCGTATAGTTAATCAGCGGCTCTTCTTTATTTTCGATAATGTTGTTGTACGCTTCATGCAGGTAAACATTAAATTCTTTAACAAACTGCATACGATGTTTTATAATTTCAGAACCTGATGTAATCAGAGAGTCCGTCCATGCGTCAAGCTGGTCATACAAATTCCGGTTTCTCGATTCCCTGATCTGTGTCAGCAGCGAAGATCTCTGTCGTAGTGTTTTTCCGTAATCCAAAATCATATCTAAATACGTGTGGCTTGCCTGCGAAATCACCGAATCAACAAAACGTCTGCGGTCGGAAGGTGCACCGAGCGTTATAGCGTGATCTGCTTGTATCAGCGACACTATCGGAAACTTTCCTATCACAGAAGCAGAACTGAAAATTTGTTTGTCGTCAACGAAAAAAGTTTTCTTGCTTTTGACGGTATCGTAGTAAATTCTTGTTGTATTATCTGTAAGATCGGCGAACTTTCCGCGGGCGTCAAAATAACTTTCACCGAAAGCAACAACATCGTTTTCTGTTGATAGATTTAAATTTTTAGTCGTGCACAAGTAATAGATTGCCTCTAAAATAGATGTCTTTCCCTGTCCGTTCCCGCCTATAATGAGGTTCAACTTATCGGAAAATTCCAGCGATGTGTTTTTATGCAGTCTGAAGTTTTGCAAATCAATTTGTTTAAGAACCATATTATGTATTTAATCGCACGGGCATAAGCAGCATCATCAATTCTTGGTTTTCCTTTTTCTGAACCGGTTCAACAATTACTGCTTTTGTCGCCGAGTGAAGTTTGAAAATTACTTCTTCTTCGCCGCTAAGATGATTTAAAATATCGTTCACGTAAGCTGAGTTAAATCCGATTTCTATTTCGTCGCCGGCATATTCACAAACAATTTTCTCTTCGCCGGATGCGCCGATATCCAAATCCTCGGCAGAAATATCAAGCGAATCTTTCTTTATCGAAAACTTTACGCGGCGCGTGCTGCTCGTAGAAAACAGCATCATTCTTTTTATAGAATCATGAACGTCTGCCGTGTTCAACTTCATCAAGAACTCATTTTCCAGAGGAATTACGCTCGAGTAATCCGGGTACTTCTGAGCGATTAATCTCGTAATTAGTTCAATATCATTCAGCTTAAACGACACATATGTTTTTGTAAGGTGAATCTTCACATCCTTTTCGTCAAGGATTTTAAGTAATACCGATACTGCTCTTTCCGGAACAACATACTGCTGGTTAAATGCAGCTTTTATATTTTTCTTTAGAAGATTAACCAACCTATGTCCGTCTGTTGCAACAAATCTCAGTCCTTCATCGGTGAATTCAAAAAGCGTTCCCATCATAGCCGGGCGCATTTCTTCTTTGCTCATCGCGAATGAACTTTTTTCAAATGCATGTCGTAATTCTAATCCGTTGATAACAACTTCGTTTATATCTTTCGCCGATTTATCTGCATCAACCGATGGGATTTCAGGAAACTCATCTGCATCCAAATAGCTAATCGAGTACTTGCCCATGTCGGTTACAAGATTGATTTTTTTGTTCGCCATGAATTTGAAATGAATCGTCGTTTCCTTCAAGGATTTAACTATGTCGCTCAAAAGACGTGCTGGAACTACTATTTTAATGTTGTCTTCCGCAACGATATTCAGAGACGATTTCAACGAGATTTCAAGATCGGTCGCATATATAGTTAACTGTCCATCTTTAATCTCAAATAAAAAGTTCTCTAAAATTGGCATTGGAGTTCTAGTAGGTACAGCTGGAATTATTTTGCTGAGCAATTTTTCTAATTCTTTACTATTGACTTTAAATTCCATAATTCATCTCCATGTTGGATTAAAAAATATCAAAAATCGTTGCCACTTTCAATTTAACTTTTCAGATGATATGATTTATTTCAACACCGTTATTATTAACTAATATAGATTTTTAAAAAATAATTATAATAAGATAACTGTTAATATGTTGATAAGTGAAGAATAACAAATTATTAGCAGTAATTCTGAAGAAAAATTTTGTTGTGACTGTTGATAACTAGTTGACTGCAAGATGTTATTCACCGCCCTGTTGAAAACGAATAATTATAAACATGAAATTAACCAGATGGACACAAGATATTAACACGTTGTCTTCAACCAAAAAAATTACGAAGCACTCATCTCAATTTTGTTTCGCAGCGAATCGATCATCTCTTTAATTTTAGTGTCAGACTGAATGAGTTGCTCGATGCTAGTTTGCGAATGAATTACTGTTGAGTGATCTCTTCCTCCAAAATGAAGACCAATAGTTTTGAGCGACGACTTAGTAAGTGTTTTTGATAGGTACATTGCGACCTGACGCGCAAAGACAACTTCTTTCCGCCGGTTCTTCTCACGGAGTTTGTTTTCTTCAATGCTAAAGTGACTACAGACAACGTTAGTAATAAGTTCTATAGAAACGTTTACTTGTTTATTGGTAGATACCTCGCGTACGGTTTTCTTTACCAACTCAAAATCAATTTCTTTGGAATTAAGAGAAGAATTAGCCAGCAGCTTTATTAAACAGCCCTCCAACTCGCGAATATTTGAAGTTATATTCTGAGCGATGTATTCTAAAATTTCTCGAGAAAGAATAATTCCGTAACTCTCACTTTTATTTTTCAGTATGGCAACGCGAGTTTCAAAATCCGGTGGCTGAATATCTGCAGACAAACCCCAAGAGAACCGAGAGATTAACCTTTCGTTTAGACCTTTTAGATCCTTTGGTGCCTTATCGCTGGATAAAATAACTTGTCTTCCGGACTGGTGAAGAGTGTTGAAAATCTGGAAGAACAAATCCTGCGTTTTCTCTTTACCTATTAAAAATTGTATGTCGTCGATGATCAAAGCATCCATGCTTTTGTAAAAACTTGAGAACTCGTTCACCGTATCGTTTTGGATAGCTTCAACAAATTCAACAGTAAATGCATCGGAAGAAATATATACCACCCGTTTGTTTTTTCCCTGTTCAAGAATCCTATTTCCGATAGCGTGAATAAGATGGGTTTTTCCCAAACCAACACCGCCATACACAAAGAGAGGATTAAAAGAAGTTTGTCCCGGATTGTCGCCAACAGCAAAAGCAGCGGCGCGTGCAAGCTGATTACCCTCGCCTTTAATGAAGTTTTCAAAAGTGTAGCGGGGATTAAGATAAGTTTCAAAATCCCGTGGTTTTGTTTCTTGCACCGGACTAGTAATTGGAATTACTTGCTGTTTTATAGCAGGTTCTTCAACGGACTCTTTTTCTTCGTAGATAACGTAAACTAGCTTAGCTTCCGGACCAAGAACTTGTGTAACGGTTCTATTTATCAATGTATTGTAATGCTCTTCAATCCATTCGATAAAGAAATTGTTAGGCACATAAATTTTTAGCGTATTGTTTTCTACTTCAAAAGGCTTGATAGGCAAAAACCAGGTGTTGTAAGTTATGAACGGAACGTTATTTTTTATGAGACTTAAACACTCTTTCCAGAGAGTTTTTGCATCTTTATCAAACAGGACGTTTTCGGCTGCACTTAGCATATTATCCACAATAAGAAAAACTTAAAAAGGTGAAAGAATACAAATTCTATTTTCATAAACGGACGTCAAAAAATAAGTATCAACAAATTATTAACATTAAACAGGGTTTATAACATCTTACTAAACAAGGAATTACAAAACAAATCAATCTATAATGAACACTTTTTGAGCACGATAAAAACTAAGTCGGTAACTTTTTTTCAATGTGAAACGTTTCACAAAACAAAATTATTCACAACTTATTAACACCCCAATTTACTTGGTTTTGGTGCTGGTGAAGATATGTTTTGGAGCTATCTCCTGCAAATTAATTTTAACAAAGAACAAAAATTTTTTTGCAGGAAATAAGTTTTGAATAAACACATTCGCAAGCTAAATTTGTGCCGAGAGTTTTTATAAAGCGAACAAGTCATTTGAGAGTATAATGAAAAATATTTTGATTGTTTTTACAGGCGGTACTTTTTCAATGAGAATAGATGAAACCTCCAAAGCGGCGGTTCCGTTTTATAACGCAAAAGATCTTTTGGAAAAAATTCCCGAAGCGCAAAATCTAGCAAATATTTCTATTTACGAGTTTGGTAATTATCCTGGTCCGCACATGACACCCGAACTCATGCTGGATTTATCAAAAAAAATAAAAAATTTCGTTGATCAGGAAAAGGTAGACGGAATAATAGTAACACACGGCACCGACACGCTGGAAGAAACAGCATATTTTATAGATTTAACAGTTAAAACTGAAAAACCTATTGTTGTTATTGGTGCGATGAAAACTAGCAGTGAACCGGATTGGGATGGTCCGCGAAATCTTGTAGATGCAATTCGAATATGTAATAACGAAAACAGCAAAGGACGGGGAGTTCTTGTCTGCTTAAATGGTGAAATAAACGCTGCAAGCGAGGTTACTAAAACTCACACGGAAGATATTGAAACATTCATGAGTCTCGATTTCGGCTCGCTGGGATTGGTGGAAAAAGGAAAAGTTGTTTTCAATCGGTTACCAAGAAAACTAGAAACCATAGAAACCGGTAAAATAGATTCTAATGTGGATCTTATTAAGGTTTACGCAGGAATGAACGAAAAGTTTTTCAAACTCTCTGCCGATAGCGGCGTTCACGGAGTAGTTATAGAAGCAATGGGTGTAGGCAATGTTCCGCCTCCCGCTTTTGAAGGAATAAAATATATTGTTGAAAAAAACATTCCCGTAATTTTAGTTTCACGATGTCCCGCCGGAGAAACTCTTGATATTTACGGCTATCCCGGAGCCGGGAAATGGCTGAAGAAGTTAGGGGTTATATTTGCGGATTATTTGAACGGTCAGAAAGCGAGAATAAAAATGATGATCTGTCTCGGCAAAACAAAAGATCTGAAAGAAATGAGAAAAATGTTTGAGGGATAGATTGTTTGCTTCTGTACAAAATAAAAAAGCCGCTTGGGAAATACTAAAACCGTGGGTTGGCTCGCTCGTTCTCCTTCCTTTTTTGATCTTCTATACATTGAACGAGGGCAAATTTACATTTATCGATTTTGTGAATCTCCTTCTACATGAAGGCGGTCACGGAGTATTCAAAGTTTTCGGAAAATTTATTTATACACTCGGCGGATCGTTGATGCAGGTTCTGATTCCATCCATGTTTATAGTTTATTATTCGATTAAGAGAATCCGCTTCGGAGTTCAAATCTTTCTGCTTTGGCTCGGCGAAAACTTAATAAACATTAGCGTTTATGCTGCAGATGCAAGAGCCAAGCAATTACCTTTACTTGGCGGCAACAAGGTATATCACGATTGGAATTATCTTTTGGGTGTTACCGGATTGCTCGAGTACGATAAAATTTTAGGAACGATCGTTTATGGAACGGGCGTGTTGGTGTTTGTTGTCTCCTTTTTCTTGCCCCTTTTCATGAAAAGTTATCGCGAAGCAAAATTTGACCTTCCTATTTAATCCGCCTTTGCGTTCCGCTTCGGCGGACGAGAAGGTTGGGTTAATTCCCCGCCGCTCTGCGGCGACAATGATTGAAAAATTTTTTAGATACCTCGCTGCTTGCGGCGAGGAGATTCATTCGGCTTTTGAGTTTTGGCTTGTTCCAATTGCCACGCAACTAAACCACGCAGGCGGAAAAGAGCGACATATTTTTCGTTTTGGTAAATCAATCATGCCATTCCGCTGATAACAAAAAGCAATCCGATAATTGTCTTAACATTCTTTTTGTTTTGCGCAAAGACCATATCGTTTTACCTCGATTACCTTATAATAAGAAGTTCAACGATTATGAAAATTGGCAGCAGAACGATAAGTGAAAATTTGTAGATGTATTCAAAGAAGCCTGGCATTTTAATATTGTTTTCTTCCGCTACCGCCTTCACCATAAAATTTGGTCCATTGCCAATGTAAGTCATACTACCAAAGAAAACGGAACCAACGGAGATCGCTTTTAAAAGTTCTTCCGGAATTCCGGCAACAATGTTAGAAGATTGTTCACCCAGCCCCATCGCCAAAGAATGAAAAGTTACTGCGGTTGGAGTGTTATCCAAAAAGCTGCTCAGAAGACCGGTGAAGTAATAAAACTGGTGAGGTAAAATTATGCCGAGATTTTTTGCGTTCGTTTCAAGGTAGAGCAAGCACGGAACCATCGTTATAAAAATTCCAAGAAACAGGTAAGCAACCTCTTTAATCGGCTCCCACGTAAAACTGTTGGATTCTCTAACTAAATGTGTCGTTAACAAGAGAGATAAAATTGCCATTGCGAATATAACTGCCTCACGAAGAAATTTATAATAATGGTTTAGCGAAATGAATGAAATGTATTGTTCATTTAAGAACGCTACCGCAAGGACAACGCCGGCAAGCCAAACGAAATTTAATTTTCCTTGTAGCCGAATAGGACGTATGACAGTTTTGTCGTCGATTATTGCTTGCTGCGGTTCTTTCTTATGGTAGTATGAATCAACAATAAAATAAATGATGAGCAGCAGAAGATTTGTGATAAACCACTCCGGAAAAAGTTTAAGGAACCATGTAAAATGAGCGCCGCGCAAGTACATCATAAAAAGCGGCGGATCGCCCAGCGGAGTTAATAATCCTCCGCAGTTGGCAACTATGCCGATGAAGAATAAAATGGTGTGTACTTTGAATTTCCTTTCCTTATTTGTTTGAATAATAGGTCGGATGAGCAGCATTGCAGCGCCCGTGGTTCCCATAAAAGAAGCTATAACCGCGCCGATTGATAAAAATATTGTGTTGACCTTGGGTGTGGCTTCTATATCGCCGGATAAAAATATTCCGCCTGTAATTGTGAAAAGAGAACCGAGCAGAATTATGAATGGAACGTAGTCGAACACTAGCGTTTCATATAGTTTGTCGCTCAATCCGTTTGCCGCTAGAAAAACTATTACCGGCACACTTAGGATAATTGCAATGATTAATTTGTTCTTGTTTTTTTCCCAGAAGTGGTTCCAGAACAACGGAAAGATTGCGATGGACAAAAGCATCAGCACAAAAGGTATTGTGCTGAACAGAGGGATATGTATATCGAGTTGTTCCATAAAGTTATCCGTAGATTGTTTTATAACACCACGTTGTTGCTGGCGCGCAAGCCACCAATTATCTTTTCAGTAAATCTCTAATTTGAGTAAGAAGGACTACTTCTTCTTTTGAAGCAGTGGGCACAGCAGGCGGAGCCTCTTCTTTTTTCTTTATAGTGTTTAAAGCTTTTATCATCATAAAGATTGCGAATGCCACGATTGTAAAATCTATCACAGTGTTTATAAACATTCCGTATTTGATAACCACGCCACTGCCAAGGTCAATAGCCAGTCCGCTGAAATCGATTCCTCCAACCAGCAACCCAATCGGAGGCATAATAACGTCGTTAACAAGCGAGGTGATAATTTTTCCAAAAGCTGCACCGATTATTATACCTACCGCCATATCAACTACATTGCCCTTCATCGCAAAAGTTTTAAATTCTTGAACAAGTTTCATCACGAACCTCTTCGTTTTGTGATTTTTTATGGTAGTTGCGTTGAGCTATGCTTCTAAGATATTTAAATAATCTTTATATGCAAATATTCTGTTGCGTTGTTTGCCTGTTGTTTCTTCCAAAATGTTTTCGTCCAGCAATTTCTTGATTAGGATATTTGCCGTCTGCTTGTTGAAACCAAGTTCTTTTGTAATGAAAGGAATGGTTAAAACGGGCTGCCGCAACATTAAATCAAACAGCCGTAACGAAAATGAAGAAGCGAATTCTTTGTTTATGATTTTTTGATAGTCGCGCTCTTCAAGCGCAACAATTCTTTTTATTAGTTCGAGTGTGGATTGTGTTGCGGAAGAGACCGTCTTAACAAAAAATTTTATCCACGTCTCCCACTTTTGTGCCGTTTCTTAAAAATTTTGTCCTTTGGCGGTGCTGTGGGAGAGAGAAATTGATAGTTAAGCGAGAAGATCCTCGTCTCTATAAAGAAGTAGAATGGCAAGCTGAGAAACAATAACAAACTTTTCTTTTTCTATCTCAACATCAATTGCGTCTTTTTTGAGGAAGAGAGCAAAATCTCCCTCTTTGGCTTGAAGCGGAATATACTTCGTGGTTTTCTTTTCATGCCATGGCTCATCATCATCAATCGGCATTCCTATTGGATAACCTGGTCCCGCTTTAATTACATAACCGCCCTGAACTTTTTCTTTTTCATGAACGCCGGGAGGAAGGTAAAGTCCGCTGTTGGTTTTGTTTAGGTTTTCTTCAGGCCTAATAAGAACGCGGTCGCCGACAATAATTATTTTTTCAGTATGTATCACTTCGCGGCTCAAGATTATCTGTGTTTAAAATAGCAAATGCAAAAATGAGCATCAAATTCTTATCTTTGACAAAACAATTTTAGAGATTATGAGCGAATTTTGGAACAAACGATATTCCGAAACAGAATATGTTTACGGAAAAAGTCCAAACGAATTTCTTAAAGGCGAATTGAATCAACTTCAGCCGGGCAAAATACTTTTCCTTGGTGAAGGCGAAGGAAGAAATTCTGTTTATGCGGCAACGCTTGGCTGGGAGGTTGATGCTGTAGATGCGAGTTCAGAAGGAAAGAAAAAAGCGGAGATGCTTGCAGAAGAACAGCATGTAAAAATTAATTATATGGTTAACGATCTCGCCAGTTATTCATGCAGACAAAATTATTATGATGCAGTTGCTCTGATTTTTCTTCATCTAGAGGAACCCCTTAGGAATAAAGTATACAACATGGCAGTGGGGGCGTTAAAAAGCGGCGGCAGAATTATTCTGGAATCTTTCGACAAAGATCAGTTGAATTATAATTCAGGCGGTCCGAAAGAGGAAGAGCTGCTTTATTCGCTAGAGGAAATAGTCAATGATTTTGTAGAACTAGACTTTGCAAAACTGACTAAAGAAATTGTTGAGTTAAAAGAGGGAAAATATCACGAAGGAAAAGGATCAGTAGTTAGATTTGTTGGGATCAAACCATAGCCTATTAACGCGCCTGTAGAACCATAAGAATTCATTTAATTGTAAAACCCCAAAATTTTTTGGAAACCATGGAAACTTTTCTTGACAGAACAGTTTCCGCACGCTATATTGGAAACCGAAAAAACAAAAATAGTTTCGCGAGCAGACAATGGAAGAAAAAGAACGGATTCTAAATTTAACTGAAGAAAGGATTTTTAAAGATGGGTTTTATAAAACCCCGATGGACGAAATCGCGTCCGAACTTAGAATAAGCAAGAAAACCATTTATAAGTTTTTCCCCTCGAAGAACGATATGGTTGAAGCAATCATGAAGCGGTTTATGAAAAAAAGGCAGCAGGATGTTCTGCCCATCTTGAACAGCGACAAAAACGCTGTAGAAAAATTTGCGGGAATCGTATTCCTGATAACTCAAAATCTTTCCAGAATAAGCGAAAAAACCTTTAATGATTTGCGCATTCATTTCCCTTCTCTATGGAATGAGGTAGAAAAATTTAGGACGGAAATGATAAACAAAAATATCACCAAAGTGGTTGAACAGGGCAAACGAGAGGGATTAATTGCCGATTATCCGACACCAATAATAATGACGATATTTCTTTCATCTATCCGCTCAGTGGTAAACCCGGAATTTATTCTAAACAATAATTTTTCAGTAAAACAAGCGGCACAAATGACATTTCAAATTCTGATGAGTGGCATCCTTACGGAAAAAGGGGAGAAACTTTTTAAGAAATCAATCAGCGAGATAATGCAATGAAAAAATTAAATGCGGTATTCTTAATGGCTGCCGTCATATTAATGTATGCGTGCAGCGAAAATGACAAAAACGTTATCGAAGCTTCGGGCACGATTGAGGCAACTAACGTAACTGTTTCGGCAAAAGTCAGCGGGCAAGTCAAAAAAATATTTGTCAACGAAGGCGATAAAGTCAACGCCGGAGATACATTAATGATAATTGATCATGATCTACTGGCAATTCAATTGCGACAGGCGGAGGCATCTGTTGATGCAGCAAATGCGCAACTGGCGCTGCTCAAACAAGGCGCACGCACCGAAGATGTAATGCAAGCTGAAGAAGCCCTGAAGCAAGCTAAGTCAAATTTCGAATTGGCTCTGGCAACAAAAGAGAGAAACGAAAAACTGTTTCAGTCTAATTCGATTACAAAACAACAATGGGACGACATTAGCACTAAATATGATGTCGCCAGCGCACAGTTTAATTCTGCAAACGAGAACTTGAAGAAAATTAAAAATCTTGTGCGGCCGGAAGAAATTAAACAGTCCCAAGCAAATCTCGACCGGCAGGTTGCCGCGGCAGATTTTCTGCGAAAAAACATCAGCGACTCTTACGTTACGGCACCAATCAGCGGAATAGTAGTTAAAAAGTTTATTGAAGCGGGAGAATCAGCTTCGCCACTTTCGTCGTTGGTAATGTTATCAGACCTGAGTTATGTTGATCTTGTAATTTATGTATCGGAAACAGAGCTGGGAAAAGTTAAGCTGGGTCAAGAGGCAAATGTTTCTGTTGATTCGTTCCCCGGCAAAACATTCAAAGGAAAAGTGATTTACATTTCTCCAACTGCCGAATTTACTCCAAAGAATATTCAAACCAAAGACGAACGGATAAAATTAGTTTTCGCTGTGAAGATACACATTCCTAATCCCGATTCCGGACTGAAAGACGGCGTTCCGGCAGATGCTGTTGTAGAACTGCGCTGAGCATTTGGTTAGCAAGTTTAAAGGTTAGAAGGTTAGTAAAGTTAAAAAGCATCAGCGGACAATAAAGAGGAGTACGTCATGAAAGTAGAGCGGTTTGAAGATTTAATAATCTGGCAAGAAGCAAGAGAGTTGGTAAAATCTATTTATAAGCTAACATCCAGATTGCCATTCAAAAAAGATTACGGATTGAAAGACCAGATTCAAAGAGCGGTTGTTTCGGTTATGACGAATATTCCGGAAGGATTTGAGAGAAATAACAATAATGAGTTCATAAGATTTCTGCTTGTGTCGAAAGGTTCAGCCGGCGAATTAAGAAGTCTCCTTTATGTATCGTTTGACCTTGAATATATTACTCAAAATGAATTTGATGAAAATTATCAAAAAATTGAATCGTTAACAAAGAGGATTTCCAAGTTTATTCAGTACCTCGATTCAAACAGAAAAGCGAAGTATAAAAAGCCGCGACCTTTTAACCTTGCAACTTTCTAACCTTTAACCGAGAAGATGGAACAGATAATAAAAATATCGAACATAAAAAAGAATTACGGAGAAGTTTCCGCTCTCAAAGGAATTTCTTTGAATGTTGTGCATGGAGAAATGTTTGGATTAGTTGGTCCAGATGGAGCGGGCAAAACCACAACGATTAGACTTCTCTGCGGTTTGCTAGCGCCTTCGGATGGGTCAGCGGAATTGTTTGGTCTCGATCTCGTAAAAGATAAAAACAAAATTCAAAAACATATCGGGTACCTTTCGCAGAAGTTTAGTTTATACGGCGATCTTACCATAGACGAAAACATAGAGTTCTTTGCCGATCTTCACGGCGTGAAAGATTATCAAGCGCGAAGAAACGAGCTGCTGGAGTTTACGCGACTGACGCCGTTTCGGAACAGACTTGCCGATAATTTATCCGGCGGCATGAAACAGAAACTTGCTCTTGTATGCACTTTAATTCATAAACCCAAAATAATTTTTCTTGATGAACCAACAACCGGCGTTGATCCAGTATCGCGTCGAGACTTTTGGAAAATTCTATCGAACCTTCAAAAGGACGGTGTAACAATTTTCATGTCAACACCATACCTGGATGAAGCCGAGCGGTGCAATCGAGTAGCGCTTTTGAATAACGGCGAGGTTTTAAGTTTTGACACGCCCAAAAACATTAAAGCTTCCATCAATAAGTCAATTGTTGAAATTGTTTGTTCGCCAATCATCCCGGCGTATAAACTTCTTAAAGAAAAGAGCGGTTACGAGGTTCAAATGTTTGGTGACCGGCTGAACGTGGCTGTTTATAATTACAAAAATGATTTCGGTGCGATCGAAAAACTGCTCATTGAGAACGGTGTTCAAATGGTGGATCATAGAATAATTCCGACGTCGCTTGAAAATGTGTTCATTCATTTAATCGGCGAGTCGGCAAATTCTTAATCAAAAAAAATTGAAGAGAAATTAAAATGAAAAAAATATTTGTAATTGTTTTATTGATGGCGGCAAGTATATCTGCGCAAACTCAAAAGCTTACTTTAACGGAAAGTTTGGAAATCGGAATGAAGAACAGCAAAGACCTGAAGATTTCGCAATCGAAATTGGTTGGTGCGTCTGCGCAAGTTACCGCTGCTAATTCGCAGCTACTGCCGCAAATTGGATTATCCGCAAGCTACATGCGGTTAAGCAACATTCCCCCGTTTGAAGTAACCTTGCCGTTCTCTCCGAAACCAATTCAGATTTCACCGGTGATTTTGGATAATTATTCCGTAAAACTAAGTCTCCAACAGCCGCTATTCACCGGATTCAGATTGTGGTCCGTAAAAAACGCCGCCGAATCAAATTATGAAGCGACAAAGTCAGAGTATCAAAAAGATATGAATGAAGCTGCATTCATAATTGAAAATGCTTTTTGGAATTACTACAAGGCTCAGCAGTACAATAAACTTCTCAAGGAGAATTTAGCTCAGATCAAACAGCATCTTGACGACACAAAAAATTTTATGCAGAACGGTCTGGCAACAAAAAACGATTTACTTAAGCTGGAGGTTCAGCATTCTTCGGTGAGGCTTCAAAAAATAGAAGCAGATAATCAGTTGGATATCGCGAGAATGTTTTTTAATCAAACGATTGGCTTGCCGTTGGATTCCCAAACAACAATTGATGCCGGAGACTTATCGGCAAATGTTGTTGACCTTAAGATTGAAGATTTACTCAACGAAGCAAAGAATAATAGAAATGAATTGAAGTCTCTATACTACCGGGTTAATGCAAGCGCTGCAAGTCTTCGCGCGGCACAATCGGCGTGGTTCCCATCAATATTTCTTGTCGGCGATTATTACTACAGCAAACCGAATCAGAGATTTTTGCCGGCGGTAAATGAATTTAAGGATACTTGGGATTTGGGAGTAACTTTATCATGGAGCGTTTGGAACTGGGGCTACACATCGTCACAAACTTCAATTGCCGAACAAAACAAAATACAAGCAGAAACCGCTCTATCGCAATTGAAAGATGCTGTTGAAATTGAAGTTCAGCAAAATTATTTGACTTACAAAAGATCGTTCGACAAAGTTAACGTTGCTAAATTAAGTGTGGATCAGGCGGAAGAAAATTATAGAATCACGCAAGAAAAATATAACTCCCAAGTTGCATCCAGCACGGATTTAATTGATGCAGAGGCGGCGCTTCTTCAGGCGAAGACAAGTTACAGCAATGCGCTTGTCGATTATGAAATTGCAAAAGTGCGTTTGGATAAATCGGTTGGGCGGAGGATATACTGATAGTAGAAGTTAGAAGATAGTAGATAGAAGAAATTGATAACAGCAAAAAGATTACTTAACAAACAGGTGGGAAAAAATGGAAAAGTCAAAAAGATTTACCGAACTAATTGTCTGGCAGAAAGCTCATGAATTTGTTTTGGAAGTTTATAGCATGACGAAAATGTTTCCTAAAGAAGAGTTGTTTGGATTAACGTCTCAATTTAGAAGAGCGGCAGTTTCTATTCCGGCTAACATTGCAGAAGGTTACCGCAAAAGAGGAAAGATGGATAAAGCCAGATTCTTCAATATCGCAGAAGGCTCGCTTGAGGAATGTTATTATTACACAATTTTGGCAAATGATTTAGGTTACTCGAATACTGAAAATTTGAAAGGACTTTTAAACGAAGTAGGAAAACTCTTGAATGCATATTCAAAAAGTATTCTAACTTCTATCTCCTAACTTCTAAATTCTTGATGCAAATGCAAACAAACGATAAATATTCAATTGAAGTAAATAATCTGACAAAAAAATTCGGCAGCTTTACCGCTGTTAATGGAATTTCGTTCAACGTGAAGCAAGGGGAAATCTTCGGCTTTCTTGGTGCTAACGGCGCCGGCAAATCCACCGCAATTAAAATGCTGTGTGGAATTTTGGAACCGACCTCTGGTGACGCAATTGTCGGCGGATTCAGCGTGATGAACCAACCTGACAAAGTTAAAACGCAAATTGGGTATATGTCGCAAAGGTTTTCACTTTACAACGATCTAACAGTTGAAGAGAATATAAATTTTTTCGGCGGCGTTTACGGACTTTATAACAGTAAACTTGCCGAAAGAAAAAAGTGGGTTTTGAAAGTCGCTTACCTCGAGGGAAAAGAAAAATTATTAACTGCATCGCTACCGGGCGGAATCAAGCAGCGGCTCGCACTCGCTATCGCAGTAATTCATGAACCGAAAATAGTTTTTCTTGACGAACCCACCGGCGGCGTCGATCCGATCTCGAGAAGAAACTTTTGGGATTTGATAAACGAACTTTCCCAAAGCGGCGTAACAGTTTTTGTAACAACCCACTATTTGGATGAAGCCGAGTTCTGCAACACGATAACTTTAATCAATGCCGGCAACATTATAGCAAGCGGTAGCTCCAAAGAATTGAAAACAAAATATCTAACCAATACAATTTTGGAAGTAGAAAGCGATAGAGTTGTTGACACGTTGGATATTCTCTCAAAAGAAAAATGGGTTGATGAAACCTCTATCTTCGGCAATTACATTCACGTGAGCGTGAAAAAAGAAGACGAAGGAAGGAAGATGATAAAGCAAGTTCTAACCGAGAACAATTCCATTAATCTATCGCGCATAGATAAAATAGTTCCAACGCTGGAAGATGTTTTCATTTACCTTCTGGAACCAGCCTCGCCGTCCGCCTCGGATCACCCACTCGCCTCGCTACGCGAGCGAAGCGGGAGGCGAGACGGGAGTCTAGGCGGGAAGGATACAAAGCAAAATGCTTAACAGAATAAAAGCTATAGCGTTAAAAGAAATCCGCCAGCTAAAACGCGACAAGAGAATGCTCTACGTTCTGTTTGTCTTTCCGTTGATACTGCTCGTGCTCTTCGGTTATGCAATCAATTTCGATGTTCATCATATTAAAATGGTTGTTTATGATCAGGACAAATCCGCGGACAGCCGGAATTTTATTACGTCGCTCACCAGTTCTGAATATTTCGATCTCGTCGGTTACATTAACGATGAAAGTAAGATTAAAGAAGTGCTTGATACAAAAACGGCGCAGTGTGTTATAGTCTTTCCGCGCGACATGTCGAAGAAATTGTACTCCAAGCAAAATGCGGAAGTTCAAATTTTGATTGACGGAGTTGACTCTAACACAGCATCTCTAATTAATAGTTACATTACCGTTGCCATGGCGTCGTATTCCCAGAAGCTGCAGAACAAAGCATTGGCGGTAATCGGAAGGAAAACCTATGTGCCGATAGACATTCGTCCGGCGTTCTGGTTCAATCCCGAATTGAATTCCACTTTCTTTTTGATACCCGGTCTAATCGTAATGATCTTGATTATAACAGCCGTTGTTTCAATCTCACTTTCAATAGTGCGGGAAAAAGAAAGAGGAACGATAGAACAGATAAATGTTTCTCCGCTTTCTTCTATGGAACTGCTGGTCGGTAAAACAATTCCCTATGTAATAATTTCATTGCTGATAGCGGCGTTTATTTTAATTGCCGGCTACATACTTTTTGGAATAACTATCCGCGGCAACATCATTTTACTATTCTTTTCAACCTTGTTGTTCTTGTTCGCTTCTTTGAACATCGGAATAATTGTTTCCAGCATCGCCGATACACAGCAAGTGGCTTTTCAAATTGCAACGCTTGTTTCGATGCTGCCGTCAATGCTTCTTTCCGGATTTGTTTTTCCTATAGAGAGCATGCCGCCTGCTGTGCAAATTTTAACGAACATTACACCGGCAAAATTTTTTATGGTTGTTCTTCGCGGCATTTTGTTAAAGGGTGTCGGTATAGAATCTTTGTGGCCTCAGCTAATTTACTTGATTGTTTTTTCAATGATACTAATGACGCTGTCGATCGTTATCAATAAAAGAGCGAAGATCACATGAAAACCTTCGCGGCTTGCCCGCCGAAGGTTGTTAATGAAGGAAAGTGAAACATGAAGACGATAATTCAAATAATGATAAAAGAGTTTCTTCAGTTAAAACGCGATCCGCGTTTATTCGGAATAGTATTTCTCGCGCCCGTTATTCAGCTTATTGTTCTCGGTTACGCCGCAAACATGGATGTTAACACGGTCCATACGGCTGTGTTCGATCAGGACAAAACTGCGGCAAGCAGAGACTTTATAGAAAAATTTGAACGCTCCGGTTATTTTCAGATTGATGATTATGTTGACGGCTATAAACAGATTGACGATGACATTAACAGCAGCAAAGTTCTGTGGGCGCTCGTAATTCCAAAGGATTTTGAAAAGAAAATTAATCGTATGGAAAGCGCGCCGGTGCAAACAATTTTTGACGGCTCCGACGGAAACAAAACATCGATTGCATTCGGTTATTTGCAAGGAATCGCTTCAAGTTATTCAAAAAGTATTTTGCTCGAAAATGCCGATAGAACGGGAATGAAAACTCCAATGGCCGGCTCTCTCATTCCGGCGGTTCGAGTTTGGTATAATCCCGATCTGAAAACCAGAGTGTTCATGGTGCCAAGCATAATGGGATTGATATTAATGATCATCACCACTATTCTAATGTCGATGGCAATTGTTAAAGAGCGCGAGATCGGAACACTTGAGCAGTTGATCGTAACACCCATAAAACCGTCGCAGTTGATAATTGGAAAACTTGTTCCGTTCGGGATATTAGGTTTTATAGATGTGCTTATTGTTTTAAGCGTGATGATTTTCTGGTTTGGAATAGGCGTGCGTGGAAGTTTCTTTTTTTTAGTTGTCTCTTCGTTTCTGTTTGTGCTTTCAACTTTAGGAATCGGATTATTTATTTCTACGATTTCAAAAACACAGCAGCAGGCAATGATGGTCGCTCAGTTCGGAATAATGATGCCGATGATCTATCTCTCCGGTTTTGCCTTTCCAATCGAGAACATGCCGAAGATAATCCAATACATCACTTTCTTGATTCCTTTACGCTACTACATAACCATTTTGCGCGGCGTTATTTTGAAAGGGGCATCGTTCTTCGAGCTGCTGCCCGAAACCGGAATGCTCTTACTCTTCGGCATATTAATTTTGTTTCTCAGCGCAAAAAGATTTAGAAAAAGATTAGAATAATTGATTCGGCATAATTTGATCGAAATAAAAAAGCCCTCAGTGCGAGGGCTTTTTCTTTTTAAACTAGATTACCGATTGTTACAACGAATAATTTATTCTTGTATAAACATATCTGCCGTTGAAGCCGGATGGCGACATGCCGCTGAATTCAAGAATTCCGAAAAAGCTGTTTATCTTTAACGCTTTGTCGGGATACTGATCGAAAAGATTATTGACGCCGACGCCAAGAGTTAATCCTTTCATGATATTATATGCCGCTTCTGCATCAACAACCCAAACAGAAGAAAATGTTTGATCTTGAACAGGATTGTTGTTGAAAAGAGTGATCTCTCCGTATCGTTCTGCTCTCGCCATAAAATTCCATTCGGATACGGAATAGTTTGCCTGGAAATTCCATGAGCTTAACGGCTGACCTCTTTCAAATCTTCCCTGTTCAACTCTTCCGAGCAATGGAATAGTTGTAACCGCCTTCAATTCAGCCGGAGTTTGAATTTGATCTTTGTTTGTAATATCTGTTTGGTTAAAATTCATTGCTGCTGTTAATCTTAAAATTCCAGAACCAAGAGAAACACCGTACTTAGCGGTAATGTCAACACCTTTGGTTTTTGTGTCGAGTGCGTTCGTAAAAAATCTTCCGCCCGATGCGTTGATGCCTTTGGACTTCAAGAAGTTTGCAATTCCTGTTCCCGTAAAGTTTTCGGTCAGCACTATTCGGTTTGTAATGTTGATCTGATAACCGTCAACAGTCAAAGAAAAATTATTGTCGGTATAAGTTACACCGCCGCTGACGTTAACGGATTTTTCCGCAGTGAGAGCTTTGGCTCCCAATGCTTTTGCGGTTGGTGAATTTACCGGGAACGTTCCGAGTTCAAACGGAACACCGCCGATAAAGTTTGTTGCAATTGATGTAAAATATTCTTGCGATAAAGACGGGGCTCTGAAACCGTTACTTACTGCGGCTCTTAAAGCGAAGCCGGGAACTAATTCATAACGAGCATCAAATTTTCCAGTAACGGTCGAACCAAAATCGCTGTAGTTTTCGAATCGTGCCGCAGCGCCAAGAGTTAACTGTGCCGTTGCTTGATTTTCAAGATCAACATAAACGCCAATGTTTGTGCGTGATTGATCTTGAGCGTTAGCCGGTGAGAATCCGGGAAATACCTGTGCACCGGCGGCGGCAGGTTTTCCAGCGTTAGGACCATCAAGAATCTTTACACCGCCGTCTTCGTATGAAGTTGGATCACCGGCAGTAATCTGATAATTTTCCCATCTAAATTCCGCGCCCGTAGCGAAGTTCAACGGATTTTCGGTGCCGATATCAAATTGTCTTACAAAATCAATTGTTGATGTTGACTGATAAAATTTCAACGCGCCCGCATCGAATGATGTTGGGCTTGCCGTTCCTAAGGATACGTTTACGGAGTTATTCACGCTGAAGTTAAACGAGTTTCCGCCGAATGCTTCCGCTGCATCGTAAACCCATTCGCCAAGACTTCCTTTCAATCCGGCAACAATTGAACCGTCGTAAATTTTTGAACCGATGAGAGGAAGAAATCCGCTGGGATAAATTGCACGCACGGTTCTGTCGTCGAGTGCTCGTCTATAAAATCCAGCAGACGAACCGTTTCTTATGCTGTATCCGCCGAATGCATAGAATTGTGCTCCTTCGGCAACCGGGATTGAACTATTTACGAATACGCCCAGATCTTCGAGATCGGCATCACCGAATCTGTGATTGAGTCTTCCGAAAGTCGCTTCGCGAGGATCGGGCTGGCCGTTGACTGTAAAATATTGCTGACGAGGATCAAGTCCCGCGCGATCTGTAAAATTATGTTTTCTATATTCGCCGCTAAGGTAAACTGTTCCGCCGTTTACATCGAAGCCGTAACCGAGGTGAAGAACTTTTGAAAAACCGTCGGTGATATTCACATTCTGGTTGTTTCCATCCCAGAAAAAAGTTGCAAAGGTTTCGCCAGCAATATTTCCTTCGGCTTCAGAGTATCCTCTCGGCACGCTTGTTACGTATTCACCGTAAGATGCTGAAGCGTCAAATCCTTTTTTACTTTTTAAAATAATGTTTATAACACCAGCGATAGCGTCGGAACCGTATTGAGCCGATGCGCCGTCACGCAAAACTTCAATTCGTTCGATTGCAGACGCGGGAATTGCATTAAGGTCTGTACCGGAAGAACCGCGTCCAACGCTTCCGTTAACATTTACCAATGCGCTTGTGTATCTTCTTTTTCCGTTAACCAAAACCAACACCTGGTCGGGATTCAAACCGCGAAGTGTTGCCGGGCGAACGTGATCTGAACCGTCGGTAATACTTGCTTCCGGTGCGTTATAAGATGGTATCAACGCTTTCAACAAATCTGTCGTTTGTGTGAATCCCGACTGCTCAATATCTTTTGCAGTAATAACATCAATCGGCACCGGAGAATTGACAACCGTTCTGTCTTGAGTTCTTGTTCCCAACACAACAACTTCTTGAGTACCAATCAAGTCGTTCTGCATTGCAACATTTTGAGTTATAGTTTCGCCGGCTTTTACATCCACATCAAAGTGAACGGTTTTATAACCGACGTAGCTGAATTGAACATGATAGTGAGCGGCAGGAACTTTAAGAGAATACTCGCCGTTTGCATCGGTGTTTGCGCCTATGCGCGTTCCGAGAACGGTAACATTTGCACCGAACAGGGTCTCGCCGGTTTTTGCATCTGTAACAACGCCCTTGATGCTTCCCGAAGCCTGGGCAAATGCCTTTACCCCAAATGAAAACGCGAACAAAACAAGAAAGACTGCAAACATCCGCCGTTTATGGGTTGTAGATATACCGCACATACTTCCTCCTCTTATATTGATAGATGAAATAATAATTTGATATGTACTATTGCTTTATTGATCTATCAGAAACCGACCGCTGCCCCGCTGCCTCTTGGATCTGATGCGCCAAAAATTACGTGACCGCTGTTATCAACCATTATCCCTTCGGCTAATCCGAGGATTGAAAATTTCCGATTAGCGTCTTCAAACTTGTAACCCATCTTCTCAAGATTAACTCTCACGTCTTTAGGAAAAGAATAGTTTTCATAAAAGATTTCATCCGGCATCCATTGATGATGAATTCTTGGAGCCGAGATTGCTTCGGCTATGTTCATGCCGAAGTCGATGCAATTCATTATAACTTGGAGGACTGTTGTGATGATTCTTGAACCGCCCGGCGAGCCGATGATGATGAACGGTTTATCATCTTTTAAAACTATGGTAGGTGTCATAGAGCTAAGAGGTCTCTTGCCCGGTTGGATTGAGTTTCCTTCCGTTCCCATCAAACCGAATTGATTCGGCACTCCCGGCTTGGCGCTGAAATCATCCATTTCGTTATTCAACAAAAATCCCGCGCCGTCAACAACAATTTTTGAACCGAACGCGGAATTGATAGTTGTTGTAACGCTGACGGCATTTCCATTTTCATCGTAAACAGAGTAGTGAGTGGTTTCATTGCTCTCAACAAATTTTTGCGGATCGCCCGCTTTTATATCTTTGGAAGGAACTGCTTCGTCTTTATGTTCTTCAATTTTATCGAAAATAGTTTTTGCGTAAGCTTTCGAGATCAATCCTTTCTTCGGAACTTTGAAAAAGTCTTCATCGCCCAAAAGAAAAGTTCTATCGGCGTAAGTGTATTTCATCGCTTCAACAAGTTTGTGGATGTACTCGCTGCTTCCCCAATCGTCTTTAGAGAAGTGATAATTCTCGAGAATGTTCAGCATTTCTATCAAAGCAATTCCGCCGGAACTGGAAGGAGGCATCGATACAATTTTGTAACCGCGGTATGTTCCCTCAACCGGAATTCTCTCAACGGGTTTGTATTCGTTAAGGTCTGCTTGAGAAATGTATCCGCCTAACGACTTGATTTGCTTAACAAGCAGCTCCGCCGTCTTTCCTTTGTAAAAACCGTCGTCTCCTTTTTCTTTTATAAGCTCAAGAGAGCGTGCTAAGTCTGTCTGCTTAAATAATTCTCCTTCTTGAAACGGAACGCCGTCTTTAGAAAAAATTTTATATGAAGCGGGATATTTTTTGAATTCAGGCAAAAATGTTTTGAACGATTCGGCGGATTTGTAATCAAGCGGCCATCCGTTTCTTGCCAGATCAATAGCGGGTTGGATTACTTTAGCAAGCGGCATCGTTCCATATTTCTTAAGAGCGTGAATCAATCCGGCAACGCTTCCGGGCACACCCGCAGAAGTTGTTCCTTCTTGACTCAATGCCGGGACGTAATTTCCATTTTTATCAAGGTACATGTCTCTTGTTGCGGTAAGCGGTGCTTTTTCCCGGAAATCGATTGTGGTATTCTTTCCATCTTTCAAATGAATAACCATGAATCCGCCACCGCCGATGTTTCCGGCGAACGGATAAGTAACCGCCAACGCGAATCCCACTGCTACTGCGGCATCAACAGCATTGCCGCCCTTCTCCATAATTTTTGTACCTACGTGAGAAGCAATCTCGCTGGCGGAGACAACCATTCCATGTTTGCTTCTTACAAGATTTGCATTTTGAGAGAAAGTAGTTGCGTTCAAAACAAGAACTATCAGCAACCCGTTAAAAATACTGCCGGGAAGTTTTGAGGAGAAGATTCTGGAAAAATTAATCATCCGATACTCCGCACTAGTTATAGATGTTTTGTGAACCAGAACATTAGAAGTAATTAGCAAACAAAACTATTGTTATAAAGGTTTCTTTTTACCGACCCTGCACAGAAAGGAAAGTTATAAAATAAAAATCCCGCCGTGGCGGGATTAACTAAAAAATATTTTTCGAATATTAAGTAGTTAACGCCCGGCAGCTAACAATTAGCGCTACGGGACACCAAAACATTTCTAGTATATACGTCTGTCTGTTAATATTTATTTTTCTCTGTTTCATAAACGGCGTGCAAAGTAATTAAAAGCGGATATTATGTCAAGCAATGTGGACGTGCGGCTCCGTTGCAATACTTTACTTTGTTAAGCTACATAACGGCGTGTTTAAGCCGCCGCCCAGCTCGCCCCGCGGTTCTTATGCGGGGCTGTCCGTGTTGCCTGTCCCGCAGATTTATTGCGGGGAGCGGCTGGTTATCCTATGAAATTTATTTTCTTGACAATATGTCATATCTGACATATCTTTACACCATGATAATTCAAGATAAACCTCTCATCTGGTTGCATGGAGAGATTAAAACTCCTCCATTTTCCTCTGCTGCAAGGATAGAAACTGGATTTCTTTTCAGACTTCTTTAGATGGGAGAGAAATTGAAAATGCCACATTCGAGACCAATGCCTAGTATAGGTTCTAATTGCCATGAAATGCGAGTAAATGATGAAAGAAATACTTGGCGGATTATTTATAGAGTTGATGATGATGCAATAATAATTCTTGAAGTATTCAAAAAGAAAACTCAGCAGACGCCTAAGAATATTATAGATATTTGTAAAAAGAGAATAAAGGAGTATGACAATGAATAGACAGAAACAAAAAAGCTTAGAGAAAAAAGGGTGGAAAATTGGCTCGACAACCGAATTTCTCGGTTTATCGGAAGAGGAATCTTTATACATTGAACTAAAATTAAAACTCAGCACCAAATTAAGAAAGTTACGAACAGAACAAAAACTTACACAAGTTGAACTTGCAAAAATTCTTAAATCAAGCCAATCGCGAGTAGCAAAACTTGAAATAGGTGATCCTTCTGTTTCACTTGATCTCATTATTAGATCCTTATTAGCTCTTGGCACATCAAATAAAGAAATTGCCCGTGCTATTTCCTCTTAATATTTTGTGAAAAGGCTAACGGCGTGTTCTTACACTCTAAGATGCATCTGACTTGACGAAGTATCTGTCCTTCCCGCATCCTCTCCTTATCATAAATTCTGAAGAGCGATCTATACTCTCGTATCTTCATCACCGGAACCTTTACTTCTCTGAGTAATCCGCGTGAATGTTGAAAAGCAAGCTTTCTCGAATCGATTTTATCCGTCTTTACAACACTTCCATCACGGTAGATTCTGTTGGTTGGTGTCACAATTATGTCGTAACCCCTTTCGTGAAAGTAATCGTATATCCAGAACCCCGAAAAACAGCATTCGTATACAATATGGAAAAGAGCACCAGGATATGTATTCAATAAAAACTTTTCTAACTCTTCAGCAGAGGGAGACATACTAAATGTCTTTAGTTCAAGATCATAACTTCGTATGCTAACTACCCACCGCTTCTTATGTACATCTATTCCGACAAATATATTTTTGTCTTTATAAACCGATGATGTTTTTCCCTTTTCCATTTTGAGTTCTCCTCTTTTTAGTTTCCCTTTGAGAACTCAATCTAATTACTTCTTTAAACATACGCTCTTGCCAATAAGCGGTCGCCCCAGAACAGCAATGCCGCTTAATTAACAACTGCCAATAGTTATAAAAACATTTTATTTAATAGAACCAAATTATAAAACAACATTACACGGGAGAACAAAACCAATAATTATATAAATGCCAAATGCGAAAACGGCGTCCGCTTGATTGGCTGGTTAGCTGCGACTTCATTTATTATCATCATTTTTCGGAATATTAAATCGTTCTTCGTATTCTTTGACATCCATTTCTAAATATTCTAATTGCTGGTCAATTTTTCTTATTCCACTACTTAAATAAATATCTCCATTGATATCCATTCTATCAGATTTTAGTTCATCCCATAAACATATTATGTCCCAAGGATTATTTGATTTAATAATCTCAACGAATTTATCTCTGATATCATAATCAACATCTGTTAAAAGTGATTCGACCAATTTTTTGATTTGGTAAACTGCATCTTTGAGATTACCAGTTTCTCTTAAATCGTCAACATCTTTATCAAATGGTGGATCAAGTTTATTCGTGGTTATATTAATCTTCTCATACTTTGGATAGTAATAAAATTCCTCTTTTCTTTGCCAGAACTGTGGATAATAATTATCAATCAACTCTATTAATTTATCACCGTCAAAAAAACGAACTAATCTGTTGAGATTATATTTCTCTAGTTTACCAGCAATGCTTTCGATGGCAAAAGCATTTATTGTCCCCGAAGTAATCACCCAGCAACGGTCAACAGACATTTTTTTACCAGTATACTTATCATTGAAAGATTCATTGAAAACCATCTCAACTTGTTCTAATATTTTGGAAGCAGATTTAGAATCAGTAACTTTTCCATTAATATCTTCAGTTGAAACAACAACCGAATGAATAAATGACTCTCCAAGTTTACTCACTTCACGGAAAAGTATATCCTTACCTTTCTCAATTGAGCTATGAAATTCATACACATCAGAGTAACCAATAGATTTTAACAATGGAATAATAACCAGACTACGTAAAGCTGATTCGTGCATCTCTACTAATTTTTCTCTTTTTTCCTCATACTTCATTTTGGCTCACAAATATTTAGCAGCTAACATCGTTGTGTTTAAGCGGATGCCCAACGGTTTTAGCTGGCACATGCCACGATTTATTGATAATGTTATTTTAGTTACTTCAAAACTTCATCAAACTAGTCAAAGACAAACTACAAATTTACCCGCCGTCTTTTTGGCGGGTGTACGACCGACTGAAGCAGCCCGCTTGAGACACTAGTCATATGAATCATTCTTATTATTATAGCTCTCAACTAAGCGCTATTATTATATATAAAAGCAAATTTCAATTTCTCATAACACACACTTTGCTATCGATTCGCTCAAAAATTTCTAACATATAAAGTCGTTATTTATTTTTATTTTTTTATATAAGCTTTTGTTCTGTCAATAGCATTCTTTCGTATGCTCTCATAAAAAAGCTGGTAATCATAATTGTGATAATCACCTTTATCTGCGTTCAACAAAGGCGCATCGGGACCATCACCCAGAAACCCGGGCACAGTCGGTTTATCAATAATAAGAACATTCCCTGAGGCATCAGCACTAGTTACACGTTCCACAAGAGGTAACAAATCAGTTCCCGGATTTGAAGGAAGTGAACCGGGGTTATTAGATGCTGAAATTTTTCCGCCGTTTTTAAGCCATGAAAGAGGATTGATTTGAAGAAGATTAATTCCTTTGCTTTTTCTGTAAGAATTTCCGACCCATATTACTATGTCTTCCGTGAAAAAGCGATTATCCGCTCCCGTCAAATATGAATTCCAATTTAAATAAACTCCTACATCAGTTGCAGAATTTGCCGGCGATATTCCATTCAGGTTATCGGGTATAGCCATCCCCAATAAGTAGGCTGCTACAAGTTTTGATTGGAGTGAAGTGCCAACGATTTTAGTTTGCATTAGACGACTGGCGTGCATACTCCCTTGACTATGGCTTGCAAGAATAAATGGTCGTCCTTGATTATAATTTGAAATGTAATAATTAAATGCACGTTCAACATCATAGTAAGCAAAATCAATTGCTTTCATTCCAGAATTTGTTTCCTTCTCAAGCACAGAAAATACTGTGAATTGTCTATAACGAGGAGCATAAATTCGCGCAGTTGCATTGAAAGAACTTGCAAGATACATCATTATAGATGAGACGGCGCTTTTTACTTCTGTAGAATCGATTGGTCCGTTCCAATAATCTTTTCCGGTATAACAAGTTGGATGGACAAAAAACACATCAATTGAAGCAGAATCTTGAGCTTCGGGATAAGAAGTATTTGGTGGAGCTACATCTGCCTCATCTAATCTTGGATATAATGCTGCCCACGAATCGGGAGATGAATAATCCGGTGCAGGAGGCGGTGGAAGTTGGTCAAAAGGTTTTAGGGGACGATGTTTTTCTTTCATTTTTTGGTAATCAGCTTCTGATATAGACAGTCCCGTGAGAATCTCCGGCTCTGATTTTGGCGGCTCGGTTGTGGAACAGGAAATAAAAAGTATAGATGAACAAAATATTATTGAGAAAAACAAAGTAGAAGATTTTTGAGTAAGAATTGATAGCGAAGTGTGTGTGCGAATAATATAATTCTTAAATTCAGAATAAGACCGTTTTGAAAGTATAAGCTTATTCATCTGCTAACTCCATTTAAAAATTTGAAAAGTTAACGTCACTAATATTCAAACGCCTAACGGTGTGTCTTTTCACCCGTCCGCCCCAAACAGCAAAGACGAACTGAAAAGCTACTGCCAAATATTTTTTGAGTCTGAGGCTCATCCCGATTTAATCGGGAAACAATTTTATTTAATAGAACAAATCAGAACAACAATGCTTACATTTTTAACCAACTCTAAAATTTGAATAATGCCGCAATGAAAAATGCGGGTGGAAAAGCTGGTTAGGCATTTCCTTATTTAAGCAAGATTAGTTTTTTCGTATCAATAAAATCCCCGGCTTGCATCCTGCAAAAATAAATTCCGCTAGAAATCCCTTCTGAATTAAATTCGATACTATAAATTCCAATTGATTTTTCTGAATTTACTAGAGTTTTTATTTCCAGCCCTAAAACATCGTATATTTTTATTGTTACAAAACAGTTTTTAGGAACAGAATAATTTATCGTTGTCGTAGGGTTAAAAGGATTAGGATAGTTCTGATACAAGTTAAACGAGGTAGGTAAAATAGAAATATCCTCTAATCCTGTCGTTAATGAAGTAGTAATAATATTTGAGTTACTACTAACACCTCCATTATTATATGCACGCACACGATAATAATATGTCATATTCGTTGTTAATCCTGTTACTTGAAAAAATGTAACATTAGATACGTCTTGATTATTAAAATTAATAAGTTTATTAGAAAAGTTTGGGTCAATAGCTATATCAATGTAATAACCAGTAGCACCTGTTGATGAACTCCAATTTGCTATGAATCCAGTTTGCGTTTTGTTGGTCGCAGCTAGAGCCGTTGGGGCAACAGGAGCGTTTGGCAAGGTGGTAACAGAAATTACATTTGAAGATGGTGATGTACCAACCGCATTGCTTGCTCTAACACGATAATAGAAGGTAGTAGCAGGCATTAAACCTGTAACTAAGTAGGAAGTTATATTCCCAATATCTTTGTTGTTATATGATGACAAAATATTATTGAAATTAGTATCAATAGCTATATCCAACTTATATCCAGTAGCGGTAGACACTGAATCCCAATTAGCATAAAAACTTGTTTGATTAATTGAAGTCGCGGCTTGGCACGTAGGAGAAATAGGGAGATTAAGGAAATTTGCTATAAGAGTTCTTGAGCCGTTGACAATAAATGTGAAGTTAGAATTAGTAGAAATAATGTTTCCATTTTCACTCCAATTAAGAAAACCATAACCCAGACTTGCACTAGCTGATACAGTAACTTGTGTTCCAAATAGATATGAACCCATTCCATTAATTGTGCCACTAAGAGCTGGATTGACTGTAATTATCAATTGACAATTCATCTGTGCAATATCAGATAAAGAACGAGTATATAATCCATTTTGAATATCAACTCCAGCAAATATATTTTGATTTAATACATATAGAGATAATATATCAGAGTAACCTCCAGCTAATCCACTATTAAAAGGAGTCCAGTATGTACCGTTTATTGTTGATATAAAAATTCCACCACCATTTGTTCCAGCAATTATATATGGACCATTTATAATTAAGGTTCTTATTGTTTTTGATGTAAGACCTATATTGAATGAATTCCAACTAACACCGTTATCTATGGAATGAAATACCCCCGCATCAGTCCCAGCAAATATATCAGACTCAGTTGTAACTAGAGACCGTATATATGAACCGCTTAATCCCCTATTTATCCATGTAACACCATTATCAGATGACATATAGATTCCAGACTCAGTACCAGCGAATATATTTGATCCTAATATTGCAAGGGATTCTGTTCTCTTGATTAAATTAGTAGAGATCCATTGAGTTCCATTATTAGTGGACCGATATATTCTATCCGAGCTACCAGCAAAAATTGTTGATCCATTTGAAACTAGAGAAAAAATCCAAACGGGAGAGGGTAACCCGTTATGAAGGGATACCCAACTATTTCCATTATTTACTGATAAATAAACACCATTATTAGAAGCCGGAGATCCAAGATAAAGGTTAGAACCAGATTGAGTGAAACAAGTGAAATAGGTATCATTCAATCCATTACTTACTTGATTCCAGTTCATACCATTATCAGTTGATAATAAAAGTCCACTTCCATTTGTTCCAGCTAGTAGATTTGTTTCAATAGAGGCAAAGCACGTAATTGGCCATCCTTTAAAATTTGTTGAATTAATCCACTGAGCTTGCGTATCTAAAAATGTCAGTAGAGTTAAAACAAAATGCAAGTAGTATATTTTCTTTACCATCAAAATATTCCTGAATTTATAAAAAAATCTCCCTCGCACTAAAAGAGCGACAAATTTTTACAGCACACCTATATAAATAAATGCCGGCCATTTGAAAGCGATCAGCTTGGAAAACTGATTAGCATATATCCATTACAGTTTTTCATTTATATATTTTATATATGAAATTGGATTCGTGTCAAGAATTTGTCGTAATTCGTGTTTTTTTTTCGTTACTTCAAGAAATAAATTCCCTATCTCTATACTAGCTGAAACACTAATTGAGAATATAGCTTGTAAAGTATCAACACCGAAATATGTTGATATTAGTGAACCACTAATTGTTGCACCAAGAATTTTAGAAGATAAAAACATTGATACTAAAGAACGGCTAGTTTCAAATTCCCATTCTTTTACTAATTGTTCATAATCGTAAATCCTTGTTGCCAAATCATCTTCTATAAATGCTTTTTCTTTGTCTTGATAATTTTCATTTGCAAATAAACGTAATTTTCTTAATTTATTTCGAGCTTCATTATCTTTCCTAAATTCCAATAGTTTATCCCAAGATAATTTTTTACTATCAATTAAATTTAACCTGCTAATCGTAACAACAACATTTTCTTCTGAATCATTTTTAGAGAATAAATTCGGAGGCAAAATCAATGGATAGTTTTCTATCCTATATTTTTTTCTGAATTCTGCAAATTGTCTTTTAAGTTTCTCAAGTAAAACGGGTTTTTTATCTAATTGATAGACTAAATTATTCTGTGGCTTTATAATGAATTTATTTGTTACATCTATAGATAGAATAATGGCTAATGTTTCTTCAATCTCACTCCATAATTTCCCGCATTCATCAGATTCAGCCATATATTGAGGGAGAATACTTTCTAAAATCAAATTTGAATCAATGTCGGGATCTTTATCAATCAACACTAATTCGGAACTAATGTGAAAAGGAATTACATAATCAAAATACAATGCTGCCTCTTTAGTGGACAACATTGCCAATGCTGTATTTGTATATTTTGATTCATTCATATTATATGCCTAACTATTTATTTAACCCGCCATAAAAACGGCGGACAAGCCCGCCAACGGACTTCATGACGGCTGTTGTTTATCTACCAATAAAACGTTGTTTTTATTTTCCCCTCTCAACCTTTCCATTGTATGTTTATTGTCCCTTTCGTTTTCAACATAAAACAATCAACTCAAACCTGCAACCGCAAACGGCTAACTTCGAGACGACCTTTTTAGATACGCCTCATTTGATGATTAATTCTATTCGCCGGTTTTTTTCTCTTCCTTCAAACGTTCTGTCGTTTGTGATGGGCAGTGTTTCGCCGTAGCCGACAGCAACAATTCTATCTGGCTTTATGTTTGAGTGAGACAAAATATATGCGCGTACACTGTCGGCTCTTTTTTGAGAAATATATTGGTTAAAAGTTTTTGCAGCTACATAATCGTTGTGTCCGGCTACCGTAATAGTAGAAGAAGGAAAATAATTCAGAACTTGAATTGCTTTGTCCAAAATCTTTTCTGCATTATCATCCAGCATGTAACCAAGCCATTGAAACTTTATGCCGGTTATGCGTATAATAATTTCGTCTCCGCTTTCCAGAAATTCAGCCTCGTTGGGATTAAATATGCCGGCAGCTTCGGTAGGAATTCTATTTGTTTGTGCGGCGTCGCCAACTTTCTTTGTTACAGGAGGAACATATTCGGTTTGCTTTTCCTGTGCGATGTTGTCGTGATTTCCAAAAATATTCCACGCAAGAATTAAATCTTCCCAAGAGTTTTTATCGGAATCAACTTCTTTAATTGTACGCGTGATGTTTATTGATAGAATAGCGTTTGCTTCAGCTTGTGCCGCAAGATTTTTTAGATTCGAGTAATCATAATTGTCGCTGTAGATCATGTCCGTAACGGATTTTGCCAAAGATTTGCTTTCGCTAAAAGTTTTGGGAGCGTATTCGTCGGCGTCCTTTTTTTCCGCAAGCCGAATAAGTTTGTCCGTTTTGGAAAGAATTTGTGTTCTAACGGCAAGATGCTTTGCTTCAAGATATTTCAATGCGGCATCAAGGGAGGATTCGGCGGCGCTCTCGGTCCGATCTTTCTCAAATGCCAAAGCCGTTTCCGAAAGGATTTCTTCGGCAGCATTCCACAAGTCCGCAGCATAAACTTCGGCTCCGGCGGTCGCGGCGTCTTTTCTGATCCGTAATAAACCCGAATACCTGCCGGAAAATTTTCCGGCGTTCTCTGTAGATTTGTTAAACGACGCCGCGGCATCATCAACCGAAGTTTTTATTTGATTCAAATCATTTCCTTCGGAGATGCTTTCTAAAACATTATTAAGTTTTAAGGCACCTTGTGAATAACTTAACGGCGACAATAAATTTGCCAGCGATGCATTTGCATTGTTTAGCGGCGTCCAATTGAACACCAAGTTGTTTGCGAAATCCGCATATTTTTTTGCGTTGTAGTAATTGTCGAGCAGAAGCGGAATCGCTTTTTGAACGTCTTCGTAATCGTTATCCGAATAATCTTCAAGTGCATTCATAAACTTATTTTCGGCGGCATTCCAATAATTAACCGCGTATCTATCGGCATTGGATTTAACGGCGGCTTGACGCGCAATCAAAACCGCGCCGAATGTTTTTGATCTTTCTTCAACCGAATCGTTTATCTTGGTTAGTATGCCGATCACCTTTTCCAATTCTATCTGAATATCCGCCGGCGATTTACTTTTCTCTTTATACTTTACTGCGGTTTGATAACGCGAAACGGCATCTGTGTATTCTTCGGGAAAAAGAACGTCGCCGGATTCATCTACTACCAGGTTTAACGATGAAGCGGCTTCATTAAATAGTTCCTCTTGATTTTTTTGTGCGTTCAAAATGCCCGCGGTAAACAGCAGCAAGATCGGGAACGCTTTCAAAATATTTGAGCAAAATCGTATCATTTTTTTATGTCGTGAGAAGGTGTTTCAAATTTTTGGTTTGCCAAAGTTGTGTCGGTTGAACTGCTGACGGAAGCTTGAAATGCTTCGACAGTATCTGCCGTCGGTTCATAAATCGAGATCAAGAAATTGTACTTGGCGCTGTCCAGTTGTATAGAATATCCGATGTTGGAACTGTAAACGTTGGTTGGAAGTTTTCCTGTAATCGTAAAGTTGGCAGTCGAATCATACTTTAAATAGTCGGATGTATCCGGCGGCATGTAATAAATTTTTGCGAAGATTGTGCGTGATTCGTTTTTGTCAACTTCCACCGCAAAATTGAGTTTTCGGAATTGAGTATATCCATCGCGGTCTAAATCTAGGGAATCCGACCACCAAACCCTGGAAATCGTATAGAAATAAGAATCTTCACTTTCAGATTCGAATTTCACATCGTTAAGTTCCGGAGTGGATTCATCCGCCAGTGCAACTAAAATATTGTTTGCCGATTCATACAATTCAATTTTGAAGTCATATGTTCCATGTTCAAGTTCAATGGTCGGCGTTCCGACGAAACATGAAACCGTATCTTGAACGTTCCGATCGTAAATTGAAAAGTTTGGAAACTCGTGATATGGTTGGTACACGGTCTCCGCGCTCTTTTTATAGTACAGTTTTGCATAAACATTTTTTGTCAGCGGTGCATCAACATCAACGTTGAGAACAAGCTTTGCGTAACGCCAATACGAGTTGTTGCTTCGGTCATATTTATCTAACCACTGCACGTTGATCGAGTAGTTCTTATCATTGGACGACTGCTCGAAGCGCTGCATCGTAAGAAAAACGCTGTCTTTTTGACCGGTGGTTGCTTCAATGCGCGTGTTGCCGGCTTCATAGACTTCTATTTTAAAATCATAGGTTCCTCGCGGCAATTCTTTATTTGGGTCTCCGATTGGAACGAAAAAAAGATTTTTTGAATCGGAGCCGTTTGCGGTGTGCTCTCCTAAGAAAGCATAGAACGTAAAACTTGATGCATCATGCAGCTTATAAAAAACGCGCGCGTTCACGGTGCGGGTTACATTCTCTTGAATCCGCAAATCAAAATTAAGCCGCTTCGATTGAACGTAGTGATCCAGGTTCGTATCAATGCTGTCGGACCACCAGACTTTATCAATCGAATAAGTATAATCTTCTTCTTGAGATTTGCTGCATGAAAAGCAGAACGCGATAATCACCGAGGCAAAAATCACCAAACATGTTTTCTTGAGCATAACTATTCTCCGCGCTTCAAAGAAATTATTTAATTTGTCCTGTGTCGCATTCAACAGCAGGGAATCTGTTTTCAAGAGGAACTTGTTCCAGTGGAATTTCAGTTGCCGTCATTGTTTGATCGAATAGTTCGCCAACGGCATTACTGTTGCGGTCGTAGTTAATACACACGTCGAAGCCGAGTTTTCCAATGCCGATGGAGAAACAAATTTCAAACGATCCGTTTGAAGAAATAGAAATGTCTCCCGAAACAGAAATACTCGCGCAAAAATCGTGTTTCGCAATGGTAACGCACGCTTCACCTCTGAACTTGAAATCACCCTTAAATGTAAAAACTCCGTTTTCATATTGAACGGTAACCGACATTCCAAGCGAATACCCGATTGATAATTTGCCGACATGGGTGTGTAAACTGTTTTTGCCGTAGCCGGTCAGCTTGAAATTTCCGTTCTTGTTGGCATAACCTTCAACACCAACTCTATTCAGTCCGCCCACAACTGCTTCGCCCATAAAATACATTTGCGAAGAAGATATTTCCAGCTGTGTTTTTCCCATGTCGAGATGAATATTGTTAGGCAGGTTTAAGCTTGATTCGGATTTGAATCCTAATTTCCAGTCAGAAAATTTTGTTCCGATCCTTCCGTAAAAAGTTTCTTTCTGCTGAATCGGTACGAGGTAATCAAGAAAATCCCAGTCTTTCCCGATGATTTGATATAGAAAATCGCTCGGTGTTGAGGGAGGCAGTTCGCGCACTCCGGCAAATTGAATATCCGTATCACCGGATTGGTTTACACTTAGAACCAAAGTTGCTTGCCCCAAGACAACCTGAACATTTAACCAATCAAGAGCGGTGTTATCAAAAGTTGCTTGCCCGTTCAATCCCAGTTTAAAATTTGTATTATTTCCCGAGAAGAAATTCTTAATGCCGTTTTGATCACCTGAGTTGAATGCGAGACAAGCTTCGCCGGTAAATGCAATTGGGTAAGATTGCAGAGGTATAGTTCCGGTAAAATAAAAATTGCCGTTGAAACCTTTAATGTCGCCTAGTTTAACCAGAGGATCAAAGGGGATCAAACCCTGTGTAGAAACCGCCATTCCAACATCCGAGAGATCGCCGAGTTTTGTTCCGGTAAAATCGCAAGTGAAAAAAGTAAACGGATCGGTGGGATCGATAGCAACCTTTTTAATGTTTTTGAAAGAAGATTTTGTTACTTCGGCTTGAAAAGGATTATCATTTGTATTTTCATAGTAGAAATAATAACGGTTTGGATTTACCGGCCAATTCAAAGCGCCGGTATCAAAGTCGCTTCCCTTTTTGAAACCCAATGCTGCAGCCGGCAATCCAACCATCTGTAAATCTTTTAAGAGTCCCTCATGAGGTAATTGAACCTTCGAAAAGCCGGTTATATTTGAATAAAAATTGTCTGAGCTATTTTTAACAAGTTCAAAATCGCCGGTCGATAAAGGCATATCTCCATATTTAGAATTCTCGACAAAAATTGTCCCCTTAATTCTTACACCGTTTTCTGTATTGATTACGTTTGCGGGATTCGTTTTAATTTTTAATGCACTGCTGCCTTGCCCAATTGTGAAAACATCCGGGTTTGATTCGAGATTTTGATCAACAAACGGATCGACCGGCTCGACAAAATTTTCTTTTGTGCATCCAATCAAAAACGAAAAGATTATGACAAAAACAAAAGCTCCAATTTTCTTCACGCGCGCCGATAGTTCGATTTCTGTGTTCATGAATGCATTCCTAAAAAATCAATTTATATCCAAACATTACGTTTACCTGATTGCTGCCCGGGTACAATTTGTACTGATTGGTAAACTCGCCGGGCAATGGTTCCTTTCCGAAGACAGCCATCCTTGAACCAAAAAAGAAATATTGAACATCTATGAAAAAATTATTAAGCGTGTACGTTAATCCACCGCCTGCCAGGTATCCGGGACCACTATCTTTTTCCAGCGGGAAGTATGAAGTTAATGTGGGGTACTTTGTGTTTTGAAAACTGGAGAACCAGTAACATCCTCCGGCGACAGCGTATGCACTTAAATGATTATTGAACGCGTTAAGAAGATTGTAACGAATCTGCAGGTAGAGAAGATTTGTTTTCAATATGTACGTTGAAATGTTCGACTCGGAATAATTGTACCCGGCTCTAAAGCCTATCTGCCAATTTGTTTTTGAGAACTCTAAAAATCCTCCCATCGGATTTTTATAATTTCTAAAATTCTTTTCGTATGAAATTTGAGAGACTCCGTATAAACCGCCAATGCCGACGTAAAAATCTCCCGTGTCTGCAAGAATGTCTTGTGAAAGAATATAACCGTCAAATGGGTAAAGTATTTTCGTCCACACTTTATTGTTGTTGATCTCGTCGGCAATTGTCAAAACTTTTTCCCCATTGGTTATTATACCGGCGTTTTGCGATTGATAACCGGGAAGTCCTTTAACAAAAGAATAATCCTTGTTGCAAAATCTAAGTTCATATTGCCAGCCGTCGGTGCCCATCTCTTCTTTGTATCCATACTTTTTATCTATTTCCAATTTCTTTTGAGTAGTGATTAGAAATTTATCTTCCACATAACCTTTTTTAGGATAAAGAACTTTTTGCCAGCCGAACCTGCCTGCTGGATCGGCGAGATGTCCCGTGTTACCGTTGTTAATTAACACCAAAACTTTTTCAAGATACATGTAATGCCCGGTAACCTTTGCCTCGGTCGAGGGAGCTTCATAAATGTTTATCGTTGCTTCCGATATGTAAAAAATTTGTGCGGACCAGCCGTCGTTGGTAAAATGCTGCGGCAGAATCGGATTCTGAAATAAGCAAATGCACAAACCGGCAAGACAAAAATATTTTTTCGAATTCTTCTTCACGTTTTACAATTCACAAGAGCATTTATTTTAACAAATCGTTGATTTCAAATTTCCTTTCTTCGCTTCTTATTTTAGAAGCAAAAGTTTTTTGAATGAAGAATAACTTCCGCCGTTGACGTCAACAGCCACCATCTTTATTATGTACATTCCGCCGGAAAGATTTTTAGCATTCCACACAATTCTTTTTGTGCCGGCGGATTCCACTTTGTCCGCAATCCTTTCCACGAGTCTTCCGAGCAAATCATAAATCTCGATTTTCACTTTGCTTGCCGTTCTCAATGAGTATTCAATAGTTGTGGAAGGATTAAACGGGTTTGGATAATTTTGACGGAGTGTTGTCGTTAGCGGAATTTCTTCCGGCACCGACGTAACGGTCACATTAACAACCGTTGTCGCGGCATCAGTACTAAAGACCTGACTGTATGCAGTCAAAGTTACATTGTAATTTCCCGATTGTGTATAAGTATGTACCGGGTTTTGTGCGGCGCTGCTTGAACCGTCGCCGAAGTCCCAATGCCATGCAATTGCGTTTGTGCTGTTGTTTGTGAAAGTAACTTGTGCGCCGCTAACAACTTGATCGAACGCCGCAGCCGGTTTGTGAATATCAAAAAGAAAATCGCGGACCTTATCGACAACTATATACCAATACTGATTTGGTGCGGGGCTCCAATTTCCGTTTACCACGCCGTAGAATTCGTGCCCCTCTCCCGGAACAAAGTAGGTCTCATGTTGATAAGATAAACTTGTCGTTCGCTTATCAATTGTTTGACTACCGTATGTTGCTGTTAGTGTTGGTGCTTGGAACGGTGATCCAAGTCCGAAAGGAACAATTGCATCCGCTGTTCCATGTATCAGTAAAACCGGAATGCGCGGATCAGCGGCTTCAATTAAACTTGTGTCTTGAAGTGCGCCCCAAAGACTTACAATTCCGTTAGCCTGTGAATTTTGCGTTTGATAACTTCCGATTGCATCGAGGCTGCCAAGATCGGGACCATTGTTTGTGGTCGGTGGAAAATTGTTTATCAGATAAGTTCCCGCGGGTCGTTCCGTTTCCTTATTCAGAAAAACGTTATGAAGCGCCATGAATGCGCCGGCGCTGCTTCCCAAAACATAAATATGCTCCGGAGAAATTTTGAGCGTTACGGCATTTTCTCTTAAGTACCTTAGTAGCGCCCGGCTGTCTTGAATAGCGCGATACACGGCTCTTTCTCCGCTTGTGTTGCTTAAGAGATTCATACCTAAACGATACTGTGCAGTAGCAGTTACATAACCTTTCCGCGCAAAAATTTTACAGAACTCAATCATGTCGTCGTGTTCTTTGTTGCCGCTAACAAAACCGCCGCCGTGAAAGCATACAAGCATTGGTCTTTGTTTAAGCGTATCGCCTAAAGGTTCAAAGATGTGGATCGTTAAATCTACGGAGGTGGTTGAGCTTTCCCCGAGATATGGAACCGTTAATTGCTGTGCCGAAGCATAAACTTGATTTGTGTAAGTCTGTACTTCGGTAAAAGTAGAATCGATATACCTTATTGCGCTTTGAGAATGGAGGGGTGTGCTAAGCCCCAGCGAAATAATTAATACGCAAAACATTTTTTTCATAGCACCCTCTTTGTTTTACCTTCTTCTAACCGGATGAATAGACCATGACCTTTGGAAACGCCGTATTTTTTTGTGATAGAAAGAGAAAATCTTCGAAAGAAAAGCGCGGGCTGTTAGTGAAAACACAACACCAGTCAGATTCGGTTTTAGTCATAATGAGAATTATGATTTATGAGCACAATGGATAGAGAAAAAGAAAATCTATTAAAGTTGATCTCTACTTTCGGAGGGGACTTATTCTTGAAATAAATCTACTTAACAAGAGAACAAAAATCAATTTTCAGCGGAAGGCAATTGACGCGGTTAATGTTGCTTAAAAAACAAAAAACTCTGTTATCGTCACTTAACGGGCTGCTGTTACACAGGGGCGAACGCTTATGTTCACATATTAAACCAGTAAGAGAACTTGACGAGAAAAACATTATCGCCATCGGTGCGCCATAAGTTTTTAAAATCTCTGCTGAGATTAAAATCACCCGGATTATCGAAGTTGGCTTGATTATGAGACCACACAAAATAAAAAATTGAACCGGGCAGCACTTCCCATCTTAACACCGCAGTTCCTCTCAACGACTTGTAATTGAAATCCGGATTGGAAATTTGAAATACCGGCGCCGGACCGCTTCCATCCGGATCTACATTGTAAGCATTGCTGTTTTGATCGTAGCTTACGGTTGAACCGTTGGCGCCGTATAAATTTACATCGGACGTTCCGGGACGGGCAAGTTCTTTGAAGTCGTTATAGCTTCCCACGGCAAAGAACGGCTGCATGAATAACTGAAGACTTAACGCCGGCGTGAAAGTCCAATTCAATCTAATGTTTGCAGCTAAAATTTTTTGATTGATAGTTGCGAAGACGTATCTGTTGTTATACGTGTTAACCGCAGTCGGATCGAAATAATTTCCAACCCATTGGCGTGTATCATGATTATATTGAAACGATGGACCAATGCTGAAATCAATTTGCGAATTTGGTCTCCACTCAATATCAACTTCTCCACCAGCTCCAACGCCGCCAATTTCATTCTTTGCATAAACGGCGTTCGCTTGAAGAATGACTTTTTGCCTGCTGTCTGAATTTGCGAAGAGCGAAACTTGATATTGCGGCGGATTAGCCATCAACGGACCGCCTCTAGCTGCTGTAAAACTATATGACTTGAATGAATAATTACCGATAAACCGTATTCTCCAATAGTTCAGAAAATCTGCGCCGATGTTCCACCACACAAAATTGGAAATTAAATTTCCATCAAAGTTATAACTGCGCGCGTGACTCAGGTAAATGTATTTTCTTCTGAAAGTGCTGTCGGGATCGAACCATCTATAACCTAACACAAAGTGCCCGTTGATTCGATCAGCCATCCATTGGAACCCAAGATCGTTATATTCCAAACCGGGGCTTGCAATGCCGAGTGCAGAGTTGACATAAAAATTTCCATTCTGTTTGTTGAGCATTATTCTGCCGTAATAACCCGAAAGCGAAGTTCTGTTCGAATCAAGTTTTGCAAAGTGAGCATCCGGTCGTTGAAAATATCTTCGCGGTTCTTGCTGTAACTTTGTTAAGAACTCTTTGCTGCCGTTTAGGTATGAACCAACAAAAGCTCCGGTGATCACATACTCTTGATTCTTGTCAAGAAAAGTCCAGCCGTCGAAACCCAAAGTGTAAGAATTGTGAGCAAGCAGCAATCTTAAACCGGCATCACTTAAATCACGATTAACGGTTGTGAACATTAAGCCGAGTCCTTGATTGCCGCCGTTGATTTCTTTCTTAGCTCTGAAAACGCCGTAATGTGTGAGCGGTTCAACTTGCTGAGAAGTTTTTATTCCATTGTTAAATAATGTTGCGAATGTTCTTTCCGTAACCGCGCTCATAGCGCCGATAGTTGTTGTTTCATCAATTTTTCCGGTGAGCTTTGCGGCGCCAATAATATTTGTTACACTCGGGTAATCAACATAATCTGCGGAAGCAACGCTTCCATGCGGAGCTTTACCAATGCGTCTTGTGTAAAATAATTCCGGCAAGCCGAAGTTAAATCCCAAATTATTATTTGCACCGCCAATTCCAAACATGAATATGTTATTGCCTTCAACAAAGAACGGTCTCTTTTCATCGAAGTAAGACTCGAATGCCGATAAATTAATTACCGCAGGATCAACCTCTACTTGACCAAAATCCGGATTGAAAGTTGCGTCCAACGTTAGGTTGCTGCCCAAACCGATTTTTACATCTGCGCCGATTGTTGTTTTGTACTGATTTGATTTGTAGAACGGATCGTTTGCATCATGAACAAGGTATTGCGCTTTCTGAACAACGTAAGGAAGAACTTCCAATCTTTGTTTCGGCTGAATCCCGTTTAAGCCTTCGAGAGAAGCAAAGCGCGAAACAAATCCGCTTTCCTTTTTCGGAACCATGATGAAATAGTCTGTTTCCTTATCACGTTTTATTTCTCGTTCAAAGTTTACGCCCCAGGTCATTTCGTTTGCAGAATTAAATCGTAATTGCGAAAATGGAATTCGCATCTCGACCGCCCAGCCATCTTTTCCAATTGAAGTTTTTGCCTCCCAGACTCCATCCCAAGAATTATCATTCCAACTATCATTGAATAAAACTCCATCGCTTTGAGTGCCGCCAGCATTAACAGAGAAATAGTAACCGGTCTTCTTGTCGTTGTAAGGATCTACATAGAACGTAAACCAATCGGAATCGATTTGAGAATCTCTGCGCGCTAAGCTTGCATCAATTAAATTCGGATGGGAATCATAAAGTCGTGCAGCGACATAAAGATACGATTCATCGTAAGCGACCCAAACTTCCGTAGGTTCGGTAGCAGGAGTACCTTCATTCGGATCCCGTTGAACAAATTCCTTAACCGCCGGATTTTTCCAAATGGACTCGGTTAATTTTCCATCGAGAGCAATGTTCAAATCTTTTATTTTGTATGCAATTACAACTTTTTGATTGCCCGCACCACCTGTCGCGAAGATTATTAGCGGCAGTAACAATATTAACACAACCAGTAAAATATTTTTCATAAACGACCCTTTCACTTTTCCCATTGCCGGATTTTTTCTACAGGAGTTTAGACTTACGAGACAACGAAAGGTTTCGTAGAATTATGCAAAAAAATCCCTCTGCCAAAAAATAATCTTTTTAACAGAAGGGGTGTTCAAATTAAATTCTAAAGAGTTACTTTTTTTCTTGATCTTTCTTTTCTTTGGATTTTTCTCCGGTGCTAAAATTGAATTGCTTGGAAAGCTGCTTAATGGTGTCCAGATCAATCCGTCCAACAATATTTACAAATGTTGCTTTACCGTTTTTGTTTAGAGAAGCAACTACTAAGCCCATAAATTTTCCATCGCTTCCCGCTTTGACATAGATATTAGTAAAATCATTTTTGCTTTTTGTCCTGATGATTCTGTCCCACTGTTTTCCCAGCAAGTCTTTGTCCATCGATTCAATAGCACTCTCCATTTCAGAATATTGATTTTTATCGACGTCGAATTCATTTACATTGACAAGCTTTAGAGCGGAAATCATATTGCCGACATCCTCTTTCTTGTCCTCGGCCATTTGTCCCGCCATCTTGAGAAGAGGTTCTTCCAGATTAACCTCTGTTGTCGGTTCTCCAATTTTAGCTGGCAGGAATTTGCTGTAATTAAAGTAACCCGGTTCTTTTGAGTAATCTCCTTTTTGCTGGGCAAAGGCGCTGACGCTCAGCAATAATGTTAGTGTGATTAATGTTTTAAGAGCTTTCATTTTTTTTCTCCTTCAAATAATTTGTTTGCAATTCTTATGCTTTGATTAAGCGGCTTAGACACTCTTTCGCTCAAAACTTCATTCTGAAGTGTGATGTGAGTTTCCTTTAAAATTTTTCCAACAATCAAAAATGCTTCTCTTGCCTGTCTATCGGCATCGATTATTTGTGCCCGAGTATAATTGTATTGAACCGGTCTGTTGATGATTAAAGCAATTACGATTGACGCGATCAGCACTACGGTTGTAACCGCAGAAATAATCGGTCGTGAGAAAACCGCCGAGTACAAATCCGACATGAACGAGTCTTTGTCTTCTAGCACGCGCTTGGTTTCGTGTTGAACATTCTTTAAAATATCCGGGGGACATTCATCTTCGGCAATTTGTTTTACTTCTGCTGCCGTGTTTTTGTATGATAAATAAAGTTTTTCCGCCTCCTCATTTGAAGAGATAAGACGCCGCACAATTAGTTTGTCCGACAGGGAACCGGTTCCATACGCCGCAGAAATTATTTTGTCTTTTTGCCCGTCGGTTAAATCAAAAATTCTTTTACGCTTCATAACCTTTTAATTCCTCTTGCAATTTTTTTCTTGCCCGCAGCAGATAGACTTTTACCGAGTTCAACGGCAAGTCGAGCGTTTTGCTGATTTCTTTGTATTTCAGTCCATGAATTTCGTAAAGAACAAAAACGCTTCTTAAATTTTCCGGCAATCGCTGAATTGCCTCTTTTACTTTTGACGCCATAATTTTTATATGCGTTATTAAATAAGGATTCTCCTCGCTCCTATCCGCTTCGATGCTTTCTTCAACCAACTCGTTAATTTCTAATTCTCTGTTTAATGCAACCGATCTTTTTCTTAAGTAATCGATGCAAAGATTGTGAGTTGTTTTCATTATCCACGTCTTTGCCGCGAACACGTTAAAGCCGTCAATATTTTTCCAGATGCGGATCATAACTTCCTGCGTTACGTCATCCGCGTCCATTTTGTTTTTCAGCATGTAAAGCGAGTATGTGTAAATTCTGTTCTTGTACTGCTGAATAAGGAAACGATATCTTGGCTGCTCAAGCATTTAATTTTCTTATCATAAAGACGAACCGATTTCGGTGAAGGTTACATTGTTTTATGAGTAATTATAAATTATTTTCCAATCAGAAATTAATTTGCGCTATAACGACGATTGTTTTAGTAAATAGGAATGGCGGGAGAATATGAAAAAGCTGGATTTCCGGCCGGCTAAATCGAAAGAAGAGTTTAGAAGCAACTACAAACTTCATGATCTCGCCGAGCGCGCGGGGAAAAATCTTCTCGTTCAGTGGGGAATAGAGTTTAAAGAGTTTGGCGAAGATAAACGTTACGAACGGCTGTGGGAAAAAGGGGAAGACAAACCCGACGTAATCATCAAATACAAAAATAATTTTGCATTGCTCGATTGGAAAGGCAAGCATTCGAAAGCTTTTATCGTTAACGAGCGCGCAGCCAAAGCTTACCTTAACTGGCAGAAGAAGTTGGACATTCCCGTTATTATCGGATTCTTACTGTTTGATGACGAAGGGAAATTAATCGACAGGCGGTTTGCGTTTTTGGAAGCACACAAGTTCGTCACTTCCGAACATGAGCAGTGGGACAAAAACAAAACTGTGGAGTTTGGCGAAGAACTTCCGAAATTCACAAAAGAAAATTTGATTAAGTACTTAGTGGGCGATGAACGAAGAGACCATTAGAAGAATAGAGAACATCTTCCGGAATTCGATTTCTTCGGATGAACTGTTTGATACGTTTCAAGATGCGTTGAACGAAAAATTTGAAGACCCCGAAATTTTTGAAATTCTTCTCGGCAATCCGGTATTGTCTGCCGACGAAATAAAAATGTTTACGGAAAAACTAATCAAAGAATATCCGGATAGCAGCTTTACTCTTTGTATGTGGACGGCAAAAGTATTCGGAAGTTTTTCCGAAAACTACGAGCGGCTTGAAGATGCACTTAACTATTATATTAAAGCATCTTTGCAGAGACCAACCGAGTTCGAACCATATCTTGGAATTTTAAATCTTTATAATTACGATCTCGATCTTCCCAGCAACTACAAAATTGTCGGCATTGTGGAATCCGGCATACCCCCCGTTAACTTCAAAAGCAAAATCTATCACGCGCTCTCCGAACATTACAAAAAAATTGGCGATTTGGAACACGCATCGAAATATTTAGCACTTGCAGAAAAAGCAGCGGAAAGAGAGGGAAAGTAAAATTCAAAATTCAAAGCACAAAATTCAAAACTCAAAAACAAACACTTGATAAAAAAATGGAAGAAAAGAAGAAATATGATTTGGAAGAGAGAACGCTTAACTTTCTGAAAAATGTAATTCAATTCTTGAGAGCAATAACAAAAGATTTTGTAAACGTAGAGATAGGAAGACAGCTTATTTGATCTGCAGGTTCCATTGGCGCAAATTATAGAGAAGCAAACGAGGCGATTAGCAAAAAGGATTTTGCTTTTAGAATTCGTATTTGTGGAAAAGAAGCAAAAGAATCCTCGTTTTGGTTATCCGCATTCGAATGTAAAAATGAACTTGAGGAAAAAAGAAAAGCGCTCTTTCAAGAAGCATTTGAGCTTACTAAAATATATGGTTCAATGGTTAAAAAATTTGAAGAGAACGGACGCTAAACTTTTGGATTTTGAATTTGGTGCTTTGTGTTTAAGTCTTAGTAATAATACCCGATCGTGAAGTAGAAAAACGTTTCTCCCCATACAATCGCATTGTTCGAAAAAGTATTTCTGAAGTAGAAACTTTTTCCAAGTGAGAAATCTGCCGGACCGATTGGCGTATTAAAAGACACTGTTGCACCTATGCCATGACGCAAATCCTTGAAACGGATCTGTTGCCGCTCTGCCCAGATTGAACCGAGATCGTAGCGCAGCTTAAGATATGTATCGAAGAAAAGTTTAACGGGAAGTTTATAGCGGTACTCTAGTGAAGCAAGAAGAATTTGTCTGCCCCGGTATTCGTTGTCCCGCAATCCGAAAAATGAGTTCTGTCCGCCGGATGAAAATTGTTCGCTGAGCGGAAGAGTATTGTCTGCGGTTCCGATAACGGCGCGCAAACTCCACGTGTTGTTGTTCTTAAAAGAAAAAATATTTTTGTAGTCGAAGTAAAATTTTGTGTAGCCAATCTCGCCGCCGAGTGCGGTTTGAGCGGTTTCATAGTATGCTTTGATCAGAAATCCGCTTGTCGGGTACGGGTATTCGTTTTGCGAATCGATATACATCGAAAACCGCAAACTTGATATATCCATTTTATATGTGGGACCGTAGTAATCAAATTTATTTTTTACCTCGTCTCTTTGATAGCGCGCTTCAACAAAAAGATTTCCGAATCTTTCCACCTGTGTTCCGATTCCGAAAGAACCTCCGTAATAAATTTGTCTATACTCGCCCGTTTTTTTTCTACGGAATTCGTTTTCTGCTTCAAGGGAATCATCCCTGTAAACATTAACGTCATTGAATTCATGGAACGCCTGAATCTTGTAAGTTATGTATGAATCGAAAACTCTATTTGCGCGCTGTTCCAAAATCAAAGTCCGGTTACGAAGTCCGCCGGAAAAAATTGCGCCGAGTTCTTGTCCGGAACCGTTGAAGTTTTCATCTCTAAGATCGAACGACAACTGCGCCTGGTTTTCGTTATCGATTCTTAGACCAAGTCTCAAAACGCTGGAAATTTTTTCGGCAACCTTGACCACGACATTGTTCTTGTTATCTTTTTCAGAAACGACGACCTCGGCTTGATCGAACAAATTTGTACTCCGGAGATTTGCCAAACCTTTTTCGGCAAGAGAGTACTTGAAATAGTCCCCGGCTTTGAGGGGAAACTCGCGAGTTATAATTTTTTCTCTTGTCTTAGAGTTTCCCTCGACGGTTAATTCATTGATTAATCCCTCGCTGAATCTTACGGAGAGCACTCCGGTTCTTTCATCGAAAGAAATATTTTCGATGCGGGCGAGCGAGTAACCTTCCTTCTTATAATAACGAAGCGCATCTAACGCCGAATCGAACGTTCTCATTGCGTCGTAAGGTTTGTTGATCAGTCCGCTGAAAAGATCATAAATCAACCCCTCGTTTCCAACTTCAACTCCTTCCATGTCAAGTTTTGTTACTACCGGATTCTTAACCGCATTAAGAGTTACAAAAGATTTTCCGTCATGCTCGTCGATATCTATTGAAAGATTTTTCCATCCGCCTTCGGATTGTTTTTTATAAAGCGCGTAAAGAAGTTCGCCGTTTGAAACGGAATCTCTACCGTAAAATGGATGAACAAAAGATTCGTCAAGCTCGTTTGTGGTATCATCGGGAACAAGATTTTTGTAAAATTTTTCTTTGTTAGAAAACGCAGCTTCAAGTTTCTGCACAAAATCTTTTTTGATTTTTTGCGCTATAGGTTTTGCCGCATCGTAACCGCTTTTGATTACCGCCTCAAGATTATCAAAGTCGGAATTTTTTCTACTGCCAAGCTCCGGCTGAACCACGAAATCCGCGTTAGACAATTGCTGATTATTTAATTTCTGCATTGGTATGCTTACAATTTGATCGGCAATTATCCACGGATATTTCAGGTCGTCTTCGGTATAAAGCGGACTCACACAATCGACAGCAACAACAATATCGGCACCGGCTTTCCTTGTTTCTATTGCGGGAATATTTGCGACCAGCCCGCCGTCAACAAGCATTAACGAATCATCTTTTACCGGCGGAAGCACAAATGAAACACTTGAAGTAGCGCGCATTGCAACGCCGAGCAATCCTTTGTCTAGTATTACTTCGTTTCCGGTAACAAGGTCAGAGCTAACGGCTCTGTATTTGTATTTGAAGTCATCGAAACTTTTTGTTGACTGAAGCGGAGCGTTTATAGCAAGCAAGTTCAGAAAATTTGCCGCGCGCTGACCGGAACTAATTGAAGTCGGAATGACAAACTTGAATCCGTCTAATCTGAATGAAACTATGGCGCGGTCTTCGCTGATTTTTTGATCGACAAATAATTCTTTTCGAGAAGACTGCTGCGGTGAAAAAAAGTCGCTCCAGTTTGTATGCTGAAGAATTGAATCGAGATCGTTTAGAGAGTAACCTGCAGAGTATAAGCCGCCGACAACACCGCCCATGCTGGTGCCCACAATTATGTCAATCGGTATTTGCGCTTCTTCAAATGCCCGCAGAACACCGAGTTGAGAGATCGAACGCGCACCTCCGCCGCTTAATGCCAAACCAATCTTCGGTATGTTCGCCGGAACCTGTTCGGTTAATCCGAATGGAAGAGACTTTGTGACGAGGTTAAGTTTGAGTGTGGTTTTGTTTTGTGCGGCAACCGGAGAAAGTAAAATCAGAAATGCGAATAAAATTTTTATCGATGTCTTAAGCATTTCATGTTCTGATTAATTGCCGCACTTGTAAATGTTATCTTTTTTTCTGGGCAGCTTTTCTTTGTTCTTGCGCCTGCTTCTCGGCGGATTCCATCATTCTTGTTAGAAAACCCTTTTTCTTGTTTGGGTTTGCCACCGGCACTAATTCCACATTATCGTGTTTCTTATTAACATAATATTGTTGCCCAATAGAAAGAAGGTTGAACATAAAATAATACAAGTTAAGTCCGGAAGGAAATCCCATGAACATAAGCGTGAACATTACCGGCATAACGTAAATCATCGCCTTTTGGGATGGATCCTTGATGCTCATCTTTTGCTGGATGAACATTGTAACTCCCATTAAAACGGCAAGACCACTTATAGCATCAACATTAAATAGCGGCAGCTTGAACGGCAGTCTGTAAATAACATCGGGCGAAGAAAGATTTTTCATCCAAAGAATAAACGGCTGCTGGCGTATTTCAATCGTAACATTGAACAAACTCCACAGAGCAACAAGTATCGGCATCTGCAATAATGACGGGAGACAACCGCCCATAGGGTTAATACCGTATGTGGAGTAAAGCTTCATAGTTTCCTGCTGAACTTTCTGCGGATTGTCCTTAAACTTTTCTTTCAGCTCGGTAATCTTCGGCTGAAGCATCTGCATCTTCTTCATCGATTTTAAACTTTGGCGTGTTAGCGGATGCAGTGCAAATTTAATCAAGATCGAAAAGACAATTATTACCAATCCCCAATTAGTTATGAACCCGCTTAGGAAACTGAATAGCGGAAGCATTATGTATTCGGAAATTGGTTTGATAATAAATTTTAATCCTAAGAAACTGCCGAATTCAAAAATCTGTTCGAAATTTTTCTTGTAACTTTTTAACAGGAAGTAATCAACCGGGCCGAGATAGAGAGTAAAAGAATCTTTTTGAATTTTCTGATTCTTAAACGGCACTTTTAAACTTGCACTGTAATACTCGCGCACGCCGTCGTTGACCGCAAGGTGAGTTCCTTCAAAGTAAGCACCGCCGTCGCTGCTCGGATTTGCCGGCGCCAATATCATGGCAAAGTATTTGTCCTTAATCGCAACGTAATCTACCTTGCCGTTGATGTCCTTAGTAACTTTTTCGCCCGGTTTTGCTTTAATTATTTCCAGTTCGTCTGCAGAAAAAACACTTGAGTGAGAATTGTTTGCTTCGTCAACGGAATTTTCTTCAACAAAATTTATTCCGTTCTGCCAAACAAGATCGTATCTATAGCTGCTGATAACGTCTTCCATGTTATCGAGTTCAATGTTCACCTTCGAGGCGTAATTATTGCCGTAGAAAACAAAATTCTTTTTTATTTCTTTCCCGTTATCTGCGGTGAATGTGAAATTGAGTGCGAGAGAATCTTTACCGGAAACTTTATAAATGTAGTTCGAAGGAGAGGCGCTGAAATCCAGCGAGGAAGTATTTACCAATTTTCCTTCCTTCGTTACAAAAATGATGTTGAAATCTCCGCCGTTCTTCAAATCGTTAACAAGCTGAACGTGCTGGTTGTAATAATTTGTGTCCTTCGGTTCAATTTCGTTGTGATACCATGTTTTGTATCCGTTCAAAAAGTATCTTTTGATTCGCGCGCCCTTTGTCGTTAGCTCTATTCTTGCCAGGTCGGTTTCAACTGTGATGATTTGCTCGGGCAGTTCTTTTCCGCCGAGCGGTGAAACTTCTTTTTCGGTTTGCTGCTGCTGAGTTTCTTTTTGTACCGGCTGTTTGAATGCGGCTGTATCTTTCTTTGCAATAGCAGTTGTATCGGCTTTGCCATTTTGTTGTTTCGGTACTTGAGTAGGTGAATTAAAGTATAGCCATACAATCAGTATTAAACCGATCAATACAAAAGCAAGAGAAGTATTTTTATCCATTAAAAAATTCCTTGATTAATCAACTGGATCGAATCCGCCTTTACTAAACGGATTACATCTTAAAATTCGCCACGCGGATTTTACCCCGCCTCTCAATGAACCGTATTTTGTTATTGCCTGAACAGCATACTCCGAACATGTGGGATAAAAACGGCATGACGGAGGAAACATAGGCGAAATAAGTTTTTGATAAAGTTTGATAAGTTTTACAAAAATAAACCGCATCACAATTTTGCTCTAATCTGGTTCAATAAATCAATTACATCGTTCATAATGTCTTTCAAAATAATCTTTTTATTCTTCTTCTGGTTTATCGTGTTGGGAGAAAGAACCACCAGCAGAATTTTTCTTTTTGAATCAACCTCGGCTTTCAAACTTTCTTTATTAAGCCGGAATGATTCTCTCAGCAATCTCTTAACACGATTTCTCCAAACAGCGTTTCCGCACTTCCTTGAAACAGCAAAAGCTGTCTTTAATACAGCTTCTTCATTTTCGTTTCGAATTAAAATAGCGGCTTTGAGTCTGTTTGAAGAAGAAAATAAAACTTCGCCGGTAGTATAAACTAATTCAAAATCATTTCTACTTTTGATTCTTTCATTAGCAGAAAGACCAAACCGTTTCAATTGAACCTCCTCGCAGCTTGAGGCGAGGCGTCGATAAAAACATTATAGTATGAAAGAGCAATCAATATGCAAAACCGCTCCGCCGCCGCGGAATTAGCGTTCGTCGCTTACTGTTAGTTTTTTTCTTCCTTTTGCTCTTCTGCGCGCAAGAACTTTACGACCGTTCTTGGTAGCCATTCTTTCCCGGAATCCGTGTTTATTTTTTCTTTTTGTTTTGCTTGGTTGAAAAGTACGCTTCATTTGTAACCTATTCTATTTGAAAGTGTGCAAAATTAAAGATTTTGAAAGTAATAACCAAAGGAACCTTAATAAGGTTGGCTTTAAAACAACAGGGCGGAAATCCCAGTGAACAGCCCAGCCGAAGTACCGTTCACCAAAATCGCCGCCGCCATCGAGAAAGCTTTTTAGAGGGTTTTGCTTTCGCCTTTTGGGTGCTTATGTTGTATTAGAAAACTCAATCGATGTGCCAAATGGTTCAGCGGATTTTGCGCGGAATTCAAAGTCCGCTTGTTATAGTATTGTCTCACTTTGAATTCGATTACTATAATGGAGCAATCGTAAACGGATTCTTCCGGGCTATAAGAAGAAGTTTGGTAAGTTATTTTGTTAGAAGTGCCACGTTCTCTATGTGGTATGTGTGTGGAAACATATCAACCGGCTTTATTTTTATTAGCCTATAACCGCCGTCGCACAATAGTTTGATGTCGCGCGCTTGCGTAGCGGGATTGCAACTGATATAGACAATTTTCTTCGGGCAGAGTTCTATGATATCTTTAACAGTTTTAGGATTCATTCCGCTTCGAGGCGGATCTGTAATAATAATGTCTGGTTTCGGGATCGCCTTTTCTTGTATAACCGGTAAAAAGGTTTTGTTGAGATCAGCAAGAATAGGCTTGAAATTGCTAACGTTATTCAATTCAATATTCACCGTTGCATCATTGATTGCCGGTTCAACACTTTCGAAACCGTAGATTTGTTTTACATTTTTGGAAATAAATATTGGAATTGTTCCGGCGCCGGAGTAAAGGTCGTAAACAATTTCACTGCCGATAAATTCCGCAAAGCCTTTTGCAATTGAATAAAGCTTTACCGCTTGAGAAGAGTTTGTCTGGAAAAACGAATTTGCGCTTATCCTAAATTTGCACTCGCCAATTAAATCATAAATGAATCCTGGTCCGTGTGTAACAATTTCATAATCTCCGTAAGCAACTTGCGATAACTTTTTGTTGATGTTAAAAACAAGAGTGGTTACCTCGGGAAATTTATGCAATAACTCATCTTTATATGTTGTGAACAAGCGTTCATTCTCTTCGGAGACAACCAAATTAACCATAAAATCGTTTGTCGAAAACGACTGTTTTATGACCAGATTTCGTAAAAAACCGGTGTGTTTTTGGCTGGAATATGGCAAAAGCTGGTGTTTTTTTGAAAACTCGTGCGTGAAGTTTAGGATACGGTTGCTTAGCTCAGATTGCAGCCAGCACTCGTCTATATTTAAGACTTTGTCAAAAATTCCCGGTACATGAAAACCTAGAGCAAAGTCTTTATCCGCAACCTCCTGCATGGAATTAATCTCACTATCGGTCAGCCATCTTTTTTCAGCAAAAGAAAACTCCATCTTGTTGCGGTAGAAAAATGTTTTCTGCGATGGTTCGATGGGCAAAGCTTCAAACGTGTCGAGTCCGCCGAGACGCTCGAAGATATCTTTTACCTGCTCTCCTTTGAATTTCACCTGACTTTCGTAAGTAAGGTCTTGAGCTTTGCATCCACCGCAAATACCAAAGTGTTTACATTTTGGATCTATTCTAAGAGAAGAACGGGTTATAAGATTTTTTACTTTTGCTTCGGCGTAAGATTTTCGGATTCTGGTGACTTGTGCCAGGGCTTTGTCCCCGGGGTATGTTCCATTCACAAAGACGACAAACTTCTTTGGTTCTGCGGAATCTGTTGCCGGTGCATCTTTAATAATCTTTGCAACACCTTTTCCTTCGAAAGCATAACCGGTAATGTCTAACTCAAGCAAATCTCCTTTTTTCAAGATTCACCCTTTTGTAGAAGCATTGAAACGAAGCCGATGTATTTATCGCCGCCCAATTTTAGGTAAACGTTCGATTCGTGACTGACTTTATTGAGAAGTTTTTTATAGTAACTTTTTTCGCGGTCGCTTAAATTTTCTTTCGTTCCTTTTAGAAGCGAAACGGTCTGAGAATAATAATCCTCAAGTGTGTCTGATAAATTCTCTTTCTCAACAATTAAGAATTTTCTCTCTTCATAATATTTCTGTAAATCATCAATGAGAAGAGGAAGCAAATTTGAAGAATCGAAAATATCAGTTATGAATTTTGGGACTTCCTTTTTTAGCGAAACAATTTCTCCGACGCAAAAAAATCCTCCCGGCTTTAGTATTCGTTTTATCTCTTTGATGATTTTGTTTCTGTTGGTTAATGAAACCGACGCCTGTGCGTAGATCAGATCGAAAGTGCAGGCATCGAAATCGGTGATCTCAAAATTCATCAAGCTTACTTTCACTTTCGAATCATCGCCTAGAATTAAATTCGAACTCATAAGCGATTCATAGTCTTCAACGATTAAGTCGACATCGCATGAATATTGTTTAGCCAGATCCTTTGCTATTTTCTCGCTGCTGGACCCAATTACTAAAGCCCGTTTAGCTTGTATGGATGAATTTTTCCGAAGAAAGTCGAGTTGTTTGCCTAATCCCGGCAGTAATATTTTTGAAACGGAGGGCATTACTTTAAAACAATCATCTTTTTTGTTGACGAATAAGCACCCGCGCTTAATCTGTAAAAGTAAACACCGCTGGATAATTGTGAATTAATAATTGACCCGCTTCGACTCGCTGAATGTGAATGCAGCGAGGCGAGGAATTGAGAATGATGTACTCCTGCACCTTGGTATTCGTTGATCAATGTTGCAACTTCTCGTCCAAGCATATCGTAAACTTTTAGACTTACATTTCCCGCGACAGGCAATTGATAACTAATAACCGTTGCCGGGTTAAATGGATTTGGATAATTTTGACTCAGTTCAAATTGAGCTGGAGTTGGCTCCATTTCTTTTATACTTGTCAAAGCGCCAAAACTGAAATCCGCATAGATTGGCAAATGATCGGATGCGTTTCTTACCGAAGTCCCCAATGAAACATCGCTCGTAAACCAAGCATTAGGCATACTGTTAACAGCTTTGTTGAAATGAGCTCCGTCATTGCCGAATATTTTAAATGAATCGTTTATATAATCAATCCCGCCCGAGGTTGCCAGTGCAGGGGAAATGAGAATCATGTCTAATCTTGTATTTAAACTAGAAGAAGAATAAGTGCAAAGATTACTGAATGCAGAGTTTCCATTCCAATTACCCGAGGCGTTGGACATGTCAATGAAATAACCCAGCTGAGATTGATTTAACAACTTCTGAAATGCAGACTCCGTAGATTTGAAAATATTAAAGTCGCCGCACACCAAGTAGTTGGTTTTGTTGTTTAATTGTGAAGTTCTGTTTCTGAGCGAGGTTACTGCGCTGGCTCTTCGAGTTGAATCTTGAGGATAAGCTTTGAGATGAACGCCAAAGATTATTAATGTGTCTTGGGTTGTATTGTGCACTAATTTAAATTCGCTTATAACCCGAGTGTCTGCAGAGATCTCCGCTGTTTGAATAAGAGTAAGAACAGAATTTTTAAAATAGAATCCACAATCATTATATGGCAATGAGCCGTCATTGTGAATATTTACAGGCGCAGAACGATATTCGGCAGTCAGAGAATTGTTCAGAAATTGATTTACTCCCTGCTGCGATAGCATTTCAACAACTACGATTATATCTGGGTTTATTTGGTTAACTATCTTTGAAAAGTCTGCATCATGACCGTTTGGATAATTTTCTAGATTGTAGCTCATCACACGAATATTATTTTGAGCAACAGATGCAAGGTTGAATGCAAGAAGAAGAAAGAACAACATTTTTCTTATTATTTTTGTCATAGCCGTAATTATTGTAGATACATTTTTTTTAGATGAGTTAAAAATACAAAACTTTTCTTTCGATATATCTGTTTAATTGATCGGACACGTTATGAAAAGACTTTTGCCAATAATTGTTTTGACACTCCTCATGTTAACCGGTTGTGGGGAAAAACTTCCGGTCGTCGAAAATTTTTCGAACAATCATTATCATCTGGTAAATCAAAAAGGCGAACCGGTTGTATTCCCGGATTTTGTTAAAGGCAAAATTGTTGTGATGAATTTTATTTTTACCAACTGCCCCGATATTTGTCCGCTCAGCACGAACAACATGCGTCTTATACAAGAACGTCTGAATAAAGAAAAAATAAGCAACGTTGAATTTGTTTCTTTGAGTTTCGATCCGAACAACGACACACCGGAAGTTCTAACCAAATTTGCAGACATACGCGGGTTGGATTTGAACAACTGGACATTCTTAACCGGACAGAAATCCGTAACGGATTCCGTTATCCATCAGGCAAACGTTATTGCTGTGCCGAATGATTCAACCGTATTTAAGGACGGAAGAAAAATTTACTATTACATTCATACCGACAGAATTTCTTTGATTGATGCCGAAGGACGGATTAGAAAGAATTATATAGGCAGCAAAATCAATATTGATGAAATAATTAACGACATAAAAAAGCTAATGTAAAAAGAACGGAGTTACAAAATGAAAATAAAAACCGCATTGCTTCTGCTGATCTTTTCGGGATTAGCATTCAGTCAAAGTAAAATAGAAATTAAAAATGCATGGGTTCGTCCCGCTGCAAAAGGCACAAACAGCGCGCTCTTTTTTACAATTCAAAATAATGGAGCAAAAGCCGACACGCTCATTGATGCAAGTTCAAAAGTTTCCGATGATGTTATGATTCACGAAACGTACTCGAAAGGTAAAGATATGATGGGAATGCGAATGCTGAAGTTCGTTGCGGTTCCTGCTCACGAAGAAATTAAATTCAAACCGCAAGGACTTCATGTGATGGTGATGGACTTGAAAGAAAATCTGAAGCTTGGACAAACAAAAGAGTTTTCGTTGGTGTTTAAAAAAGCCGGCACGATAAAGGTTAGAGCGAAAGTTAAAGACATGCCCCCAATGAAAGGAATGTAGTTTAGATTGATTGATGGCACGTCAAATTTCAAACTGTCGTTTGTTAATGTTATTGAACCGAGAGAAATATTTGTTGCGCTCTGATCTGTCTAGAAATGCGCCCGATGTCCCGTCTTCATTCTTAAAAATTTTCAAAACTATTTTTAATGAAATAGCAGAGATTTTAAGATTCCCTTCCCAATAGCTTGTAAAATTCTTTGCTTCTTTTTCTTGGCAATATACTTGCACGGTGATAAGGGCAAATAATATAATTGCAAATAACTTTTTCATTTTGTCCCTACCTTATTAAACTGTTTTTTCTATTGATTAAATAGAACGCAGATCGTTATGATCTTTTATGATTATCATGATAGATCATAATCATCATAAAAATCTGTGTTCTATTCTTTAATTTCCTCAGCTTCGCTGTTCGGATTCTGTTCTTTCAGCCGCCCGCTTTTACGAAGAGCTTCTTTGAGTAGATATTCAATCTGTCCGTTAATGCTTCTTAATTCATCAGCCGCCCACTTCTCCATTGAATTGTAAATACTTTCATCAATCCTTAACAGAAATTTTTTCTTTTCGGCCATCTCTTTTCTTTCGTTATTAATGGTGTCGTGCCTGGCGGCTTTGTTCCAACGCAACAATGTAAGCAAGCATAACCGTCCACGGATATTTATCAATCACTTCCGATTTTTTTTCGATTGAAACTTCTGCTTTATTTCCAATTGCAAGCTTCATCTTTACTTGAACAAGATTCTCGTCGCGGTCGTCCGTTATCTCGCAGTACTTTTTGAATAGATGCGGAATAATTTTCAAACTAACCCCCATCGGCAGCGAGACGGCTCCACGACTTCTTAATCCGTCTCTCTTAAATGTTGCCGTTGGCATTTCATAACCGGCTTTGCGGATTTCAAGCGACGATCTCCAAAAGCTTGTTTTGCAGATCTCCCACTTTGTGCCAAGTATCGATACCTGCCAGGTCAATCCGAAAAATCCCTTTTGCTGAATCGAACCGATAAATTCTTCTCCGCTCTCAGCTCGTGAAATCTTTTGAAGAACGACGGCTGAACGAATTTTATTTCTTCACCGATATATTCTGAAAATGCTTTCATAATTCACTCAAACAAAATGGAGAAGTTAATTCTCAATTCTAAATTCGCAATTATCAATTAATAAAGACTTCCCGCATTAATAACCGGTTGAGCCTGAACTTCCGATACCAGCGCTACCATTAAGTTATTAACCATCGTCGCTTTCTTTTCATTATCGAGATCAACAATGTGCTGCTCACTCAAAGCTTTCAATGCCATATCTACCATACCGACGGCGCCTTCAACTATTTTTGTCCTTGCCGCAACAACTGCTTGAGCCTGTTGTCTGCGAAGCATAGCTTGTGCAATTTCCGGAGCGTAGGATAAATGACTTATCCTTGATTCCAATATTTCAACACCTGCAACTTCCAATCTTGTTTGAACTTGTTTCTTCATCGCCTCCGATATTTCCAACTGATTGCCGACCAAAGAAAATTTATCATGCTCGGATGAATCGTAAGCATATTCGGTTGCAAGTCCGCGTATTGCAGTTTCACTTTGTATAGCGACAAACTCTTCATAATTCTGAACATCGAAGAGCGCGTGTGCCGGGTCAACAACACGCCATACAACAACGGCGGCTATTTGAATTGGGTTGCCGTGAAGATCGTTTACTTTAATTGTCTCGCTCTGAAAATTTCTGATTCTCAGACTAACTTTTCTTTTTGTTGTGAAAGGATTTGCCCACCAGAATCCGGATTCTCTTATCGTTCCGAGATATCTACCGAATAGAATAAGAACGCGCGAATCGTTTGGTTGAATAATAAAGAATCCGTTCGTCATCAAAACTATAATCAACAGCAATGGAATAAAAAACCAAAGGACGCCTGGTTCCTCTGTTTTGATACCGCTGCGAAGCAGAAAGAATTCAACAACAAAAAGTGCCAGCCACAAAATGAACATTATAAAACCGCTGATCTTTAAAGCTTGTTTTTCAGTTATCGCTTCCATTTTCCAACTCCTAATTTTGGCTATCGAAATGATATCATATTGGTATCATAAGGTCAAGAAAAATCTTTATTCATCATCGAAGGATTTAATTTGTACCGTTATAGCGGTAAATTTTTCTAATTATCCTTTCTGCATATTCGCTGTTAACTCAAATAGCAAAAATTACCGCTTTAACAGAAATCATTATTGATTATAAAAATTAAATCATTATTTTTGATATCAAACAAGAATAAATTACTGCTAAGACGGGAAAAATGAGCAATCAAAACAAAATATCGAAAGCTATTCGGTTTCATAGAAAGAAAAGCGGGCTGACTCAAAAGCAGCTCGCGGAAATAGCCGGGGTAGGCAAGAGCGTAATATTTGATATCGAGAACGGAAAAGAAACTGTTCAACTCGACACGCTTCTAAAAATTTTAGGTGCGCTGAATATTTCGTTTCGTCTTGAAAGTCCGATCATTCATTTAATGGAAACGGAAAATGAGAAAAGCTAAAGTTTACAACTTTGGAATTGAAGCAGGCATTCTCGAAGAAACCGAAAAAGGAAAATCGTACAAGTTTGTTTACAACGACGGCTACAACGGTCCGCCCGTTTCTCTTACATTGCCGGTTGAACAAAAAGAATTTTCTTTCAACGGATTTCCGTCTTACTTCGACGGACTTCTTCCAGAAGGAAATCAGCTCGAAAGTTTGATCAGACAAACGAAGACCGACCGTGGAGATCACTTTTCCCATCTTGTAATTGTGGGAAAGGACCTTGTGGGTTCGGTTACCGTTGAGGAAATTTTATGAACCGGTGCCCGATTACATACGGACCGTGCGGCGAAAAAAAATATTCCGACCGGGGATTGAAACTTCTCAACCCGACTTTAAAATATTTACACGACCTCGAACTGACGCAGGAAGAATTGATAAGAGAATCGAATGCGAGGGCGATAAAACTTTCCATACAAGGCGTTCAGCCGAAGTTGAGCGCGCGTTTGAATGTAACCGGGCAAAAATTCGAAATCGTTGACCGCAACGGCACATTCATTTTCAAACCGCAGAACAATCTTTACACAGAGCTTCCGGAAAACGAGGACCTTACAATGCGTCTTGCCGAAAAGATCGGCATCGAAATACCGCTTCACGGAATGATTTATTCCAAAGAAGAAAAGCTTACCTATTTTATTAAAAGGTTCGACCGATACGGAAAGAACAAAAAACTTTCGGTTGAAGATTTTGCACAGCTTGCCGGACTTACGCGCGATACAAAATACGATTACAGCATGGAAAAACTTGTTGCAGTAATCAATCGGCATTGTACGTTCCCTGCGCTTGAAAAGTTGAAACTCTTCCGTTTAACTCTTTTCAGTTATCTTACCGGTAACGAGGATATGCATCTGAAAAATTTTTCTTTGATCTCGCGTGACGATAAAATAGAGTTATCTCCCGCGTACGATCTTCTCAACACAACTATTGCGTTGGTTAATCCGCAAGAAGAATTTGCGCTTCCACTGAACGGCAAGAAGAACAATCTCACTTCCAACGACTTGATTAAATATTGGGGCAGAGAAAGATTGCAACTTTCCGAAAAAAGTGTTTCGAACACGATTGAGAAAATCGAGTCTTCCCTAAATGATTGGCATGAATTGATTGGTATAAGTTTTCTTTCCGGTAAAATGAAGGAAAAGTATATCAATCTCTTGAACAAAAGAAAGAGCACCCTGTTGGGAAAATGAAGTGTGCGGCAGCAAATTGTGCTGGGGAAAAGTCATTTGTGCTGAAAGTAAGATTTTTACTGGCAATAGAACGCAGTTGAAACAGATTCAACGGATTTACGCAGATTATTAATTTGAATTAATTCTTTAATCGCATCGAAGACCAGCTTAATCTGTTTTTGTTGGTCTGCGAATTTCTTCCTTTATTTCTTTTTCTATACCCTACTTTTAAACATAACTTCTATGGAGCGGTTGATATTTAACCGTGTGAGCAACGGAATCACTGTTTCCGCCGAAGCGAAAAAAATTAAAATTGCGTATAATGCTTTCAGAAATTTATCGTTTTAAAATTATTAACCATGCCGCTTACAAAATTATTCATTGATTTCAACTCTTACTTCGCTTCAATAGAACAGCAGGAAAATCCAAAGCTGCGCGGCAAACCCGTGATAGTTGTTCCTACGGATGCAAATACGACGTGCGCTATTGCCGCAAGCTATGAGGCAAAAAAGCTCGGAATAAAAACCGGAACGATTGTAGGAGAAGCTAAAAAGTTATGCTCCGGCTTAAAAATAGTTTTAGCCCGCCACCGCACATATATTGAATATCATCACAAACTTGTTGAAACGGTACACACGTGTATCCCCGTTGATATGGTTCATTCGATAGATGAAATGTCATGCACATTGATCGGTAAGCAATGTCAAAAAGAAAACGCAATTGAGTTGGCGCAGCATATAAAGAAAACGATCAATCAAAAAGTTGGCGAGGCAATTCGTTGCTCAATTGGAATTGCGCCGAATTTGTTCCTTGCAAAAACGGGCACGGATATGCAGAAGCCGGATGGACTTGTTGTGATCGAGGAAAAAGATTTACCGCAGATTCTCTATAAGTTGGAACTGAAAGAACTTTACGGAATCGGAAGAAGAATGGAACCGCGCCTCCGTCTGTTTGGAATCGATACCGTAGAAAAATTATGCGCCGCAAACAAAACAACACTTCGTAAAGTCTGGGGAGGAATAGAGGGCGAAAGAATGTATTCGCAGCTTCGCGGAGAAGTCGTTCAACGTCCGCCGACTCACCGGTCAACAATTGGACACTCGCATGTTTTGGAACCGTCACTCAGAACGCAGGAAGGGGCTTACGGAGTATTGAATAGACTGGTTCAGAAAGCCGCTACAAGATTGAGGCATCTTGGCTACGTTGCCGGGGGAATGTACATCGGCGTAAGATATATGGGCGGTAAGCGTTGGCATGATGATTCAAGTTTTTCCCACACCGAAAACACAACAGAATTGCTGCGCGTTTTTGACAACTTATGGTCTCGCCGTCCTTTCGATAACTTAAAACCGTTATCCGTGGGCATTACTTTGTTTAAATTGTTGGAGTGCGATCAAAACACGCCCTCATTTTTTGAAGAGTACGATAAGATGCGCTCGTTAAATAAAGCCGTGGATAAACTCAACCGGATATACGGCAGCACTTCTGTTTATTACGCGGGTTCTCAGAAGGCGCTTAAATCTGCGCCGATGAGAATTGCTTTTACGCAAATACCCAATCTCGAAATAGAAGACGATGAGAAAAAAATAAAACTCACTAAACGGAAGAAATAAACTAAGGACGGGCAGGCCGGTGGAACGTCTCTGTAATGCGATTAAAACCCAATTTTTCTTTTCGGTTTTGTTTCTTTTATCATCAGTTCTTTAATTGCATCGAAGATAAGTTTAATTTGTTTCTGCTGGTCTGCAAATTTCTTTTGTGTTTGCTTTTCAAGTTCGTTCAATTTCTTTGCAAGCGTTTCGTTGCTCTGTAGAAATTTTCTCATCTGTACAAACGCCCTCATAATTGCAATGTTAACATGCACGGCACGTGCGCTGTTTAAAACGGAAGATAACATTGCTACACCCTGCTCTGTAAAAGCAAACGGCAAGTATCTTCTTCCGCCCCAACCCATCTTTTGTCCAGACAAACTTGAGGTCGCAATTTGCGTCCTCAAGGCTTTATCTTCTTCTGTTGATAGCTGGAACATGAAGTCAATCGGAAAACGTTCAGCGTTTCTTTTCACTGCCTCAATTAATCTTTTTGTCTCAACTCCGTAAAGTTCTGCAAGGTCGCGGTCGAGCAACACTTTTTCTCCGCGGAGAAAATAGATCTTAAATATCCACTATTGATGTTTCCGCGAAGCGAGGAACGGTTCCCTACAGATAAATTAACGAGCATGTAATTATATTTGTGCCGTTTATTATGATGGGTAATCAACAATCGGAGAATTAATGAAGAAACTTTTAATTGTCGTTCTTGCCGCGGCTTCGCTTTATTCATGCACAACACAGAAAGAAATTGTTAAGAAAGAAGAAAAGTCGCCGGTTGTTATTGAAAAGAAAAAAACACTAGAATTTTCATTCGAGATTGAAAAACCGAAAACAAATTCTTCATTGCGTGGAATCTCCGTTGTTGATTCATTAACAGCGTGGGCGTGCGGATCGAAAGGAACATTTGTGCACACATCCGACGGCGGTAAAACATGGACCGAGGGCAAGGTGAAAGGTTTTGAACCGCTCGATTTCCGCGACGTAGAAGCGTTCGATAAAAATACCGCAATAATTATGAGCGTTGATGCGCCGGCATTCTTTTTCAAAACTTACGACGGCGGCAAAACCTGGAAAAGAAAATACATGAACCGCAACCCGAAAATATTTTTTGACGGAATGGCTTTCTGGGACGAGAAAAACGGAATTGCATTCAGCGATCCGATTGACGGAAGATTTTTTATCGTTATTACAAAAAACGGCGGCGAAACATGGAAAGAAATTCCTTCTATAAATATTCCGGTAGCACTGCCGGGTGAAGGAGCGTTCGCGGCGAGCGGTACTGCAATATCGGTTTCCGGCAAAGATTTGGTTTGGTTCGGTTGCGGCGGTTCGGATAGATCGAGAATTTATTTTTCGGAAGATAGCGGCGAAAACTGGAGAGCCATTGAAGCACCGATCAAATCGGGCAATTCATCAAGCGGAATTTTCTCGGTCTGTTTCAAAGATGATCTTAACGGCATTGCGGTTGGCGGCGATTACAAAAACGATAAGAGCAACAACGGAAATTGCGCGTTCAGCGACGACGGCGGATTGAGTTGGCAAGCAATTGATAAATCCCAGCCGGGCGGATTCAAATCATGCGTTGTGTGGAACGATAAATACAAATTTTATTTAACTACTGGTACAAGCGGAAGCGATTACTCGCTCGACGACGGTAAAACGTGGATTTCGATTGATCAACGCAGTTACAACAGCATCGGTTTTTCGAAGAAAGACGGAAGCTGTTTTATGGTTGGCGATAAAGGCGCGATTGCTAAAGTGAGAGTGAAATAATATTTCTCAGCTTTTATATAATGGTTTAAAATAAAAAAGTCCCGATCAGATCGGGACTTTTCAGTTAAGTATACTTTATTCTTAGCGGATAACTTTGACTTCAGCTGCTTGAAGACCTTTTGGACCTTGTGTAACTGAAAATTCAACTTTATCGTTTTCGTTTAAAGTCTTGTATCCATCGCCAATAATTGCCTGAAAATGTACGAATACATCTTCTCCGCCCTCTTGTGAAATGAAACCAAAACCTTTTGAACTATTGAACCATTTTACTGATCCTACTTTGCGCTCTGCCATAACAGAAGCTCCTTTACTAATTTGTTGATAATTGATTTTTGTTTACGACAGGGCTTTAAAGTTTACAGAGGGTCGAACGAATTGCGTCTACTTCTACTAATACATCTTAAAGTACTGCCATTACGGGGGTAAACATACAGGAAGTTTTATTCGAAACCTAATTTAAAAAAGAGCCGCCGGTCTTGGAATTTAACATTTGGCATTGTTCAATTCTAAGAAGAATTTGGTCCAGAATAAGTTTTAATGACAAAATTAATGGTTGGGGAAAATGCTATTTTATTTATGAAATAAGGTTCATTTCCTTTTCTTAGAGCAACCATGTTTAATTCTTGAACCGCACAGGTGAAATGCTGGAATGAAAGAAAATTCTTTTTCAAGACCTTTATTAATTGCTCACCGCGGCGAGTCTTATGACGCTCCGGAAAATACTATTGCCGCAATCAATCTAGCCTGGCAGCAAAACGCGGACGCGGTTGAAGTAGATGTTCGTTTAACAAAGGATAATGAAATTGTCGTTATTCACGATAGCGATACAAGAAGAACTTCCGGCATTTCCATGGCGGTCAAATCACGAACACTGGAAGAACTTAAAACTGTTGACGCGGGAAGTTTCAAAGGAGAAAAATGGAGCGGCGAAAGAATTCCCACTTTACGGGAAGTTCTTCAAACGTTACCACCGGAGAAATTTATTTATGTCGAGATAAAATGCGGCATTGAAATAATTGATGCTCTGAAAAATGTATTGGAAAAATTCGCGCTTATCAATTCACAAATCAAACTAATCGGGTTCGATTTAGTTGTAATGTCCACATTGAAAAAAACTTTTCCCGCGTATGAAGTATTTTGGTGCAAAAGAATTAACAGAGAAAGAATTATTCTAACTCAACGTGGATGGGATAGAGTTATTGCCGTCGCTAAAAAGAACAATTTTGACGGGTTGAATTTATCTTACTCCCAATTCTTAAATAAAAAAGTGGTAGAAAAAATTAAATTGAATGGTCTAAAATTATATGTTTGGACTGTAAATGATCCACAGAGAGCGGATAAGTTGATCATGTACGGCGTCGATGGAATCATGTCGGACAGAGCCGGCTGGCTGAGAAATAAATTAAACTTATAGACTAACTATGGCAAAAGTAATTATCGGTATTCACGGACTCGGTAACAAGCCGCCCAAAAACATTCTCAAAGATTGGTGGGAGAAAAGTATTCTCGAAGGATTAAATAAGTACAATTTCCCCGTACGTGAGTTTGAATTCGAACTTGTTTATTGGGCGGATATTCTTAACAAAGAACCTCTTCTTCCCGAAGAGACAAACAAATTCAGCTCGCAGTATTTAGCCGAAAGATATGTGCCCGAACAATTCCCAATGCCGGAGGAACCACCCCGTTTCAGAAAAAAAGCCGCCGATTATCTTGAAAAATATTATGAAAAAATTTTGGTGAACGGCGTGATGTCGTTAGACCATCCGTCGCTGACCGATCTGTTTATTCATTTTAGTTTGCGTGATCTTGAAACGTATTATTCGTCCTCTACTTTCTACTATCAAGGGGTTAAGCGGCTCGTGAGAGATGTTATGATCGAGAGATTGACGGACTGTTTGAATAAACATAAGAATAAAAAGATTTTGCTCGTTGCGCATTCAATGGGGGCAATAATTGCTCACGATGTATTATCAGATCATGCAGCCGATACCATGATCGATACTCTCGTAACGATAGGTTCTCCGCTTGGACAAAAATATGTGCTCAACAAAATTGCTTCGGAACAAAAAGGTAATTCGAAAAATAAATTGAAAGTGCCGGAGTGCATTCAGAAGAATTGGTATAACTTGAGCGACTTGGAGGATCAGGTCGCGTTCACTCACACACTTTCGGAAATTTATGAATGCAATTCGAAAGGACTGAAAGTAATTGATAGACTTGTGAAAAATAATTACATAATTTCGGGCAACCGGAACCCGCATAAATCTTATGGATATCTTAGAACGCGGGAGTTTGCGGAAATATTTAATGAGTTTACCACTCCCGAAAAACGCGGGCTGTTCAGCTTTCTTAAAAAAATGTTTCAGTGAAAGTTTTCGAAGGACAAATGTAAAACCTAATTCGAATTGCGGGAGTGATTGATAAAGAAGAAGCGGTTGACGTAATTAAGACAATCACGCCGCCGCACCGCGCTGCGTTGATTACTTATTTAGAAATTCATCCAGCCGGAGTAGATGCTCACACTGGTGTTGAAGCGCCAAACGGAAAAAAGGATTATGATCCGGTAAAGAAATTTGTGGAAGAATCCCAAGAAGGTTTTGCGCTGATCGGTTAAGAATTTTTATTTATCAAACAAATTCCAACGCTATCAAACGGAATTCAAAGAATCACCTTCAATCTTTTTCGCCTTGGTACGTTTATAAACCTTCTCTGATTCTTTTACCTTTGGGCGCTGTTTCGGCAATGGAATGCGAATCTTCTTCTTTTTTGTTTTGGTTTTTGTTTTCATTTCATACTGCTTCGTTCTGCTGCTGCAAATTGTCTAAGTTGATTTTTAATATCAAGGGTAAGGGCAGATTAATAATCTGCCCCCACAGAATTTTCTGGTCTATTAATTGGGCGTGAATTTCACTACGACATTTTTGACCGGCTGAATTGTGCGCAGGTAATCATATATCGCGCTTAAGTCCTCCCTTTTCATTCCGCCGTATAAAGTCCACGGCATCACCGAATTAAAATCTTTTGCGCCGACGGAGACAGCTTTATTGCTATCCGGGTCCATTGATTTGAATCTTGCAACGAATTGTTCTTTAGTCCAATTGCCTATTCCCGAAACGGGATCGGGAGTTATGTTGGCAGAGCGAACGGTTCCGCTGGAAATTTGGAATGGAAATCCGCCGGCGAATGATTTTTCAATTACCGGCTGACCTTTTACCATTTGAGTATGACAATCAAAACATGCGGCGGCGTTCACAAGATATTTTCCATACTCAACGGAATTATTTTTGTTTGGTTCGGCTGCCGGGGTGTAAGATTTAATCGGCATTGTCTTCACGATTAAGTTCAACGGGAAGTCAAGCGATCTTTCGTGAATTGTATTTTGAATTGCGGGAAGCGAACGGATATATGCAACGATAGAATACAAATCCTCTTTCGATAAATTATTATAGTGTATGTACGGCATAAGCGGAAAGAGCGCAACATTATCTTTGTTAACTCCGCAAGTGATTGCTCTGATTAACTCGCCGTCGGTCCAATTTCCAATTCCGGCAGGAGTAATATTTTTTGCATACAGCTTTCCGGGCACTCCGGCATTCTGTTCATTGAATTCACCTCCGCCTTTTCCCCATGTGTTTTGAACAACCGGTCCGTCAAGCTTGGACCAATCCCGCGTTGAATGGCAATCAAGACAAACGGTTACATGTTTTGCCAGATACTCGCCGCGCTCAAGCCGCGCAGGTGTAACTTCAACTTTTTCATTTGAAGGCGGGTCGACTTTGGGATAAGCGGAATTGAAGTAAATCAAATATGCAACGACAACAATTGCAGCACCCCCGAATATGTATAGAAGAATTTTGAAGAACTTCTTCATACGGTTTTTCCCTTTCTTTCTTGTGAAAGATTTTTTTGTGATTAATGAAATAACCAACGTTATGCAGAACATGTATGTCTAATAACACACGTGTTATGATAACGTTCGAAAATTTCCGATTGAGTTTTCCTTTCCGGAATTAGATGGCTGAGAGTTTAATTGCTATTGTAAGCTGTTTATAATCGGGAAATAAGTCAAGTTTTTTTCACAAAGAAAAATTAATTAAGGACAAAGATGTTCCTATTCCAGTCCTTTCTGTTTCTGATGGGATCTATACAACAAACCAGAGATGTAAATGTTTTGCGTAAAGACGTAAAAGATTGGTCCGAGGACGGAAATGGGATTCATAAATGTTAGCGCTATCCAAATTGAAAATGCATTGTTCTTCTGCCCCAACGCCTGGCTTGATTCTGCGGGATAGTTTCTTCTGCCGATTAACCAACCCGAGATAAAAAACAACGCACACAAAAACAGCGAAACGAAAGCTATCTGAAAAACAATTCCTAAACTACCGAGCAGTTCAGAATTTATGTAATACGATGCGTCGGATGACGCAACATAAATGTTTAGCATCCACACATAGAATGAAACCTCTTTCCACTCGACAAGTTTCTTCCATACACCGTGCAAACTAAATTTTAATAATTGCGCCAGTGCAAACGGAATCGAAATTGTGATGAGAACGGGAAGAAGAATTTTCTCAACGGAAATATCTAAGTGACTCTGCATCAATGGCGGGACAAGAAACGGAATTAGAACCGCAATCGTAATATTGTTTAGCAGAAGTGAGAATGTTACAAACTCAACTTTTCCTTTTGTCAAACTTGTTATGACTGGCGCGCCGATAGCCGTTGGTGCAATTGCGGTGATGAACGCAGCTTGAGCGAGATTAAGGTTTATCGGCTTCAGCAAGAGAAAGACAAAAACAGCAACGGCAATAGTTGCAAAAAGAATTACGAAGTGAATTTTGTTAATTATCTCGCGGCTGAAACGGATGTCGAGAAATGAAAAGAACAACATCGCCATCAAAAAGTAACGGACAAGAAATGTGTATTCATGTCCGTACGGAAAAAGAACGCCCAAAGTAAGCGCCGCAATAAGTACGAGTGTTTTCATTTATCGGAAAAATGTTTGGCAAAACTTACTAAGGAAACCGCAGTCATTCAAACAAAGTAATTTTTTATAGTTTGGACAGAATCATTTTTCGGTATAGATTAAACCATTTATGAGGCGAATCTAAAAAGGTCATTTTCAAATTTTTCTGCTACTAATTTATACCGGAATCGTAACTGTTGGGCAACTGAAATACCTTTTTAGAGTAGACTCATTTATCAATTGGATAGATTTTCTTGCGGGCTCTCCGGTTTTACTTTTAAGAATGCAACCATAAAAAGTATTCCGAAGATCAAATCCATAATTCCAGAACTTAAAATCATTGTGTGAATTCGATGTTGTGAAAAAAGAAAAGCCACTGCAATTCCGTAAGAAAATTTTTCTATGATTGCCGGTATAATCATCAATTTATAACGTAGAGGATTTATTGCGAGGATGAAAAACAATATTTGCCAGCTAATTGCTACTCCCAAGAAACCATAGAAATATTCCGGATGAGTTATTGCGGGAGGAAAATCAATATTCATCTGCGCCTCAGAAAAATAAAGCGGCGTTATTGCAATTATTCCGTAAACACCGGCGATTATAAAAATCCATCTGGCAAATTTCATTGCGAACCTTTTACGTTAATGTTTGATCAAACATAACAGACGGATTTTTATAAGTCAATCGTTTATGTAACTCCTCCTAGCGTTTTTGGAACTGCAGCTTTCCCGCTCCTGGACTGCTAACTAAAATAGTATCGCCGGCTTCAAATCTGCCCGCCAACAGTTCTGCCGAAAGAGGATTGATAAGATATTTTTGAATAGTGCGCTTTAACGGACGCGCACCGTATGTTACATCGTAACCGTGTTGAAGAAGAAAGTCCTTTGCGTCGTCTTCAATTTCGAGCGAGATATTTTTGTCGGACAGCATCTTCCCTACTTTCTGAAGTTGAATATCGATTATCTTCATCAGTTCGTTTTTAAGTAGCGGTTTAAATAAAACGATTTCGTCGATGCGATTCAAAAACTCGGGACGAATTGTTGCGCGAAGCAATTCCGTTAGACTAACGCGAAGATCACCCATAATTGTTTCAAAATTTTCTTCGTTTAAGATTGAGAGTTTTTCTTGAATAAGATGCGAACCCATGTTCGACGTCATGATGATGATCGTGTTTTTGAAATCAACGGTACGTCCTTGGTTATCAGTGAGACGTCCGTCATCTAAAACTTGCAGTAAAATATTAAAAACATCCGGATGAGCTTTTTCAATTTCATCGAGCAGAACAACGGAATACGGTTTGCGGCGCACTGCTTCAGTGAGTTGTCCGCCCTCATCGTAACCCACATATCCCGGAGGAGCTCCGATTAATCGCGAGACCGAAAATTTTTCCATGTATTCGCTCATATCGATTCGTATCATTGCATGTTCGTCGTCGAACAAAAATTCCGCGAGTGCACGCGCAAGTTCTGTCTTTCCAACACCAGTCGTTCCGATAAAAATGAATGACCCGATAGGACGCTGTGAGTCTTGTAATCCCGCGCGCGATCTTCTGATTGCATTTGCAACGGCGGCAACTGCATCGTCTTGTCCAACAATTCTTTTGTGAAGTTCTTCTTCCAGACGTAAAAGTTTGTGGCGTTCGCTTTCCAGCATTTTGCTTACTGGTATGCCCGTCCATTTTGCAACGACTTCGGCAACATCTTCGGCATCCACTTCCTCTTTAAGCATCTTGTTGTTTTTCTGAATTGTCGCGAGCTCTTCGCTTTCTTTTTTTATTTTTCGTTCAAGGTCGTTTATGGTGCCGTAACGTAATTCGGCAACCTTACCAAGATTTCCTTCACGTTCAAATCTGTCGGCTTCTGTTTTGGCTTGTTCAATTTCGCTTTTCATGGATCTAATTTTTTGAATCTTATCTTTTTCAAGTTGCCAATGATTTTTTAAGCTGGCTCTCTCCTCTTGAAGCTCACTCAATTCTTTTTGCAATTCTTCTAATCTCGTTTTCGATTCGGAATCCTTTTCCCTTTTCAATGCCTCGCGTTCGATTTCTAATTGTTTTGTTTTTCTTTCGACGGCATCAAGTTCTTCCGGCATTGAATCGATTTCAATTCTAAGTTTTGATGCCGCTTCGTCGATAAGATCAATAGCTTTGTCCGGTAAAAATCTGTCCGTGATGTATCTTGCAGAAAGTTGAACGGCAGCAACAATAGCACCGTCCGTTATACGAACCCCATGGTGAACTTCGTAGCGCTCTTTCAGTCCACGCAAAATTGAAATTGAATCTTCTTCATTTGGTTCCTGAACAAGAACCGGCTGAAATCTTCTTTCAAGCGCAGCATCCTTCTCGATATATTTTCTGAATTCATCAAGTGTTGTGGCACCGATTGCATGGAGTTCTCCGCGAGCGAGCGCAGGTTTTAAAATGTTTGCTGCATCCATCGAACCCTCTGTTTTGCCGGCGCCAACAAGCAGATGGAGTTCGTCTATGAACAAAATTATCTCTCCTTCGGATTCTTGGACTTCTTTAACAACAGCTTTTAACCGTTCTTCAAATTGTCCGCGGAATTGCGTGCCGGCAACAAGAGCTCCCATATCGAGCGCGACAATTCTTTTTGTCTTTAAAGTTTCCGGAACGTCTCCCGTAACAATACGGTGCGCAATGCCTTCTGCAATTGCTGTTTTACCAACACCGGGCTCGCCGATTAATACCGGATTGTTTTTGGTTCGACGTGATAGGACTTGAAGTACCCGCCGTATTTCTTCGTCGCGCCCAATAACCGGATCCAGTTTATTTGATCTTGCAAGTTCATTAAGGTCGCGTCCGTATTTTTGTAATGCTTGATATGTCTCTTCCGGATTCTGTGAAGTGACGCGCTGCGTTCCGCGGATATCTTTCAACGCGGAGAGAATAATGTTCTTATTTATTCCGTTCTCTTTCAAAAGTTTTCCAGCAGCACCGGAGTCTTCGGTGAGAGCAATAAGAATGTGTTCCGTCGAGACATATTCGTCTTTAAGTGTTTTTGCTTCTTCTGCAGAATTGTCGAATAGTTTTGAGGTACTAATTGACAACTGCTGATTCCCAATTCCGGCGCCGGTTACCTTCGGTAATTTTTCCAGCAACTCTCCGATTTTAATTTTCATCTGATTGATATTCCCGCCGGATTTTTGAATAATAGAAACCGCCACGTTGGATGAGTCCTGAAGCATTGCGGCAAGTATGTGCTCGGGTTCAACTATCTGGTTGTTATAATTCTGTGCTATCTCAATTGCATTTTGCACAGTTTCTTGCGCTCTAACCGTAAACTTGTTGAAATTGAATGGCATTTTTTCCTCTTCAAATTCTGTGATCTTCCAAAAGGTCTATTCAAATTTATGTTTAATACAAAATATTTACTAACTCTTGTTACGCAAAAGAAGGTTGAAATAATTTTATACCTTCGACATATGTCGCTCCTCTGGAGCTTAAACTTAGGGAGAGGACAACCTTTCTACCAATATTTCGTTCCTCTGGGACTATGAACACTACAAAATAACGCGAAGAACGCCATTTCTAAAAGCTCCGATAGGAGCGGCATATTGGCAGCATCTCGTCACTGGCGGACAGTTTTTGTTTGTTGCGTAACATGAGTTACTAAGAAAGTTTCTTGTGCAAAATAGGCGCAAGCGATCTTGCAAAGCCGGAATGAATTTTCTGCTGTGCGGGATGCAGTTCAACGGGAACAACAACTTCCTGTACCGAGGGCAGCTCTTTCATAACTTCCGTTTTCTCGCGCCGGATGATGTAACCGGATAATTTATTTTTAAGCTCCTGCAAATTGTAGTAGCCGGTTATCTGGTTCTTCTTCGTCTTATCGAAGTAACAATGGTTCATCGAAAATTCCCACTGCGGCGCCAAAACTTCGGGATCGATAAAATTCATTACTGAATACAAATCGAGTAAATTATTTTCAAGCGGGGTTCCGGTAATTACCAAAGAATGTTTTTTAGGAATTGATTTTGCCGCAGAGGAAGTTTTTGTATCGTAATTTTTTATTTTCTGCGCTTCGTCAAGAATTATCATGTCGGGAGGATACTTACAAATGACGGTTATATCACGCATCACCGCTTCGTAGTTGGCAATGATAAAAAACTCATCCTCGCCTTTGTAAAGCGAGTGTCTTTCGTTTCGTACTCCTTCAACGATAACCGCTTTCTCATTTGTATAGCGTTCAATCTCCTTTTCCCATTGATATTTTAAGGATGCCGGACATACGACCAAAGTTTTGTTTATGCCGTAAATATCTTTCTTCAAAACAGCCACGGCAATCGCCTGAAGCGTTTTACCTAATCCCATTTCGTCGGCAATGATATTTCCTTTTTTGAATAGTGAAAATAAAATGCTCTCTTTCTGGTAGTCGAAAAGCTTGGCTTTTATTTTTGAAAAGTCCGGCGCTACTTTACCGCGCAGTTGATTGAGAGATTGTCGCTCAAAATATTTATCTATCTTTTCTATTACTTCCGGGCGGATTAAAATAGATTTGAATTCCTTAGCTTCATCGATAAATTTTAAAAAGCCGGAGTACTTTTCAGGCAATATATATTGTCCATCGTCGAAGTATTTGTGAATTAGCTCTTCAATTTCCGCCGCAAGCTTCCGCTCATAATAATAGGTTATGTTGTAATCGTAATGAGGGTCGCAGTAAATTTCGATTATAGGGTAATCATGATTTTTTATCGACTCAAAATTTTTGTATTTCTTCTTCATGTAATTGACGGCAAAAATTAAATGCTTACATGTGCCGAGCTTGTTCGTCTTGAAATCCGGGCAAGAGCAATAACCGTTATCCGTAGCAAAATCTCTAATCGTAATTTCATAAGTTGTTCCGCGTTCGGTCTTAATTTTATGAAAGCCATGTATGTTTTCCGCTAATTGGATTTCAAATTTTTCTTTTGCGGCTCTTTCCTGCCTTTCCTTCAGCACTCGTTTTATCATTTCCTTTTTTGTATAACATGTTGTTTCGGAAGATGATTTATTTTTTTCTTCGTCATACTTTATTTTGAGCAAGATAAGCGCAGCTGCGGAATGCGGGCAGCAGTAAAGGTGTGAAGTACAATTGCAATGAAACGACAGCTCAACGTGCGATGCCGAAATTTTTGGGATTAGCGAAATTGTTACGTTAAAATCGTCAAACTTATCCTCAACAGTAAAATTAAATTTGTTACCGGACTGGCTTACAAGAGTGCACATTTCATTATCAACCAATCTTTGCCCGCTGCGGTAAACGGTTTCGGATTTTATATACTTATCCTTGATTTCTCCAATGTCGGGTATGACGTAATCGGTTTTCATACCTACTTCCCTTTTAATCAAAAGGTTGTTAATGGCTTAGTAATCATTTTAAAATAAACTCAAGGTAATTTTGCGAGCTATAATGAACAAACTCGGAGTTATCATATTCGGCAAGGAAATTTTTAGGCGGGTTTACACTCGCACTTGCAGAAAATTTAAACTCCACCGCTGATAATTTACCTTCTCTTTCCTCCACCAGATCAATTTCCTGTCCTTCATAAGTTCGCCAAAAATATGATTGTGTATGAATGAAATTATTCGATAGGAATTTTGTTCTTTCAAGCATCATGAAATTTTCAAATAATTGTCCAATATCATTTCTAAGATTTGGCGGATTGAATTGGAGGATTACGCCGTTTCTAATTCCGTTATCCCAAAAGTAGTATTTCGATTTTTTTGCTATTTCATTCCGTAAATTTCTACTAAAAGCACTCAAGCGTTTTATTACAAAACCTTTTTCTAAGATGTCAATGTACCGTCCAACTGTTTTTACATCGATTTTGAGTTGCGCTGCAAGTTCGTTTAATGAAACTTCATTTCCAATTTGAAAAGCAAGTAGTTTCACAAGATCAAAAAGCGTTTTAGAGCCTCTAATATTTTCTACTGCCAGAACGTCTTTAAGCAAATATGAATTTACAAGCTCATTTAATATTTCAATTTTATCGGAACGTTTTTCCGAAGCAACAACTTCTGGATATGAACCAAAAATAAGGAAATCCTCAAGTTTTTCCTTTAGTTCATATTTATTGAATTTACCGAGAAGTTCTTCTTGGGCAAACGGGTAGAGATAGATAGTTCTTTTTCTTCCGGTTAAAGGTTCGCCAATTTGTTGTGAGAGATCGAATGATGATGAGCCGGTTACTATTATTTGAAGGTCGGGATTATTATCTGCTAATATTTTTAATTAATCTTAGAAATCCACCGTCTTAGACGGTTGTGATATACTGTCGGCTATGCCTGCAAAATATTAAATTGCAGTATGAGCAAATATAAAAAGTTATCGCATGTAGTATATAAATGTGACTATCAGATTGTCTGGGTTCCGAAGTATCGTTTTCGGATACTGAAGGGAGAATTAAAAGAAAGAATTAAAAGAAAGAATAGAAAAAGATATAAGGATGTTATGTGAATGGAAGAAATCGGAAGTAGTCGAGCTGAACATACAAGAAGATCACATTCATCTGATAATATCGATACCACCAAAAGTAAGTGTATCGGAAATGATGGGAATTCTAAAAGGGAAGACAGCAATCAAGCTATTCAAGAGTTATGCAGAATTGAAAAAGAAACCATATTGGGGAAATCATTTTTGGGCTCGAGGATATTTTGTCAACACAGTGGGATTAGATGAGGAAATGATAAGGCGATATGTGAAATATCAAGAAGAAGAAGAGAAGAAAGAGGAAGAAAATTCAACTGATTTTAGACTCTTTTAGAGTTGATAGAAATCCACCGCCTCAGGCGGTGGTTGTTTAATATCAATCATTTACAATTTGCAAACCCATCAATCCAAAATAGTCGGTTTTATTTATTTGTTGTCTTCTCATTTATCAAATCGGCTAAATCTAAAAAAAGGAAATCCGCAGCGGAATTTGTTTCCCATTCTTTTATTCTTGAAAACAATTCAATTAATTCTTCATTGCAAATCATGATCGAAAAAAATATTATAAATTGTATTGAGCAATGCGGTAAATGCCTTCTCTTTTCTACGCTCGTTTGGAAATCAAATAATAAATTAGAATGGAGCTCTTCTTTCTCAAAAGTGCTCTAATAGCCCGCCTTCGAATGAACTCGCTATAAAACCGGCAAATGATAGTACGAATTAGAAAATGACGAGTTAGTAATAAAAATATTTACGACACTCCTTTGACCCGCAATAAACATGCGTCGTTCATTATGTTTGTTACTACATATCATTTATTTTAATTTTACAATCCTTTTGAAAGCTTTTATGTTAATATCTCAAAACGAAGATACAATAGTTGCTCTTGCAACCCCGCCTGGAGTTGGCGCAATATCGGTAATAAGAATCAGCGGTCCAAACAGTTTCATAGCAACAGATAAAATTTTCCGTGGGCGCTCTAAAATTTCTGAATGCAGCTCGCACACAATTCACTACGGTCAAATCTACAATAGTCAAAACGAATTGATCGATGACGTCCTCGTCTCCGTTTTTCGAGCACCGAATTCATATACAGGTGAAAATTCTGTTGAGATCAGCACACATGGAAGTTCTCTCATCGTAGAAAAAATTATCGCGTTATTGCTCGAACATGATACTAGATTAGCAGAACCCGGCGAATTTACAAAACGTGCGTTTCTGAATGGTAAATTAGATTTAGTGCAAGCCGAAGCCGTTGCAGATATCATAAACTCACGAACCGATGCCTCTTTACGTGGCGCGAGAAATCAACTTGATGGACTATTGTCGCAGAAGGTTGATTCGTTGCGAGAATTATTAATCAGCACTTCGTCATTAATCGAGTTGGAATTAGATTTTGCAGAGGAAGATCTAGAATTTGTATCAATAAAGGAAGTTCTTCATAACATTTCAGTGATAAAAGAAGAACTTGGGAGATTACTCGAGAGTTATTCGTTCGGGCGAATTATAAGGGATGGTGTAAATGTTGCTTTAGTTGGAAAACCCAATGTTGGGAAATCTTCGCTTCTTAATTACTTGCTAAAAGAAGCTCGTGCGATAGTCAGCGAAGTCCCGGGTACAACGAGAGATATAATTAGAGAAGAACTTTCAATAGACGGTATTCTTTTTAGGTTGTTTGATACTGCCGGAATGCGTTCAACCGAGGATATGATTGAGAAAGAGGGAGTACTAAGAAGTCGCCAGGCAATAAAGAACGCCGACGTTGTCATACTTCTGGATGATGCGACCGTTGATTTTAGCTCCGACCTACTTAAAGAAGTGTTAAACCTGACGGATTCTAAAAGAATCTTGAAAGTTGCAAACAAAGTTGATTTGAAGAGACATAACCAACAACAATATGATTTAGGAATTTCAGCTAAGACGGGTGAAGGAATAGACGTTCTATTCAATAAACTGAAAGAGAAGTCGCTTGGCTCACAAAGCTACTCAGAGAAATCGGCAATAGTTTCCAACTTACGTCATTTTCAAGCGCTAAGAAAAGCCAAGGACTGTTTGGTAGATGCCGAAAGGTCTATTAAGGAGAAGTTAACCGGTGAATTTATTGCGACTGATTTGCGAAATGCCGAGAGCTCACTAGGTGAGATTATTGGAAAGGTGACTTCCGACGACATCCTGAACAATATTTTTTCTAAATTCTGCATTGGAAAGTAGGGTGGTTTCACGTGGAACCGGATTTTCTTGTAATAAAGAAAAAATTATCAGTTTCACGTGGAACCGACCAATCTATAGAAGACTAGGCTTTGGCGGAAAGGTAATGAAAAATGAAGTATTTTGATTTAATTGTAGTTGGGGGAGGACATGCGGGAATCGAAGCAGCTGTTTCAGCTGCAAGAATGGGTATTTCTGTTGGGGTCGTAACTATGGAAAAGACCGCTTTTGGCAGAATGTCGTGCAATCCGGCAATTGGAGGTAGTGCGAAGGGTCATCTTGTCCACGAGATTGATGTACTTGGTGGTGTTATGGGAGTGATTGCCGATCAATCTGGCATTCAGTTCCGTACATTAAATAAATCTAAGGGACCAGCCGTTTGGGCTGGAAGAAGCCAAAATGATCGAAGTATCTATTCTTCAGTCGCATCTAAAATTGTTCTTTCTCAAAAAAACATTGAGGTAATAGAAGATTCTGTCACTGAGGCTATTGAAGAAGATAAGAAAATAGTTGGTGTTAGGACGAAAAAAGGGGATGAGCTTGGATGCAAAGCGTTAGTAGTATGTTCCGGCACTTTCCTTAATGGACTGATGCATATAGGCTTAAATGCTACGAAGGGCGGTAGGTTTGGAGAACAATCTGCTGCTGGATTAACGGAATCTTTAGTGAAACTGGGATTCGAGTCTGGAAGATTGAAAACCGGTACACCGCCAAGGCTTAGAAAAGATTCAATTAATTGGAGCGTTTTGGTTGAACAGTCTGGTGATGTTCCTCCAATTGCATTTTCATTTCGGACGCCAAAGAATGAATTTCCTTATTTGCCGCAACTGAGTTGTTACATAACTTATACAGATCCAACAGTTCATAAAATATTGGAAAAAGGATTTGATCGATCTCCCATGTTTACAGGATTGATTCATGGGGTCGGCCCGCGTTATTGTCCTTCGATTGAAGATAAAATAAATAGGTTTTCAGATAAAGAGCGTCATCAATTGTTTTTGGAACCCGAAGGGTTAGACTCGGATCTGATCTACATCAATGGCTTTTCAACATCACTCCCTGAAGAAATTCAGTTCGAAGCACTTAGAAAGATAAAAGGTCTTGAAGAAGTAGAAATGGTTCGGCCGGGCTACGCTGTTGAGTATGACTATTTCCCACCATATCAAGTTGATCTAACCCTGGAAACAAAACTGATTCGTGGCCTCTACTTTGCCGGACAAATAAACGGAACTTCCGGATATGAAGAGGCTGCCGCTCAAGGAATAGTCGCAGGCATCAATGCGGCTTTGAAAATTCAAGGAAGAACAGAATTCGTTTTGAAAAGAAGCGAGGCATATATCGGTGTTCTGATTGACGACCTTGTTGGCAAATCAACAGATGAACCTTATCGCATGTTTACATCCCGTGCTGAACATAGACTTATTCTTCGGCAGGATAACGCGAAACGCCGTTTGATGAAATATGGTTATGAATTTGGTTTGATCGAGAAAGAAGTCTATGATGAACAGACGCGTCGCGAAATCTTAATTACGAAATCAAAAGAGATTTTGAGCGAAAAAAAAATTCATCCGTCGATCATTAATTCGTACTTGGAATCATGTAACACGGACACGATTCAGAACTCAGAAACATTGGATAAGTTAGTTAAACGTCCCGAGGTAAAACTTTCCGAAGTTATGAAAAGAATTCTTGAGAGAGAGGAAACGCTAAATAATTTGTTAGACGATTCAGAAGCAATCGAGCAAGTTGAGATTGAAATAAAATACGACGGTTATATTCAGCGACAAATGGAATTGGTTGACAAGATGGAAAAGTTGGAAAACGTTTTAATTCCATTAAATTTCAATTACACTAACTTGAAAGCTATTTCAACTGAAGGACGAGAGAAATTGAGTAAGGTTAAACCCCGATCTATTGGACAAGCAACCAGGATCTCTGGCGTCACACCTTCTGATATATCTGTTTTATTAGTATATTTGAAACGTTAATTCGAGGATGTTTATTGGATCATCACGAACAGTATTTACGCGAACTGAAAATGCTTTTCTGGGAAAACAGTATAAATCCCGATGAATACCAACTTGAAAAACTCGCTAATTTTGCTGTCCTAGTATCACAAAAGAACTCTAAAGTCAATCTTATCTCAAGACGTGATATACAGAAAATAATTGAGAATCACATTTTTATCTCTTCATACATTTCTGAATTTATTCCTCCAAGAGTAACTAAGTTTTTGGATATTGGTACCGGCGGTGGATTTCCAGGTATTCCGCTTGCCATTACTCGACCGACGTTGCGTGGTGTTTTAGCTGATTCAACTACTAAGAAAATAGAAGCTGTACAAGAGTTTATTAGCAAGCTTAAGTTAAATAATGTTGTTGCGGAAAATTCTAGAGTTGAAAGCGATGAGTTCAAACAAAAATATGCCGGTTCATTCGATCTAGTGGTTAGCAGAGCAACGGTTCCGTTGTTAATTCTGTTTCGTTATGCGTTACCTTTGATAAAAGAGAAAGCATATATTGCGGCAGCAAAGGGGGGCGACTTAATTGAAGAATTTAAAAATGCTGAACTGAAGTACAAAGCCTTCATAAAGAAATCAACAATTTTTGAATTGTCATACAAACCTTCCAATGCAAGAAACGAAAAAGGGAAGAAACTAATTCTTATTGAAATTACAAAGTAATTTTCATTTACTTGAAGTATTGTTAATCGAATTTATTCTTTGTTCACTTTAAAGTGACAACTCCCATGTCTGCTAAAACCGAAAAATTTCTTCAGTATCCACCCAACAGAGATATAGTATTTGTATTAGGTGCTGGTGCGTCGCATGCTGATGGAGTGCCGCTTCAGCGTGATATTCTTCCGCAAATAATTTCCGGTATCAATAAAGAAATTGACAGTTCAGAAATTGGGAAGATTGTAAATGATTTTATAAAGGACAACTTCAAGTTTGATATCCCCAACAATAGCTATCCTCAACTTGAAGCAGTCTTCGGATTCATTGATTATTTTATTCAACAGAATGAGAGTCTGAGTGCAAAATATCCTTACGATACTCTGCGAAACATAAAAGAATATCTTATCAAGCTTATCCACTACATTGTGAATCTTGAAACGGATAAAAGCAGTTATCATTACAATCAGTTTTGGACACAAGTAGTTAAACGGAACACAAACATTTCAATCGTAACATTGAATTATGATACGCTGCTAGAGCAATCTTTCGATTTCTTGTTTAAGAATCATGGATATATTGATTATTGTATTCCGTTGATGAACTACCAAAGAACGCCGCAACTTTCACGTTTCAACTTTTGGGTAAATCCGCGTGAACCTGTTATGGTTGATGCCGGCGAGAACCCTGTTCCGTTTAAAATTATAAAACTGCACGGCAGTCTTAATTGGAAATACTGCAACTGTTGCGATCAAACTTTACTGACGCCGTGGGATAGAAAAATAGATTTGAATCATGGAAAATTTGTCGGCTATACTTATCCCGAAAAGGAAGAATATGAATTGGTTTGCCCGCTTGACAAAACTGAGTTTCAAACACTTATAATGCCGCCATCATATATTAAAACGCTTCATCATCCGGTAATAACACAATTGCTGGGGGAAGCGGCGCGCGAGATCAGATCAACAAAGAAATTAGTTTTTATTGGATACTCTCTATCAAATGCCGACGTGCATATCAAAGCGTTTTTACAAAAACATGTTCCGTCTGATTTGGAAATTATAGTTGTGAATCCCAAAAAGAAAGAATCAATGGAGTTAAATTATCGTTCTCTTTCTAGAAACATTGATTTCCAGTATGTCTCGTTTGAAGAACTTGTACAAGATCAGTCATTACTGGAATCCATCTTTACATTACATTAAAAGCCAATTGACATTCGAAAATCCATCCTCTATTTTTAGAGTACTTTAATTGGGTAGTGAAAGAATAGCATGCTATCTAAACTTGCGACACTCATACTTGGAATTCTTGCTGAACAGGAAAGAAATCCTTACGACATCACAAAAATGCTGAGTGAACTTCAAACCAAAAAATGGTTGCCTCTTGCTGACTCGACCGTCTATGCTACCATCAACAATTTGAAGAAGAGAAATTTGATTACAGGTCGGATGGAAAAATCCGGCAACCTTCCCGAGAAAACAATTTATTCAATAACTGCTGAAGGCGAATATGAGTTGCAGTCTTCTATAACTTCTTTTCTGGAAGAAGATGCTTCGAACTCCAGCGGATTTGACATCGGCATATTGTTGATGTACAATCTTAGCAAACCGGAAATTTTAATTAAGCTCAAAAAGAAACTTGAACGATTGGAAAGCAATTCTTATAATCTTCGCAAACAGATTTTAAATCTTGAAATGGATGTATCCAAAGTAGCATTCACGAGTCTTGCAATGTTAAAACACAGAATGCATCTTATTGAAGCGGAGATGAAAACAATTCGCGAATTGATAAAAGAATTAAATGTAAGAAATACGATCTCGGAACTTTCGCCGTTCGATATGCGGATGCTTCAATCAATTAGTCAGCAGTAATCGCTCTTCAGTTTATATAACAAAACCGACTCATCAATCACAACGGAAATTCCCTATTTTATTTTTGCGTTAGGTACTCATAAGTTTTTTCAAGGTTCATTTTTCTCATTCCGTCTTTCTCATATAGGATATTTTTAACGCCGGGGATTTCAGAAGCTGAAGCAATTTGGTCTTTGGTTTTGCCTTCTTTAATTTCTTTCGAAACGAAATTAATTAGTGCGGTTAAATAATCCCGCATTGCATAAACATCGTCAGCTTTACCAATGCACATTTCTTGAGATTGCGAATGACCGAAAATGTAAATCGTATCTTTATCGAAAAACGGAACGGTTTTTTCAATGAACTCGATCCATTGGTAAAGTGAACAACCGCCGGGAAGATCAATGTATGGATAGACTTTATTGAAAACGATGTCGCCCATATGAACAACATTTGTATTTTGAAAATGTATAATTACATCCCCGCCTGTGTGCGCTGGGCAGAAATGTTTTGCCCAAACTTTTTCTTTACCAACGTCGAGTGTCCATTCGTCAGCAAAAGTTACCGTCGGATACGCTTGAGGTTTTGACGGATCGTTGCCGTAGAATTTTTGCTGAAGTGCTTTCGAATTTTCGTGAGCGGCAATTATTGATGAATAATCTTTTAGGTAAATATTTCCCGACGTGTGATCGCGGTGATGATGAGTATTGAGCAGCAAATCAATTTTTCGATCAACCTTCTTCTTGAGAGCATCCATAAAATGTTTAGCGGTTTCCGGAAATTGTGAATCGACAACAATTACAGCATCTTTGTTTGCATAGCAGCCTATGGTCCCGCCATACTCATTATAAATTCCGAAATCGCCGCGCACGGTTCTAAATCCGCTTGCTTGATCTTGCAACGCAGATAAAATTTTATTGCCTTGAAAAAACATCCCCCCGGTTAATATTGCGCCGGATTTCAAAAAGGTTCTTCTCGTAAACCTCATAAACTCGTCCTTCGATTTGTTTTGTAATCTAAGAAATCTTTTTCATAATTTACATTGAAATGGAAAATCTCCATTTTGAATGTAATAGAGCTGGAGCGGGAATGATTTGCGAATTCAAAAAGAAAGACTACCTTATCAGCACGAACAAAAGAAAATTGCAGGTAAAAACCGTTCATCAGTTTCTTACACATTCGTATTGGTCACAGGGGATTTCAATTGAAAAAGTTAAAAAGTCTGTTCGCCATTCGCTTTGCTTCGGGGTATATTACAAAAAAGAACAAATTGGGTTCGCGCGCGTAATAACAGATCGCGTCAGGTTCGGTTATATTGCCGATGTTTTTATAGTTGAAAAATATCGCGGCAAAGGACTTTCAAAGTGGCTTATGAAATGTATCATGGAACACCGCGAGCTAAAAAACATTCAGGCGTGGATGCTTGCTACCCGCGACGCACACGGATTGTATTCACAATTTGGATTTGAGCCGTTGGCGGAACCTAAGAAATATATGCGCAAAGAAAATTATCAATTCAAATACGGCGGTTAAAAACTTTTTTGGGAACGGCAAAATGTTGAAAAGAATTTTTGTTTTATTTGTATGTGCAACGCTTTCTATTTATGCACAAGAAAAAGTGAATATCACTTTCCGTATTGATGCTCCTACACTCGGCGACAGCGATAAAGTTTTTATTGTCGGGAATATTCCCGAACTCGGCTCTTGGAACCCGGACCGTGTCGAACTGGAAAAATTTTCGAAAGGAAATTATCAGAAATCAATCTTTCTTAACAAAGGAATAAGAATCGAATACAAATTTACCAAGGGAACCTGGCAGACAGAAGCGTTGAATAATGATTCAACCGTTCCGCTGAATTCAGTGTTGACGACCGAACACGATACGATTGTAGCAGTTGAAATTAAGAATTGGCGGGATAAGTCAAATTTCAAAATTGCTGGACAAATTACCGGCAAAGTTGAGTACCACAAACATTTTGTTCTTGATGGATTGAAGCCGCGCGATATTATCGTCTGGCTTCCACCGGATTATGACAAAAACAAAAACGAGCGTTACCCGGTTTTTTATATGCACGATGGACAAAATCTTTTTGATCCGCGCACTTCAAGCATGTTTGTTGATTGGCAGATGGACGAAACGGCAGATAGCTTGATTCGACAAGGGAAAATTAGACCGCTTATAATTGTCGGCATTTACAATACTGATGACCGCGGAACCGAATACGCAGACACGCCGCTTGGTCACCTTTACATGAAATTGATCGTGGAAAGAATTAAACCGTTCATTGATTCACAGTACAGAACCTTGCCTGATAGAGAAAACACTGCGGTTGGCGGATCATCAATGGGCGGACTGATATCCATTATGTGCGCGTGGGAGTATCCAAATGTGTTTTCGAAGGCAGCTTGTTTCTCTCCTGCGTTTAAGATTGCCAATATCGATTACGTTAAAAATGTTTTAGAATGTTCCGGCAAGAAAAAAGACATCACACTTTACATAGATAACGGCGGTGTTGATTTGGATGCAAGATTGTTGCCCGGCGTTGATGACATGGTGAACGCGCTGAAACAAAAAGGGTTTGAAGAAAACAAAGACCTTTTTGTTTTTATCGATAAAACCGCCACTCACAACGAAACTGCTTGGGCTAAACGTGTTTGGCGTCCGCTCGAAATATTTTTTGGTGTTAAATGAAAATACTTGTTGGCTCAAAAAATCCGGTTAAGATAGCTTCCGTTGAAGAAGCATTCTCAAACTATTTTGATGAACTGGAAGTTGTTGGAGTTGAAGTTGATTCCGGCGTTTCAATTCAACCCGTGAACGACGAAACTTTTATTGGCGCACAAAACCGTGCGGCTAAATTGCGTGAGTTGAATGAAAATGAAAAATTGGGTGCAGAATTATTTGTCGGCATCGAAGGGGGAATTGCAAAGCAGTTTGAAAGATGGTTTGCATTCGGATGCATGTGCATAATAAATGAAGATGGAAAAGTCGGTTTCGGAATGTCGCCGCATTTCGAGCTGCCGAATTCTGTAGTTGAAAAACTTCTTCAAGGAATTGAATTAGGCGATGTGATGGACGAAATCATGAATCAGCAAAACACAAAACAGAAATATGGCGCCATCGGTTACTTTACCAATGGTGTGATGAACAGAAAAGAATTATACATCGAAGGACTGAAAGTCGCGATGGTTCCGTTCTTACATAAAAACATGTTTTTTTAGTATCTTGCTCATATCCATGCTCTTGATCATGATCAATCAAAAAGAGTAAAAACAAGAGCATGAATAAGAGTAAGAACAAGAGCAGGAAGGAAGGAATAGTTATGAAATTACCAATCTATCAAGTTGATGCTTTTGCATCAAAAATTTTTAGCGGAAATCCCGCAGCGGTTGTCCCGCTGGAAAAATGGCTGGACGACGAAACTCTTCAAAATATTGCGGCAGAAAATAATTTATCCGAAACTGCTTTCTTTGTAAAAGAAGGCGAACATTATCACATTAGATGGATGACGCCGTTGAACGAAGTTCCGTTATGCGGACACGCTACGCTTGCTTCTGCGTTTGTGATTTTCAATTTCATCGATAAGAACTCCAACCAGGTTAAATTCACATCGAAGAGCGGAGAGTTGGTTGTAGATCGGGAAGGAGAAATGCTTTCATTAAATTTCCCGATCAACAAACCGCACAAGGTTGAGATCAACGATGCAATCAGAAAATGTTTTGAGAGAGAACCGGTAGAAGTTCTTGAAAACGGTTTTTACAAGTTGATAGTTTTTGATTCGGAAGACTATATAAGAAACGTTAAGCCAAACATTGAACTTGTAAAACAAATTTATCCGCATGGCGTTATCATCTCTGCAAAAGGAAATGAAGTTGATTTTGTCTCCCGCATGTTTGCGCCAAACGAAGGAATTGATGAAGATCCGGTAACGGGATCTTCGCACACAGTTTTAATTCCATACTGGGCGGAAAAGCTTGGTAAGAAAAATTTTCGTGCTCTGCAAGTCTCAAAACGTGGTGGAGAGCTGTTCTGCGAGCAGCTTATGAACCGTGTCAGGATATCTGGCAAAGCCGCACTTTATTCGGTAGGAAACTTATTTTTGAGTTTATAATTCAGTATTTTATCTGCATATTAGCCGTTGGTTTTAAAGCTTTTAAAAACTTAAAGAGCCATTGTGTGTTCGAAATTCTCTTGGGGGTAATTATTCCATGAAAATTTTTCGCAGTCTATCTGTATTACTTCTTTGTGCCGGATTGTTTTCTTGCGACGCGCCGCGGTTGAATCCGCTCGATCCGCAAAACCCGGATTATCGGTTTGCTACTCTTGACGGTGTTGTTAAGACTTTTACCGGACCTCCGCAGCCCATCGCAGGTGTAAATGTTTTTTGGAAACCGCAGAATATTTTATTAACGACGGATGCAAACGGATATTTCAAACTTGATAATCTTCCGAAGCAGGACGGAATGCTTTATTTTCAGAAAGACGGATTCAGCAGCGATTCGCAACTGGTCCAGTGGAACAACCAAAAAACTTTTCATGTTGACATGTTCCTGCACTCAATTCCACGGCTTGACAGTTTGGCTATCTACACAAGCGTTGAAAACCGTTATCCTGACGTTCAAAAATATAAACTCACTATCCAAGCAGGCATTACCGACACCGAAGGAAATGTTGATTCAGTATTTGTCGTAGCTAACCAATTGAACTTTAATAAGCAGTTGAATTACAATCCTTCATCGCGTTCTTACCAAAATGATTTTTCGCTAACAGATTTGGGCTTACAATCGATGGATGAAGGGATCGGGAAAATTTTCAACATTATCGTAAAAGATAAACAGAAAAGAATTTTTAACATTGGATCATCAACCATAAAAAGAATTATTAAGCAGGAAGTTCTGCCGGAGACTCCGTCAAATAAACAAACTGTCGGTTCAACTCCAACACTGCGTTGGACAAGATTCCTGCCGGGATTTAATTTCCACTACATGGTTCAAATATACACGGACGAAGTTTCTCCGGTTCTCGTTTGGCAGAAAGACAATATTTCCAAGGATGATATTCAAGTGATTTCCGGCGCAACTCTTCCTACCGGAGATTATTTCTGGGTAATTTGGAGTATCGATGATTTTCAGGACAGATGCCGCTCAAAACCGGCATCCTTTGTCGTTCAATAATCGGTTGAGGAACAGAAAGAAAATTTTTTACAGGCATTTTATAAATGAATAATTTTTTTGCAGACAACATTACTCACATTAAGAATCTTACTAAAGACGAATTCGAATCGCTTTTTGAATTCACCGAGATTTTAAATTCTGCCACGCGTCAGGAATCATTAGTTGAAGATGCAATCGATATTGTGATCAAAGTAATTAATGCCGAGCGCGGTCTTTTTGTAAAGTATGACGAAGCCAATGACAGCTTTTCTATTGTCACGGCACGCAAAATTTCGAATGAAAGTATAACCGACTTGCACGAATTTTCTTCCGGCATCCTTCAAAAAGTAATTAAAGAAAAGAAGCCGCTTCTTTATCACGACGTAATGAGCGATCCGCATCTTTCACAGTTTGAAAGCGTGCAGATTCAGCGCATCAAATCTGTAATCGGCGTTCCGATTGTGCGAGACGGAAAAGTTTGGGGCGTTATTATTGCCGATAGCCAACTTGACCGGCGCGAATTCACTGAAGAAAACCTTCTGTTCCTAGGATTCTTTTCCAACTTAGTATCGCTGGCTCTCGACCGGATTATAAAATTAGAAGAGCTTGAAAAAGAAAATCAGATTCTTACCAATCGGCTGCAGTCGGTTTTCGAAATACCCGATATGATAGGTGAAAGCCCTATTATGCATAACCTCTCGCAACTTCTTTATAAAGTTGCATTGACAGATACAACGGTTTTAATCACCGGTGAAAGTGGAACCGGAAAAGAAATTGCCGCAAAAGCAATTCACGATTTAAGTAAAAGAAATGATAAACCGTTTCTTGCACAATTCTGCGGATCAATTCCGGATAATCTTCTTGAGAGCGAATTGTTCGGATACAAAAAAGGCGCGTTCACCGGCGCGAACACCGATAAGCAAGGATTGCTCGAAGCCGCTGACGGCGGAACATTTTTCTTGGATGAAATCGCTGATATTTCCATTGCTCTTCAAGCAAAACTTTTACGCGTGCTCGAGAACAAAGAAATCATCCGGCTGGGAGATGTGAAGGTAAGAAAAATTAATGTTCGAATAATCACTGCAACCAACAAAGATTTACAAGCGCTTGTGAAAGAGGGAGCGTTCCGCGAAGATTTGTTTTATCGATTAAATGTTTTTCCGATCAAAGTTCCCCCTCTAAGGGAAAGAAGAAGCGACATAGCTTTGCTCGCCAGTTTCTTTATTAAGAAAATGGGCAAGAAAGATATGTCTATCGATCCGGCGGCTATAAAAAAATTAGAAAGTTATTATTGGCCCGGAAATGTTCGTCAGTTGATAAATATAATTCAGCGCGCGCTAATTCTTTGCGACGGAAACAAATTACTTGCCGAACATATAATTCTTGAAGAAGCAACCGATATGGAAAACTTTCAAGGTACGCTCCGGGAATTTGAAATGCTTCTTCTCAAGAAACGTCTTGAAGAACTTAACGGCAACAGAACACTTACCGCAAAATCACTGGATGTATCCGTAAGATGGATTCAATTGAAACTGAAGGAGCTTGGCGAACAATAAAATGACGTCGCTTACTTCCGAAATATTGTTCGAGAAATTTCAGATAATTGAAGTGCTCAAGAAAGATGAGCATGCCGCGGTCTTTCTTGCAAATCATATTTATCTCAGCAAGAAAATTATTCTTAAAGTTTTGAACACGCAAAAAATCCCCGACCCATCGGTTGTGGAGCGTTTCAAACGGGAGGCAAAAATTCTTGCCAGGCTCGATCATCCAAATATTATCAAAGTATTGGATTTTGGAACGAGTAAAGAGTATTTCTACATTTCGTTCGAATACATTGAAGGCGAGTCGCTGCGTAACGCGTTCAAGACCAAGAATTTAACGCTTGAACAAAAAGAACATTTGATGATTCAGCTTTTGCGGGGACTGGGTTACGCGCACGCAAATCAAATTATCCATCGTGATATAAAGCCGGAAAATGTTTTCATAGATAAAAACTTAAATGCAAAGCTCGGCGATTTTGGTCTTGCGTTATCTGCCGAAGACAATTTTGTAACAAATCCGTATTCAATTGTTGGAACGCCCAGCTACATGTCGCCCGAACAGGTGAGAGGCGCAAAACTCACGGCTCAAAGCGATCTCTTTTCTGCCGGCGTAGTTTTGTTTGAATTGTTTTCAGGAAAGAATCCGTTTCTGAAAGACAACGTAAGCATGACGCTGAATGAAATAATCGGCATTAACGAATCGTCCCTTGAAGGAAAGCTGAACGAAATTCCGGAAAAATATAGAAACGTACTTTTGAAATTGCTGAAGAAAAATGTTAATCAGCGTTATCAGACCGTTGATGAAGTTTTCAAAGATTTAAATATTCAGCCGGATCAGGCAACTTTGATTCTGAACAATGTTCATAAGGATTCCGGAAGAACAAAGCTTGTGGCTCTGGTTTTTGCTGCTGTCGTGTTGATCATAGCCGGAATTGTTTTTATCCCCCGTTATGAAAAGAACCTAAGCAACTCGTTACAGGAAAAACCACAGCAGGTATCAAATCAGGGTAACGAGACTAATCAATCTAAATCTATTGCTGTTGAACCGGGTCTTAAAAAAGATCAAGTCGATTTAACAAAAACCGACAAACCTTTGGTAGGAAACGAAACTGCCCAGCAGCAAAATCAAAATACAGCAGTTCAGCCGCCTGTAAAATCCATTGGATATGGTGCATTGTTGATTGATAGTCAACCGTGGTCTCAGATTTCCATCGACGGTCAAGATTTTGGAACAACGCCCACGACCAGTCCCATCAGACTATTAGAAGGAGAGCACACTGTTAAGCTGGTTGCGCAGAATTATCCTCCGCAATTTGAAACTGTATTGATTAAAGCCGACAAACCTACTAAGCTTAATTTTTCCTTCGATTCCAAAATGGGCTTCATAAGATGTTCGGTTTTGCCTTGGGGCGATGTTTATATAAATGGCGAATTAAAAGCCGAGGTATATGCGCCGAAATTGATAAGAGTTTTACCTCATCCGGATTGGGTGCACATGATAATCCGGAATCCGGGATTTAAGGATATCGATACAACCTTTAGAGTATTAAAGGGGGATACGGTGAATTTAAAATTCGACTTTTTGAAAAAATAATTGATTGGTATGGAAGTTGAGTTAAATAATTAAAAAACAGTTTAGAAATGAAAAAATTAATCTTTGTATTACTTGTTATTTTTTGTGCTGTCCCCCTGAACGCGCAATTTAAATGGAAGATTGTCGGTAGAATGTTGTATCCCGTTTCCGGCGGTCAACTTGCTTTCGATCTTCAATCGCCCAGCAATAAAATTTATATACTAGGTGGTTATTCTGATTCGCTTCAAAGAGCGGTTAATTGGATTCAGGAATATGACGTTGTTCAAAACACCTGGCGAATCGTCGATAGCATGAAACAAAAACGCCAGCAGTTTGTTGCAGATATTTGGAATTCGAAAATTGTGTACTTTGGAGGAACTGCAGATACATCTACAAACAAAAACACCATTGAGGGTTGGGATTTCAAAACTTCACCTTCAGTTCCATCCGTGCTTGATGTTCAAAACAATTTCGGCAGATCGTATTCCACGGGTCAAGTAGTTGGTGATAATTTATATATCATTGGCGGTGATCCTTCAACCGTTGGAGCAACGCTTCCATACATTGTTGAATATAATTTAGCATCGAAACAAACTGTATTTACGTATAATTCTCTTTCACCGGATCCACCTCGTCAGCATATGACATTTATTGTAGGTGATAATATTTATATCTTTGGCGGAGTTACAAATGGGGTAATGAATTCCGTTCAGAAATTTAACATATCGACTCAACATCTTACTACACTACCAAACAAACTTTCGCAGGCAAGAGCAGGCGGAGCGGCGGTTTATAATCCGATCAGTCAAAAAGGATTTGTAATCGGCGGTTACAAAGAACCATATACTCCTTTAGCATCTGTTGAGCAAGTGGTCGTTAATCAAGATGGCTCTATTAGCCTTTCTGACGGACCGAGTCTTAACAAAGCAAGAACAAATCTTATGGCGGTTAATTACAAAGGAACTGTAGCAGTGTTTGGTGGAAAAGATGCAAACAAAAAGGTTGTTCCAGATGTTGAGATATTAGTGGATACAACCGTAGCCACAGACGTTAATCATAATAATACCTTACCCACGGAAGATGAATTGTACCAAAACTATCCGAATCCTTTTAATCCAAGCACAACAATCACTTTTCAATTAGCAAAAACCGCTTCTGTCTCGCTGGATATTTATTCTGTGATAGGTCAACATATTGTAACGCTGTCGTCCGGAGAGTTTTCCGCCGGAACATATTCCATTCACTGGAACGGTGAAGACAAATTTAACAATCTCGTTCCGAGCGGAATTTATTTTTTGCAGCTGAGAGCAGGAAATTTTATTCAAACAAGAAAAATGGTTCTTCTCAAATAATGAAAAAAATTCTCTTTGCAATATTTCTGTTGACCGGTTTATCGTGCTCGTTTGCTCAAGAAACGTCATTCGATAAGGTCAAAAAGTTGTTCGAAGCTTTTGATTATAACAACGTAATAAAGTCGTCCGAAGAATTGCTGCAGAAAGGAAACCTTAGCGATTCCTTAACTATTGAGGTCCACTTGATGCGGGCGATTGCATTTTATTCTAACGGAGACGCGCTTTCCACTCGTAAGAGTTTCGAAAACATTTTAAAGATAAAAAAGAACTTCACGCCAGACCCGTCGAGAATTCCGCCGAAGCTGATCCAAATATTTGGCGAAGTAAAAACCGAATACATGAGAAATAATCCCGACATTGAGACGCAGCTGGATACCACGCATGCGAAACAAGAAATCAAGCAAGAAGACTTTGGCGCAATGAGAAGTGCAACTATAACAAATCTCCTTTTACCCGGTGCTGGTCAATTTCAAATCGGGAATACGAACAAAGGATGGATTATGTCGTCTGCTTCAGCTTTGAATCTTGGAGCGATGATTTATTTTATAATTGATACCAAGAAAAAGGAAAATGATTATTTGAATGAGTCGGATAGAACATTGATGGCGCAGAAGTATGATGATTACAATAAAACTTACAAGGTTAGAAATATTTTGATTGCCACTTACGCTGCGATTTGGATTTACAGCCAGATCGATCTACTGTTTTCAGATGATCAAAACGGCGCTGCAAACGAATCACAAAAACTGTCGTTAACACTTGAAAACTATTCAGCTATCAGTACAATAAACTTTGGTTTTAGGTTTAAGTTCTAATTAGATAGATGGAATAAAATTCGTTTGCCGCGAAAAAAATTCGTGGCGCAGAATCGTTCTATCTATACTTCATAGAATAGAGCTTTCCATGACGCTTAGAAAACAAGCGAAATTTAGACCTTCTCAATGATGACCGCACGCTTGTGAGAAAAATTTCCCTTGGCACCATAGTTGAGTAATAAGAGCTACACACACAAATGGACTCCGTCCTTAAGGTTGGCGAAGGGTGAAAGTTTGAAAAAGGTCCTTCGCCTTCTTTTTTTTAAATAACCCTCCTTGAATTGAACAGTTGAATAATCATTTCATACAAAGACAAATTCTTTTTCTGTCTAGTCTGCGGACTCAATTAGTATATTTTTTCAGAAATTTTTTGTAATGGCGGGCTAATTGTCAAACCACCAAGATTTTAATTCGGTTTTCTAATTAGGGATGGAATTCATATATTGCTTACAGTTAAATAGTCAAAACAAAACGAGTAATTACGCATTATGGATTTCAAATCGGAAAAGAACGGCGACATTGCAATCATACATGTTTACTTGACTAGAGCGACGTTAGCAAAAGCAGTTCAGTTCAAAGATTTTGTAAATGAGATTATTCAAGCGGGAACAAATAAACTTATTATTAATCTTGGCATTTGCGAGTATATAGATTCGACTTTTCTCGGCGCGATGGTTGCTCTTCTTAAAAAAGTAAACACGATGAACGGCGATTTGCGTCTAGTTTATAATAAGGAAATGCCTTCATTGGTTTTCGTTCTTACAAGAATGGACAAGGTTTTTAAAGTGTTTCCTCTTTTGGATGAAGCACTGGAAAGTTTCGGCAGGGGAAAACCAAAACTCTCCTGGAAGTAAATCAATTTTCCAGAAAGACAATTTTATAAACCTTGTCGTTTTCTCTTACTTTTGTATTGCACTCGAAAGTAATTGTGTTGCCTTTTTCTGCGGTTTGAAGTTCTAGCCCATCATGCATAAATCGGTTTAGCTGCATTTCAACAACTCCCGTAGTGCTGCCGATAATATAAATTGAATCGCCGACCGAAAGAGTTTCCGCTTCAAGTTTAACGTGTGCAATGCTGTTCTTCTTATAAAAGTTTAGAACTTTACCAACGAAAACTTTGCGAGTCGTTGCCATGCTTCCGTATGTGTCGGCAAAACTTTCGGATGAAGGTTGACCAAAATAAAATCCTTGCGAAAACCCTCTGTTATAAACTTTTTTCAGTTCTTCAACTAACTCGCTTTTCAGTTCAGTCGTTAAACCTTTTTCGAAATACGAGTCAATTGCTTTGCGGTAAGCCGAAACCACTTTAGCAATGTACTCCGGACTGCGTTTTCTACCTTCGATCTTGAACGCATCGATTCCGGACTCAATTAGCTGATCGATGAATTCGATTGAACACAAATCTTTGGGCGATAGAACGTAGTCCGCGCCAAGTTCGAGAGAAAATTTTTCATCCGTATCAACAATTTGATATTCTCGTCTGCAAGGCTGGAGACACTCACCGCGGTTAGCGCTTCTTCCGAAAACCTCATGACTCATAAAACATCTTCCGCTAATGGCAACGCACATTGCACCATGTACAAAAGTTTCGATCTCGAGATTAGTTTTACTTTTTATTTCTTTTATTTTTTCCAAGGTGCATTCACGCGCAAGCACGATTCGTTTTGCGCCGAGACGCTCATAAAAATTTACTGTTGCAGAATTAGAAGCCGACGCCTGTGTGCTGACGCAGAACGGCATTTCATGTTCAATACACTTATTTATGATTGAAAGGTCCCAGCAAATTATCATTTCAACGCCGGAACTTTTGGCAGCGGCAACAATGGAATCCAACTGCGAGAGTTCTTCTTCAAACACAATAGTATTTAATGTAAGATGCGCTTTGACATTATGTGGTTTGCAGTACTCAACAATTTTCGGCAGTTCAGTGATATCAAAGTTGTTAGCGGCGGCGCGCATGTTTAAATTTTTCAATCCGAAGTAAATTGCATCCGCGCCAGCGGTAATCGCAGCGTTCAACATTGTCCAATTCCCAACGGGCGCCAATAGTTCAGGTTTTTTTATCTTTTTTGTTTCAGTTGCTTCCAACTTACATGTCCACGTAATGTGAGCGTTAATCAAGGTGCAATAATAATAAAAGTTGTATAATTATTTAGCTGAAGGTTGTCTTCATGTTAGTCTATATATTTCCACGAGTGAATTTATTATCTTTTAATATCAATTAAGACTTCTCAATTTATTGATGAACGAAGCGATAGAAAAAACTCTTCAAAAAATTTGCCGGCTTGCCAAATGCGAAGCCGGCTGCATAATTGACAGTTCCGTCAAGGGAGAGCTTTCCGTATCCGTCTGCGGCAAATTGGATAATAACGAAAAAAGTCTTCTTGCGGTTATCAAACTGATCATTGCGAAGAAAGAACCTTCCGTTACTCAAATAAAACAATCCAAAGCTTTTAAATCATTTATTGCCGAAAAACAGTTCAAATCATTCTACAAAGAAAAACTGTTCGAAAAAGACGATTCGCATTACTACTTACTTCTGTTTTCAAAAAATAAATTGCCGGAAGCGCGGACTCTCCACCAGAAAATTGCTTCCTTAACGGATAGTCTCGTCAATGACGATTTCGTTGAGGCGCAAAAGAAAACAAAACTACCGCAGAAAAATTTTGAAATTAATTCCGAAATCGTTCCGATCTTGTTGGAAACAATTAACACTATAAATGCTGTATTGTATTCTACAAATGCCGAAGGTTCGGAGTATAATTACATAACCGAAGCTGCCCGCACCTTGTTTGGTTTCTCCCCGGAAGAGATTTACAAGGATAAGATTCACGTTCTAAGAACAATTGCGCCGGAACATTTTGGCGAGTTCAAAGAGTTCATTAAAAAATTACGTGCCGGCGAAGACAATGTTATTGAATATCGGATGAAGGACCGTTTTGGAAAAGAACACTGGGTTCGTCATTCCGGCGTTCCTATCATCAAGAATAACAAGATCGTCCGCATTGTCGGTGTAATACAGGATATTACTGAAGAAAAGAAAACACAGCTGCATCTCGAACGCTCGGAGGAACGGTTCAGACTCCTTATAGATACTGCCGACGATTTATTATTTGTTCTGGATGGATTTGGTTATTTCGGTATGGTGAATAAAAACGGTGCGAGTGCGCTCGGCTACACGCCGGAGGAAATGATCGGGAAACATTTTCTGGACTTTGTGGGCAAAGAAGATGAAGCGAAAATTGCCAATGCGTTCGGCAAGATATTAAGTACAAAGGGTGTAACCACATTTGAAGCAAATTTTCTGGATCGGTTCGACAAAGAAGTTGCGTTCGAAATCCGTTCCAACCCGATGATTTCCGAAGGCGAAGTTTCCGGCATGCTTGGTATCGGTAGAAATATTTCAGGCAGAAAATTAGACGAACAAAAAATTAGAGATCTCAACGCCAAGTTTATCGAAGCAAATAGAATTATATCAATCGAGCGGGAAAGAGCGCGGCACAAAATTACCGTGCTCGAAGAACTCAATAAATTGAAGAGCGAATTCATCTCGAATGTTTCGCACGAGCTTAGAACGCCGCTGGCATCCATCGTCGGTTTTGCCGAGACAATTTTATCCGACACCGAATTGCCCAAAGAAACAGTTCTTGAGTTCAGCCAAATTATTCTGGCAGAAGGCAAGAGATTAGCCAAGCTTATCAATGATCTTCTTGATTTTTCAAAACTTGAATCCGGTGAAGATGAGCTGAGCAAAGAACAGCTCAACCTTGTAGAACTTCTGGACGTGGTTGCGAAAAGTTTTGAAAGACAGTTAAGTGAAAAGAATCTTGTTCTTTCCAAGGAATATCCTCCCGAAAAAATTATTATTAATGCCGACAAGGAAAGACTCACAAAAGTTTTTGGAAATTTACTTTCGAACGCAACAAAGTTTACTAATACCGGTGGAAGAATTTCAATCCTTGTTCAAGATTTTGGGAAGGAAGTTGAAATCGCAATTACGGATACGGGAATTGGTATTCCCGAAAAAGATTTAACGAATCTGTTCCAGAAATTCAGTAAAGTCCAAAGAGTAACAACGCAAATCGGCGGAACGGGATTCGGATTGGTAACTGTAAAACAAATTGTAGATTTGCACAAAGGATTTATCAAAGTCCGCAGCGAAATGAACAAAGGCACAACATTTATAATTAGATTACCTAAATAGCAATTCCATCGAGGCGAATTTGGAAAAACTAATCTTCATCATTGATGACGAAGACTCAATCTTAAAAATGCTGACCCATTGGGTTAAAAACCAGTGGGAGTATAACACGAAGACATTTACGACCGGAGCGGAAGCGCTTAATTCGTTGAATGAAAATCCCGATCTTATTCTTTTGGATATTATGCTGCCGGATATTAACGGCAACGAAGTGCTGGGCCGCGTTAAACAAAAATATCCTAATTTGCCCGTCATAATGCTTTCTGCGCAGGGCAGCGTTGAAGTTGCATTGGAATCGATTCGTCTCGGCGCATTCGATTATTTTCCGAAACCAATCGATAAGAACAGACTTGAACCCGCAATCAGGAATGCAATTAAGAATTATGATCTGGAAAAAGAACTTGAAAAGCTAAAAGAAAATTTACAGCGCGAGTACAGTTTCGATAATATTATCTCCGCCGATCGAAAAATGCAAGATGCTTTCAAAATGATTTCAAAAGTTCTTGATAACGACATTACCGTTTTAATTACCGGCGAAAGCGGTACCGGAAAAGAATTGATTGCGCGCGCAATTCATTTTAACGGAAAAAGAAAAAACGCACCGTTTGTTGTCGTGAACTGTGCATCAATTCCACGCGAACTGCTTGAAAGCGAATTGTTCGGACACGAGAAAGGTTCTTTCACCGGCGCTCATCAAAGAAAGATCGGCAAGTTTGAACTTGCCAAAGGCGGAACAATCTTCCTCGACGAGATCGGCGAAATGGAAATGTCGCTGCAAGCTAAAATATTGAGGGTTATTCAGCAGAAAGAATTTGAACGTATCGGCGGCAATGAACTTATTAAAACCGACGTGAGAATTATTTCCGCGACTAACCGGGATCTGAAAGCTGCAGTTGAGAGTAAAAGTTTCAGAGAAGATCTTTATTACCGGTTGAGTTCGTTCCCGATTCACATACCGCCGTTGCGCGAGCGGAGGAGCGATATTGTTGTGCTGGTAAATCACTTTGTCGAGCACTTCAATCATAAACTTGGAAAGCAGATAAAAGGTTTTGCCAAACCGGCTTTGAAGTTGGTTTATGATTATGATTGGCCCGGCAATGTACGCGAGCTGGAAAATACTATTGAGAGATGTATGATTCTCACCGACAAAGAATTAATAGATGTTGACGTTTTGCCGGCAAACTTTATCTCGAATGCCGGAAATAGTAATCTCGGTTCCAAAGCGGTTTTGTTCGGCAATGAATCTCCTGTAATTCCTTTTGAGAAGCTGAAGGAACAGGCTATCCGGCACGCATTAAGAACAACTAGCGGTAACATTGTTGAAGCCGCTCGGAAATTGAAAATCGGGCGCGCTACACTTTACCGGTTGATGGATAAATACAAAATTGAATCTCCAAAAGAATAATTGATTTAAATTGAGGAAGCTAATCGATGATAATCATTGAAGAAATTATTGACGACATTACCGTTGAAATAGTGAATATTGACAGAGCGACGCTGCATGAAGCGGAGGAACTGAAGTTGAATGTGGGCGAACGAATGTCGGAAGGATACAAAAAAATTATTATCGATCTTACTTCCGTCGAGTTTTTGGACTCCACTTTTTTAGGCGTTATCGTTAACACGCTGAAGAAAGTTGCAAAACTGAACGGAGATTTAAAATTAGTCGGATTCAAACCGGCAGTACGCTCTATGTTCGAATTAACCAGATTGTTCAGAGTGTTTGAATCTTATTCTAACCTGCAAGACGCAATAAAAAGTTTTAGCAAATAAAAAATTTAATGGGGGTGAATTAACAACAAAAATATTCCGGATTAACCGTGGCACAGCAAAGTAACGATAAAAAAAATGGCAATATCCTTCTCGTAGAAGACGAGTTTAATATAGCAAAACTTTTTAGCTTCAATTTAGCCAAAGCAGGTTTTCATTGCGAAGTTGCAACCAACGGAAGGGAAGGACTTGAGCTTGCGGAAAAACATCATCCGGATTTAATTATCAGCGATGTTATGATGCCCGAGGTTGACGGCTATGAATTCAGAAAACTGCTCTTGCAAAATCCAGAACTAAAAAAAATTCCGTTTGTTTTTCTGACAGCAAAAGGGGAAGAAGAAGATATCCTACAGGGGTTTGATCTTGAGATTGAAGATTACATCATCAAAACTTCCAGCCCCAAAGTCGTGATTGCAAAAGTCTCCGCGATACTAAAAAGCCTGGAGAAAGAAAGAGTAAAAGTTGTTGATGAAGTTCAGAAAGCTGCCGACACGATGGGCGCAAAAGTTGTTCCGGATGAATATCCGAAGTTCGACGGATTCGCAATCAAACACTGGCACATGCCTTTCAAAAACGTTCCCGGCGGAGATTTCATTGATTATTTCCTGATGGACGAAAACCATCTTGCAATAATAATGGGCGACGTAATGGGCAAAAGATGGGGAGCTTGGTATTTTGCCGTTGCCTACGCAGGTTACGTTAGAAGCGCCGCACGGTTTGTTCTGGAATCATCAAAAGATTATATGCCGAGTCACATTCTGCACAAGGTAAACGAATCGGTGTATAAGGACGAAAGAATTTCGGAAGTGTTCATCACGCTTTCGGTAATTATTCTTGATAACCAAAATAAAACGGCGCGCTATTCCGGTGCCGGCGACTTGCCGATGATTTACAAGTCTAAAACGGTTGAAAAAATTATATCAAAAGGTGTTCTGCTTGGATTCAGTAAATCGGGCGAGTACGAAGATCACGAAATTAAATTGAATAGCGGCGACGAACTCTTTTTGCTTACCGATGGCGTTACCGAAGCGCGCAACAAAGAGGGACAGCTTTATCAAGAAGAAAGACTAGTTGATTTTCTTGGTACATTAAATCCAAACGAAGACTCGATTGAACAGTTGAAAAAAGAAATTCTTTCTTACGCCGGCGGCGAACTTGAAGACGACGTAAGTGTTATCGCTATAAAAACGTTGTGAGTTATACTCGGTAAGCAGTTTAGAAAGTAAAGCCCTCGCCTAATTTCTTCCGCAAAAACTCGAAATGCTCTTTTGTAACGGTGATCTGTTTGAATATATCGAGTATGTCGCCGCGTGTTATTTTTTCAAAATCTTCTTTGCGGGGAGTTATAATCAATCCGCATAAATCAACCGCTGCCGGACTAATAAGTAGTTGATCTTCACCTTTAGCAAAAAATTGTTTTGGTCTGTGAACATTGCGAGGGAAAACAAAAACACGCCAAATACCGTGCTCAAAGAAAGCGGTTATGTTCATCATCGGCTCTTCTTCCAAGGGAAAAGCTTTTTTCATCGCATTGAAAAAAAATGAAAAGGTTGAGATCAACTCTCGTTTATTTCTCGATTCTAAAGAAATAAAACTTCGCAAGCCGTCTTTAATTAAATGGATTTCAGTATTTCCGTTGCCGAAAACCGCTGTTGTGTACTTATTGATAATGCCGTCGAACTGCCGCTCCAACGGCATAATGTTTTTTGTCGCCGCTTGAAAGTGCAAATGATCCGGCGCAGAAGCCCCGCAACGCGGTCCGTTGTAAAACAGTGTGTAGTACTTGCCAAGTTCATGGGAAAAATCCAACAACTTCTCGAAAGAATTTTCAATTGATTGCGGTTCGTGATTTCTTTTCACAATTGTAAAATGTTCAGGAAAGATTGGATAAGGATTACATAGAATTATAAAGTTGTTCGTTGCAAGTCCGTTTTGTTCATCGGGTAAATTTTCCGAACAGAGGAAACATTGCCGACCGTTAACGGCTTCTTTTGAAACATCGGCGTTGGATGATTTTATTCTCTCGGAATTGAATTGCACTTCAACTTCGAATCCGTCAAACTCAAAACTGCGGGTTTGAACGGAAGATAAGTTATCATAGTTGCTTTTTAGAAATGGCCAAGATTGTTTTTGATCTGCCAGCAACCGCTTTGTCTGCCCGGCTAACCAATCAATGTTTTTATTCTTTTCCGGTCGAACTTCCAATATCATGTTTTATTCGCTTGATTCTTTTTTTGTCGCGCTGATATTTCGTTTGTTCGCAGACCGTCTTTGAAAGTATTATGCGCGTTTAACTTACCGATATCAAGTTCGGCATCGGTATTTCCTTCCCAACGGCGGCAGTAATAAATAGAATTATAAATTCTGCCAATTTTATAATTCCGCGAAATTGTAATGCCAAGAAAATAATCTTCGCCGTAACTCACATTCGGAATATCAATCTTTCGAAGCAGCGGCGTATGAAATGCGCGCGGGGCGCCAAGACCGTTTATTCTAAGTGCGTTGTTCGGTCCGTTATCGTCGCTCCATTCCCGGTGGTCAATTAATCCGGGCGGTATTTCGTTCAAATCAAAATCTGTCAACGTGTATGAACCAATAACCATAGCGCATTTTTCTTTCTTAAAGGTATTGATGATAGTCTGCAAAGTCGTCTCATCCATGTAAACGTCATCGCTGTCTAATTGTACAGAAAATCTTCCGCACAATGGATTGTTTACCGCCTCACTCCAGCATCCGCCGATCAGCAGATCTTCTCTGTCTGGGATCAAATGAATTAAGTTTTTGTTTTCTGCGGAGAGTTTTTTTAGTAATTCGGTCGTTCCATCATTGGAATGATTATCAACAACGATGATGTTGAACTTAAAATCTGTTCTTTGTTTGAGTGCGGAAGAAACGGCATCGCCGATGGTTTTAATTCTGTTCTTAACCGGAATGATGACAGAAGCTTCGATTGCAAACTTCTCACTCGACAAATCAATTTCGTTAAACGGAGGTTTCACTAAAGCGTTAATTTGCTTTAGATGATCTGTTGCGGCGCTCTCCATTTCCATTTGAACATTTCGATTCTTCGGGTTAACGTAGTCAAACTGCTTCTCGCCGGATTTTCTGAAATCTATTTCTTCAACGCTGTATAACGGTTCGGGAATTCTTTGAATCTTCTTAGTCTGGGAGATTCTTAAACGCACGTCGTACAATCCGGCAAACATGTATGACTTCCCGGAAGACCTCACTGCTTCTTTGAAGCTTTTCGAATGGATAATCATTACTGAGCCAAAATCGAAGTCGTCACGAATACTTCCAAGCTGATAATCGCATGTTGGGTGAACAAGAATTTTCCCGGACTTCCTTTCATAGAAGTCTGAATAGATTATTCCCGCATCTGATGCTGAAGCGACAGTCAGAAAACGACCGAGTGAAGATGGGGGGAACGATATTTCAGTCTGTCTGATGCACAGAAGCAAGTATTCCGTCCTCAAAAGACCGGCAATTGTCCGAAGTGAAGCCGAGCTTTGAATTGAATCAAGACCGAGATCCTTGCAGTTAGGCAGCCGAATACCGGAAGAGCCCGGCGAGTAAATGAAGATTTCTTCCACGTAGCCGGATTCGTTCAACTGACGAGCTAATTCGGAGGTCGTTAGAATGCCGGTGAAAGGTATTACTGCTGAAAAAGATCTCATGATGCGGCGATTTTTATTTGCCAAATTATGAAAAAGCATTCAGAGTTGAAATCGCGCATTGGATAAATCAGTCAGTTTACTTTGATGAACCTACGTTGTGTCGCCTTCAAAACTAATGTAAGAGAACAATGAACCTTTCCAAAATTCTTGTCTCTGGCAGCCGGCAAATGTCTTTTGTTGTCGCCAGAGATGGAACGATTACCGTTGCATAGAGACCCAATGTTTATAAAAGTTGCGAAAATAGTCAAATTTCAAACATTTCTAATTTGGCGATGGAACTTTGTTCCTCGAAAGGTTGTCTTGTATTACAATAATTGCCTAAATTGAGCCTAGAAGATTTTGGTTAGTCTCAACAAAGTGGTTTAAATTGAAAGTTAAAAGCTTTACATACTTAACAATTCTGGTTTTCTTCCTTTCGGCAGGCATTGCTTCGGCAAAGTCAACGTCGCTCAGTCAAAGAGATGGCTTCTCCCATAAGATTGCTGGTTCCGTGAAAGTCATTCCGAATGATATTACTTGCGACAATGTGAGTGAATTGTCGAAAATGACTAGTATTGTTAAAAACCTAAAAAATCACATCTCTTTGGAAGTTAACAATTCGTTTTCACAAACTTCTCTAAACTTTATTTTCTCCTATAATGCTCTTCTGCCCGGCGAAAATGTTAGACGAACCGGTATTAGGTTCACGTCTAGATTTAAAATATAACGCTACTGTTTTCCGCCTAGGGTTTTCTTTTTCTCAAACTTAAAGGTATGTCTAACTAATTAAGAGGTTAAATTTGCGTACGTTAAAAATAGTTTCCATTATACTTATAACCGCCTGTCTTGCATTTGTAGATTTGAGCGATACAGCTGCGGGCGAGAATAGTGGCTCTACTAAAATAACAATAAGCAAAGATGCAAAACCGAATCTTACTTCTGTTGAATATAATGATATTGGTAATATGACGGCATCTTGGTACGGACCGCGTTTTCATGGAAGACTAACGGCTAATGGAGAGATATATAATCAAATGGCTCTTACGGCGGCGCACAAGTCCTTACCTTTTGGAACTGTATTGAAAGTAACAAACATCCGTAATGGAAAATCTGTTATTGTTAGAATTAACGATCGGGGACCATACATCGATGGTCGCGATCTGGACCTATCCAAAGGTACAGCTCAGGCGTTAGGTATGATTAGCCGGGGTGTAATAAAAGTAACAGTTAAAGAAATTGCTCTCAAAGATACAAGTCCGATAAGCACATTGAACTAACAAAAAAAGCCCTGACTTGGTCAGGGCTTTTTTGTTTTACATTTTTTGATACTCTAATTCAAACCAAACAATACACCGGCAACAATTTGAAATCCAGTAGTTTTTATTGACTGATCGTTGCCATATAACTGCTTTCCCTTGTCATTTAACATATTAGCTAAACCAAGAGAATAACGAACATCAAGAATAATTGTAGTCAAAGGAGCTACTTTCAAGCCGGCTCCGGCGCCAAAATCTAGAGAAAAATTTGTTGATGTTGTTTGATCTTTCCAGTCGGTTTCTTGAGACTGCCCTCCTGCTTCAAGAAGTGATTTATTCGAAAGAACAAAACTCAAATTTGGTCCTACAAATGCATAAGGTGTTACTGAACCAGCTACCGGGATCTTCACTTTGAATAGAATAGGAATTTCTATGGAAGATGTTTTGAAAGTGAGCTTTCCACCTTGACCGCTAAGTTCAGTTCCGCCGGTTAAGAACATTGGTTCAACTTGAAGAGCAAACATTGGCGCAAATCCAATTTCAAGAGCTCCTCCGAATTTGAATCCCATTCGCGAAGATTTAGTTACTCCGGATGCTACGTCCGGATCGAAAGAAAAATTAGCAATGTTTAATCCGGCTCTTGCACCAACGCTTACGCGTGTTTGAGCCTGAAGGTTGCTGGATGCAACGATCAACGTTGCAGCTAAAATTAGTACAAATATTTTTTTCATATTGTAACCCTCTTGTTTAGTTTAGAGTTTACTTACGGCAATTCGTATCTAATACCGGTTGTTATACCAATATAGAATATTGTTTTGGTGCTTGAAGTTGTAGTTGCCTGAAACGTGTTCGGGTCGAATCCTGCGGTCTTGGTACTATAAAAAACGGGACCAATTTGTAGGTCGGCAGGAATGTAGAGATTATTTGCAACTTTGAAGTTGGCGCCGCCGCCAAAACGAACTGCAAAGTATGGTCCATCGGTTGCAAACCATAAACTGACTCCGGCGTTTGCGTATGGTTTAACCGTTGAACCGGGTATATCAAAGTAGTATTTAAAATAATCTGCCCATTCAATTGGAGTTCCGCTAAAAGTATTAATGTTTAGTTCCGTGCCAACAGCCATGTTCTTGCTGAACAATACTTCCGCCATCGGGCCGATAGCTAAACCCACCGTTGATCCACCGAACCCGCTGCCGATAGCAAGTCCAATTCTACCGCCGATAAGCCAATTCGTGCCCGAGGCTGCAACCGGCGAACTTGCCATGGTAGAAAAACTTGATGCTGTTTGTGCTTGAGTTAAAACTGCGGAGAATAAGAATAGAAAAACAATAAGAAAGGCTTTTCTGAAAACTACAAATGTTGAATCTGTTTTCATTTTAACTCCTTTTTATTTTGTGAGAGGATTTATAGTTTGAATTGATTTGCATGTTTGATAGATGAATCTTTTCATCTTGTGAAAAGATACTACTTAGATTTTCGATTGTCAATTTAAAGAATTCGCTCACTAAATCAGTTTATTCTATGTCACAAACAGTTTTTAAATATTAACACATGCATTGTAGCATAACAAGTCTTACCGATGAAAGGAGATCATCAAGATATCGGCAAGATCAATGAGAAAGTAGTTTTGTCGTTCACAATGGATTTTACATTAACATCGCCGCCGTGAAGATTCATAATTGATTTCACGACGGAAAGTCCCAAGCCAACGCCTCCGGTATGTTTTGTTTGAGGCGTATCGGCACGGTAAAACCGCTCGAATATTTTGTTGATTGATTCCCCTGGAATTCCTTCTCCGTAATTGGTAATGTTTATTTCAAAACTACCGTTGATTCTTTTTGTGTTGATGGTAACGGTTGTACCGTCTGTCCCAAATTTGAAAGCGTTATCAAGCACGTTTGAAAATGCTTGAGTAAGCAACGCAGGATCAATATTAACCTTTAACTCGTCGTTAGAGGTGAAAACCAGACCCATATTTTTATCATACCCAAGTATTTTCATACTGTTCACAATATTATTTAAGAAGAAATTCAGTTCCACTTCCTTCTTTTGAATATTGATTAAAGCATTGTCGCTTTTTGAAATATAGAAAAGATTATCAACTATCTTTATCAAACGGATTGTTTCTTCGTAATTACTCTTAAGAACTTCCGTGTATTGATCGGAAGTTTTGGGAGACTTAAGAGCAAGCTCGATTTCACCGCGGAGAATTGTTAACGGAGTCTTTAGTTCGTGAGCGGCAGATACGGAAAACTGATTCATATAATCGACGGATTTTTTTATGCGCCGGATCATTTCATTCATTTTGTTAACCAACCGTCCGTATTCATCATAATACTCGCCGCCCGGAATTGTTTCATCCAAACTTTGAGCGGTTATCTCTTCAGTTTTCTTTATGATGGCATCAATTCTGGAAAGTGATTTTGATGTGAGCAGCCATCCGCCTAGAAAAGAAATTATAAGGAATATAGGCGCAACTCTGATGTAGATGCTTCTTAATCCGTTTAAAGTTTGTTCAATGAACTCCTTTGGATATGCAACTATGACCGTATATCTTTTGCCTTCTAGCTGGCAAGCTCGAATAACATCTTCAGAAAGATCGTCATTCCGAAAATCGAATATGGATTCTTTTACTTTGTGCTCGGAGAATGGAAGATTAATGTTTCCAAGATTGGCGGTCTTGAAAACTATTTTCTTTAACGTGGAGATTTCTACATAAGTATTTCGGCGGTTGAATACGAGTGCGTCGTAAATAATATCCCAAATCAGTTCGTCTTCGCTTCTGTAAACCGGTCCCGGTTCAAAAGAATCCAGATCAACATGCTTTTCCTCAACAACCCGCAGAATTGCTCTTGCCTGCGATTTCAACGTTTGGTCTAAATTTGTATGCGATGATTTATAGAGATAAAAATAGATTGAAATTCCCAATAGAATTTCCAGCAAAAGAAATAGCGAAGAGTACCAGATTGTGAACTTAAATCTTGTGGTGCTAACGAAAGGTTTTAGTTTTGCAAACATGTCTGAGTCAGTTCTGCTCTTTTATTATGTACCCCGTTCCCCGAACAGTTTGAATTAGCTGCTTGGCAGTATTCTGGTCTATCTTGGCTCTAAGTTTATTGATATATACATCGATAACGTTTGTGCCGCTGTCGAAATGAAAGTCGTAAACATGTTCAATTAGTTTTGTTCTGGAAACAATCTTGTTCTTGTTCCTAAGCAGATATTCGAGAATGGAATATTCCCGCGGTGTTAAAATAATTTCTTTATTGTCCCTCAGCACTTTATGAGCCACCAAATCCATTCGCAGATTATCAATTGTTAGTACATTACTCTTTTGAGTCTCCTTTCTTCTTAACAAAGCTCTAACCCGTGCAATCAGTTCTTCAAACGCAAAAGGTTTTGTTAAATAATCATCGGCGCCGCTATCGAGCCCGTCCACTTTGTCTTTTGTGCTGTCTTTTATTGTGAGCAAAAGAATTGGAGTTTCAATGTTATTACTTCGCAGTTCCTTTATCATCTGAATGCCGCTCATCTGGGGCATCATTATATCGCTGATGATAAGATCGTACTCTTCATGAAATGAGCGATCTAAACCTTCTTTTCCGTTGCCAGCGGTATCTACCTGGAAGAGTTCTTCCTCTAAACCTTTTTTTATAAAAGAGGCGACCTTTTTTTCGTCTTCAACTACTAATATTCTCATACCTAGAAGAGTCCCAATTTCTCAAAATGCCCACCTTCACTTTATTGAAAAGTTATTCGATTATAAGGTAAAATAGACTGATAGAAATTTCAACTAAAATATGTATTGCGGCGTGAACCTACAAGTAAAAGACTTTGGACTCCCTCGAAGTCCGGAAATAGAAAAGGAGAGCACACGTACTCTCCTTTTCTTCAACTGTTAAAAAATTCTTGTGAGAAAAATTATTTTGCAGCTTCGTTCTTCATTTTCTTCTCAGCCTTTTTCTCTTTCTTCTCAGCTTTCTTTTCAACTTTTGCAGCTTTCTTTTCTTTCTTTTCAGCCTTCTTCTCAACTTTAGCTGCTACTTTTTCTTTCTTCTCAGCTTTCTTTTCAACCTTCATTTCTTTCTTTGCTTTGGTTTCAGCTTTCTTTTGTGGTTGAGCTTGAGCGAAAGCGTTAACTGATACAAAAGCGAGAATTAATAATACTGCGGCTAACTTCTTCATTAGGTACTCCCTTGTTAATTGATTGTTATTTACTTATCGACTATTGAAAATTTTGTGTGGAGGTAACTTAACTGCTGGTTCATTAAGGAACCATTAAAGACAGATTAAAAAATTTTAATAATTTTAATGCGATTGGCTGTGTTGCGTCAAAATTTTTCAAAATTTATCATTCTGATAAACTATATTTAACCTTCAAAAAATTAAGGGGGCTTAATGACAGTATTTTTCTCTAAGGCGTGCGAGCTTGGTCTTCAGGCAGTTTTGTATTTATCTGCTAAAGAAAAAAGAATTTTCAACGCAGAAGAAGTTTCCGGCGAACTAAAAGTTCCAAAGGAATTTGTCTCGAAGGTATTGCAAATACTAACGAGCAGCGGAATTGTCGGTTCTAAGAAAGGAAAAAAGGGCGGGTTTTATCTTGCAAAAGAGCCGGGTCAAATTAAACTGATTGATATCGTTGAAGCAATTGACGGTCTCGACGTTTTCAAATCTTGTGTCCTGGGTTTTCCGGGATGTTCGGTTGAAACACCGTGTCCTGTACACGAAAAATGGGGCAAGCTGCGAAATGAAGCTTACCAGATGTTAAGCGAAGAAACACTCGAACATCTCAAAGAAAGAACATTCAATAAAATTTCTTCGCTGTAGAATTATTTTGTAGCGGTTATAAACATATCTTTTGAATCAAGACGAACGAAAGGTTTTCGCTCGAAGTTTTCAAAAAACGCTGTACTTCGAAAACCCGCCGATTTCAGTTCCCTATTGATAAAAGCTTTTGTGTGAAGAAAATGTTTTGTTGTGACCAACTTGAAATCTTTTGGGTTGTCGAGTTTGAAAGACATGATATTAAAGTTAATATGTTCGCGAAAGAAATCATAGAAACGGATTATCGCCATGCCGTTGCGAACAGCAATATTATTGACTCGCTTATTTTGCTTCACGATTTTTTCATAGTTCAGAATGTGAAGAAAAATTCTCCCATTTGGTTTTAACAATCCATGTATTTTGCTGAAAGCTTTTTTCAGTTGTGAGGCATTCAAATGAGCGATCGTGTTTCCTACGCACACAACATTTTGAAAATGTCCCATGTAAACTTTTGGAATAGACTCTAAAGATGAAATCTGTGTTTTTATTTCCACATTAAACTTAATGGCATTCTTGTTCGTTTCCCCAATCATCTTTGGCGAAATATCGAAAGCCGTTACGTCATGTCCATTCATCGCGAGCGCAATAGAATCCAAACCTATTCCGCAGCCCAAATCTGCGACTGAACCAATTCTCTCGAAAATATTCTTGTATGCATTTACACGAAGCTGAAGATTCTTTTCGAAATCGATCATCTTTTCATAAAATTCTGAAACGTCGTCGTAAAAATCCGCAGACGACAATGATTTGTTGCTCGCTTTTTTCATCTTTATCTCAAATTGACTAACTATAATTTAAGCAGTTCCTCTTCCAACTCAATGGCTTTCGGAAATAAAATATTGTTTTCTAAGTGTATGTGTTTATGAAGATCCAACTCGAACTCTTTCAGTTCTTCATAAGTTACTTTGAAAGTTGTGCACGCATCCTTTGGCAAGGTATAATTATTAGTTAGCTTTTTCATGTTGCTTAAGACTTCCCCCGCCGAAGAATGTTCTTCTTCCATTCTTCTAATCGGATTCTTGATCGTTCCGTATCCGCCTGTTTTCGGGCGCTCGTTGAATTTTTTTGTTTCCATCAAGTAATGGATTAAAGGGAAAAGAATGTTTTCTTCTTTCATCATGTGCGAAGTTAATTCGGCAGCAATCGAGTCGAATGCGATTCCAACTTCAGCCAGATAAGAATACTTTTCCCCGTGAGCGTTTATGACCTTTGCCAAATGATCTTTTATTTGCGGAATCGATTTCTTGACATAAGCGTGATGAGTATTCACAATAAATTGCGCGAGAAAATCTAAATCCCATTCGGAATATTTATTTGAATCATCGCTTCCCCGTTCTTCCAAATTATTTAATTGATTATGGATTTCGCTGACAGCAAGATTTTTCTCTTGAAGAGCTTCGCCTAATTGGCGATTGCCGTGGCAACAGTAGTCGATTCCGTATTTTTCAAAAACCTGTGCGGCTCTAAAGTTTGTGGCAACAATATCTTTTATTTTTAAGTCGGCAAAGCCAGCCAAACTTTTTGCATGAGCTTCTGATGTTCCCATTTTAATTCTCCATTTCTTTTAATGAATTTAAAACATCTTGAATGCTTTGATTGAGTCCGAAATGCTGAAATGCTATCTCACCGTTTTCATTCAAGACCGAAATTATGTTGGAATGTGAAAAACTTCCGTCTTTTTCTTTTTTATACCTAAATCCAAGCACGGCGGCTAATTCACTTATTCCGTTTTGGTTGCCGGTAATCAAACGCCATTTGTTGAGATCCAAGTTGTTTCTCTCGGCAAAATTTTTCAAAGCTTCCGGCGTATCCCTAGCGGGGTCAATAGATACAAGCAAATAATTCACATCCTTGCTTTTTGTTTGTGATTCGATTTTCTTCATGTCGTTTAGAATAAGCGGACAGGCATAAGTGCAGCTTGTAAATATCATCGCCATGATTTGCTTTTTCCCTTTCAGATCGGCTAAAGAAATTGTTTTGCCGGATTCATCGCGCCATTTTGAGTCGAGTTGATAAATGGAATTATCGCCGACTTTCTCATGATCGATTTTTAAATCAGTGCAGCATAATTTTTCTTTCTGATTTTCAATAACAGCGTTGCCGCTTTTCTTTTCCGAAGCCGTGATGTTCATTGCAAAGTAAACCGATAACGTTAGAACTAGAGCAGTAACCGCAATGAACGGGATGATTAATTTGCTCTTCATTTTCCATTTCTCCTTTGATAAAAATCTTTTGCGCATCGGAATCCAAGATTATTAGTTGTGTAATTTGCTTTTAAGCTGCTTCTGAATGCGAACCGCATAAACGCCGGATAGTTTTTAAAGTCCGACGCTCCGACAGAACCGCTTCCGCAAAAAAGATTTCTTTCCAGCCCGCTGTCTCCCCGCGATTCTCCCGTTACCAGCGCGCTAAAGAAATCCGAAGTCCATTCCCAAATCAATCCGTGCATGTCATAGACTCCCCAAATATTTTTTTCATTTTGACCGACGGCGGGAATTATTTTTTGCGTTGGCTTTGAATACCATTCTAATATCTGCCGGATGTAATTAGGATCTTTTGAACCGTCGGTTTGCTTTGCGCTTGCCTGAGCGACTAATTCCCACTCTGCAACTGTTGGCAGTCTCTTGCCGTAATATTCGCAGTAAGCTTTTGCTGCAAACCACGAAACATTTGTTACCGGCGCATCAGGCAGAACATTCGTGCCCAATTCTAAATCACTCTTCCAATTTTTCAGATAATTTTCATCAGCAAAAAGTTTCTTCACATTTGACCGGCGCCACGTAGGATTTTCTTTCACAAATTGCAGATACGATTTGTTGGTCACCGGATACTTATCTATGTAAAATGGTGCAACTGTAACTTCATCGGAATTATTATTTGAACCGTAAAGCGGTTTATACTTTCCGCCGCTTATTAATGACATGTTTGAGTGACTACCCGATAGTTTGCCGTGACCGATGATCTGCAGATTCACCACTGTGATTAATATTAGAATTGAAATTCGTCTCATTGATTTTGCCGTTGCCTGTCAAACATTTATCCCAAATTCCTATTTCTTCGTGGCTCGAATTTTTTTCACTTCTTCGGGCGAAACATTTACATCCTTCCCAATAAATTTCTTATAGACATAAGTTAAAACTGCTGCCGTCTGAACATCATCGATATTCTGTGCCGGCATAATCCCGTTATATTTTTTGGAGTTAACGGAGATTTCTCCGGTTTTGCCGTGAACAACATTTCTAATTGCGTCTTCTTTCGAACTCTTTTTTAACCAATCCGAATTTAGAAGCGGCGGAAAAACGTTGGGGATTCCATTCCCGTCTGCTTGGTGACATGCGAAACAACTGGTGGAATAAACTGATTGCCCTAGACTGAACATGTTGCCTGGAGAAGAATTTTTTGCACCACTTTGCGTTGCAGTCTTTATCAAATTTTCATCTATAGAGGGTTCACCGTTGGAATATTTTGATGTGTATTGTTCGGCGCCGTTATTCCGATTCAACTCGCCCGTAAAAGGATTTACTTCTTCAGTTGCCGAAGATGAAGCCGTGTAAATTTCGTCTGCTTGTTTCCCTGAATAAATTGTTTTGTTATCCTGCCCGTTAACGGTTAGCATTCCCAATGCGCCTTTGTTGAATGCCCGGAAAATCGAGTGGTCAACCATAATATAATTTCCCGGCACATCAACGTTGAACTCAACTATGGATGAACCGCCGGCAGGAATTAAAGTTGTTTGAACATCCTTCTCGACCGAGCTAAAACTTCCTTCTCTGTGAACAACATCAAGTATTTCTCCAATCACGTGAAATGACGATACTAGATTCGGTCCGCCGTTCCCAATAAAGAATCTTACTCTTTCACCGACTTTTGCAACTAATGCTTTATCACCGACCATAGATCCAACGGAGCCGTTGAAAACTACGTAATCCGGTTTCTCGGCAATTGCTTTCTCCATGCTAAATGGTTGAAGTCCAGCCGCTCCGTAATTGCCTTCGGTGTAGAATTCACTTTGCATCAAATAATATTCTCTATCAACCGGAGGAAGTCCTTCTTTCGGTTCAACTAAAATAAGTCCGTACATTCCGTTGGCGATGTGCATACCAACCGGTGCAGTTGCACAGTGGTAAACATATAGACCCGGATTCTTTACAGTAAATGAGAATACAGAAGTGTGTCCGGGCGCAGTGAATGATGAAGTAGCTCCGCCGCCGGGTCCCGTCACGGCATGCAGATCGATATTATGCGGTAGTTTACTTAAAGGATTGTTATGAAGATGAAATTCAACTAGATCACCTTCGCGCACGCGAATAAATTTTCCGGGGACGCTCCCGCCGAAAGTCCAGAAAACATATTCAACATCATCCGATAATTTTTTTACCAACTCGCGGACTTCTAAATCAACAATTACTTTTGTCGCATGTTTGCGCGCTATAGGCGGAGGTACAAAAGGTGCATCTGTTAACTGAGCATGTTCTTCGCCAATTACTTCATCGGAATACTGCTCGCCGCATCCAACAACTATGAATGCTAATAAACATAAAATCCAAAGGGCATTAAGCCCACGCAACCTATCTAAGTTTTTTATACTGGAACAACTTGTCCGATTTAACTTTGCTACGATTGTTTTCATTTTTCTTTATCCAAGATATTGCAGATTTATTTCTCTGAATTAAAATATTTATAAGCGGATAGATTGTCAAGTTAATTCTTTTGCGTGTCCTTTTTATCCGTTTTTGCCATATAAGAGCGCTTTTAGATTGATAACCAGAATTATTCTTCCGATATTTGAAATGCGATGTTTTGCTCTCTTGGCAAATCAAAAGTTGACAGAAGTATTTGAAGTCTCGGAGTTTTGAAAATGAGTTTGAAGTATATAAAAAATAAAGACGCGTCGATCCAAAAAATTAGATTTAGTGTGCAAGTAGCTTTCGCTCTTCTTTGTATCTGGATTGGAATTGAGTTCTCGCAATTTGTCTCCTATCTGGAATCAAATGGAGCGACAACATTTCATCAACGTCCGCCGGGTGTGGAAGGCTTTCTTCCGATCAGCGCATTGATGAGTGTGGTTTACTTTTTTCAAACCGGTCAAATTCACGATGTTCATCCTGCCGGGTTTTTTATTTTGCTTGCGATAGTCGGTGTGTCGTTTGTCTTTGGAAAATCTTTCTGCAGCTGGATGTGTCCGGTCGGTTTTATTTCTGAAATGATTGGAGACTTCGGCGAAAGACTTTGGAAAAAGATTTTCAAACGAAGAATAAAACTCCACAAGTTTATTGATTATCCTCTTCGTGCAATTAAATATTTGCTGCTTGCATTTTTTGCTTTCGCAATTTTCTCAATGAGTACGACTGTCCTCGCATTTTTTCTTGGAGGACCATATAATATTTCAGCAGATATAAAAATGTGGTATTTCTTTGCACACATTTCGCAGTTCAGCTTGATTGTTATCGGTGTTTTATTTTTGCTGTCGATATTCATTAGAAATTTTTGGTGCAGATACCTGTGTCCTTATGGAGCGTTGCTTGGACTGATTGGTTTTTTGAGTCCCAACAAAATCAAACGAAACGTTACAAGCTGTATAGACTGCGGACTTTGCGCTAAGGTGTGTCCGTCATTCATAAAAGTGGATAAAGTGAAAACCGTTATATCTGACGAATGCACTTCATGCCTGAACTGCGTTGATGTTTGTCCGGTTGCAGATACGCTCGAAGTAAAAAATATTTTGAAGGAAAAGAAAGTGCCGAAAAAAGTTATAGCATTCGGCGTAGTTCTTATCTTTATCTCGATCACCGGACTCGGAATGCTGACCGGACATTGGCATAACAACATTTCAAAAGAAGAATACATTACAATTCACAAAAACCTTAATACCATAGGCCACCCAACAAGCACCGCCGAAATAAGGGAGCTTAATAAAGCCGCAGAGAAGAAAACCGAAGCTACAAACTAATTTTTCGGTTGCCCGCAAACTTTTTTCTCTCTATGTTATTCAAAGGAAATTTGCAGGGACTAATGTCACAGCAGAAAAGTGTTTGCGGCATGTGCGGAAGAGATGCCAACAACGAAGATGATTTTTGCCCGGATTGCGGAACACTTTTTATTAATCAAAGCCGAAGAAATACTGCACCAACTGGAAATTCTTCATTAAATTATTTTTAAGGGAGAATCGAAATGGACTCTCAGCCGCCAAACCGATTTGGAATTGTTCCCGTCATCAGCGATCTCAACACCTTGCCGCTTGAAAGTATTATTGGTCAATATGTTCTTCCTTTAAAAAGTCTTGGCGGCGAAGTATTGGAAAGTCTGCCGGAAAAAGAACAAATGCCGTTTTTCGTTTTCGTTGCCACAGGTGGAACCGAAAAGAAAATTTTAGATTTATGGGAATCGCGAAAACACTCTAACGGACATCTTCCCATTTACTTGATTGCGCATCCTGGAAACAATTCATTGCCTGCGGCTCTCGAAGCACTTGCAAAACTTCAGCAAGAAAATATTAAAGGAAAAATTTTCTACTTAAGATCGAAAGACGATAACCCGGCGTTCGACGAAATAAAAGATGCATTGAAAAATATCCGCGTTTATAAAACTCTGAAGGAAACAAAAATCGGTTTGATCGGAATGCCGTCGGAATGGCTGGTTGCTTCCAATCCGGATTCGAATACTATCAAAAGTGTTTGGGGACCGGAGATTGTGCAGATTGAACTGAGCGAGCTGGAGGAACTTGTAAAGACAATTGCCGGCGACGAAATCGATTACAAATTGAAAATGTTCACCTCTGCGGCAAAAGAAACGAAAGAGCCGTCGAAAACTGAAATAAAAAATTCAATTAAAGTTTATTACGCGTTGAAAAAAATTATTGAGAAATACAGCCTCGATGCAATATCAGTTCGCTGTTTTGATCTGATAACCGATCTGAAAACCACCGGTTGTTATGCCCTGGCTAAATTGAATGAAGAAGGATTCATTGCCGGCTGCGAAGGAGATTTAGTATCAACGCTTTCTATGCTTTGGACAAACCTGTTAACAAATGGAAATGTCTGGATGGCGAATCCGGCGCAGGTTGATCTGGAAAAGAATTCCTTATGGCTGGCACACTGCACAGTTCCGGTTAATATGGTAAGTCAATACAAAATACGTTCTCACTTTGAATCGGGCTTGGGTGTTGGAATAGAAGGCGAGTTTGATAAAGGAAAAGTTACGCTGTTACGGCTCGGCGGAAAGAACATTGAAAAGTTATGGCTGGCTGAAGGAGAGATTTTGGAATCTGGCAGCGCCGAAAATCTTTGCCGCACGCAAGTTCATGTTAAAGTCCATAAAGAACATGGAATTGAAGAATTGTTAACTGCACCATTGGGAAACCATCTGGTAATGCTGAGGGGAAAGCACAAAACAATTTTGAAAGAATGGTGGGAAGCATTTATCAACTGAAATTATTTACCGTCCCTCAAAAAATTTTCTACGCAACAAAAAATCAGTCATCGAATCATTTTCGATTTAGTACGAATACATTTTCCGCGCGACGAAAATAATTCGCACAAAAAATTTTTCCTTCTCACTTAACATCACTTAACTCCACAATCGGTTAAGGCACGATAGTTGTGATAACAATCACTGAATGATTTTTTTATTCTGCAAAAAAAAATAAGCGTACAATTATCTTGAAAGGAAAATTTTAAATAACCGCCGCTCAACGCCGACCGCCTCCTCAATGCGGTCGTAAGGAATATTATTAGGTTAGTAAGTTGAACAAGTTTTTTGTTCAAGGTGTTCTTGCAAAATAAGTTTTTAGCAATTTTTGCGTAGTCGTTTTGACTTAGCCGATTGTTCGGGGCAGCGGGTTAGCGGCAACACCGTTATACATACGGAAAGGATTATGAAAATAATATTGAAATACATCATTGGACTGTTAATTATAATATTTTTATCTAATTGTAAAGATGATGGTACCTCTCCAGTAGATTCAACCAAATATTATTCTGTTTCAGGAATTGTTCTTGATGTTGTTAGCAGTGATTATAGTCCGGGTGTTAAGAAAGGCGCACTTGTATATATCGACAAAGATTCAACAATTAGCGATAGTGAGGGAAAATTTGTTTTCAACAAAATTAGTAAGGGTGATCATACGGTCAGCATTACATTAGCAAATTATGAACCTTTCTCAAAAACCATATCTGTTTCAAAAGATACATCTATTAGTATTTACCTCTATGGTATAAAAGATAATTACTTCCCAATCGAAGAGAATTCTAAGAAAATATATAACTATTTTTCAAGCTATGGGGGTGGTTATCCAGGGCAAGATAGTGGTCGGGCTACTTGGATTATATCTTCATCAAGACAAATCGGGGATTCAAAAGTATATAATGTATTTGAAAAGATAATATTTACACATAAGACTTATTCACCGCTATATTCTGAAAGAGTTGATTCATCTTCTACAACTTTTAACATAAGTGAAAGCAATACTAATATAATATCGTTCAAGTCATCAGTATTAGATGGTGTATCATTCAATAGAAATTTAGATCCTCGACAAGAACAAAATGGAGTTATTGTTAAATCTTATAATAGTCCCGGCTCGTTGATATCTACTGTCAATATTTCACTAAAAAAGAATGTTGGATTAACTAAAATTGTGCAATTCGGAAATGGCTGGGGTAAAACTTATGAACTAATTCAATAGCTTATGTATAACCGCAAAACTTCGACGAGACGTTCAATCATCAACAAAAATAAAAAAAGGGGAAATTATGATTCCTAAATTTACAAAGCATCTCATGATATTCTTTTTTATCTCCGGAGTAATCTTTGCGCAGTTCAATCTCGAAGTTTCCGATCCTCAAGCTTCATGGTACAGATACAGAGGAACGATTGACGAAGCGACAATTTCAGTGGGACCAAAAGGAGTTTTCAGTCAAGTAAGCACTTACCTAACGTTTTCTGCAAAGGGAACTTCATTCCCCACATCAAGTCAGCTTGAAATTGTTTTGAGATTTGATTTACCGGAAGGAAGTTTTGTAACCGATCTTTGGTTGTGGATCGGCGATAAAATCAGCAAAGGCGTAATCTTGGATACGTGGACGGCGTCTTCAATTTACGAAGGTATAGTTAACAGAAGACGCGACCCGGCAATTCTGATGAAGAAAGGTCCGAGAAGTTATGAACTCAGAGTTTATCCACTGCTGCCGGGCGGATCGAGAAAAGTTAGAATCACATACCTTGTTCCGAATAACTGGTCAACTAATTCCGTGTCGATTCCGCTTCCGCTCGAAATTTTAAAAACAACCGCGAACAAAATTCAGAATGTGAATTTGGTGACATGGAAAAATTCCGAATGGAACAACCCGCGTGTGACGTCACTAAGCGGATTATTTACGGAGAAGTCCGATACATTTTACGGCGATCATTTGGAAATGCCGCTCCAGAGTTACGATTCTTTCTCATCGATGAATCTTGAGTTCAATAACCCAATGGTTAACGGAGTGTTTTTGAAAGTTTACAAAAAAACGAATGAGGGTTATTATCAGCTTTCGCTTTTTCCGAATGCATCGTTAACGGTTGCCAAGAAAAAAGTTTTGTTTCTAATCGATTACGATTCTCGGAAAAGCAATGCTACAAGAAAACAAGTTCTCGACGGGATCAAATCTATGTTGAAAACCAATTTTACCGGGGGCGATCAGTTCAACATCTTTTATTCCGGTCTGAACATTGGTAAAGCAAGCAATGATTGGCTCGGCGCGGATTCGGCAACAATCGAAGCGACATTTTACAAAGTCACGGAAAATTCTCTCTCGACCTACAGCAATCTACCAACTCTTCTAAAGGAAGGATACGACTATATAATCAAGAACAACGGCGGTGTGGTTTATTTCGTTTCAAATTCCGATCAGGTCGGAAGTTATCAAACCGCAAATCAGCTGCTCGCAGACATCAAGAAAATAATGACGTTTAATGTTCCAACGTATGTTCTCGATTTCAACGACAGGGAATTTACTTACTACTATTTCAGCAACCGCTCATTTATTGGCAACGAATACTTTTACGATAATTTAGCGAGGATGACGGCGGGAGTTTATTCTCATTCGACTTCCAACCTTTCCGGTTCAATGAACGATCTTGCACAAAGGATCAGCGGAACTCTGACCTCGTTCGATCTCTACACAACGCTGGATAACGGATTCTGTTACAGCAGACAATCGTTAGGCGGATCGAATCAAGGCGTATATCTAAATCAAGCTGTAACTCAGCTTGGAAAATACGTCGGCGATTTTCCTTTCTTGATTAAAACATCGGGCATTTATAATACAAGTCCGTTTACGCAAACAATGGTTTTTCAGGATCAGCAATCGCTAATGACGGATAACATCACAGAAAAAATGTGGGTCAGCTCTTATATCTCATCTTTGGAAACCGGGCAGATAGATAATTCAACGATAAGTGAAATTGTAAATCTCAGCATGACGAACAGAATTCTCTCTAAATACACTGCGTTTCTTTCGGTCGAAAACGATACGGCTTACTGCAGTGATTGTTATCGCGATAACGGCGGTTCCACTGATGTGAAAGAAGAGGAGGAAATTCCCACCGAATTTTCCCTTGACGCTTATCCGAATCCGTTTAACTCTCAAGTGATAATAACAGTTAAGCTTTCCAGCAATATGAGCAGGAAGAATCTCACGTTTAAGATCTATAACATTTTAGGTCAGGTTGTAAAGACTTTTATTGTTGACGAATCTTCCGGCAGCATAATCAAGCTGAAGTGGGACGGCATGAACGACGGCGGACAAGTTGCGGCTAGCGGGGTTTATATTTTTACTGTCAGCGGTTCCGGATTTACGAAATCGCTAAAGCTGATGTATGTGAAATAGGGAAGGTGGCGAGTGCCTGCTTAGCGGGCACTCAACTTTTAAAAACCGTCCGGTACTTTTCGTAAACGGAATCATCTTTTGGTAATGCACCGTTAACCATGCAAATCTCGGAAGCAAACTCATTAGCAAGTTTATTTATTTCGTCGATAGGCTTCTCGTTCAAATATCCGAGACACAGTATTGCTGCATACGCATCACCGGCGCCGAGCGTGTCTATGGGAGAAATGTTCCTTGTTTTGAAAGTACTCGTTTCATTTTTTGTTGAAAGAATTGCGCCGTCAGCTCCAAGCGTTACACAAAGCATGTCAATGTTAAACTCGAATATCAGTTGATGTATTGCCATTTGAGTTGACAGGCTCAATCCGAATAATGATTTCAGTTTTTCCAGTTCGTCCGAATTAAGTTTTAAAACGTTGCTTACCGAAAGACTTTCTTTGATTAGTTTTTTTGTATAGAAATCATGCCGGAGATTGAGATCGCAAAAGTATTTCTTGTTCTTGTTTAAGACGGACTCAATGGTTTTGCGCGAGGCTTCGCTTCTTTGAGAAAGTGTTCCAAAGTAAATTAGATCGGTTTCGTTATCAATTAAGTTTTTTGTCTTTTCATTGAGCGTAAAAAAATCATAGCAGCATTCCGGTGATATTGTGAACTGAGGGGTTTTGTCGTCGCGAATTTTCACCAGTACGGTGCCGGTGGGATGTTCGTCATCAACAGAAATGTAATTTGTGTCGAAACCGACTGAGTTAAGATAAACCAAAATTTCTTTTCCGTTCTCATCATCACCAATACTTGAAACGAAGTTTGCATTGCCGGTAATTTTCCAGACGTGATAAATAAAATTAAACGGCGCTCCGCCAAGCCGTTTTTTGTCCGGATATATATCGTAAAGTATTTCACCGATGGCGGTGATGTTTTTCACTTCAGACTTTCCTTTTCAGTTGAACTAACAGCGCGCCGATCGCCGCTATTAACATTCCGGCAACTTCCTTCAGTGAAATTGCTTCTCCTAAAAAAATCCACGCAAGAATTGCAATTTGAATCAGCATTGTACCATTGATAATGCTTGACTCCATCGCGGTAAGAGTACGAAGAGACAAATTCCATAATGTAAATGCCATGGCAGTGTTTACAACCGCAAGCCACGTAAGCAGTAAAATATTTGTTAAACTAATTGATGGTAAACCTTGCGCAATCAATCCGACAGCCAACAAAACTATAGAGCCGGCACCCATGCTTATCACCGTAACCGTTAGCGGATCGTGCCGGCGGCTTCTGTTTATATCTCTCCCAAAAATTGCAGAACCGGAATTTGCAAGCACGCCGATTATCATCACGAGAATACCTAACGTTTCGCCACCGGATAAATCAACGGGATAAAAATAAGCGAGGATTCCAACTATAAAAAGCAATGCACCGGACCACTGCAGCACAGTTGGTTTTTCCGACAAAAGGAAAATTCCCATCACGGCAACGATAATCGGGGTGAAGTTTAGCAGCAGACTGACAGTAACAGCAGGCAAAAGTGAGAGACCGACAAATTGAGTTCCTTGAGTGAATGAGTAGAACATAAAGCCGAGTAGTGTAAGCTTAACCCAATCTTTCCTTTCTAATTTTTTTATTTCGGCAATGCGTTCTTTTCTGAATGCGAACGGGAGAAGACAAATAAACGCAAGTACATATCGTAAGCCGGCGAAAGTGAGTGGAGGAATTTCATTCAGCCCGATTTTAATTATTATGAAGGAAGTTGACCAAAGAAATGTTACAATCAGAGCAATAAGAATTGATGCGGTTCGTGAAAAATGTCTTGTAAGAATATTCCACCTCTATTTTTAGATCATCATAAGGGCACTTCTAAAAACAATTGTTTTTAAAAATTTCACGCTAAGTACGCAAAGAAAGCGCAAAGAACGCAGAGAAAATTGTAGTTTTTAGAAGCGCCCATAAATAAATTGCTTGTGATCCATTCATACTTTTCTTTTTAATCGATCACCGCTTATTTACGTAGTTAACAGCGTCCATTAAAATCCAATCATTAGGATTAACGATTAGCTCAGCGCCTTGCGGCAGATTGACAGTGCCTTTGTTGTCTTTCATTTCGACGCGAAAAGTTTTGTCGCCAACTTTTACTTCGACAGGCAGCGGAAACGGAAGATCGTTTTCCGTTGTCCAGCTCAGTTCGGCTTTGTCCGTATCATACTTAACATTAAGCTTGGGAAGCGGGGCGTTACGTAAATAAACTTCGAAAAACCAATCCAGTTGTTTGCCGGAAACTTTCTGAGCGATATCTAACAATTCATCTGTTGTTGCCAATCGGCATTGTCTTCCGTCTTTAATTTTTTCCATTTCTTCGGTTGGATACGCCCACCGCCTCAGCACTTTGAAAAACGTTTCATCGCCAAGATAATAACGGAGAGTGTGAACGATCCATGCGCCTTTATAATAGATATCCAAATTATAACTCTCGCCGGAAGTTTTTTCGCCGTGCGGTGCAACAGGAGTTTTATTCGAGAAATTTTTTATGCTTTTCATGTATTTGAAGTACATCTCTTTTCCGAAAACTTTTTCAAGATACAGCGGCTGCATGTATGTTCCGATTCCTTCGTGAATCCAGAAATCGCTCCAATCCTTGCACGTAACAAGGTTGCCCCACCATTCGTGTGAAAACTCATGTTGGTGCAGCCAGTCGAAAGGAAATTTTTGGTCGTCTTTCCACCCGTATCCGTACGCAATTGCAGTTTGATGTTCCATGCCGAGATGCGGCGCATCGACGACGGAATATTTATCCGCGCGGAAAGGATACGGACCGCATAATTCTTCCATCACTTTCATGTGAGTAAGAAATTGTGGTGCGTGTTCTTTTGCTTTGTCATAATTCTCCGGCAGAACAAAAACCTGGAATGGAAATTTTTCGCCGGTAACGCTTGTGTAATCGTAATCGATTTCTTTATACGGTCCGATGTAAAATGTAACGCAGTAATTGCTGATCGGCGTTGATACAAACCAGTTCCATGTTTTCGTTCCGTCCTTGTTATCAACCACCGATCTTAATCTTCCGTTTGCAATGCAGTCATCATTGTTAGGAACCGTGTAGTGAAGAAAAACGGAATCGGGTTTATCCGACGGGTGATCTTTGCACGGCCACCAAATGTCTGCGCCGCCGCCCTGGCATGTGACGGTTATCCAATCCTTACCGCTTTTTGTTTTTTGCCAGATAAATCCGTCATCCCAAGGCGGGCGTTGTGCAACACGCGGCAATCCCGCGTAAGTAATTTTCGTTGTAAACGGTTCTCCCTTCTTCAATATTTCCGGAAAATTGATGAGTACTTTTCCGTCCGCGTGGTCATATTTGAGCGACGATTCCTTGTTGCCGTAAGAAACCACTTCAACGTCATCGATCTGATATGATTGATCGAGGTCGACTAAAATTTTTGAGACCTTTGTTGTAGTCACGGCTTTCATTAAAACGGTTCCGGCAATTGCTTTTTCGCCCGGATCAATAGTGATGCTGATGTCGTAGAACTTAATATCATAACACGCTTGAAGCGGAGAAAGCTTTCCGCCGGAATCCTGTGAACCGAATTGTGCGAATATTGTGGATGAAATTATGAAGGCGGCGAAAAGAATTTTCTTAAACATGTCTTCTCGAATGGTTGGTATTAAAATAAGAAAGGAACCGAAAAGAATTCCAAAATTTATTTTGCGATTTCTTGAAACATCTCCGGATCGGTATCGCCCTCGGTTGAAATAAGAAATATCTTTGAGTCACTGTTCAAGTTTAGCTTTTCAGCGAGTTGTAAATTCAAGTTACTAAAAAGGTGTTTATTTAGGCAATTCAATAAGCTATTTTAAGTAGAGTGAAAAAATAGGTTTCGCAGAAATGATTAAGCTTTACACAACAACACTCCGCAGCAAAATTCTGCTTGGATTTATGGTTATCCTGATGATCATGTTCTTTGCCTCACTGTGGAGTATTTATAATTTTTACCGCCTCAATGAATCGATTAAGTTGACGATGCAGGATAACTATACCAGCATTATTGCCGCCGATAACATGGGCAAATCGCTCGACGAACAGCTTCAGGGCATTGTGATAATGTACAATCAAAGCTTTGAAACGGGCTACAATCTTTTTGAAAAGAGCAAACTGGATTTTTATTTCTGGAGTAACAGCGCGGGTACCGCAACATCTACCGAAAACGAAAAGAAAATTATCGATACTCTTAACGCGGAATATCAGGAATTCATAAAAGATGTTAATGATAATATCGATTACAGTATTTACATTGCCAACAAACGGCAGATTCTGAGAACCGATTTCGTTCGGTTCGTTAATGAAGTGCAGAACTTAAAAAGAATCAACAATGCCATTCTTGATATTAACCATAAAATGCTGGATCAGGCGGTAACGAGGGTAAAAGATATTACCAAAACGGCAACTTTATTGATTCTGGTAATTCTTTTTGTTGCCATTGCAATCAGTCTGGCGTTCGGTTCGCAATTCTCGGATTACATCGTCAAGCCGATAACCACTCTTCGGCAGTCTGTAACTCATATTGCCGAAGGACATTTTGAAGAAAGAATCGAGATAGATGAAAACGCCGATGAAATATCCGCGCTGGCGGAAGAATTCAACAAGATGAGCGAAAAACTTCAGGTGTATGAACAGCTCAATCTCAATAAAATTTTGTACGAGAAAAAGAAATCGGAACTGATTATTGAGAGTATGAATGAACCGGTTCTGATGGTTGACGAGAATTATAATGTTCTTTTATCGAACAAAGCTTTTGATGAAGCGTTGGGCAAGTATGCGAGGAACAAAAAAGAAATAAAAAAGTTGCTCACGCTGAATTCTTCAACAGAAAAAAATCCAACACCGCTGCAGACTGTGCTGTTTCAGAAGGAAGATATTCTCAATATTAAAGATGTGAGCGGTTCGCAAAAGTATTATAAGTTAATTGCGGCTTCGCTGGAAATGCCGGAGACCAAAACAAAAGGAACGGTTGTCCTGTTCAATGATATTACCCGGTTTCAAGAGTTAGATCGAATGAAATCAGAATTCATTGCAAAAGTTTCGCATGAATTGAAAACGCCCCTTACATCAATGGGCATGGCGCTCGGAATTTTGGAAGACGGCGTTGTTGGCAACCTAAGCGAGCAGCAGAACGAACTTCTGCTTTCCATGAAAGAAGATTTTGAAAGACTCAACAGACTGGTTTATGAAATTCTGGAACTGGCAAAGCTTGAAGCCAATATTGGAAAAATCAGATTCGAAAAGTTTGGAGCGCGCAAACTCGCCGAGCACATTTCCAAAAAGTTTTCTATTCAGGCAAAAGAAAAAAAGATCAATCTCGAGGTTGAAGATAAAAGTACCGATGTTATGATTTACGGAAGCTACGACAACATGATAAGCGCCTTGGAGAACTTAGTTTCAAATTCTCTTAGATTTACACCGCTGGGCGGAGAGATTAAAGTGAAACTGTTTCCGCAGAACGGAAATCTGATGATAGAAATTTCCGATACCGGAATTGGCATCAGTCCCGATAATCTGAAAAAGATTTTTGATAAGTTTATACAAATAGACGAATCGGCTCCCGGCAGTCTTGGGCTGGGACTTTCCATTGCAAAAGAAATTATTGAAATTCATAACGGCGAAATCAAAGCTTTCAGCGAGCTGGGCAAAGGAAGCATTTTCCAAATTAAAATTCCGGTTGCGTAAATGTACAAAGGCAGAATTCTTGTTATTGACGATGAGATTAACATTCTAAAAACAATTGAGTTGTCGCTCTCTTCACACGGTTATTCGCCCGAGACGTTTCTGAATCCTCTGGAAGGAATTAAACGCGCTCAAGAAATTTATTTTGATTTGGCGTTCATAGATTTGAAAATGCAGCCGGTAAACGGAATTGCAGCGCTTGAACAATTGAAAAGTGTTTCGCCGGAAACAACCGTTGTTCTTATGACCGCACACGGATCAATTGAATCCGCCGTTGAAGCGATTAAAAAAGGCGCTTACGATTATATTCAGAAGCCGTTTACACATAAAGAGTTTATACATATTGTGGATCGTGTTTTCGATCATCACAAGATGTCGAAAAAAATAATCGGGCTAACCTACCAACTCGATGAAATGATTTCGAAAGAAAATTTTGTTACGCAAAATCCGGCAGTAAAAGAGATTCTGAAAACCGCACTCGACGTTTCCGACGGCGACATACCGATTATGATAGAAGGAGAAAGCGGCACGGGCAAGGAAGTTCTGGCGCGGTTCATTCACGAGAACAGTAAAAGAAAAGATAATCCGTTCATAATTATTAATTGCGCAGCCATTCCGGAAAATCTTTTTGAAAGCGAATTGTTCGGTCATGTTAAAGGCGCGTTCACTCACGCAATCAAAGATAGAATCGGTAGGGTAGAATTAGCCGATTCCGGAACGGTATTTCTTGATGAAGTCGCCGAGATACCGAAATCTATGCAAGTGAAACTTTTGCGTTTTCTGCAAAGCATGGAGTTTGAAAGAATCGGCGAAAGCATTTCCCGTAAAGTTGATATCCGTCTCATCAGCGCAACCAACAGAATTATTGAAGACGATTTGAGAGACGGGATTTTGCGGGAAGATTTTTATTATAGAATTGCCGGCGTAAGGTTAAAACTTCCCCCGTTACGGGATAGAAAAGACGATATACTGGTTCTTCTCGATCATTTTGTTAAGAAGTATTCGCACGAAAGAGAAATCAAATTCTCCGAGGATACTACAAAATATCTTGTTGAATACGACTGGCCCGGGAACGTGCGGGAATTTGAAACGGTTATAAAACGTCTGCTGATTTTCGCTAAAGATAATTTCGTAAAATCCGATTATCTACCAACGGAAATTCTTGATACAAAAACGAAACAACCAGCGGAAACTTTATCAAGAATGGAAGATTTGGAGAGACAGCACATCTCGGAAGTTCTAAAAATTGCTGCCAGCAACAAAGAAGCCGCCCGCATACTCGGCATTTCCGAAACAACATTGTGGAGAAAAAGAAAACTATTCGGGCTTTGACTCATCCGTAATTTCATTTTGAAATTTGTAATTAACAAATATTTCAAATATTTTGGATGCATTGCAAAATGCAATGGGGGTATTTCATTTTTGAATTCGGTCTGCTTAGAAACATAAGGAGTAGTAAGAAAAAGGCTTGATTTTCCTCTGGAAAAAAAGTATTTACGCCTACTAAAATCACGGCACACAATTTGTCAATATCATAAGTAACTTAATTAACCTTATTTAAAGGAGTGTAAAATGAAACAATCTGCTTTTATTGTAATTCTTTTCTTTATTGCCATGATATTTGCATATGGCATTTATGAATTCGGTCTTGGCAATCCGGCCAATTTCAAAGATGCAGCAAGAGAAGTCCCGCTCGGTCTTTTAGGAATGGTTTACGTAGGCGGTCCTCTTGTATCCCTTTTGATTGGTCTTTCAATTATGGTATTTGCTATTATCATTGAAAGAGCGCTCACATTAAGAAAAGCAGCCGGAAAGCAAGCGATTCCGAAATTTTTCAAAAAAGTTGTTGATGAAATCAGAAGCGGTCAAATAGATACTGCTATTAAATCTTGCGATTCACAGAGAGGCTCTGTTGCAAATGTATTGAGAGCAGCTTTAACCCGTTTTCAAGAAGTTACAGCAAGCAAATCTACGGTTGATCCTGAAAAGAAATTAGTAGAAGTTCAACGCGCTGTTGAAGAAACAATGATGTTGGAAACCCCGCTCTTGGAAAAGAATTTAATTGCCCTTTCAACTATAGCTTCTATTGCAACAATGGTTGGTCTTCTCGGAACAGTTATCGGTATGATTCGCGCGTTCAAAGCTCTTGCACAAGCAGGCGCTCCGGATGCTATTTCTCTTGCAACCGGTATTTCAGAAGCATTGATCAATACCGCAGGCGGATTGTTTGCCGCTATTCTTGGTATAGTTGCCTATAATTTCTTCGTGAATAAAGTAGATAATTTCACATTCCAGATTGATGAAGCTAACTATAATGTAATGCAATTATTAAAAGAAAAGTGAGGTAATTGATGCCGCGCATTAAAAAGAAAAGAGTCGCTGTTCGAATTGACATGACTCCGTTGGTGGACGTGGCATTCTTGCTGCTTACCTTCTTCATGTTAACCACGCAGTTTAAACCACCGGAAGAAGTTGAGATTGCATTACCACTTTCACATTCGGAGATCAAACTTCCGGAATCTAACACCATGACAATTAATATTGGTAAAGATGGAAAGTTGTATCTTGGTTTCGATTCAGCAATCATGATGGAAAGAATGTTTGGTCAGGCAAACAGACTTCGTCAGGCAGTTGAAGTTAAGTTGGAAGAATTAGGCGATATGCTTATCAAAGCCAGAATTTCCAACCCCAAACTTATTACTATTGTTAAGTCGGATGCCGACGCAGAATATGGTGTTGTTTCTGATGTAATTGACCTGCTTCAAAAAGTACAAATTACCAGATTCAATATGGTAACAAATTTCAAAGTTGATAAAAAAAGCTAATATAATAGGAGTTTAATATGGCCGGTGCAGATGTTGGCGGCGATAGCGGCGGACACAGAAAGAAAAAAGGTAAACGGAAACAGCCCAAGAGAATGGCTATTCGTATCGATATGACGCCATTGGTTGACGTTGCGTTTCTGTTGTTAACCTTTTTCATGTTAACAACCGTTTTTCGTAAGCCACAAACACTTGAAATAAATCTTCCTCCTGACCCGAAAGCTCAGGTAAAAATGGCTGAATCTAATTTACTCACAATTCGATGCGATGAAAATCTGGATTTGTTTTGGAGTATTGGTTTCGAACTTCCCCATAAATTTAAATTTGCCGATTTGACTAAGATTCTGCAGGAGAAGCAAAAAGAAAATCCGAAATATGTTGTGCTAATCAAGATTGATCGCAAAAGTAAATATCATGCAATGATCGATATTATTGATGCTCTGAATCAAACTAACCTTGGCAGATTTTCATTTGCTCCAATGACGGATATCGACAAAAAAGAAATGTCCAAAGCAACCATTTAAGTCTGGAGAGAACAATGTCACAAACAATTGCAGTAAAAAACGAAGGGGTTTACGGAGCGTTTGAATTAAAACAACTCTACCCCCGTAATTATGCCGTCGGGGTGGCGATTGCAATTTTTCTCCACTTGCTTGGTATCGGATCTTATTATTTTTATCAAGCTATGACCAAAGAAGATTCCGATAATATACCAACAGTAAGAATTATGAAATACAGCGAACTCGGTCCACCACCGTCAATTGCAAACGAGGCTCCGCCTCAAATTGCTATTGCCGCTCAAGTGGCACCACCAACTGTTGGTGTTCCTGTTCCAGTTCCGGATGAACAAGCACCGCCGGAACAAACAATTGCAACGCAACAAGAGATGAGCAAACAAGCAGCGCCTGCTTTAGGCAACGATGTTGGAACCGGCGCCGCGCAAATAACTCAGGATATTAAAATTGAACAACAAACCGACGACCCTGATATGAATGCTTTTGTCGCGGTGGAAAAATTGCCGGAAATGGTTGTTGCTGCAAAACCGGAATATCCTGAAATTGCAAAACGTGCCGGCATTACCGGTAAAGTATTTGTAAAAGTATTAGTTGATAAAGAAGGCAGACCCAAGAAAGCGGTTGTCATTAAAACGGATTCCGAATTGTTCAATCAATCTGCTGTTGAAGCAGCGATGAAATCGGCATTCACTCCGGCACTCCAAAACAATCATCCGATTGCAGTGTGGATTGTTTTACCGTACCGCTTTACTCTTGCGGACCAGCAGTAATGCAGAATGCAATGATGTACATCGGCTATGCTGCCGGAGCCGTTTTTATTTTACTTGGGTTAGGAATATTGTTTACGAACTTAATGCCCTCATACTTACCTGTTCAGTTTAAGGTAATGATGGGGGTTGTTCTTATCTTGTACGGACTATTCAGAATAATATCAACGTTATTTAAAAATAAACGGAATGACGAAGAGATTTAAAAGAATATTGTTGTTTTCTTTTTCGGCGGCATTGCTGGTATTTGCCGGATGCAAAGAAAAAGAACTTTCGCCTATCAGAGGTTCTTTGAAATGCTATGTAGATGAATCTCTTTACAATGTTATTAAAGCGGAGAGAGATACATTTGTTACGCTCTATCCGAACAGCAAGATCGATTTGGTTACGGTTAAAGCGAGAGAAGGCATTGCAGATGTCCTGAACGGTGAAGCAACTCTTTTCATCAGTTCAAGAAATTTGAATGCTGAAGAAAAGTCCTATTTTGAAAAAACGAAATCTGACATGCGTACTTTTAAGTTTTGCTACGATGCAGTTGTACCAATTGTAAGTAATAGTGAATCGAAAGAAAATATAACGATAGATGACATAAAGAAAATACTCGCGGGACAGACAAGGGGTTTCCAAGTGTTTGTCCCGGAGCCTAATTCCGGTGTTTATGAATATCTGAAAACTCATGTGCTTGGGAACAAGGAACCTCAAAAAGTTTCTATAGTTAAAAGTGAAGAAGAGGTTATTCAGAAAGTTAAATCAACACGAAAAAGTTTGGGATTTGTCGGCTTAAACACCTTGGAAAATGTTGAAGGTGTAAAAGTTTTGGAAGTGGGAATCATGAGAAGTCAGACTGACATATTATATTACAAACCTTATACTGCGTACTTGGTTAGCCAGACGTATCCGTTAATAAGAACCACGTCAATTTTTATAAATGAAGTCGGAATCGGTTTAGCTTCCGGCTTTGCAACTTTTTTGACCAGCTATGAGGGTCAAAAAATTGTTTCAAAACATAATTTGGGACCGGCTACGGTTCCAGTAAAAATGGTGAATTAAATCGGCGGTAAAAAATGAAAAGAACAGCCCTTATACTTTTTGGAATTTATTTTGCAATGCTTTTCAATGTGAACGCACAAAGCAAAGTTGGCGATGCGGAAAAAGCGATTAAGGATAAAGACTATAGCAAAGCGTTAACAATCGCAAAAGAAGTGCTGGATAACGAGCCTCCTACCGAAGCTTTGAAACTCCTAATTCAATTGCGCGAAAAAAATCTTGTTGATAAACATCTTTACGAATATCTTGGCGATGCTTACGCAAAGATGAACGTTGCGGAACTTGCCCTCTCAAATTATGCTCAGGCGGAAACAATGGATTCTCTTGACATACCGCTGAAGTTTAAATCTGCAGAACTCTTGGTAAAACAAAAAAGATATACCGAAGCAGTAAATAAATATTTGAAAATAATTGCAATAGATCCTAAGAATGCGAAAGCATACGTTGATGCTGCATCAATCCTTTACCAGGCAAAAATGTTCGCAGATGCTGCGGTACTGTACGAAAAATATATCGCGATCGATCAGACAAAAGAAGCATACGAAAGGTTGACAAAAGCTTTTCTTGAGACAACCAATTATGAAAAAGCACACACTTACGCACTTGAAGGATTGAAAAAATATCCGGATGATGTACAGTTAAAAAAGGATGCCGCAATTTCATCATACGCATTAGGGGTAATTCTAACAAGAAATCATTCCAACGGAAATGGCGGAGGCAAGCCTGATTCACTTGAAACAAAAAAGGCCCAGGAATATTTCAAGGAATCAACAAAGTACTACGCAGAAATTCCAGACTCTCAAATGACCGTTAGCGATCTTAAAAATGCCGGATACGCTTATCAAAACCTTCAGGCAGATTCTCTTGCTATAAAATATTTTGAGAAAGTTGTTAAGAAAGACAGCACCCAATCCGGACTTTTCATGGAAATGGCAAACACATACTTTAGAAACAAGCAGAATGCACTTGCAATAAAATATTACAAAGCAAAAACCCAAGTTGATTCAACTTATGAACCGGCTTACCGTTACATGGGTTTTGCTGCGTTTCAAGACGGACAATATGATGAAGCGAGACGCGCATTTCTAAAAGCTAAAAAGTTGGTTGATACCACATTTGCGACAACATATTGGCTTGCTCAAACTTACACCAAGCTAGATTCCACGGAACAAGCTGCCGATCAATTCTTTAATGTGCTGCGCTTGGCAGAAGGAAAAGAAAGACAATACAAGGATGAAGTTTTTGTTGCTAATTTCTTCTTAGGCAGACGCGCATTTGACAAGCAGAATTATAACGCCGCAATTCCTTATTTGAAAAGAGTGCTTCAATATAAACCAAATGATGTTGGAACGACCGAGATGATTGCGGTTAGCTATCATCAATTGCAGAATTTTGACGAAGCGATAAAATGGTACAGGCAAGTTTTGAAATTGAATCCTAAAAGTGAAATTGCAAAGAAAGGTTTAAGAAGGTTGAGCGCAGACTAAATTCACTATTGCTGCGGATGGGAAAAAATAAATAAAGTTTACGATGAATCAAAACAAAACTGTTAGGTACTTCAATCCATGGCATGATGTAAGTTACGGCAGCAATTTTCCCGCCGTAGTTAATGCCATAATTGAAATACCCGAAGGATCAAAAGCGAAATATGAACTCGATAAAAAAAGCGGTCTGCTGAGGCTGGACCGCGTTTTATTTTCCGCCGTTCACTATCCGGCAAATTACGGATTCATACCGCGAACTGTAAGCGACGACGAAGATCCGCTCGATATTCTTGTAATTTGTTCCGTTGAAGTTGATCCTCTCTGCTTGATTGAAGCAAAGGTGATCGGCTTGATGACGATGGTTGATAACGAAGAGAAAGATGAAAAAATAATTGCGGTTGCCAAGAACGATATATCCGTAAATTATATTGACGACTTGCGCAATCTGCCGCCGCATTCTATGGTAGAATTGCAGAGATTTTTTGAAGACTATAAGAAGCTTGAGCACAAAAACGTCGTTGTAGAAAAGATTGTTGGAAAAGAAGAAGCTTATAAAATTATTTTAGAATCAATTCAGAGATACGAAGAAAAATTCGGCAAAGAAAATTAAGGGGGAATAAAACGTGATCTTTAAAACAAAAGAAAACAATTCGAACGTTTTGGTTAAAACACCTCCTCTGATGATGTTGCTTTATGTTTCGCTTGGGATTATTACACTCTCAATGTTTTGCGCGATCATTTATTTTCTCTACTTAATTTTTAAGTAAACCGCTTCGTACGAAAAGACGCTGCATCAAAAACTCCTTCTGTATTTCCAAAAGAAATAAAATGGCAATCCTGAGAAAACCAAAATCAATCCCATCATTGCATTTTGAGTATCGGACACAATTGAATTAACCAAGAATAGAAAAGCGAAGGCGACAAACAGCAACGGCGTATATGGATAACCCCACACTTTGTACGGGCGGTTTGTATCCGGCATTTTTTTGCGAAGCACCAGCACGCCAAAAGCGCCCATCATATAAAACAACCATGAAGCAAACATTACGTAATCGGTAATCGTATCAAAAGAACCGGAGAGAACAAGCACACACGACCAGAAGCCGAGTAGGTTTAGCGAAACATGAGGCGTTCCAAACTTGGGATGAATTTTTCCCAACCCTTTGAAAAACACATTTGCTCTTGCCATTGCAAACGGAACGCGGGCGGTTGCAAGAATACTTCCGTTTAGCGCTCCGAAGGTTGAAATAATTACAACGAGAGAAATCACCGAAGCTCCGTTATGACCGAAGATTGTTTCCGCGGCTGTTGCTGCTACAAGTGGCGACTTCGCCATTACATTAATCGGTAACACGTAAAGAAACGCAATGTTTATTAAAACATAAACGCCGATCACAATTAACGTTCCGTACAGCAGACCAAGCGGAACGTTTCTTTGCGGATTTTTTACTTCGCCGGAAACAAACGTAAGATTGTTCCAGGCATCGTAAGCCCAAAACGCGCCGGAGAAAGACAACCCTACAACAGCAATCAAACTTGCTAACGATTTGTGCGGCATTGTAAAATGAGTATAAATATTTGAAACGCTGCCGTTGCCCATGGTCAAAAGTAAAACCGCAATCAATACGATGACGATAATTTTCAAATAAGAGACAACAGTTTGAACCGCGCCGCCGATCATCACGCCGATATAATTTATGCCAGTAAGAAAAACTATGCATAGTATCGCAACAACTTTTGTCCCCAAATCTACAAACGGATGAATCTCTCCAACGAGCGGCATGTAGAAGGCAAAGTTTTGTAATGATTGAGATACCTGCGGATATTTTACAAAGTACCCGACATACTCTGCAAAAGCATAAGCTATGGCAGCCTGGCTTCCGGTTTGAATTACAGAAAGAGTTGACCATCCGTAAAGGTAGGAAGTAAAATCGCCGTACATTTTTCGGAAGTAAATATATTGACCGCCCGTTTCGTCGATCATTCCGGAAATTTCCGCGTTACAAAGCGCGCCGATAAACGTGATAAATCCGGCTGCAATCCATACAAAGATTAGAAGTTCCGGCGAGCCAAGTTTGTCTGCCATTGTCGCGGGCTTTCTGAAAATGCCCGAACCTATCATTGAACCCGCAACCAGCATTACTGCGGCAGTTAGTGTTAAGCCGCGCACAAGTTCTGTTTTTTTCGGTTTGTCTGCCATTGCTCGCTTGATTAAAGTTCGGCGCAAATTAAATAACAAAACTTAAATCTCAAATAACATTTTGATTCACCGCGAAAAGATTTTCTCTAATCCGGTTCAGATTTTTCTTAAAAATTAATTATCTTTTCGGCGTCAAAATTCAGCATTATTTTTTACGGAGTTAGAACAATGGTAGCAGAAGTAGAAAAACCGAAAAACAAGTTGAACGATATAGCCTTCTATTTCTTGATGTCTATATTGGGATTTACAGTTTTATTCACAATTGGATTTCTTTTTTATTCGATCTTTTTCGGATAAGAATTTAAAGGTTTGAGTTTCAACAATATCTTCCCAAATTCTACCGCGCGCGTTTGTAATTTTTGAATCTAAATTTTCTCTAAAGGCTCACCAGTTTTTCTTAATCGGGTGAGCTTCTGTGTTAAACACGATTCGTTTAAGCCGGGAATTCCATCGAACGCATTCAAAAAAATCAATTTCAATTAGAAGAACGCGAACGCTTTGGCGGTGATAAAAGAATTTTCTTGAGAGCCAAACTTCTATTTGTTAAGTTGTTATCAATTCCTCTATGAGAACTCCTGTCACAGAACAAATTTTTTAACACAAACGAAAGGAAAATCAGCATGACGGATTTAACTGCTCTCTGGCTGCCGATACTTTTATCGGCGGTTGTAGTATTCATTGTAAGTTCTATATTTCACACAGCAATGCCGTGGCACAAGAACGATTATCCTAAAGTGCCGAACGAAGGTAAAGTGATGGACGCGCTTCGTCCGTTTGATATTCCACCCGGCGATTATATGATGCCGCGCGCAGCGGACGGGAAGGAAATGAAATCTCCCGAGTTTGCAGAGAAGCTAAATAAAGGTCCGGTTATGTTTGTAACCGTAAGACCAAGCGGCAAATGGAATATGGGCTCGCCGCTACTTTTGTGGTTTATCTATTCGATTGTCGTCGGATTTTTTGCGGCTTACATTACAAGTCACGCGTTACCTGTCGGTGCAAATTATCTGCAAGTATTCAGATTTATCGGCGCAACGGCTTTTATGGGTTACACTTTTGCTTACTGGCCCATGTCAATCTGGTACGGTCGTGCGTGGAGCTCGACAATAAAAATGACATTTGACGGGTTGATCTATGCGTTGCTAACCGCGGGCGTTTTCGGCTGGCTCTGGCCAAGGTAATTTCATTTCTATAACCTTCGAGGTTGCGGAATCGTAACCTCGAAGGAATTAAATCGGTAGCATCTCTATATGGAAATCTTCGTAATCGCTCTCTTCATACTATAACAGGAAAATATTTATTGATAATAGCACTTTGGTTAGTTAGTTTAAAAATGTTTGAGGTTGTAAATTGCTATTTAATGGATTAGATGAAAAAATATTATCGTTGGATATTGATTAATCTACTTTTCCCTCTTTCTCCGTTCGTGTTAAGAATTTTTGTATGGCTAATGGGTAAAGACGAAAGCATTAGTTTAATGCGAATAGCAGAACTCCCAGAGATTTTATTCTTTAGTATCTATTTATGTGTTGCGAATCTTAATATAAACCTATATGGTAAAAAAGGTTATTTCGAATCCATTCTTAGAATTTTTCTTGGCATAATTCTCGTTCTGGATTGTGTGGCTCTCGGAATGATTTACAGCGATAACATTGGAAACAAGGGTTATTTTTATTCAATCTTTGCTATGATTTTTCCGGCAGCAATTGCACCTATTTATAAATTTAAATATAAGCGCTCCATAAATGGTTGATCAAATAACAATAATTGTGTCGGTCATACTCTCAGTTGTGGGCATATACTTTGTTGCTCTTATGTGGAGTAACGCTGAGTTGAAATCTACTTTCGAAAAATTTTCTAAACTTGAGGCCAAGCAAAATATCCGAATTTTCAATTCTAAACATGTTTCAGTGCCCTATGTGGTAACGAAACGACTCTTTGATTTTATTTTTTCATTTTTTGCTATGATCTTTCTCTTACCAATACTTCTAGTCGTATGTATTCTCATAAAGGTCGATAGCAAGGGGCCAATTATGTATAAACAGTCTCGAATGGGAAAGAATGGCAAGCAGTTCTTTGCATATAAGTTTAGAACAATGATCATTAATGCAAAAGAAGTAAGCTCTGAATTGCCTGTTCGTCGTGATCCACGAATCACCCGTGTTGGCCAATTCCTGCGCTCCACCAATATCGACGAACTTCCTGCATTTATCAGCGTTCTTAGAGGTGATATGACACTAGTTGGTCGAAGCCGAGCAATAGAATATCACATAATATATGACGAGTTATCAAGAGAACAAAGAGAAACGCTTCTCAACATCAAACCCGGATTAGTAAGTTTATGGGCAGTTTCATTAAATAGAGTCGAGTTTAACTTCACGGGGATATATAACTACGATTTCTACTATATAAACAAGATGTCATTTCCTTTTGATTTAAAAATTTTGCTGGGTGCATTTATCATCATGTTTGGTTCAGTATCACAACACTAGCAAGATGTTTTGTTAAGTTATTTTCTGACGAACGTCATTTATCACAATTACTTAATCTCAACCTCATCAGCAAAAATCCATGCTTTACTGCCGGAGCCGGTGAACGGATCGACGTAATCAATCGTTGCGCAAAAAGAAAATTGGTGAAGACGAAAAACAAAAACAGCAAAATTTTTTTATTCATAGCCGGATTTAATATTTGTTTTGGAATTTATTTGACCTCATAAAACCACCTCCTTTGGGCGTGGTTGTTTATTCTTGCTTATGAATCAATTCCAAACTGTTGGAAGTGGTGTGTAAAATGTTTTTGATGAAATACATCCCATTCGCTTTTGTTCAGCTCGCCAAACGTCGGGTTTACAAAAACAGCATCAGGCGAGTTTTCAAAGAAAGTATAATAATCGGCTGCTTCCTTTTTCAAAACCGACTTAGCTTCATCCAAACTGCCATAACGCAGAGGTAGCAAACCTTCGCCTATTATCGGGCTGATAAATCCTTTCGGAAAAGGACGAGAGCTTAAAAGAAATCTTTTCAGCGAAGGAATCTTTTCCGGCTCGCCGTAGAACTTAACATTGAATTTTCCGTTGGATGACTTTACGGTAAGTATCAAATGTTCCACCATGTGTTGAGGAGACATCTTTCCCCAAAGCGGTTTTGTTGAAGGATACAGTTTATCCAGAGCCGTCAATTTCTCGATGAGGGGTTTATTCATAATTATTTCCTTTCATGTTTTAAAAAACCAAATTAACAAAATTATTTGGTTGCAGCGGTAATGCCGCCGCGGTTTTCTCTCAACATGCGCGAAAAAAGAGAAAGGTTCGAGTCGAATAAAAATTTGAACAGCAATTTTGTCCAGGATCTGTGAGACACAAGACTGTCATAAAACTCCGGCGCAGTTTTTTTCAATTGCGGCAGTTTGTTCCACGGAACAGATGGAAAATCGTGATGTTCATTATGAAAACCTACATTCAGCGCCACAACGTTAAGCGGGCCGTAATAACTGTACGTTTCTTGCGGCGGGGATGTAAGGTAATGTTCTTGAATCCATCTTGCGCCGAGCGGATGAAGACCGACTGCAAAGAAAAGCGAAGCGATCAAATAGAGAAGTGAAATCCATCCGAAGTAAATAATCATGAGTACGTCGAAACCGAAAACAATAAACCAATTCAAAATTGTCCACCAGTTGATGAATTTAATTTCTTTCAGTCTTGGCGGGCGCAAACTTTGAAAAACCGGAAAGAGCAAAAGCCACATCGCTTTGCCGATGAACGTGTTGCCAATTAGCTTTGCCTCCCATCTGCTGGCAAGATCGGCATCGAGATAATAATCGCCTTGAAATGAATGATGTTTAAGATGGTAGCTTCTAAATGAAATTGCAGACGGGACTGTGTTCGGGAGATCGGCAACAATACTGGCAATCATGTTAAGAGAACGGTTTTTGAAAATAAGATTGTGAGAGCATTCGTGTATTAGAACAAACAGCGCATGATTCGCAAAAGCTCCGATGAGATAAGCTGCAATCAGTGCAAGCCACCACGGCTGGTTGCTCAACAAAACGGCAACTACTATTTGCAGCGCAACTATTCCTATAACAAAAAATATACTGCCGGCGTTTCTTGATATCAATTCTCTAACTTCAGGGTGAGTTTTCAAAATTTTTTTGGTTCTTTCTTTGTGCGGTTCCGGTGATTCCGAAAAACTGAAATTCTTTTTCGATGGGGACATTTTTATTTCCTCCTGGTATGAATATTCCGCGTTACTCTAGCAGATAGACTAAAACAACCGAACCGATAACATAACGTAATAAGCAATTCCGATTAAATCAATCGTTCTATTTTATCACATGCGGAACATGTTTCCTTCATAAAAAATGAATTGAAATGAATTTATAGAACAGTTCAAACGCATAATGAGGTTTATTCTTATCGTAAATTTTGTGAAATTGCATGGTAGGGATCACAAATTGTTTGCTGAAACAAACTACACTGGTAAATTATTGTGAACATTCAAAGAATAATAGTAATTATATTCATAGTTGTTGCTCTGTTAGTTGCGGGATATTTCGCGGTAGGCATTTATCAATCAAATCAACAGGACTCCAACCGGAACCGGATCATTTCAACTTTATATGAGATAGGCAACAATGTTCAGCAGTATCATGAAAAATCTTCTGGTCAGGGCGGCAGCAGTTCGTCATACACAAATTGGATTCTGCCAGATAAGTATAGAAAAACTCCGGATGGGACATTTAATTTCGTGGCTAAGCGAAACATGGTAAATCTGAGCGGAGTCGGCACACTGATTGGAAGAAACGGTATTACCAATGTTAGGGCAATCGCAAAAGTTGACAGCAGCGGTATTCGGATAACAATTATTAACTGAACGGTTTTACTTTGAGCGCGGCAAACACAAATTATATTATTTACCTTATAGGACTTTCCAAACAGGGGAGACAGCAGGCGTTTATTGAGCTGAGCACCATCAATTTGAAAAATGTTTTTGCTGTTTTTTACAGACTTCTCGGCGATGTGGAAGAAGCGAAAAGTTTTTCCGTTAAAACTTTTTTGAGAGCATGGGATAAAATAAAACATTTCGACGAATCAGAATCTTTTTCTCACTGGATAAAAAATATTGCCATCCGATTGGCAATAGAAGAATTATTTAGAATTCACGACGAAAAAACCCGCGGGGAGTACAAGAAAAAAAATACAGCCGATCTAACGGACCTCGAGGAACTGATTATATCGCTGTCCGTTGAAGATCGCGTGATTTTTGTTCTTCACGATTTGGAAGGCTACTCTTACCGTGGTATCGGCACATATTTTCCTGAACTGATGGCAGATGAAATAAAAACGCGGCTATTTAAAACGAGAGAATATTTAATTGGGAAATTAAGTCAGTGAACTGCGAAGAAGCCAAAATAAATCTTCATCACTTTATTGATAACGAACTTGACAGCAAAACCAAGAAAGAAGTTGAAGCGCATCTTCATAGCTGCGAGTCTTGCTATAATGAATTTAAAAAACTTAGAAAACTTTTTGACAGATTGAAAATCTTACCTTACGCCGTCGATCCTCCCCAAGATATTATAGAATTGCTGTCAAAAGAACTTTTGGATAGAAGCGCTTCGGAAGCTAAGAAAGTAACTCAAGAGCAATCGCCTAATGTTAAGGTTAAGAAGAGCAAAATTACTCAAGAGAAAAAGTTAAAAGCAGGGCGGAGCGCCGTAAGAAAAAGCGCTGTTTCCAGAACCATCCTTGGCTACGGATTGTTAAAACCCTACTCCGCTTCTAAGTTCGAATGGAAAGAAATTTTGGTCATTCCAATCATCTTAATTCTGTTCGCGGTGTTTTACTTCTATTATGATTTTCAAAAATATAATTCACCATGGGATATTCAGTGTTTGGACGGTTATACGATTATAAACGGAACGATAAATCCGTCCGGCAAATTGGAACAAGGCGAAACGCTTTCTGCAGATAAGACTTCTCACATTACGCTGCATATACCGGGTGTTGGAAGAATGGAACTGTCGCCGGGCAGTTCTGTCGAATTGGAAAAAGCAAAAGAAGGGGACAACATAGTTAAAGTGAATTATGGTTTCGTTAAGGTGATTAGCACGGTGTTAATGCCGAGCATCAAAATTGCGTTGTCAAGTTCAACAGTGCTTGATAAAGCGGGGACGTTTTCCATTTCGGTGGATAACAATCGGAATGCGAATGTAACCGTAGAAAGCGGCTTTGTAGAAATTGACTACAAAGATATCAGCACTTTTGTTAAGGAAGGATTTACTTGCAGCATTAATGATAATTACCGTCCCGGAACTCCCGTTAGAACAAACGCACCGGATACTTTGAAACGTGAAATTGGAAAGTTCGACTATTTTAATGGTGGAAAAGAATCTGTAGAAAAAATTATTTCGCTTGCAAAAGATTCCGACATGCCAACATTGCTGTCGATGATTCCGTTTGCATCACGTCAGCAGAGAGAAATGCTTTTTCAGGCAGTTGTAAATTATTTTCCGCCTCCGCTTGGTGTAACGCGTTTAGGAATCGTGAACGGCGATAAAGAGATGCTGTACAAATGGTGGGAAGATATTGAATGGCAGATATAGTTTAATCGTTGTCGTAAGTAAATATCGGCACGGCAATGTATCTGAAAATTTTCCACTTGCCGTCCTTCTGCCGTTTTAAGATTCTGATACTTCTTTCGGAATAGACCGGATTCAACTTTGCAGCGCCCACACCCGGCATCATGAATGATCCTTTCGTCATAACATAACCCATGTCGCCCGACACTGTAACTTCTTCGATGCTCACTTCCCATTTTCCATCTGAGTATTGTTTTTTATAACGAAGAAGATCGTTTCTTAAACCGTCGAGTTTAACAACATCGTCGGAATCGGGAACCACCTCTTTAAACTCGGGATCGCAGAATGAAATCGCTTTCTCGATATCATTTGAATTGTACGCCGAGAAAAAACCTTCAACTGTTTTTGCCGCATTAATTTCGTCTGCGCTTTTGGTAACTTTTTTGGTTCCTTCCGGTACTTCTTTAGTACAAGAAACCGCAATTACAATTAATATTAGAATTGATAATGATCTTTTCATTTCAGTAGTCTGGTTTATTATTGCAACAATAATATTTATTCACAGCTTAAAATACGAACAGAAAAATTTATTGGTAAAGAAAAAATGCCGAAAGGATTTTAGAACGAATAATTTAGCGAGAGTCCCGGACCGTAAATATATGTAGGCATTACGGAAAGTTTGGATTTGTCTTTTTGATCATCGGAGAATAATTGGTTTCTGCCGGTAATAATTTTGCCGTAAGCATAACCGATTGCAATCGCGAGCGGATAATCACTGAACCAATGCCAGCCTCTTGCTGCCAAGCTTACCCCTATTATTCCGAGTGCAGTGTAACCGGCAGGCTTTATCCAAGAATTTTCCGGATAGTTATCGGCAATTACCGTTAGAACCGCCATTGATGTTGATAAGTGTCCCGAAGGGAAAGAATAATATTTTGGTTCATCATGCGCGTATGCGCTCCAACTTGGAAATGGTCTGAATAAACCGCGAGGCGTTGTGGCGCTTTGAGGGCTTTCTCTGCCGCTAACTCTCTTCAAAAGTTGAACCGTTAAACCGCATGCGAGTTCGGCTTCAACAATTTGTAGTGCAGTTCTGATCGCCCTGTCGTTTTTGAAAACTAATCCGGTGGCACCGAATAGAGATGCAACTATTAAGTGAAATTCTCCTCCGCCAAGCCAGGAGATTTTTTTAGTCACACCTCGTGAAGAAGATGAAGTCTGATAGCTTTTGTAAAAAGGCGAGGAAGTTGAGTGATCGACAGTCATCAGCGCACCGCTTAGAACTGCAAGTCCGGCAATGGTTGGAATATTTTTTGGATTAAAAACCTCTCCGCCGAATTTGAAAAGATCTTCCGGAAATTTTGTTATCGGATCGTGCCAAGAAAAAGATGCCGTTTCATCGTTTGCCGAAACAGTATTGTTAAGCCGATGTGACTGAATTGCTTCTTTAATCTGGGATTCATCCGGAATTGGATTTACCCACTCTTGAGCCATCATGCAGTTTGCGCTTAAAACGATGACGGAGAGAATTAAATATGAGTAAGAAATAAATCGCTTCACTTAGTTCAATAATAAGTTTTATGGATACCGACCGACTGCCGCTAAAATAATGAAATATGTAAAGCATTTCTATATTTTAATCGGAAACCCGGAGGGGTCGCATTGCGCCATAAATAAGGTAACCGACGGAGATTTGGGAAAAGGGGTAAGATATTATTATTCCGCGCCTGGAAGAATGAGAAACCATGGTTATTTAATGCCGAAAAATCTCAACAAAAAAATATGCGTGCTTAAATTTTTGGATTTCTTCTCATGGGGATAATCATTTTATTGTTGCCGTCGCTGCAACGATTCTTCAAGAATCAAAGCGTGTTAATTAGCAAGAAAGGGTTAATTGCTTTTCTGCCTTGGCAGGTTGCAGCGACAAAATATTTGAGCCGAGAGTTTTTTCTGTTGTAGTCCGTTAATATTTTATCAAATGTATCATTGCCAAAATGATTGCTGCAACTTTTTTGCTGATGCCAAGCATCCGTTGTATTTTTGTCCAGTTGACATCCGCTCTGTCTCCGTACGCATCGGATAATATTTCCAACGTTCTTTTTTTGTTTTTAGCATAAGCGATTAATTCATCTTCGCTTAAGCCGCTGCTTAGTTCTTCTTTGCTGAATTTGTAATTCTCGTTCAATTCGGTCATCAAAAGTTTATTGTTCAGAAGAAATTTTTCGTTCAGCCCGTTTGCTTTGCTCTCAAAAAAGAAATATTGAACCGGAAGAGAATCCTTAGGAAAGGTTTGCGGCGTTACAAGTTTGTCGATTTCAATTTTATCTTTTCGCAGATCACCGGTTTTGAATAAAGTATCGGCTTGGTCTTGTGCTGCGGCTAAAGAAGAGAGAAGGAACAAGAAAAATATTTGAACCCCAATTTTCATTTAGGTTAACAATGAGTTTCCTCTTTTTACAATAACACGCTTAACTTGTTCCGCACATGTTTAAAATAAAAAACCCCGTTATACACGGGGCTTTTTATCTGCATACGTATTAAGGACTATCTTCCAACTTGATCTAAATGTTCTTTCTTAGCCATCAGTTGCTCTTTTGATTCAACTCTGTTGGTATCGGGAACAATTGCTTCGGTTGGGCAAGCGGAGATGCACTGAGGTTCATCGTAAAATCCTGCGCACTCTGTACATTTATCGGGAACAATGTACGTATGTTCCTCATTGAGCGCAGCATATTCTTGACCTCCTAGAACATACGCAACACCGGGATTGTAAATTGCAGTATTTGGACATTCGGCATCGCACGCGTTGCAAGAGATGCACTCATCAGTAATCATAACAGCCATTAGTATTTCCTCCAGATGAAAAATAATTTGTGAAAAAGGCACACCAAAAATAATCATTTAGGATGAATCCAAAATCAAAGAGAGAATAAAAATTTTTAGATTAGGACGAAGAGTCTAATTTCGAATCAATTTCGTGATGTTGATAAAAACTGCGGGGAATTAGCGTCAAATAGAATAATCAGTGAACTTAAAAAGCTGTGAAATTTAGTTTTGTGAAATTTAGTTTTGAATTCATGTTGACTTTTGTTTACGGGAAAATGATTTTGGAACCGGAATCAAATCATTATCATCATAACCGGTAAGTGCGCATGAAAATAAAAACTACTCTTACTACTATTCTTCTTCTCTCGCTGCTTTGCAGCCCGTTGAGAGCCCAGATAATATTTAAGCAGCCTCTTAGTCAAAGAGTTTGTAACTACGATATTTCCGTAAAGCTGGATCATGAAAAGAAAATATTGGACGGCAAAGAAATTCTGAAGTGGAAAAATCCTTCTAAGGATAACGTCAAGGAATTACAGTTTCATCTTTACCTTAATGCATTCAAAAATACAAATTCGACTTTCATGAAAGAATCCGGCGGAGAACATCGCGGCTTTGGCTTTAATGAAGCCAAGAAAGAATCGTGGGGCTATATTGATGTGCTCTCAATGAAACGAATCGGCGGAGAAGACCTGACGGCGAAAATAAAATTTATTCAGCCCGACGATAACAACAAGAACGACCAAACTGTTATCAGCGTTTCTCTCGATAAGCCGGTGGGACCAAATGAAGAAATTGCGCTCGAAATTATTTTTAAATCCAAATTGCCAAGAGTTTTTGCCCGCACTGGATTTGCCGGTGATTATTTTTTAGCCGGGCAGTGGTATCCCAAGATTGGTGTTTATGAATATCCGGGAATACGTTACGCCGAAAAGGGCCAGTGGAACTGTCATCAGTTTCATGCAAACTCTGAATTTTACGCCGACTTTGCCGCGTATGATGTTAACATAACATTGCCGTCAAATTTTATTGTCGGAGCCACCGGTGTACTGCAATCCAAAATTAATAACAAGGATGGAACCTCGACACATCATTACCGGGCAGAAGACGTTATAGATTTTGCGTGGACGGCTTCTCCTTTCTTCAAAGTTGTTAATGACCAATGGCACGATGTCAAAATAAAATTGATGGTTCAGCCCGAACATTTTGACCAGACTGAACGATACATCGGTTCTTTGAAAGCCGCGTTGGAATATTTCGATAAAAATTTAGGTAAGTATCCTTACACAACAATCACCGTTGTCGATCCGCCGTTGAATGCTATCGGTTCAGGCGGAATGGAGTACCCAACATTTATAACAGCCGGTACGATTTGGAATTTACCTGAAGGATTAAAATTACCCGAGCAGGTTACCGTTCACGAGTTCGGTCACAATTATTTTATGGCTCTGTTGGCAACAAATGAATTTGAAGAAGCTTTTCTTGATGAGGGATTTAACCAGTATTACGAAACGCGAATAATGGATAAATATTACGGCGAGAAAACTTCTTTCATCAATTGCTTCGGCTTTCATGCAGGCGATTTCGAGTTTTCACGACAAGGTTACGTTGGAATGCGTAATCCGAAGCTTGCAGAAATTTATCGCAAGTCGTGGGATTATACGGTCGGCGGTTACGGTTCATTTACATATTTCAAAACTGCCGTTATGTTGAAAACTCTTGAAGGATTGGTTGGCTTGCCGACAATGGACGAGATAATGAAAACATATTTTGAACGGTGGAAATTCAAACACCCGTGCGTGAAGGATTTTATTGCGATAGTAAACGAAGTTGTGAACAAAAACCTTGGCAGGAAATTCGGCGACAACATGAATTGGTTTTTCGACGAAACGCTTTACGGCAGCGATGTGTGCGACTATAAACTTGCCTCGATCACCAATATAGAAAAAGAAAGTGCAAAAGGACTTTACGACAGTTCGGGCGTGAAAAAAATTTTTCCGGACAAGAAAAGCGGTAAGCCGAATTACGAATCGCATGCGGTTGTCTATCGCTTGGGCGAGGTGAAATTGCCGGTGGAAGTTCTGGTTCATTTCGATGACGGGAAAGAAGTACTTGAAAATTGGGACGGACAGGCGCGAACGGTGGAATATAAATATGCTGGAAAATCAAAAGTCGTTTGGGCAAAAGTCGATCCGGGTTACAAAATTCCGCTGGATATAAATTTGATCAACAATACATTGACTACGGAGCCGGAGGACGGGGTATTTAGTAAGTACGCTGCCAAGATTTTGTTCTGGGTTCAAAATGTAATGTTAAGTTTATCATCACTCTTTTAATTGAACGAGGCAATCAATGAATATTCTTAAATCGTATTTGGAGGGCTTCAAGAAAACCTCCGTCATTACAAGAGTAGTAACCATTGTTTACGGAGTAACCTTGCTGCTCGGATTAATTCTTGCGTTCACGTTTAATTCGGTGATGACAAAAAATTTTGGCAGCCGTTCTGAATTGTACAACTTATTCCACGATTTTAATTTCACAATTTATAACGATTTTATAAATCATTACGGCGATATGATTAGACCGTTGATCAGCAGCATGACATGGCTCGGATTTTTTTACTTTTTCTTCACCGTGTTCTTTTCCGGCGGCATTCTAAAACTTTTTGAAGGTTCATCCATTAAAAGCAAATCACAAGCATTCTTTGCCGGAAGCGCAAAATTCTTTTTCCGTTTTTTGCGTCTAGGAATTTACATTTTGGTTTTTCAAGTAATCGGGTTTGCGATAATAGCTGTGGGTTTTTCTTCAATCTTTAACCGCTCACTGCCGGTTTCCATAGAACCTAAATTATTCACCATTCTTGTTATTTGGGCAGCCGTTCACGTTATCTTTTTCATTTTCATCTCAATTGTTTCGGACTACGCCAAGATTCTTTTGGTGAAAGAAGATTCAAAAAAAGTTTGGCGCGCAATATGGAGCGCTTTCAAGTTTACAGTGAAAAAATTATATCTAACTTTTCCACTCTATATAATTTTGTTGATCGTTCCGGCGTTGTTATTCGGCGGTTATTTTTTGATAGAAGGATTCATCGGCATGACAAGCACTATGGGAATTCTGATAATGTTTTTTGTGCAGCAGATTTTTATCTGGACAAGATTATTTACAAAAGTCTGGATTTTAGGCAGCGAACATGATTTATTTTTCTCTTACCTTGTTTTCAGAAATAAGCCGCTTATCACGCAAGAAATTTTATTGGACGAATCGCTTTAAAGCGGTTATGTGAACAATCCTAATTTTCCGAATGTCTTCCGGAGGGTGTGATACGGACAATTGCCGTTAAAACTTATTCTTTCTAAGTTGCTGTTAAAATTTAGGAAAGAAAAGAATTATTTCAATTTAATTCGGGGTAAGAATGAAACTTAAAACAAGACTCAGATTTATTGTCTTAACCATTGCCGCGTCCGGCATTATTGCGTTGGTTACCTCCTGCAATATCAAAGAGCCAACAGCCCCCAATTGGGATGTCTCGTTGAATCTGCCAATTGCGAATAAGAGTTATACGCTATATGATATTTTAGAAAAGAAGTCGGGTTCCATCAGTCACTACACTACCGGTACTAATAATAATCTTCTTTATTATTCTCAGACGCAGTCGATCGATAATATTGGTCTTAGCGACAAACTTAACATTGAACCCTTCACAAAATCGACTTCCGAAACCATCGGAATAATTAATATCAGCACAGATTCAGTGAAGACCGATGTTAGTCCCCAGTCTATCAATCCTGTTTTGATTCCGGGGACACAAGTTATAGTGCCGCCGATTGGCAATACGCCGGTTGTTGTAAACTTCAGCGCAGCAAATGAATTTCAGTCTTTAACGATTCAGTCGGGTGCACTTGATTTAAGTATTACAAATCATTTTTCGTCACCAGTAGCGATGACCGTTAGTGATATATTCATCAAGAACTCAGGCACGGGAGAAATTATTGCTCAACACGCTAATCCAATTGTAATTCCTCCGCAGGGTACATCCGGGGTTCAATCGATTCCAATTACACCAGGAGTTTTAGTTAAGAACCAACTAAGTCTCGAGTGCAACATATCTACTAGCGGAAGCGGCGGTCAAGTTGTGACAATTCCCAACAAAGCGTTAACGATCACAACCACGCTTCACGATATTCAAGTTACCCAAGCTACGGCGAGAATTCCTCAGCAGGATCCCATTCTCGTTAACGGCGTCGTAACGATTGATGAAACTTCAGCACAGCCGAATAAATTTCAAACTGTAAAACTGAACGGCGGTCTGCTTAACATCAACATCGCGAATAATCTCGATCTCGATGCAACGGCAACTTTCACAATCGACAATTTGAAAACTCCGCAAGGGAATACATTCACAAGCACAAGTACGGTTCCGAGAAAACAAACAGTAAACCTTTTTAATAACCTTTCACTTAAAGATTATTCCATTGTAAGCTTAAACGGAACGCCGACAAATCAAGTCAGCTATCATGTTAATTTTCAAGTCTTCTCTACGCCGGATAACAGAACGGTAAAAAGCGGCGACGGAGTTACCGGAACAATAAGTTTGAATTCTCTTTCGGTCAAAGAATTCGCCGGTCAACTTAAACCGACAGTTGTAAACAGCACGAGAAGCAGTGTTTCGCTTAACGTTAAAGACATTCAGAACAAATTAAAGTTCCAGCAAATCAATCTGAAAAATCCTATAGTAGAATTACACGTAAAGCCAACAGCAAATATTGAGTTCAGCATCAACGGAACAATTCAAGCGCGCAACGCAATCGGTCAGCACAGCATCATGACTTTAAGTTCGCGCACTCTCAGTTCCACGTTAATCACTCCATCGGATACGGTCATCACGCTTAATCCCGATAGTGTAAGCAACTTCTTCGGCAAGTTCAGTCAATTTCCGGATTCTCTTATTGTATATGCCGGCGGAACTGCAAATCCTTATTACAAAACTGTTGATGTAAAAAACACCGATCAATTTTCAGGGAACAGCAAAATAGAACTGCCTCTGGAAATTGGAATCAGCGGCGCTGAACTTTCCGATTCCGTGAAGGTCGATCTTTCTAAAGACAGCCGCGATAGAGTTCGGGATGTAAACTCACTCGGCGCAACGTTGAAAATTTCAAACGGAATTGCGGCGTCTTTAAGCTTTACGGGAAAATTGTACGATCAATACAATAATTTCTTGATGTATTTTCCGCCTCAATCGCAAAACCAAGACACCGTTATCAGCGTGAATGGCGCGGTAACGGATAACAACGGAAACGTGACTTCAAAAACGGATCAGGTAATTACTGTTAATGCAACAAAATCCGACGCGGATAAAATTTCTCGCGCGACATATATGAGAGTGAAATTGAAGTTCAATACTTCACGTGGCGGAAATCAACCGGTTCGTTTTAAAACGGATGATACAATTGGAATTACTGCCTCAGGCTCTACCAACTATCACCTTATTCCGCAAGGAGGGAAATAATATGAAGACGTTGAAAATTTCTCTCGTTGCTTTGTTATTTGTTTTCTGCGGAAAAGTTTTTTCGCAAGGCGGATCAATCGGCGCTTCCGATGCGCGCTCGATGGGAATGGCAAAAACTTATACGGCATCATCATTCGGTCTATATTCACTGGGGATCAACCCGGCAAATTTGTACAGAGACTCAACAAAAAAAGTTGAACTGATTATCCCGCTTCCGCTTCCGAATGTTGCGGCAAATATCGGAACGAATTTTATGACCATTGATGAATACAATTATTTTTTCGGGTACAGCACAACAGATTCAACCGGAAAGAAAATCGGCAGATACTTAAATACTGCCGATAAACAAAGGCTGAAAGATCTTTTCGCAGACGGCGGCACCGTTACTTCGGATCTAGAAGTAAGACTTTTTGCGGTTTCGGTTAAACCAAACGACAAATTCGGCACGATTGCATTTTCTATCAGCGATGTAATTTCCTCTAATGTAACATTTCCCAAAGGAATTATTGATTTAGGAATTGACGGCAACCTTCCGAATAAAGTTTTCAACTTCAACGACACAGCTCTGAAATCCTGGTGGCTCAGAAAGTATTCGCTTTCATACGCACGAGGTCTGGACATCTTTCCGTTTTTTAAAAGTTTTTCGTTCGGCGTCTCGTTCAATATAATTTCAGGTTATGCGTACGCAGGACTTGATCACGTAAATACACAACTTACAACCGGCGATGGAAATGTTATAACCGGCAAAGGAGATTTTCTTGCCTACTCGGCTTTCTCGCCGGATTTTCATGTGAAGTATGATTTCGATTCGACCTCGACAAAGCAAGATGCAAACGTTTCTATGTTTCCCACTCCTGCAGGCGGCGGCTTCGGTTTCGATTTTGGTTTTAATGCAAAAATCAGTGAGTCAACTTCAATCGGTTTTGCCGTTACTGATATCGGCAGTGTTTCGTGGGATAAAAATGCCGCTCAGTATTCGTCAAACAAACCGATCTATCTTGACGATCTTTCAAACAAAGATCAGCTCGATTCTCTCAAGAATGCTTTGACAGGAAAGGGCGGCGGAAAATATATTGACAAATTTTCTACGCCGCTTGCAACCGCACTTCGTATAGGAGTTGCAATTCAGCTTGATAAAATGCTGAACGGAAATTTCCCCGGCAAAATGCTTTTGGCTTTTGATTACAACCAAGGATTCAACGATCAGCCGCGCAACTCTAAGAAGCCGCGCTTCTCTTTGGGCGCTGATTGGATGCTTGGATTGTTTTCAGTTAGAACAGGCTTTTCTTTCGGCGGATTCGATAAGTTCAATTGGGGAATGGGAATCGGTTTTGATTTCAAGATTCTCGAATTGAATTTCGGTACGCCCGATATGCAGTATGTCGTAAGTCCGAACTCGGCAAAGAGAATTACATTTGCATTCGATTCGAGATGGAAGTTTTGAACAGTTGGCAGTGAGCAGTAAAGGGATTAAGAAATATGAAAAAAGAATCCAGGCTAAATGTAAAAGGAACCGAGATTGCGGTTATCAATTTTGGCAGCGAGGATTACATTTCTTTAACCGACATGGTTAAAGGTTACGAAGATGGAAGTGTTTTAATAGAAAAATGGTTAAGAAATAAAAACACAATTGTGTTCATTGGTATATGGGAACAACTTAATAATCCGGATTTTAATTCCCCCGAATTCGAGGGAATTAAAAACGAAGCGGGATTAAATCGCTTCACATTGTCGGTTAAGAAATGGATAGAGAAAACCAATGCGAAAGGATTATTTGCAAAAACCGGACGCTATGGCAGCGGTACCTTTGCGCAAAAAGATATTGCTTTCGAATTCGGTTCCTGGTTAAGTCCGGAATTCAAACTTTATCTCATTAAAGAATTTCAGCGTTTAAAAGAAGAAGAATACCGCACTAAATCTTTGGAATGGAATCTTCAAAGAACTTTGGCAAAAGTTAATTATAGAATCCATACGGATTCAATAAAAGAAAATCTTATTCCTCCACAGGTAACAAAAGCTCAGGTCAATTTCATTTACGCCAACGAAGCCGATATCCTAAATGTTGCTTTGTTCGGTATAACTGCAAAGGAGTGGAGAGATAGCAACCTCAACAAAAAAGGAAACATTAGAGACTTTGCAGTATTGGAGCAGTTAATAGTTATGGTAAATTTAGAAAGTATGAATGCTGAGTTGATTCGTCTTGGTTTATCTCAATCAGAACGCTTAAAAAGATTGAATGAAATTGCTATTAACCAGATGAAATCTCTTGCTAAAAGTATTTCTATAAAAAAACTGAAATAGTTTTTATGTCCCTCAAATCATCAATAGAATGGACAGAATCAACGTGGAATCATGTAACCGGCTGTAATAAAATTAGCCCGGGCTGTAAGTTTTGTTATGCAGAGAGAATTTCATTTGCTTTTGATTCGAGATGGAAGTTTTGATTTGTGATTAGTGGCTTTTGCTTTGTAAATTTAATGTATGGAAAAGATAGGCTATATAGAAATAAGTATTAAAGGTCAAAAGGGGAATCTTGAGCTTAAACCTGATAATTATGATATTAAGGAAGTAATCACAGTTATCGAAAATGCAGAGAGACTTCTTTTCCCAGGCGAAAGAAAAGAACGCCCTTTAATCAGCTATAGTATTGAAGACGGTTCAGTAAGGCATATATTTAAAACAGTAATGCAAGCCGTGATCGGTTTTAATGCCGTTTTGTCGGCAGTAAACACGAATCAAAGCATCGATTTTCTTGATATAAATACCGCTAAAGCAATTGAATCCTTTCAAGAAGAAGCGATAAAAAAGAATTACTCTTTTTCCATTTCAACATCGCTTCCTGATTCTGGTAAAATCCAGATTGATACATCGACACACTATTTCCGCAATTCAACTTACTGGGTAGATGCCGAATTATATTTTTACGGTAAGATAACCAATGCTGGAGGTAAAGATAAAGCAAATATCCATCTAGTAACTGAAGAGCTTGGGACTATAATAATTCAAACACCGCAGCAATTTTTGGCTGAAAGAGAAGAAAATTTACTTTATAAGATTTTCGGAATCAGAGCAGTGGGCAAACAAAATTCGGAAACCGGAGAAATAGATAAAAATAATTTTAAGTTTCTTGAGTTGATTGATTACAATACCAGGTATGATGAAAAATATTTAAAATCATTGCGGCGAAAAGCAATGACTTGGTTGAATAATATTAATCCCGACGACTGGCTTAGAGAAATTAGGGGTTATGATGCCTGATAGTGCTCTTCTTGATACAAGTTTTTTTCTTCGCTTCTTGAATGAGAAAGATCCATTGTTTAAAAAAGCCGATGGATATTATCATTACTTTCTTGAAAAAGAAATTGCAATGGTCATTTCTACAATAAGCATTGCGGAGTATTGCGTCCTCGGTACTGTTGACCAGCTTCCGTTGAAGAACCTTCAAATACTTCCTTTTAATCTTAGTCATTCAAAGAAGGCGGGTGAGTTTGCGAGAATAATCTTCGAGGCAAAAAAAGCGGGACAATTAGATTTAACGGAACGCATCTTAATCCCGAATGACACAAAACTATTTGCGCAAGCTGATACGGAAATTAACATAAAGTATTTTGTAACATCCGATACAAGAAGCATAAAACCATTTGATTTGCTTAAAGAAAAAATTACTACCAAATTCCAAATTATTGACATTAATCATAAACATACCGAGACTTTCGGGACACTAGATTTATAAACAAACCAATCCGATTATTTATTCTTTCTGAAATTATAAAAAGCAGCTTAAACTTTTTTAATCACTATAACTACCACTAATCACTTCTGAATTCCCTGCTCAAGCTCTAACAATCGCTGCTTACGCCAAAGCCCACCGCCATATCCGCCGAGATTTCCGTTCTTGTTCACAACCCGATGACACGGAATTACGATTGCAATTCTGTTTAATCCATTCGCATGCCCAACAGCGCGTTGACCCTTTGGAACACCAACATTCTTTGCCATCTCTTCATAAGATTTTGTTTCTCCGTATTTAATGTTCAACAGTTCATTCCAAACTTTTTGCTGGAACGTGCTTCCGGGAAAAACTATCGGTACGGTGAAGTGTTTGAGTGCACCTTCGAAATATTTTTTTAACTCCTCACGCAAAAGTTTAATATGTTCATTTTCTCCGGGGACAATCGGTAACTTGAAAAGTTTTCTCAGCGTTGTAAATTGCGCATCCAGCATTCTGCGATCTGAAAATTCCAGCAGACAAATTCTTTTCTCTGTTGCCGCTGCAACTAAAGGACCCATTGGACTTTCAATCCAAGCGGTTACAATGCAATCGGAAGTTTTACTTTTTCCAGGCGGCTTACCGAAAGTTTTTACAAATGCATCGCGGAAACCGCTGTGGGATTCATAACCATATCCAAGCGCTACATCATCAAGGTCTTTTCCATTGCGGATTTGTTCAAAAGAAATTCCAAGACGCCTTCCGCGGCAGTAAGCTTGGAATGTCATGTTATAATTTTTCAGAAAATATCTTCTTGCCCGGGCCGGATCAATTTTAAGTGAGCGCAGAAACGAATCGTTGTACCTCGCAGTTGGATTTTCTTCGATCATCCGAAGCAATTTAGAAACCCATTCCGGCGGAATTCCATGCGCTTCAAGCGGGCGGCATCTTTTGCACGGACGGTAACCGGCAAAGACCGCTTCCCGCGCCGTCGGGTAGTATTCAACATTTTTTGTTAACGGTTTTCTAGCGGAACATGAAGGACGGCAAAAAACTCCGGTGCTTTTAACAGCGAGATAAAAAATTCCATCGTAGGAACCGTCGCTTTGTTTGTATGCGCGTTCCATTTCTTTAACGGACGGAAGATTTCTCTGATTGATTTGTGTGTTCACAATAAATCCTTTCAATTTTTCGATGGCAAATTATACTTCACAAATAAAAACTCTTCCACCGAAAATTGAACATGGATATTTGGGTTCAGCACTCAGTTGGCGGCAATCAGCCCGCTTCCCGTCTCGCCTCCCGCTTCGCTCGCGTAGCGAGGTGAGTCGGCTTGCCGAGGCGGGCGCTATCGCGAAAGAGAGGAATTGAGAATTACAATAAGTTGCTTGCTAACTCTGCAAGTTCTGAACGTTCTCCTTTTTCCAGATTTACGTGCGCGTAAAGTTTCTGTCCTTTGAAATGTTCTATCAAGTAGGAAAGTCCGTTCGATTGCGAATCAAGGTAAGGATGATCAATCTGGTAAATATCGCCGGTTAGAACAACCTTTGCACCTTCGCCCGCGCGTGTGATAATTGTTTTAATTTCATGCGGTGTTAAGTTTTGAGCTTCATCAACTATAAAATAAATTCTCTGCAGACTTCTTCCGCGGATATAACTCAGCGGTTCAATCATCAACTTTTCATCTTTTATCATTGTGTTAATAAGCTGATGGTTTTTATCTGTTTCCTGGAATTGATCCTGAATCACTTTTAGGTTATCCCACAACGGCTGCATATAAGGCGCAAGTTTACTTTCAACATCGCCGGGAAGATAGCCGATATCTTTATTGCTCAACGGAACAACCGGACGGGCGACATAAATTTGCCTGTAACTTTTTCTAACCTGAAGTGCTGCAGCCAATGCCAGCAATGTTTTTCCGGTGCCTGCTTTTCCGGTTAATGAAACCAGCGGAATGTTAACATTCGTTAAAGCATTAACCGCAAAAGTTTGTTCGGCGTTGCGCGGCTTGATTCCGTACACGACTTCTTTATCGATGCGCTTAAATTTTTCCGTTTCCTGATCAAGACAAGCTAATACCGAGCGGCTGGAATTCCGCATTATGAAATATTTATTCGGAACCGCTTCCGACTTCATCTTTCGAATTATTTGTTTTGACGGCACCTCAAACGGCGGCTGATATAATTTTTGCAAAATGTCGTCATCAAAATCCTCTACGGTTGCTTTGCCGCTGTAAAGTTCCTCAACATTTGTAACGCGGTCGGTCGTGTAATCTTCCGCCGGAATGCCGAGCGCTTTTGCTTTCATCCGCAAGTTAACATCTTTGGTAATTAGAATTGTGCGGACTTTTCCTTTGTTGTTTTTGTTTGCCTCAAATGCAACGCTTAGAACTCTGTGATCGGTGTTGTCTTCGCGGAACACATCGTCGATTTCTTTTGCCAATCCGCGCGTGATAACAATTCTTGCCTTGCCTTTTCCGCGACCGAGCGACACACCGCCGTTGAAAATATCGTTGCCGGTAATCGAATCGAGCGTGCGTGCAAACTCGCGTGCATTAAGATTAATTACCTGGTTTCCACGTTTGAAATGATCGAGCTCTTCAATCACTGCAAGCGGAATTATGATATTGTTTTCCTGGAAATGGTTTATACAAGTTGGATCGTGAAGGATAACGTTTGTATCAAGAACGAATGTTTTCGGATTTACTTTTCCCATTGGGATCCATGCCTTCGGCAAAAGAACAATAATTTATTGTGAAAAAATTTCTCTGTAATTTCAGTTGGAACATAATAAAAATTTTTTTCTTTGTCGAAAGGAATTGTAATGCACTATGATCTATCGCGACTCTATCGAGTGATTCTTTTAAAACTTTCTTTTCTTTGAGCTAGTTCGAGAAAAAATTTTTACTTCCACGAATCCGTTCTGAACGACGGGGCTGGGAGTCCCGCCTTATTGAATAAAGTTGCTTCCAAAGTATTTCCCCAGCAGTAACGAACCGCAACCGGATCTTCAATTTCTGGGGAGGAAACCACAACAGTGTTCCCTTTAATTTCAACAGCCGCATCTTTGAAAACCGAATCTGAGCCGGCGATCTGAAAATTATTTTTCTCTTTGCTTAATCTTAATTGCAAACCTGCGCCGTGTCTGAAAAAGAGAATAATTTTACCAGTTGTTTTTTTCATTGATGAATAAAGCGGTCCGGAGTAAACGAGTTTCTTTCCGTAATCTTTTGCTAGCGCCCAAAGCGCTAATCTGGTCCCGATTTCTTTCTTCTTTGCCGGATGAATATTTCCGTTATCGCCAATATCAAGAGTAACCGCCATCCCGGTTTTAGGAATTGATAACGAAAGAAATTGCGCCTCGCGTATTTTTTGAGATTGAACAGGGCTGCCGTAATCGAAAGGAGCAATTTGCGCAAAGTAAAACGAGAAATTTTTCTGTTGCCAGTCATCCCGCCAATTAGAAATCAACAATGGTAGAAGGGCTTTATACAATTCCGGATGCTCAGTGTTCGATTCACCCTGATACCAAATTGCACCTTTCACGGCGAATGGAACCACTGGAGAGATCATTCCATTATATAATGTTGTGGGAGAGTTTGCCGAAAAATCAAATGAAAGGTGAGGACGGTTATTGTATTCTTCACCTGCGGCACCGTAGACATAAAATTTTTCGTATGAGTATTCTGCAACCGGAAGATATTTCCAATTTCCGGCGAGTGAAATATTTTCATCGGAATCTTTAGGATGCAATTTCATTTGTTCCGGCAGACCCCACAATCCACCTCCTCCGCCGTAATCAATTACACGAACTGCAACGGTTAATGTTTTCTCCTTAACTAATTCTACCAGCACGGAATAAACGCGGTTGGTTTTCCAAAATCCTTCTCCTTCGTATCCGCCAACCTTCGCCCCGTTAACGTATGTAACATCTATGTCATCAATCGGACCGAGTTCGAGAATTAATTCTTTATTGAGCCAAGCCGCGGGCACCTCAACTTTTTTTCTGTACCAAACAACCCCGTCAAAATTTCCGACCTCGGAATTTTCCCAGTCGCCGGGAAGTTTCATTTCTTTCCAGCGGCTGTCGTCATATTCTTCGGCAGAGCATGTGCTGTCATTGAAATGAAGATTTTGCCATCGGGAAATTTTTTCTTTTTTCGAAACATCAATAATTGGTTTTGCGTTCAGCCAGGCATTTAATACTTGCAATTCCACTTTACCATTTTGGATTTTTTCAAAAATAGATTTGTATTGATCGATCCGTGAAATGTATTTGCCGCTTATCCAGGACTCGATAGGAGTTCCGCCCCAGCTGGCATGAATTAAACCAAGCGGAATTTTTAATTCATCATATAACTTCTTTCCAAAGAAGTAAGCGGTAGCGCTAAATTTAGCAGCGGTTGTTGGAGTCGATTCAGACCAGCTCCCCTTGCAGTCAAATTCCGGTTTGTCGGAAACCGAATGCGCAACGGTGAACAATCTGATTTTAGAATTTGTCGAATTTCTTATTGCCTCGTCCGAACCTTCAACCGGCGCATCGGGAAGCCAGCCTTCAAGCGGCATCTCCATGTTCGATTGACCCGAGCAAATCCAAACTTCTCCAATCATCACGTTAGTAAAGGTTACAGTATCGCGGTCGGTTTGAATTCTTATTTTGTAAGGTCCACCGGCAGTTGGTGTTTTAATTTTAACTTTCCAAAGACTATCGTTTCCGGCGACAGTCTTCGTTGCAGCGCCCCAGCTTGCTCTAACAAACACGATTTGATTGGGAATTGCTTTCCCCCAGACTGGCGCGAGAGTCTTTTGCTGCAGCACCATATTATCGCCGAAGACCGCAGGTAATTCAATCTGGGCTTGAAGAAAATTCGTTGCAAAAAAAAGAAGAAAAGTTATATATCGAATGATGGATTGTTTCATTAGCATGTCCGCATTCCTATGGTTAAAATTTTTTATTGTGAAAAATATTATCTGTAATTTCAGATAGAACATAATAAAAATTTCTTTTGGTAGAAAAGTATTGTGCTTTACAAACTGGTGAAAGTTGAAATTAAAATGGAGTGCACATGTCAATCCAAACAATTAACCCGGCAAATGGAAAGGTGCTGAAATCTTATCCCGAATTAACGAGCGATGAAGTTCTTAATGCAATCGAAAAAGCTGATGAGTCGTTTAAACATTGGAGTGAAACTAATTTCAGTTACCGTTTACAATTAATGAAAAACACCGCGGAAATTTTACGCGGCGGAAAAGAACATTACGGAAGAATCCTAACATTGGAAATGGGAAAGACAATTACGCAAGCTATTGCCGAAGTGGAAAAGTGTTCTTGGGTTTGCGATTACTATGCAGATAATTCGGAAAAAATTCTTGGTGATGAAATTGTAAAAACCGATGCATCCGAAAGCTACATTCGTTTTGACCCTTTAGGAATTATACTTGCCGTTATGCCTTGGAATTTTCCATTCTGGCAAGTGTTCCGTTTTGCTGCGCCGGCTCTCATGGCGGGAAATGTTTGTCTGCTTAAGCACGCTTCAAATGTGCCGATGAGCGCGATTGCGATTGAAGAAATTTTTATGAAAGCCGGTTTTCCAATCGGTACTTTCAAAACTTTGCTTGTTGGGTCTGCATTAGTGAAAGAAATTATCGAACATCCAAAAGTGAAAGCTGCAACACTAACCGGAAGCGAGCCAGCAGGCAAAAATGTTGCGCAAACTTGCGGTTCAAAATTGAAAAAAACGGTTATGGAGCTCGGCGGCAGCGATCCGTTCATTGTTCTCGAAGACGCGGACATTGATCAAGCAGTGAAAACCGCTGTTACGGCGCGGTTAATCAACAACGGACAAAGCTGCATTGCGGCAAAACGATTTATTGTTGTAGAAAAAAATTATGATGAGTTCGAAAAGAAATTTGTCGATAGAATGAAAAACACGAAAGTCGGCGACCCGTTAAAGCACGAAACCGAACTTGGTCCGATTGCGCGCGAAGACCTTTTGTTGGAACTCGATCAGCAAGTGAAACAGTCCGTTGCGAAAGGTGCTGTTGTTCTCTGCGGCGGAAAACGGATTGCACGCGAAGGATTTTTTTATGAACCAACTGTTGTTGCAAATCTTAAAAAGGGTATGCCTGCTTACGACGACGAAATTTTCGGTCCTGTCGCAAGTTTGATTAAAGTGAAAGATGAAAAAGATGCCGTTGCAATTGCCAACGATTCATCGTTCGGGCTGGGCGCTTCATTGTGGACTGCAAATATTTCCAAAGCAAAAGAACTGGCAAGAGAAATTCAATCCGGTTCCGTGTTCATAAACGGCATGGTAAAATCTGATCCTCGTCTGCCGTTCGGCGGTATAAAAAATTCCGGCTATGGTAGAGAACTTTCTCATTACGGCATTAAAGAGTTTGTAAATATTAAAACCGTGTGGATTAAATAGTTATTGGTTGTTGGTGATTAGTGCTTGGTTTGAAACTTTACTGATAAATGGCTGTCGATATTGAATCAGTTGCGCTTACGATAGTATGCAGCCTTTACTTTTTCGAGCCGTAGCGAAATGGCTTAACTCGTTGCCCCGCTTCGCTGTCGCGGATTAAAATTTCTAGTCGGTTAAGTCTAGTTGATTCCTGCTTCGCGCTCGTTACCCAATGGGCGGTTACCCGCTGAATCGAAGGAGGCAAAGAATCGAAAAACGCCCACGCTTTCTTATTTGCTTGAATTTTCTTCTTGTAGCGTATTGGAAATTCAACAGGAGTGTTTTCGTAAGTATAAATCTTGGATTTATTTTCCTTTCTCTTCTCGAATGCCGCCAAGCCGGCGGGTTTCATCAATCCGAGCTTCGTCAACTCTTCAACTTTTTTTATGTTTATCGCGCTCCAAACGCTGGTTGGCTTTCTGTGAGTAAAGCGAATGCAGTAACTTTCGCCGTCAATCGATCTACGGATTCCATCAATCCATCCGAAGCAGAGCGCTTCATCTATTGATTGCGGCCAAGTAACGCTGGGTTTGCCGCTGTCAACCTTGTAATAACCCACTATCAGTTCGGTTTTCTTTTCGTGATTTTTTTCAAACCACTTTCTCATGTCGGATTGAGTTGCAAAGAAAGTCGGCTTTGTATGTGTGTTATTTTTTTTCAATTAACTTTTTCATTTCTTCTAAAATGTATTTCCAGTTCTGTTCGGAATGAGTGCATGCATCTTCGGTTGCGATATTATCCTGTGTGACAACCAATTTCGTTCCGCCGGTTCCAACAGTTAAAGCATAAGAAATGGTTGCATAATTTTCCGGTTTATCTTCGAGACCGGAGAACGAACTCAAATAATTATACCGAAATAATTTTTCCGGCACAACTTCCAGAATTATACCTTTATCCAAGTATTCTTTTCCCTCCCACGAACCCTTGAATTGCAGAGAACTTCCCGCCTTCCAATCGGAGACCGCTTCCGTTCCGAAAAAATATTGTTTAATGATTTTTGGATTTGTGAGTGCGTCCCACACTTCCGATGCTGATGCTGTTGTGTTAATCTCGACTTTTGCGACATATGTATTTTCCATAACGGAATCCTTTCTAGAGTGATGTTTAAAAATAAATTTTTTAATCAAATTGTGTATTGTAAAAACGCGACTTAAAAACATTTTGTTTATTTTGTATTTGTCTCTAAGCTTGATATTGCTTGATATAAAAATTCCGTATGAAAGGAGTTAACGAAAGAATTTGGCGGAATTAAAAAAAGAGAATCCACGCGGAATACTTAATCCCAACAAAGGAAAAGAAAAATTCAAACTTGTTCGGTATGTTCCTTCCGAAGAGATCGCTTTCTTTGTCGAGCATTTTTGGATTGTGGAATGGGACCTTCGCGGAAACGATCCGTTTGTTTCGGAAACGCTTCCTCATCCGTGCGTACACATTGTTTTTGAAAAAGAACGATCATACGTGATCGGTGTGACAAAGGAAAAATTTTCACGCACTCTCGTTGACAAAGGAATTGTATTCGGCATCAAATTTAAGCCGGGTGGATTCTACCCGTTTGTGAAAAAATCGGTCTCTTCGTTTACCAATCGACTGATAGATTTGACCGACATATTTGGAGACGGTTCGGATTCGATTGAGAAAACCATTTTGAATTTGAGTAGCCATGATGAAATGACAGCATGTGCCGAGAAGTTTCTTCATGAAATTTTGCCGGCACGAGACGCAAATATTGCAACGATCAATAAAATTGCAGAGCAGATAATTGCCGACCGGAAAATAATTAGAGTTGATGATCTGGTCGATCTGTTCAAGTTAAACAAAAGACAACTGCAGCGACTCTTTAATGAATATGTCGGCGTCAATCCGAAGTGGATGATTAAATGTTATAGACTTCACGAAGCGGCAGAACAACTTGCGAGTACTGCTAATATTGATTTGACAAAGTTGGCGATCGACCTTGGCTATTACGATCAAGCGCATTTCATAAAGGATTTTAGATCTATCGTTGGTAAACCGCCGGAACAATATGCAAAATATATTTCAACAAATTTTCAAAAAGGTTAGGCGAGTTATGAAAAAGAAAATCGCTTCTTTAACAGTATCAAGTATCAAACAACCAGTATCCAGATGTGCCTGGGCGGGGAATGATCCGCTCTATCAAAAATATCATGATGAAGAATGGGGTGTTCCGGTTCACGATGATCGCAAACTTTTTGAAATGTTGATTCTTGAAGGCGCGCAAGCCGGCTTAAGCTGGATTACTATTCTAAGGAAAAGAGAAAATTACCGTAAGGCATTCAACAATTTTGATGCAAAAAAAATTGCAAAGTATGATTCGAAAAAAATGAAAGAGCTTTTGCAGAACGAAGGAATTGTACGCAACAAATTAAAAATTGCCGCTGCCATTCAAAATGCAAAAATCTTTCTGGATGTGCAGAAAGAATTTGGTTCGTTTGATAAATACATCTGGCAGTTTGTTGGCGGGAAACCAATTGTAAACAAGCGGAAATCGCTCAAAGAAGTTCCGCCGAGGACAAAAGAATCCGACGCGATGAGCAAAGATTTGAAAAAGCGTGGATTCAAATTTGTCGGCTCAACTATTTGTTATGCCTTCATGCAAGCGGTGGGAATGGTTAACGATCATACCGTAGATTGTTTTACGTATAAAAAGTAAAATTGAAGAATGAGTCTACTCTAAAAAGGTATTTCAGTTGCCCAAAAGTTACGATTCCGGTATAAATTAGCAGCAGAAAAATTCGAAAATGACCTTTTTAGATTCGCCTCATAAATGAAAGGATTAGTCTTTCTCTGTGGAACCCTGTGTTAAAAAGTGTCACAGAGTAACACTGAGAGCCACAGAGAATTTGTGCGGCTCAAGTAATTAATCGAAAAGTTTTTCTACAAACATCAACGCTTCATCAATTTTTGAAACATCTTTTCCGCCAGCAGTTGCAAGGTGAGGACGACCACCGCCGCCGCCGCCTACAATTTTTGCAAGATCACCAACAATTTTTCCCGCAGACATTTTCTTTTCTTTGATCAAATCATCCGAAACAACCGCAACGATACCAACCTTGCCGTCAACTTCCGAAATTAAAACTCCCACACCGCTCTTTATCTTTTCTCGCAATTCATCACCCATGGATTTAAGTTCTTCCATGTTCGATGCATCAACTTTGCCTTTGTAAATTTTTATTCCGTTTACATCGGAAGAAGCAGACGCGATAGAATTAATCCCGCCGAGTTTTTCTTTCAGTTTTAATTCTGCCAATTCCTTTTCAAGTTTTCTCTTCTCTTCCGTAATTTCATTAATTCTCAATTCGCCATTCTCAATTCTCAATTGCATCTCTTTCAATAATTTTTCCGTTCCAGCTCCCGTTACTGCTTCAATTCTGCGCACACCGCTTGCAATGGAAGATTCATTTACAATTTTGAACAAACCGATCTGAGAACTGTTCTGAACATGAGTGCCGCCGCAAAATTCCATTGTGAAATCGCCGAACTGAACGACGTTAACTTTATCGCCGTATTTGTCTCCAAAGAACATAAGCGCGCCCATCTTCTTGGCTTTTTCAAAAGGTGTATTGCGGTGGTGATTCAACGGCAAATTTTCACGCAGCTTTTCATTAACCAAGGATTCAATCGCCTCGAGTTCCGATTCGCGCACTTTTTCAAAATGTGAAAAATCGAAACGAAGACGATCCGGACCAACATAAGAGCCTGCTTGCTGAACATGCGTCCCGAGAATTTCTCTTAATGCCCTGTGCAGAAAATGAGTGACGGAATGATTCCGCATGATGTCCCATCTTCTGTTTTCATCAACTTGAGCCGTTACTTTCATTCCATGTTCTAGTTTTACATTTGCTTCGTTTTCTAAAATGTGCACAACTTGATTGTTAATCTTTACAAGATCTATCACACGAAGATGTGTATCGCCAATGAAAATGCTGCCAGCATCGTCCACTTGTCCGCCCGATTCAACATAGAACGGAGTCTTATCGAGAACAACAAACGATTGACTGCCGGAATTTTTTAAGCCCACAATCTTTGCTTCACTTTTCAACTGATCATAACCGGTGAATTCAGTGGGCGAAGTTGATGTTAAGTTAAAGTCGTCCAACTTGTCGATAACAATATTCACGGAAGCGAGTTTATCTTTTGTTGATTTACGCGCACGGGCTTTTTGTTCATCCATCAGCTCATTAAAACGAACTTCGTCAATTGTGAATCCTTGCTCGCGTGCCATCACATTTGTCAAATCAACCGGGAAACCGAAAGTATCATATAGTTTGAATACATCCTCACCGGGAATTGCTTTTTCATTCTTAGCATTTAACTTCTTAACGAGCGCATCGAATAATTCAATTCCGCGATCCAAAGTTGCGTTGAAACTTTCTTCTTCGGCTTTGATAATTTTTTCAATGTTTGTTCGGTTCGATTGAATTTCCGGAAAGACGTGACTGAAATTATCTGCAACAACTCCGACCAATTTATAAAGGAACGGTTCCTTTAGATTTATTTTTCGCCCGTAACGTGCAGCGCGGCGGAGAATACGCCGCAGAACGTACCCGCGTCCTTCATTGCCAGGTGTAGCGCCGTCTGCAATCGCAAATGTTAAAGTCCGTATATGATCTGCAACAACGCGCATCGAAATCATATCCACTTCATTTTTATACTTCACGCCCGATAGTTTAGCAATCGCATCAATGATCGGCATGAAAACGTCGGTATCGTAGTTCGAACCTTTCTTTTGAAGCACGGCGCACACGCGCTCAAATCCCATTCCGGTATCAACATGTTTGGAAGGAAGGTCGTGGAGTTTTCCTTTTTCATCGCGGTTGTATTGGATGAAAACCAAATTCCAAATTTCAATGCACTCCGGCACACCGGCGTTAACGTACTTCGGGTTATCGTAATCATCGCTTAAGTTAATATGAATTTCCGAGCACGGACCGCACGGACCTGCCTCGCCCATTTCCCAAAAATTATCTTTCTCATCAAAACGTAAAATGTGTTTTGGATTTATATCAGTCTCGCTCTTCCAATAATTGAGCGCCTCGTCATCTGTCCGGTAAACTGTTGCCCATAATCTTTCCTTCGGAAGTTTCCAAACTTCCGTGAGTAATTCCCACGCCCATTTGATCGCTTCTTTTTTATAGTAATCACCAAATGACCAGTTGCCGAGCATTTCAAAAAACGTGTGGTGATAGGTATCGTGACCTACTTCTTCGAGATCGTTGTGTTTTCCGGAAACACGGATGCACTTTTGTGTATCGGCGGCGCGTTTATAATCGCGGGTTCCCGTTCCAAGAAAAACGTCTTTGAATTGATTCATGCCGGCATTCGTAAAAAGCAAAGTTGGATCGTCGTACGGAACGACAGGCGCGCTTGGAACTATTCTGTGTTCTTTACTTTTGAAAAAATCTAAAAACTGTTGTCGAATTTCGTTTGATGTCATGGGCTACACTTTTTTTTCTTGAGGCAAATATAATAAAAATCGTCGTGAGCAAGTCAGCGTGCGGCGATAAGGCAGAACACTCACGCAACATTTCAATTTTGAAGCTCGGAAGCGCGCTCAACCGCATTGCTATTTAGCATCAGTAATCATACTTTTGACTGTAATTTTTCATCAACAATTGGTGACGGTTGTCAAGATTTAAAGAATTATCAGACTTAGAATTGATGCAGGAAATTGCACGATTTGAATCCCGCGCATTAGAAGAATTATACGATCGTTACTCGCCGCTCCTCTACACAATCGTTAAGAAAATCGCACCAGATCAAGCTACTGCCGATCAAATCTTGATCGAAATTTTTGTTATTGTTTGGAGAAAAGTAAGCAAGTTCGATCCAAGCACCGGAAATGTTTTCAGCTGGCTGGTTACATTGGCGCGCAACAAAGCAGTTGACACGTTACGAAGAGAACGTTTGGCAACGGCAACAACACAGTTTTATGATGATGAATACGAAGACTACAGCATACTTCCTACTTTTCCTCCCGACATGGATAGTTTGGATTTCAATACGGCGTTTACTTTAAAACCGAAAATTGAACAGGCATTAGGACGGCTTACCGATACTCAGAAATATGTTTTACATCTTGCTTATTACGAAGGATATGCAGTTGATGAAATAGCAGACAAGCTTAACGTTCCGGTTGAAACGGTTCGAAGCAAAGTAATGACGGCTCTTCACAGTTTACGCGATTCGTTGGTGAGAGAATAAAATGGCAGACCAAATTATTCATGAAATGATTTCTGCATTTGCCGCAGGCTGCATGGATCCCGATAACTACGCACAGTTCAAAGAATATTTGGCTCAAGGCGGAGAACTGCCGGATCGTGAACTGGGAGAATTGCAGAACATCGTTTCGATGATTCCGGTTATATTAGAATTGGAACAGCCGGATGCGGGAATCAAAGATATGGTTGCCAAGAAGTTGATCGGAATGAAAGATGAAATTAAAGCGAAACTGATCAGCACCCGTAAAACAAATTCTACGTTCGGCACAACTCGCGGCGTAACGAAAACAACGCTCACCGTTGCAACACGTCCCAAGATGACCACGCTGACTTTTGCAACAAGAAAAACCAAACCGATAACGTCTCCCGTAAAATCGATGGAAGAGGAATTGAAAAGAAGCGCCGATCTGCAAAAAGGTGCTGACGATATAGTAACAAAAAAAACATCAGCTACTGAACCGGAACGGTTAGAATCGATTAAAGCGTTCGAAGAAAGTCAAGCCGCACCACCGCCAACTCAAACCGGGCAAACGATTCAGCATACACCATTGATTGAAACTGCCGAGCCCGGGAAAAATACTTCTTCCGGTGTTGCCGGTTGGATTGCCATTATGTTGACGATTATACTTTTTATGATACTCGGCTACTATACTTATTCATCGGTCGATTCCTTGCGGCGACAGGTTGACGACTTGAAAGCAGACGTAACTCAATTAAAAACTTCTATCATAACGGCAAATAAATTTGTTGCCAACTATAATGCGCTGGTCGAGTTCTTCAACTACAAAGATATTTCGATGTACGATCTTGCAAGTAAAGATGCCGCCGAAAAAGGTTCAGCCAGATTGCTGCTTTCGTTTGCTGAGAAAGAAGGATTGATTCAATTCAGAAATCCAAAACCACTGCAGCCCAATCAAGCATATCAGGTTTGGATAATGAACAAAGGGCAAGCGTATTCACTTGGTGCTTATCAACCGGCGGGAAACGAATTTATTAGAATTACGTCGTTCCCATTCCTTCCGAAAGAACAAATAGACGGATTTGAAGTTACGGTTGAGTTAAGCGGCGGTTCGGCAACACCATCATCAAATGTTTATCTGACCGGCGCGGGGATTCAAAAAGGTCTTCAGCGCGGAAGGTAGAATTACTTTTTTCGGTTGATAAAAATACTGATACCGAAAACGATCAAGAGAACAGGCCAGAAGTACTCGAATAAATTTCCAATCTTATTTGCCAGGCTGAACAATCCGTAGTTTCTAAAAAAAGTTGCAGACAAAATTCCCAGCAAGATTAGAATTGAACCGGCATATAAAAAAATTTTCTCTTTGAAATTTTCTAAGAATAAAATAAGAAGTGTAGCCCCGCCGATAAAAAGAATGGAAGTGAATACAATCCCGCGGTTGTCCAGCAATTCAAAATGTGATTTTACCAAAAGAACAACGCCAATTAGAAAGATAACGGAAGCAAAAGATAATTTTCCTCTTTCGTTATTCCCGAAAGTCTGATTGACGGTTGCGATTCCGTAAAAGCAAAAAGTAATTCCTATAATCACGCTGCTTCCCGTATTGATTACTCCGTAACCGTTCAATAATGAAAGCATGCCGTAAATTAAAAAACTCAGCCCAATAATTATGTTGTTACTGCGTCTCAACCTTGTTCTCTTCTTCTAATTGAGTCGATAAACTCATTGCCAAATACCCAACCGCAAACAAACCTAAAGTTAATAAAGTGGCAAAGATGAAAATTATTCTAACTGTGGTTTCATCCACATTCAAATATTTTCCGATTCCGCCGCACACGCCCAAAATAATTCTGTTATCTCTTGTACGTCGGAAAGACTTCATCGGTTCCTCGCTCTTCTCGGGAAGCTTACGCTTGGATATAATTAAGTAAACACCCATTGCAATTGAAAGCAGCGGGAACACAAAGCTGTTTGGGAAAACAAATAATCTGCTGCCGGTAATGAATCCAATCTGTACGAACGCAAAATGGAAGCCGACAAGAATTAACATACCGCTAAATACAACTCTGAAATTTTCTTTTCTTTGATTAGCTCTTTCAACGTTGGTAAGTTCTTTCGGGTTTTGTTCAACAGGCAACAGAGCGGCTGTTATGAGATAGGCAGCTACACTCCATCCGCCCAGCAATAAACTTAGAGTTGTAATAAGTCTAATGTTTGCAACATCGGCATCAAAATATTTTGCAATGCCGGAACATGTGCCGGTGATTATAACATCGGATCGGGACCGCTGAAGTCGTTTGATAGAAACTGCGGGCGGAGCGTTTTCCATCTGCTCGAAAAAATTTTCTTCAGAAGACTCTTTTTCTTTTTGCTCTTCAATCATTTCGTAATTCTGCTTAAAGCTGATTCGTAATCTTCAATTTTCCTAACACGAACATAATGTATTTTGGTTCAAATAATTATTTTTTTGGATTTTAAAAACGATTCCGACGAGAACTCGGTTCGAATTTGGTTTGCTCGATACGTTGCTGTGATAAAAATTCGTGCAACTAAAAAGGTATTCATTTATATTTCTTGAAGATAATGACTCAAAGGGAAATGAACGAACTACATTCACTCGGTAAATTTCTAATAATCGGGGGCATACTTTTAATTGCAATCGGAGTAGGGCTTACATTCTGGGATAAAATTCCTTTTCTCGGCAAGCTGCCCGGTGATATTGTAGTCAAAGGAAAAAACTTCACGTTTTATTTTCCAATCGTTACTTCGATAATCCTAAGTCTCATCCTTTCGTTGATCCTTTATTTATTACGCAAATAAATTTCAGTTACCAATTCTACTAACATAGTCTCGGGAGGATGTAATGTTGAAAAAGTTTTTTCAGCTCGACGAGTTAGGTACTACTGTTAAACAAGAAATTATCGGCGGCGCCACAACATTTGTAACGATGGCTTACATTATCATCGTTAACCCAAAAATTCTTGAGGCTGCCGGAATGCCGTTCGGCGCTTCGATGGTTGCTACTATTCTAAGTGCATTCTTTGGCACACTCTTGATGGGCGTGTATGCAAAGCGTCCGTTTGCAATTGCACCGTACATGGGTGAGAATGCTTTTGTTGCTTACACGGTTGTGAATGTTCTTCATTACAGCTGGCAGACGGCTCTCGGTGCAATTTTCATCGGCGGTGTTCTATTCACAATAATTACATTGCTGAACATCAGAAGCTGGCTTGCAAATGCAATTCCGGAAAGTTTGAAAATTGCATTCGCATCCGGTATCGGTCTGTTCTTAACATTTATCGGTTTGAACGAAACCGGTATTGTTAAAATTGGCGTGCCTGGTGCGCCGGTTCATGTTGGAAATCTTCAGGATCCTTCCGTTCTTCTCGGCATTTTTGCCTTTCTGCTCATTGGCATTCTAATGATCAAAAAAGTAAACGGCGCAATCTTAATCGGTATTTTGGTTGCCGCATTTCTCGGATTCATTTTCAAAATCACTGAATTTCCAAAACAACTGGTTAGTTTACCGCCCGACATTTCTCCTTTGTTTTTGCAACTGGATATTTTCGGCGCACTTAGTTGGGGATTCTTTGCAGTGATCTTAGTTGTCTTCGTGATGGATTTCGTAGATACGATGGGCACGTTGCTTGGGCTCGGCTACAAAGCTAAAATGTTGGATGAGAACGGTAACCTTCCCGAAATAGAAAAACCTATGCTTAGTGATGCACTTGCAACTATTATCGGTGCTGTTTGTGGAACAACAACTACAGGGACGTACATTGAGTCTGCTGCGGGAATTGAAGCGGGGGGAAAGAGCGGATTAACTGCCGTTGTGACTGCAGTTTTGTTTTTGTGCGCGCTTTTCTTTGCACCACTTTTCTCCGCGATTCCGGCTTACGCTTACGGTGCTGCATTAATCGTCGTCGGTCTGCTAATGATCTCTCCCGTGGCGCATTTGAAGTTTGATGATCTTTCTGAAACAATTCCTGTTTTTATTACAATGACATTGATGAGTTTTACTTATAATCTCGGAATTGGAATGACTGCAGGGTTTGTTATTTATCCGTTAACATTTTTTGTTGCCGGAAGAATCAAAGAAGTTAAACCGGGAATGTGGGTTCTGTGTGCGCTTTCGGTTTTGTTCTACGTGTTCTATCCGTATTGAAGCAGCTGGCGGATAGCAGTTTGCAGAAGCATTTTTGTATGAACCCGATTCGAGAAATTTTCATCTAATGGATAAATACAAAATTTGAAATTGGAGAACTCGATGGCTACAAAAAAAGCTTATGTCAAACAAATAAAAGGGGTAACATTTGTCGGCAAGACCGATTCCAATCACTGGGTAACGATGGATGGACCCGAACAATTCGGCGGAAGCGATGCCGGAACACGGCCGAAAGAACTAATTCTTTTAGCGCTTGCCGGATGCACCGGCAGTGATGTTGCCGTTATACTTCAAAAGAAAAAAATTCAGCTTGATGGTTTTGAAATGAATCTTTCCGCAGAAGTGCAAGAAACTCATCCTCAGGTCTTTACAAAAATTCATCTTGAGTATGTTTTCTACGGCAAGGAAATTCCTGTTGAAGCGGTTGAACGCGCAATTGAGCTTTCACAAAAAACTTACTGCAGTGTTACGGCAATGCTTCAAAAATCAGTTGAGATAACACATTCATATAGAATTGAAGCGGCAAAAAATTAATTGTTGAGGGGGCAGCGAGACTTACAGATATTCTTTTGGAATTAATTTTCTTCCGGCAAATCCTTCATCAATTCCATGATAGAAAAGGATTTCGTCTTCATCGCTTTGCCAGCAGAGCAAAACTTCTTTGTCGTCGATGATCGAAGGAAAATCAACAAGCCCGACTTGAAAATCCAAATCCTTATATGAGCAGCCGATTTCTTCCAGTTCTCTCATAAAAGAATTTAGTTCGCGAGTGAGATGATCTATCTCGTCATTGGATTCGGTGTCGCCGCTTAAAGAATCCGCGATGGTTCTTACTTGAAAAGCGTTGTTAAGAATATCTCGTACGATCTGCCGAACCAACGGCAAAGTCTTCCGTGCCTCTTGAGGGGTAAAATATTTTGTAGCTATCTGTGCCATAGTCTTTCTAAAAAAATCTAATTTTTATCGTAGACAAAAAGTAATTCCGAAATCAATTTAGTATTCTTTCCTACACTTGACAAATGTATAATAAAAATATAATTTCATTTCGTATTATTTCAATTAGGCATTCTGAAAACAACTAAGAAATATGGAAAAAAAGCCGATCTCGCTCTTTCAACTTGGGTAAAATTGGCGCGCGCATTTGCCTCCTTTTCAAAAAAATCCAACGACAATATCAAATCATTCGGATTAACTCAGCCGCAATTTGCAGTCATAGAAGTCCTTGGTCATCTCGGACCGCTTAAAGTCGGGGAGATCTGCAATAAGATGCTCGTCAGCGGCGGGAACATGACTCTAGTTCTTGACAACATTGAAAAACTTGGATATGTCGAAAGAGTTCCGAGTAAAGAAGACCGACGTGCGATATTGGTTCAACTAACCTCAAAAGGAAGCGTACTTTTTAACGAAACATTTAAGGTGCACGCTGAACACATAACGAAACTTATGTCCGTTCTAAATGCTGAAGAGCAAAAATCACTTGGCGAATTATTGAAAAAATTGGGGACAGCGGTAAAGAAACTATAACTGTTAACGAAGTTCAACGAATGACCGCAGGAAGCGGTATTCGTCATTCCGAATTCAATCCATCCGCCACCGAAGAGCTTAGACTACTTCAGATATGGTTTATTCCTAACAAACCGGGACTCACGCCATCATACGAACAAAAGAAATTTTCGCACGAAGACGAACAGAACAAATTTTTGAAAGTTGTAAGCGGCGCAAAAGAAGACGGGGTTATTTTCATTAATCAAGACGCTATCATTTACCTTTCTGACCTAGACAAAAGCAAACAAATTAATCATCAAGTATCACCCAAGCGCGGCGTATATGTGCACGTCATTGAAGGTGCGACAAATGTAAACGGGCAATCCTTAAATGGCGGTGATGCAGCAAAACTTACGGAAGAAAAAGAAATCATAATTTCGGCTGAAACGGATTCCAAGATAATTCTATTTGATATGACAATGGATTTCTGAAAATTCACATCACCTTTTATTGGGCGCGTCGATTCTAGCCGCGCCTTTCCTTTCAAATCATTTCTATTAATGCTAATTTTCCTATGCAAATTTTTGAACATTGTGGAGAAATCATGGCTGTTATCCGTCCATTCAGAGCAGTAAGACCGAATGAAAAAGTAGCTCATCTAGTTGCAAGCGTACCTTACGATGTTGTTAACCGCGAGGAAGCCGCGGTGTTAGCAAAAGGAAATCCATTAAGTTTTTTGCGTGTTACACGTTCTGAAATTGAAATTAGAGATTTGAAAGATGTTTACTCACCGGAAGTTTATCAGAAAGCGAAATCAAATTTTGAAAGACTGAAAGCGGAAGCGCCGTTGACGCAAGATGTAGAACCGTATCTGTACATTTACAGGCTAACCATGGGAAATCATTCTCAAGTCGGTATTGCCGCAACATTTTCGGTTGAAGATTATGATAATGACGTGATCAAGAAACATGAGAAGACGCGCAAAGTGAAAGAGGATGATAGAACAAATCACATCGTAACTACCGAAGCGCAAACCGGTCCCGTATTTCTGACTTACAAAGGTGTTGCTGAAGTTGACAAGCTAGTTAGCGAAACGCAAAAGAAAAATTCTCCGGTTTACGATTTTACATCGGCGGATGGAATCAAACATCAGATCTGGATAGTGCCAAACGATTTTACAAAAACAATCGTAGCTGAAATTGCAAAAGTTAAAAACCTTTACATTGCCGACGGACATCACAGAGCAGCAAGTGCTAGTCGTGCACAGAAAGTAAAGAAAGAACAAAACAAAAATCATAAAGGTGATGAAGAATACAACTTCTTTATTGCTGTCTTGTTCCCGGCAGATCAATTGAAAATTATGCCGTACAACCGAGTTGTTCTCGATCTAAAAATGAAGAAGGATGAATTTCTATCAAAGGTAAAAAAGAATTTTTCAGTTGAAGATTCTGCGTCATCGAATCCTCCTTCACAGAAAACTTTTTGTATGTACGTTGATAAGAAATGGTACCTTCTGAAACCGGGACAAAATGTTAAGCCCGGGAAATCTGTCGGCGATAAACTTGACGTGAGCATTCTTCAAGAATATTTGCTTCATCCTATTCTTGGAATTGAAGACCCGCGTACAGATACGAACATTGATTTTATTGGCGGAATACGAGGTACGGCAGAATTGGAGAAGTTGGTTAACAGCGGCAAAGCATCGGTCGCATTCTCGATGTACCCCGTATCGGTTGCTGACTTAATTAATATTTCCGATGCCGGCGAAACAATGCCTCCGAAATCAACCTGGTTTGAACCGAAGTTGAGAGACGGATTGCTGGTTCATGTGATTTAGTTTTTATTGTCATTCCGTCGAAAGACGGAATCCAGTAACACAGAGATAGACTCTGCATCAAGAGGGTGTGTGAAAATAGGTCGTCAAGCAAATTTCGGTTTCGTTTTTAAAATGAAATCAAAACATTTTTTCTAAAAAAATGAATTATCACACACCCTCTCAAGTGCGAAATGACGTTTTGAGAATACACAGAAAAATAAACGGAGAAAGAAAAAATGGAAAATCGAATTTATAATTTCAGCGCTGGTCCTGCGATATTACCCGAAGAAGTTTTGCTTGAAGCACAGAAAGATTTTTATTCCTACAAGGGAAGCGGAATGTGTGTAATGGAAATGAGCCACCGCGGAAAAATATTTGACGGAATAATTAAAGAAGCGGACGCGAACCTTCGCAAACTCTTAAACATCGGCGATAATTATTCGATTCTGTTTCTGCAGGGCGGCGCAACGCTTCAGTTCTCGATGGTGCCGCTTAACTTGATGCCGCCGAAAAACAAAGCAGATTATATTGTTACCGGCTCGTGGGCAAAGAAAGCTGTTAAAGAAGCAAAACGTGTCGGCGCGGTTAACATAGCGGCATCAACTGAATCTGAAAATTTTGTACGAATACCGAAACAGTCGGAATTGAAATTAGATCCGGATGCCGCGTACGTTCACTTCACATCCAACAACACAATCTACGGAACGGAATGGCGCAGCGAACCCGTGGTCGGCAATGTTCCTTTAGTTTGCGATGCGTCTTCAGATTTCCTTCACAAGGAAATTGATATCAACAAGTACGGATTAATTTACGCCGGTGCGCAAAAGAATATCGGTCCGGCAGGAGTTGTAGTTGTAATTATCAGAAAAGATTTGCTCGAAAGATCATCCGACAGTTTGCACACGTACATGAATTACAAAATCCATGTTGAAAATGAATCGATGTATAACACGCCGACAACATTCGGAATTTACATTGCCGGATTGGTTTTCAAGTGGCTGTTAAACATGGGCGGACTTGACGAGATGTACAAACGCAATCTCGACAAAGCAAAAGTTTTGTACGAGGCAATCGATGCAAGCGGCGGTTATTACAAAGGCACAACCGCAGTTGAAGACCGTTCATTGATGAATGTTACCTACAGACTGCCGAATGAAGAATTGGAAAAGAAATTTATTGAAGAAGCGAAGAAGAAAGGATTCGAAGGATTGAAAGGTCATCGCTCTGTCGGCGGAATTCGCGCTTCCATTTATAATGCGTTCCCGAAAAAAGGCGTGGAAGAATTAGTTCAGTTCATGAACGACTTCAAGAAGAATAATTAGTAAGAATTCAGAACCAAGAAATAAGAAATCAGTAGGGGTCGAATATTATTCGACCCTATTTTTTAATGGCCGGAGTGCTGACAATGAAAAAATATTTTCTGCTGCTTTTTATTTTGTTTTCGGTTGTCGCTTGCTCAAAGAAAGAAGTAAAGCTTGAACTCTTCAGCGCAGAATCGTTTGCATACTCTCTCGATAAAGGTTGGGAAGCAGATGCATCGGTGCGCGTGAAAGGTTTTGAGCAGACCAAAAACAACGGAACTTATGCGGCGAAGCTTTCATACACAGTTGATCTCGAAACTCCGGACGGCAAAGGGATTAAGTCAATTGATTCCGGTAAAATTGATAAGACTTCTGCGGAGAAGATGATTGACTTGCAGATCAATTCTCAGATTCAACTCGATTCAAATTATAAACTCGGCAGCTATAAATTAGTTTTTAACGTGACCGATGATCCTACCGGGAGGAAATCGTCTATCCAAACTTCTTTCGATTTGACGAATTAAATATAGAGACGCTCGATCGAGCGGCTCTTACTCGTAGTGAGTCCACATCCTAATTATTTTAATAACTTTTTCTTTCTGATAAACTTGATAAACTATTCTGTGCTGAATGTTAATCCTTCTTGAGTAGGCGCCCCCCAAATCACCGACTAATTTTTCGTAAGGCGGAGTTTTATCGAAGGGATTTGATTCAATAATTTTTAACAACTGTTGAGTTTTTATTTGAAGTCCGGCGGCGGTAAGTTTTTTTGCATCTTTCTGTGCTTGTTTGGTGTAAACGAGCTTCCACTTTACCATTTAATTTCCGCCGCGCACTTTTCGATCGGAGTTTTCAAACCCTTCATAATTGATTCTCTCATGCCCGGAATAGATAAGAGGTAGAGGGTTTCTTGTATTGAGCCCCAGTCGTCCTCGGAAATTAAAACGGCATTAGAACGCTTTCCGGTAATTTGAATCGGGCGATTGGCTTTGGCTGTTTCATCTATCAGTTTGTAAAGATTGGAACGTGCTTTCGTTGCGGTAATTGTTTTCATGTTATCTCCTTCTAACAGCAAACGTACGCAAAAAGGGACGCAACTGCAAACATCTTTTGATTTGACAAATTAATTATAGAGACGCTCGATTGAGCGTCTCTACGTCTAACAATTTATTCCAAACTACCGACAGCCTTTTCAACTTCTTCCAAAATCTCACAACTCTTAACAACCTCTTTCATCTTTGTGTGATCGGGATAAAGCGGACGGTCAACATCAAGATGCTGAACGTATTTGCGTACAACTTGTTTGGCTTTCGCAACGCCTTTTCCGTTTGAGAATTTTCTGAAATCAAGAGCTTGTGAAGCGGCAATAAATTCAATACCCAAAACGCCGTAAGCATTATCAATAATCTGCGCATTCTTGATTGCCGTATTCATTCCCATCGAAACAAAATCTTCTTGATCTGCCGCAGCGGGTATCGATTGAATTGAAGCGGGCATCGATAAAATTCTTTGTTCGACGATCAATGTATCGGCGGTGTACTGGCTCAACATTAATCCGGAAAACATGCCGGCGCCTTTTGTTAAGAATGCCGGAAGTCCAACGCTGAGAGCCGGGTTGAGAAGCCGGTTCAATCTTCTTTCAGACAAAACGCTAACCATTGTAATCGCTGTACCAGCCATATCCATCGGTAATGAAACCGGCGTGCCCTGAAAGTTTGCGCCTGTGAGAGTAAGTTTATCGTGCGGTAAGAAAATTGGATTGTCGCCGACTCCGTTCAATTCAATTTCAACTTGTGTTTTAGCGTAAGCAACAGCGTCATGTGCGGCGCCGATAACTTGCGGCGATGAACGCATCGAGTATGCGTCCTGAACTTTCATTTTCAATTTGCCGGTTTGAAGATCGCTTCCTTCAATGCATTTCATAATTGCGCGGGTACTTCTAACCGCGCCTTTGAATCCGCGAACTTCGTGAAGACGAACATCGTACGGTTTTAAGTTAGCGTATAATGCTTCGAGAGACATTGCGCACGCGATCTCTGCCTGTTTAAGCCAGCGGTTCATATCGTAAAGATGGATTGCGCTCATCGCGGTTAAAAGATTTGACCCGTTGATCGTGCCGAGTCCGTCGCGCGCTTGCAGTCCGGGAATTTTAATTCCGGCTTTTTCGAAAGCAACTTTTCCGGGATAACGCTCACCTTTGTAAAACGCTTCACCTTCGCCCATCAAGAGCAACGCTATTTGACTCATCGGTGCGAGATCGCCGCTTGCGCCAACGGATCCCTTTTGGCAAACAACAGGCGTAACGCCTTTGTTAAGCATTTCGATCAACGTCAAAGTAATTTCCGGACGAATACCTGAATTTCCATGAGCATGAACATTGATTCGTCCCGTCATTGCGCCGCGTACGTATTCGATTGGCGCCGGGTCGCCGATTCCCGCAGCGTGATTGTAAATTAAATATTTTTGAAAATCTTTTACCTGTTCATCGTTAAGCACAACTTCTGAAAATTCACCGATACCGGTATTAACGCCGTACATAATTTCGTGCGCTTGAATTTTTTCTTCCAGCATTGCGCGGCATACTTTAATTCTTTCGAGTGCGTCGGGATGTAATTCTACTCTTTCATTGTGGCGGGCTACTGCAACGAGCTTTTCTACCGTTAGATTTGAACCATCAAGAACAATCGACATTGTGTTTCCTCCATTGATATCTGAAAACTATTAATCAAACTTAATAAGATGATAAGACATAACCCATAGATGCACATCGTGCTTTGGTAGTTTACAGTTTAAAATATTTATGATAATTTTAGCTCGAAGTTAATAAGTAAGAGTGGCGAGCATTTCGTCGATTGATTTGAAGTTTGAAAAGCAAATTCATAAATGATAAAGACGGTTGAAAAAATAAAAGAAAGGGGTTCTTGGGCTAAAGCCCATAATGTTTTTGGGTATGTTTGTATTCCACGTCCTGAAGGACGTGGTTAGAACGTCGGAGTTTGTGTAAAGGTGTAAAGAGAATCGGCACAGTTCATTGTTCGTGCGAAGATAGAAAAATAGCAGATTCAAAGGAAAACTATATAACTCCACCGTTTACGGTGGTGTTGCAACAAAGAAACAACATCGGGCTTTAGCCCTAATAAAACAAGGAAAGAATAATGTCTTTCGTTAGAATATGGATTCATTTGGTTTTCGGGACAAAGAACAGAGAACCATATCTCGCAGGAGAAATAAGGGGGAAAGTAATTAACCACATTCTTGAAAATGCACACTTCAAAGAAATATTTGTTACTGGAATCAACGGTTATAAAGATCATTTGCATTGTTTGATATCTTTGGGAAATGATCAGAGCATTTCTAAAGTGGCGAACCTTATTAAAGGTGGATCGTCTCATTGGATAAACAAAAATGGAATTACGAAGATCAAATTTGAATGGGCAGATGAATACTTTGCAGTGTCCGTTGGCGAATCACAAATTGGTGCAATTAGGAATTATATAAATAATCAAGATGAACATCATAGAACAAAGAGTTTTGCAGAGGAATATGATGAGTTTATGACGAAGTATGGGTTTAAGAGTATGGTATGATTCCCGGCTGATCGTTGGCTCCAATTTTTTAGATGATTAGTAAGGTAAAATGAAAACATAATTTTTTGGTATTTGAAGAAATGCATCCCAAACTTTAAGTCTGTGATTATGAGCCCGTACACTATCGTTTTTATTTTTGTAACGATCTTAATTCTGATAGGTCTTGCGTTGTTCGGATTTCTGATTTTGAAAATTGACCGATGGATTGACCGCCGCGACCGCGTGGGAGGAGAAAGTATATTTAAAGCAAGAAAGAAAGATGAAAAGCCGCCGACTGATTAATTGTCATGGCGAGATAGCACCAGCGCCTGTATTTTTGAATGAACCGCCGAACTTGCACGATAAGTAATAATTATTTTTTCGTCCTCATAATCTGCCGATAGAATTTCCGCCATCTCATAAAGTTGCGAAACCAATTTTGAATTCGAATGACTTAGAACGATGGTTCCTTTCACAAAATTCTTTTCGTACAAATCGAGAAGCATCTTCTTTAGGTTCCCGATATTTATTCCGCGTTCGGCGGAAATCAAAATGCTGTTTTTGTATTTGTTCAGAATGTAATCCATTTTGCTTTTATCGTTCAGCGCATCAACCTTGTTAAAAATTTTGATTTGAATTTTCTTGTGGCTGTTGAGCTCTTCCAGAGTTGAATCAACCACGTGAATGTGGTCTTCGTAAAAATCATGCGAAACATCTATCACGTGAAGAATGATATCGGCGTCGCGAACAACGTTCAGTGTGCTTTTGAATGAAGCCACAAGATGATGAGGCAGTTTCCGAATGAATCCAACCGTATCGCTCAGCAAAACTTTTTTATTTTTCTCGATGTCGAACGAGCGCGTTGTGGAATCAAGCGTTGCAAAAAGTTTGTCCTCTGCAAGCACTCCCGCGTTAGTTAGTCTGTTCAACAAAGTGGATTTCCCGGCATTAGTATAACCAACCAGGCAAGCGGTAACCTGATCTTTTCGTCCGGCACTTTTTGTGGTCTGCTGCGCTTCAATTTTTTTCAGATTCTCTTTCAGCTTGCTGATTCGTGTGCGTATTATTCGTCGATCGGTTTCAATTTGAGTTTCACCGGGACCTTTCGTTCCGATACCGCCGTACTGTTTGGATAAGTGCGTCCACGCGCGGGTTAGTCGCGGCAGCATATATTGAAGCTGTGCCAACTCAACCTGTGTTTTTGCCTCGCGGGTTTTTGCGTGCGATGCGAAGATATCGAGAATCAACCCGCTGCGGTCTAAAACTTTTCGCTCAAAAAGTTTTTCCAAGTTACGAGCTTGAGTGGGATTGAGATCGTCGTCAAAAATTACAAGTCGAATATCGTTTAACTCAATCAACTGCGCGATCTCTTCCGCTTTACCTTTGCCGACAAAAAATGCCGGGTCCGGTCTCTGACGGTCCTGCATAATCTTAAATACGGTTTCCGCGCCCGCGGTTGAAGTCAGCATTTCCAATTCGTCAAGATGTTCTTCAACTTGCTCTCTGGAATAGTCGCTGGAAATTAAGCCGATTAAAATTGCGCGTTCAACGGGTATTGGTTTTAAATCAATCATTCTGGCTGCTCGATACTAGATACTAGTTACTGGATTCTGGATGCCCGCTTTGCCTCGTTGAGACTCGGCGAACCTGCCTCGCCTGTGGCAACGCAAGGCGGGTCGAGGCGAGCTTGATAAATCTTTTTTAGAGCTTCTTGCTACGAGCGATTCGAAAATCGCGAGGACCAGCACAATAACTAGAAAATATTTCCACAATTCTGTTCCGAATCTTGCTTGATAAATTATCTTTGAAAAATCATCGTTGGGCGAAACGTCGAAAAATTTTCCTTCAAATCCTATCTGCTTAAGGTAATCTTTGAACTCCGACACGCTCGAATGTTGAGTAACGGATTCTTTCGGATCCGGATTTACCGAAAAATAATCTAATAAATTCTTGCCCGAATAAAATTTGTACGTGCCCGACTCATCAGTTTTCGTGTAGAAAAAATAATTTTTGTTAGAAAGTGAATCGGAGTTGATAAATTCATCCGAACCGTCGGGTCGTTCAATTTTTATTTGGGAGTAACTTTTGTCGGAAATATTGACTGGTAATTCCGTTCCGGCGAGAGTCGAAGATTCATTTTTTATTTTTGAAGCCGAGACTAACACCAATTTGTTTATCAATGGCGCAAAAAAAGCTTTCATCGGAAAATTACTCCAGCTTAACACCGGCGCGCTGTTGAACAAAAATATCTTTCCGGAACCGGTGTTGTACTCACTTAAGAATGAAGAATTATCTGCTATCGAGATAATGTTTCTCCCTTTGCCTGCCGGATTGATTTTGAAATAGTGATAAATCTCCGGCGATTCAATCTTCGGCTGACTTTTTCCTTCGAACAGATCTTTGAACAACGGATTTTGATAATCAATCTTGTCGAATTCAGATCTGGTTTCTTGCGAATTAATTTTTCCAACCACAGATGCCGGCAGCGGAAGATCGAATGCTTTAGAAATGCTCTGGAAACTTTCGAATGAAGTCTGTGAGCCGGGTAGAATTACAACTCCGCCGCCCTTGCCTGCGTAATCAGAAACAGTCTTCCAATTCGAATTACCCGAAGCTCCGATAACGATTACTGCGTCGTAGTTGTTAAGATTAAGCGAAGAAAGCTGGGAAGAATTGTATTCCGCAATCTTAATTTTGTTTGTTGGATCCTCAAGAGCGAAGCGGATAAATCTCGAATCGTCACGATTATCATCTATCATCAGCACGGAAATTTTATCCGGCACATAAACACTGAAAAATCTTTTGTTGTCTTGAACAATATCGTCGTCCTCAAGTTCGGCGGCAATCTGAACGAGCCCGGTATCGTTCAATGTAGTTTCAAATGTAACATCTCGCGAATCTCCAGCGCTCAAATTTAAACTTTGCTGAGCAGATCGTTTGCCGTTTATGAAAAGTGAAACCACAGAGTTATTCACCGGCTTATCGGTGTAGTTTTTTATTCGCGCGGTAAAACTTACGGTTTTGGATTTCTCAAATATCTGATTGTTCGGAATCAGCTCGTCAATTCCAAGGTTTACCGGCTGTTTCTCTGTCATGTCAACGAGAAACAATCTCGTGTTTGGTCCCAGAGTCTGCGCCAAATTGGAAAGCTCGCTGGTCGAATTGAACGTGCGTCCTTTCTGAAGATCGGTAAATAGGTAAACTTCTTTATTAAAATTCTTCGTTTGAAATAATATTTGTGTTGCTCTAACCAAAGCTTCGTTAAGTGTACCGCTTGGCATCGAAATCTGTAAATTGTCAATCGCTTTTTTCAATTCCGAAAAGTTTGAAGTCGGTTTACCAGCGTCTTTTTTTATTTCACTCACCGGCAAGAGGACGATCTCATCACCTTCCTGAAAATTGTTTAATAAGCTCTTGGCAATTTGTTTCGCGTGATTGAAGTACGAACCCTTTTCAGTAACTACCGACATGCTGAATGTGTTATCTATTATAAATACCGCGGTGGTTTTAGCCGCCGAGGAACTGCCAATCGTTATTGTCTTAACAGTCGGACGCGCGAACGCCATCACCAGTAGAGTAATGATTGCAATGCGCAGCAGAAGAAGCAGCCACTGCTTCAGCTTTATCCTTTTGATTTTTGTTTTCTGAAGCTCTTTCAAAAATGCAAGGGTACTGAACTCAATCTTTTTCAGTTTTCTGAGATTGAGAAAATGAAGTACGATAGGAATTGAAGCAGCCAGCAAACCAAGTAAGACTGCGGGATTGAGAAAAGTCATCTAACAATTTTTTTATTCTTGATGCACAATCATAATTTAAATCTGCTCGGCTTTCAAGTGCAGATTGGAAGCGGGTTCTTGCTTTGAGTGCTTCTCTTTAACGAGGGAATCGTAAATACTCAATAATTCTTTGGTAAACTTGTTTATATTAAAAAGATCGATCACACGTTTGCGCGCTGCCTCACCGAACTCTTTTCGCTTTGCTGGCGAATTAATCAGCACCTCGATCTTGTTTGCCAAATCTTTTGCATTCTTGCTTTCGAATAGATAAGAAGTAACGCCGTCAACTGCAATTTCCAAAACGCCGTCGGAGTTTGAGCACACCGACGGTTTTTCCATACTCATTGCTTCGGCAAGCGCCATTCCAAACGCTTCCGCGTGTGAAGGAAACACAAAAATATCCATTGCAGCTAAAACTTGCGGCACGTCTGCTCTGTAACCGGTGAAAATTATTTTGTCTATCAAACCTTGTTCTGAGGCAAGAATTTTAATGTCTGCTGCGTAACTATCTTCGCCCATGCTGGGTTCACCGACAATCATAAAACGAAGATTGCTGAATTTGCGGCTTAAATGTTTTACAGCAGAAAGAAATTCCTCGTGCCCTTTACCGGGACTGAACCGCCCGCTCATTCCGATCAGCAACTCGTCATCACGAATGCCGAATTCTTTACGAATCTTTTTCCCCTTAACTTTTGCCGGGTTAAATTTTTCCGTGTCAATCGAATCATACAATAATAGTACGTGCGCTTCATCAAGCGGGGTGGTTTGAAGCAGGTTAGATTTGATCACGCGACTGATAGCGAGTGCAACGTTCACACGTTTGTAAATCCAGCGATGGAAAAAATCTTTTTTGTTGATGAACGACCCGACATGTTTTGTCATTACAAGAGGAGTTTTGCACGAAGTCAATCGTAATGCCGGAACGATCAGCCATAAATCTTTGGACGATTCGGCGTGGATTAGATCAAATTTATTTTTGCGGATTAGTTTATTCAATCGATAAAGGCTTGCCGGAGTAAAATACCTTCCGAAACTAAAAGCATGCACTTTTATTCTATGTTTCACCGCTTCAATGTGAAGTCTGGAATTGGGAGAACACAATAACTCAACATCAATACCGGCATCTATCAAAGTGCGCGCGGTATTAAGCGAATACATTTCCATGCCTCCCCAACTTTTGGAAAGACAGCTATGCAATACTTTCATGAATAGACTTTCTGAATTTTTGTTTTTTGAAAATAGTGTGTTAGTATTTCGTCAAAAGAGTATCCGAGTTCGCCCATCACAGCCGCGCCGATTTGGCAAAGACCAACTCCGTGTCCCCATCCGGCTCCGTCAAGAATAAATTTCCCGGGAACGTCATCAACAACATTTTCCTTTGTAACGATGAATGCGGAGCTGTATAAATGAGTTGGGGAAAGCGCTTTCCTAATTGCCAGTTCTTTGCCGATGATTAATGTTTTGTTAGTCCCAACAATTTTAAGTCTGATAATTCTGCCCGAGAACCCTCTTTCAACCGGAACCAAATCTTTAATCTGTCCAAAATCAATTTTGGTTTTGTTTCGTATCAAGTCGGAGATTTCATTTTGTGAATACTCAACGTTCCAGCGGAAGAAGTCGCTTGTTGATTGATCGAAATCAACCAAGACTTGTGAAAGTATTTTTTTATCCGAAGTGTTGCAGAAAGAATTTGGATTGCCTCTAACCCAATGTTCAAATGACTTTTCTTGTTGCAAATCGATTTCCGTTCCCTCGGGTTCAAATTTATAATCTATCACCGATGATAGGTATTCATGTTTCTCCGGCTCCCAGACGTTCTCAAAAGATTCCGTAATGCCGCCGCAGCATTTCGAATAACGCGCGTCGCAAATTTTATCGTTGTGTGTCAGCACAAGTCCCCGCGTTTCGGAGATTGCATTTGCTGAAGCTTCGTTTACAATTCTTGTTACACCCTGATATCTTTGGCAATGGTCGTCGGCACAGAAATCGTAATCCTTGTGATCTTCTCTATCGTACCACCGGATAATTTCATCATTGCTTATTGTTTCCGAAACAGCTTTTCTATTTTTCTTTTCCAACTGTGCCAGCAGCCAGCCGCGGGAAACAATTGCGTGCGCTTTCAAAAGTTCCGGCGAACTGTTCGCGCTCATCTCGGATGAAATAACGCTCGTCAAATATTCTTCGATCGGCAGCATATTGACCGCGGTTATATTTTCATTTTCGCGGATGAGCTTTAACGCTCCTCTGAACCGCTGGTTTTCTTTTTTCTGCCAGTGAAAATCTTTTCCTATCATAACATTTCTCAGCAAGAACGATTCCGTTTCAAGATCATTCGGCACGAAAACAATTTCTTTGCCGCTAACAATTTCTTTTGATTCCTGCTGAATCGAAATCCCGCCTCCGGCATTCTTCGCTTTGAATTTTCCGCTGAAATGTTTGTTCAATCCCGGAGAAAGAAACTCTCCGTAGAGATCAAACAAAATTTCCTTTTCGGAAAGTATCCCGATATTTACGTTTGGTTCTTTCATTCAAAATGATTCCCTATTGTTTAGTCACAACTTAGCGCTGCAAGGTTTAATCGATAACAAGACACTGCGCTGAAAAAAAATGTTAACTGATTCCAATTATTTTGACGCATGAACCGTTGATTTTCGGTTAAAAATAAGATTTATTATCTTTATTTAATAATTTTTTGCGATTTCTGATAAGAGGGCGATTTCTATTATGAAATTTAAGGTTTTACTTTTTTATAAATACATCAAATTTCCGGAACCGGGCAGGTTTCAAGAAGAACATTTAAAATTTTGCGAAGCGAACGACATCAAAGGACGGGTTTGGATTTCTGACGAAGGGATCAATGCAACGGTATCCGGCACGGTTGAGAACATCGAAAAATATAAATCGGAAATTAGAAAGCACCCGGAGTTCAGCGATATCTGGTTCAAGGAAGACGAGCACAACGAGCACGCGTTCCGAAAAATTCACGTGCGTCTGAAAAAAGAAATTGTGAACGCAAGTTTCGGGGAAGTTGATCTTTCTAAAACGGCGCGGCGGTTAAAACCGGAAGAGCTAAATCAATTTTACGAAAGCGGAAAAGATTTTGTAATCGTTGATGCGCGTAACGATTATGAAAGTGTGATCGGAAAATTTAAGAATGCCATCGCGCCAAAGATGGATACTTTCCGCGACTGGCCGAAAGTTGTTGAAGAACTGAAAGAGTTCAAGGACAAAACGATTGTTACTTACTGCACCGGCGGAATAAGATGTGAAAAAGCTTCCGCGCTTTTAGTTGAAAACGGTTTCAAAGATGTTTATCAGATGGACGGCGGGATTTGGAATTACATTACACAGCATCCCGACAAATACTGGGAGGGAAGCGTTTTTGTTTTTGATGAGCGCCGCATCGTTACGCCGAACACGAAAGAAGAAATCAAACATATCGGTAAATGTTATTACTGCGGCAAGCCGACTTCATACTATATAAACTGCCACAACCAGGACTGCGATAAAATGCTTCTTACTTGCGACGAATGCAAAGTTGAAAACGATTACTGCTGCTCCGACGAATGCCGCCACGCGCCGAATAGAAGAAAAAGAGTTCATGGGTGAAAAAGCCGTCAGCGGTCAGCAATCGGCTTTCAACTTGCCCCGTCTTCGAGAAGTCGAAGCGGACTTTCATCTAATAAATATTTTAATCTTTCACATAAAGCCAAGGTTCATACCTTGACCGTTTCTCATGTCGAGAATGGTCCTCGACAACCTAGTAATGCCGTCGCGCTCCGAACAGAAGAAAAAGAATCTGAAAACAAAATCTACAGATGATTATGGACGCATAATATGTGGCGTAAGCACGCTGCCCCCTTGCGAACTATTAACAATTCATTCTCTTGCGAGCAACGATGTGGAGCGAGCTTAACTGACTTGTGAACGTTGATCCGTTATTGACTTAACCAATGTGCGAGTGTCATGCTTTTTCGGTGTTAGGCGAAGTGCTCTTTCTATCTCAGAAGTATGAGTTTCTTGGTTTCGATAAAATTGCCAGCGTGGACACGATAAAAACACACACCACTCGCTAAACCCTTCGCATCGAAGACCACCGTGTGCTCACCGGAACCAAGATCTCCGTCTACAAGCGTTGCCACTTTTCTGCCGAGCATATCAAAAACTTGCAGCGTTACGTGCTCACGCTGTGGGATCGAGAAGCGAATTGTTGTCGTTGGGTTGAAGGGGTTAGGATAATTCTGGGTCAAAGAATACTCTCCGGGAACAAAAGCCACAGGCTCATGCACGGCCGTAGTCCCTGGCGCCTGCATTGTTCTTCCGTTTACTTTCAGAAGCAATCCATCCGCTATGTGGTCGCCATTGATTTGCCCATTGCCATAACTTTGTGTTTCGCCAGTTATATAAAGATAATCTCCATACATCGCTACATCGTGTGCAATTTCATCATAAGTTCCTCCCCAGAAAAGCGAATCAATCAATGTTCCGGCAGAATCGTATTTCAGAATGAAAATATCATTGCCTCCGTTGCCGTAACTGGATGTAGAACCGACAACATAAATTATACTGTCGCCATCCGTAACCAGTGCACGCGAAACCTCTGTTCCTGTTCCACCCCAAATACGGTTCCATTTCAACTGTCCGGTTCGTGTGTATTTGTTGAGATAAATTTGCATACTGTTTCCGAAACTTCCTGTGTAACCCGTAACATAAAGCATGGAATCGGAACTCATAGTCATTCCCAGTGCATCATCATAAGAAGCGCCACCCCAGATAATATGCCATTGATGCATGCCGTTGCTTCGACTGAAACATGCCAACACACCATCTCCATCCAAAAGTGAGAATGGTGGGATGACGCTTGATTTATTCACATGCCCTGCTATGTAAAGGAAGTTGTTGTCCATCGCCATGTGCCCATTTGCACCGTCATATCTTCTGAGGTTGTTGTAGTCCCAAGTGTTTGACCACACCAATTGTCCTGTCAAACTGATTTTCTGAATGAGAAAATCTATGTCGTTCGTATTTTGCGCATGCGTCCAGCCGGAGAGAGAAATTCCATCGGGCTGAACAATCAAACCGTCAATTTCTTCATAACCATAGTCAGGAGTTGGGTCGAAACTATATTGCCAATTTAAGCTACCGTTGTTAATAGTGTAACTTAAAACAAGCGCATCACCTGAGGTTGGACTTCCGGTTGAATCAGTTCTTCCTGATAAATAAACATTAGGTGCCTTTACTGTTACCTTATATGCCTTATCATTATATGGTCCGCCCCATGGTGCGCTTTGCCAAACCTGCCGTGCGTTTGAATCAATTTTGAAAAGAAAAATGTTGAAATATGCCCCTTGGTTTTTTTCTTCCACCGCCCAATAAACATTTCCCATGCTATCAACATCTATGCCCCATGCTTCTTCATTGGTTGAGAGGCCACGCGTGATGTACCACAATTGTCCAAATGACTTGGTAACAAAAAATTGGAGAAGAAAAAACAGGATGAAGATTTTTTTGTTCATTTTGCTTTTACAGAAGCGATAGCTAAAGCGGCTTTGCCGAACTTGCAGTTTTGGTTATTGTAAGCCGTAAAATTTATTTCCCGTACTGTCGTCATAATGTACCCTCCGATAACGGTTTTGGGCTATACGAAGTCCCAACGAAGTCGTGATTTGGGCGGAGTGAAACGAAGCCGCAAAGCCCATCTTAGATAAAATTCACCTCGCTCCTTGTCTGAGAAATAACGTCTATTCAATTGGCGTTAAGCCATTCATCCCACGCGGGCTTAGCGGTTCCGTCAATACGGCGGCGCAAACCCATACTCTTAAACGGTTCAAAGGTGTCAGGATCATACATGAAGCTCCATATAAAGAATTTCCTGTTCATATTTCTCGTCAGAGTGAAAAATGTTGTTACAAAGTTCGCTTGTTCGGCATCACTACTTTCCCACCCTGTAGGACTTGCATCACTGTGCCAGCCGATTTCTGTGAATGCAACAGGCTTTGCTGTGCGTAGTTTGATCTCAGTATAATAGTCTACAGGGATTTCCGAAGGATTTTTGTAAATGAGTCCAGGATACGTTGTGAAAGCGATGATATCTGACTTAGGGAATTTATCAAGCAGCGACCACTGTGCTTTGGTCGGATCGTTTGTGCCGCCGAACAAGCCACCGCTCAACCCCTTCATTTTTTCCAACTGGAAGATGGTAAAGACCTTTGTGTCTGGTGATCTCGTCTTCACAGCATCATAGACCTCGCCGAAAAATTGGACGAAGGCATCAAAGTCAATTAGCGATTTTTCATGGAGCGTGTTTACTTCAATGCCAAAGGCGAGATATTTCGGTTTATATTTATCAGCAAAATCGGCAGCGCTAGTTTTGTAAATCTGCTTTGTGGTATCGTCAAGTGGTCTCAACAGCATACCGCTCGATTGGGTAAAGAACTGAGCTTCTATAATAGGTATATATCCATAGGTAGAAGCGAGAGAAGCAACCACCGTAGAACCACCACTTTTGGTGTTGGAGAGCTCGTTCCAGTCTCCTGCCCAACTGACAATCTTACCTGCCTGCTTAGCCTTTTCAAAAAAATCAGTGAAATCGGCCGACTGAGAACTCTTCGGTGAGAGGCTCACACCTTTTAATGTGCCGCTCGGTTGCCCTGGCGGTTGTTCAGTTGGTTCTTCTTTCACACATCCGCTGATCGCCACAATTCCGACCAATAAGATTACAATCAATAAGAATGCCTTTACATTCCTTTTTTCAAGTTTTATAATTTATCCTCCCATGAATAATGAATAAATTACTATTGGATGACTTGGATTCATACTTTATCTTATATTTTCTTTTGCGTTGCGTCTAACTACGCAATACTTTGTTTATCCTTTTAAACTTGTGAGAAAGTTAGAAAAATGATTTAGATTTATCAATCAATTTGTTCTATAAAAAGCTGAAGGCTGAACGCCGATAGCTGTCTGCTGTCAGCTAAATTCATTTCATTATTTCAATTTCGTAAACCAAAGTTGTGTTTGGCGAAATCACGACCGCTTTTTACCCTCGATAGATTTTGCGTAGAACGCGTTTTTCCTGTAAGCTTTATCAGATGGAACGATCACAGTTCTCTTTTCACCCGGTTTCATATCTACAATGGCTTCATCAATGCCGGGATTAATTTTACTTTTACCGACTGTGAATTCAAACGGCTGCGCCTCGTTAAAATAATTCGTCGGTTTTCCTTCTTCGCTCGTGCTTACAAAAGTTAAATTTTTCAAAAGAGTTTTCCCTTTGTAAATAACTTTTAGAACGGAACCGTCTTTTGGTTTCTCACCGCTACCTTCTTTTGTAATCACATACTTAACACCATCCGGCAGAGTAACGGCTTTCGGCCAATTCTTCTTAATGAATTTCGTTTCTTCATTTGACTTTTTCTCTTCGTCGATTTTCAATTTTGCTTTTGCGTCCTCAACCATCTTGCGGAATGATTCATCGGTTACTTTGAAATCAGTCGCTTCCTTTCCGATGCGGGTTATCGTAACGCTTTTTATCGTGTCGCCTTGAATAATTTTGTACACCACATCCATTCCATCTGTTACTTGACCGAACAAAGTATAATTTCCGTCAAGGTAGGAACGGTCGCCAAGTGTAATGTAGAATTGACTTCCGTTTGTATTCGGTCCGGCATTTGCCATTCCAAGCATTCCGGCTTTGTTGTGACTTAATCCAGAATAAATTTCATTCGGAAATTCATAACCGGGTCCTTCCAAAGTGTCATTGCTAACCGGCATGCCTGCTTGAATTACATGTTCCGGCACAACTCTATGCCAGATGCTTCCGTTGAAATAGGGTTTGCCCATCGGCAGCACATCATTTTTGATTTTGCCTTCTGCAAGTCCGATAAAATTTGCGACCGTAACCGGAACATGTTTGAAATTTAATTTCAACAAGATATTTCCTCTGTTCGTATTGAGTTCCGCATATATCCCTTTTTGTAAACGAAGTTTGTTTTTGCCGACAGAATTTTGCTGGGGAAAAAGAATTGTTGCTGCAGAAAGAAAGAACGGAATTAGAACAAGCATGAACAGTTTCATAATCTAACTCATCAGTTGGGAAAATTTTTCGCAATAAATTAATGAAAAGAAGTTTTGTGTGGAATAAGAATTTATTTAAAACTAAAGAATGGGAGAAATAAATAAGACAAATTTTTTGTTTCAAAAGGAGTATCCCATTATGGCAAGTTCGACGGTACTAAAATAAACCCTTGACAAGGTAGATGTCTCATCATAACTTCAAGCTGTATTTTTAAGGAGGATGTTATGAGACTACGAATAGTTTTTTTCGCTCTTCCACTCTTTCTGCTTACATCCGAACTGTTCGCACAATGGATTTCAATTCGCACAATCCCGGTTATTGCGAGCAATCAATCCGAGTTTCAACCATCGCTTGCACGGGGAATGGGAAATATTTCAATCGCTTTTGATGATCCGCTCGGTGCTCAGTTTATCAATCCTGCAAAAGCATCACGGTTGAACGGTATAACGCTCTTCACTTCTCCGTCGCGTAACAGTTGGAGTAATGATGATGGACGACCTGTATTTGCCGGAAGCAATTCTTCGTTCTATCCGGGTACATCTATTAATTCAATTCCGATCGGCGGGTTCTTTAGATCCGATAACTATTTTAGCGGAATCATGGTTGCATATCAGGGTTACAATGGAGAAAGATCGCAGCGTAGCTTCGCTACAAGGGGACCTGCAAGTTCTTCTATGGCTGATGTAAAGAGAACTGATGTTGGCAACAATACTTACTTGTACGGTTTGCTTGGCATGTCTATCCCGAATACCGGACTCTCCGTTGCTGTAAGCGGTTCGTGGGGAAAGTTCGGTGCAATTGACGGAGTAAACTTACTCTATCCCGGCGCGATAGATATTAAACAAGATGGCGAAGCTTGGGAAGCAAAATTTGGAGCTGTTGGAGAATTGATTGACGGCGATAAACTGGAATTTGTTGCCGGGCGAAGTATCTATAAGGCAACACACGAAGTGAGCTACTCAAACTTTTTCTGGCTATGGGACGACCAACTAAATACAAACTTTGTAAGAACAGAAGTCAACAAAGATGAAACAAAGGAATGGCTGATGTATGCACGTTATCTGCGGCACATCAACAGTTTTTGGAATGTTGGCGCATCATTAAGTGTGAACTGGAAAGACCATCCGAAAATTCCAAACTACAGTCTTGCTAACATTCCCCGTGACCCGGGAATTTCTGTTGCATACAACATTGGAATTGGAGCGAATTGGTCGAACAGTAAATCGCTGTGGGGCTTCGAATACATCTACGAACCGATTACAACTAATACCTGGGCGGAAGCTGGCGAACAAATGCTGCCGCCTCCAAATCAAAATCTTTCTCCGAACTTCAAAACAGTTGAGAACTTTTTCAACTTTTATAATCATATAATACGAATCGGACATCAGTCGCAGTCCAAGTGGGAATGGTTGGATTATCGTTTTGGTGTACAGTTTCACTTCTATAAATACAACATGAATCAGAACGATAATATTCGCCGTACTGCCCGTATGTTTTCAACATATTGGCTGGAGACAACAGCAAGCGGCGGCTTGACTGCGAGTCTGGGCAACATTCGGTTGACGTATACACTGCAGCTTGTGTTTGGAAACGGGATGGTGGGAACTGCGTCTTCTACTATAGTATTTGACGCGGGCACACGTACTAACGATTTTCTTCCGGCACCTTCTGCCAACCTTATTGTTGACAAAATTACTCTAGTAACTCAGCAGTTGACGTTTGTCTATCAACTCGAATAGGATTCTTTAGAGGGGAGAGAATAAGTGTGAGATGTGAAAGGTGAAACGGCAGTTGTGATTTACTTTCAAATGTAAATCATAATCTTAATATCATTTTAATAATACTTTCTTTATTTTCTAAATAGACTTTATACACAGAGTCATAAAAATGAAATTTTTTAATCGGGGTTTCTATACTGCAATAATTCTGGGCACATTTCTTTTCTCAAATCTCTTAGCTCAAACCGGATCCGTTCTTACATTCAGCGAGATCATGTTTTATCCCGCAGAAACCAACGGAGAGTTTGTGGAGATTAACAACACATCTGCAACGGAATCTATTGATCTCACCGGATTCAAATTCAAGTATTACACTTCTTCAAACAATAGTATCGTTACATTAACGGGTGGAATGATATTGGGACCCGGAAAGTTCGCTGTGATACTTCAGGGAAATTACGATTACGCTAACGGGGCATACAAAAATATAATCCCGTCTGACGCTGTAATTCTCAAAATAAGTTCAAACAATTTTGGCTCTACGGGAATGGCGAACACAACCGGTCGTGATATTAATTTGATCAATGCTGATGGTGTGACGATTGATTCTTATACTTACTCTGCAAACAATAGCGCCGGAATTTCAGATGAAAAATTTTTGCTGACAAAAGATAACAGCGTGGGGAACTGGAAAAATTCTCTTCATGTAAACGGAACTCCGGGCGCAAAAAATTCCGTTTCGCCTTTCGATTTTGATTTGAAAATAAGTTTTATAGGAATTACCCTTTTGGAAGTAAAACCGGGTGATTCCGTTAACGTTTCTGTAAGTGTGAAAAATCTTGGCGCGCAGTCTGCGGCTTTTTATAATGTTAACATGTACAATGATGCTAACAAAGATTCGGCGGGGCAAACCGGCGAATCATTTTACAACACGGACTTTACAAATTTGGCAAACAATGATTCGCTTATAATTCAGAAGAAGATTTACATCCCGGCGGCGGGAATTTATCAGTTGGTTGCAAAAGTTACATTTGCTCAGGATGAGAATCAGAACAACAACGCGGATGTTTTTAGCTTTGCTGCTTCCGATAATCCTTCCGCAACGAAAAAAGTATTCATCAACGAAATTATGTACGATCCTTACACCGGGGAATCAGAATGGATTGAGATTGTGAATGCTTCAACCGATCCCGTGAATTTGAAAAACTGGAGCGCAAGTGATCTTGTTTCGCCGATGAAAGCAATAATTACTACGACGGATAAATTTTTGAATCCCGGCGAGTTTGCCGTTTTAACACAAGACGCATCACGTTTTCCATATTATCCGCCGAAAAATTTTTTCCAAACAAAATTCGGTGCACTCAGCGCAACAGATGGTGTTGTAATTTACGATTCGCGAAACACTGTGGTGGACAGCCTAAAATACAATTCTAACTGGGGTGGCGCAAAAGGTTTTTCGCTGGAAAGAATTTCATATTCAAAATCTTCAACGGACAGTACGAACTGGGCAACCACTCTGAATCCGGATGGCGGAACGCCTGGTGTTGCGAATTCTGTTTTGAATATGACGCAGTATCCGTTCGGAAGCCTTATTATTAATGAGATTATGTATGATCCGGCAACAACAAATTCGGAATATTTGGAGTTCTACAACACATCAAACGATTCGATTCAACTCGGTGGGATGCAGATCAAACTTGGAACTAGTTCCAAAGCAAAACTTTCAAATTCATTTTTGAAAATTCCGCCGAAAGAATATTTTGTCCTCACGGCAGATACATCAATCTTCCAAAATTATACTTGGCTTAAAACCGAATCGAAAATTCGTGTTGCAAGCAGCAGTTTCAGTTTGTTAAATGACGGTGAGATGCTGGTGTTGAAGGACATGTCCGGCAATACTTTGGATTCTCTGACCTATTTTCCGTCGTGGCATAACACAAATATTGTCGTGACAAAAAATAAATCGCTGGAAAGATTGAATCCGGCGTTGAGCTCAAACGACAAATCGAATTGGAGCACTTCTGTGAGCAATTACGGCGGAACGCCGGGTAAGATGAATTCCATTTTTACTGAAAATTTATCGCGCGAGTCATCCGTAACGATTAATCCAAATCCATTTTCCCCGGATAACGACGGCTTTGAAGATTTCACGATCATCAATTTGGATTTGAATCAAGCTCTTTCACAAGTGCGGATAAAAGTTTATGATAACCAAGGACGTGTTGTAAGAACGCTTGAGAACAGCCGTCCTTCGGCATCGAAGAACTCAATTGTCTTTGACGGAATGGACGACATCGGCAAGCCGCTGCGTATCGGGATTTACATTTTATTGATTGAAACGGTTTCTGCGAATGGCGGCGCAACAGAAACATTGAAAGCGCCGGTTGTGATTGCGAGAAAGTTGTAGAAGGGAAGGTTCTCTCGCCTCGCTTTCGCGAGAGCGAAGCGGGCAGACCCCTCCGTAAAATTTTGCTTTTCTAATTTAGTTGTTGATTTGAAATTTCTCGTCGCCTTTCAATTCTTTTCCGTAATGTTTCTTGTACATCTCTAAATATTTCTTGTGAAGCTCCGGCGAAGCAGTTGTTCCGTTCACAACAAGTTCATCCTTTGAGAGAGTAATACTGTCAAGATCGTCTCTGTCTTCGATTAATTTATCGTGTACCAGTTCGCTCTTCACATCCCCGATGAACTCTTTCAAAACTTTCATATCAGCTTTCAGCTTGCCCATATTCTTTTTGAGCTCATCCATACTTTTCTTGAATGCCTCGCTGTTAGGTTCGGATTTTTTCATTTCTTCTTTGAACAATTCCATGGAAGCTTTATTCTTTTCCATTTCGTCCTTGAACTTTGACATCTCCCCCTTAAATTTTTCACCCCATTCTTCCATTGATTCTTTGAACGCTTCATTATCAAATGTCGGACAATTGATGTTGCCGGATAAACTGTCGAAGTCGATAGGTGGAATATGAATCGAAGGAATATTTATCGGCGGCACATGAACCGGAGGAATCTTGAATGAATGAACGGCCCAATTCTCGCGCATGCTCTTTTGGAAATTCTTCATCGCCGTTTTCCAATTTGTAGAATCAAGTTGAGGGAAAGAAAACGCATCGAAGTCAAAATCGTAATCATGATTTCCTCTGAATTGCTTTATCTTCTGAAGATAATCCTTCATACTGGATTTGTAATTCTTTGTTATGTCGCGATATTCTTTTTGCAGCGAAACGTATTCGTTTATTTTTTGCGCGACCAAACCTTCATGCTTTGGAAAATCTTTCTCGTCAACTTTTTCTCCGTCAATATATAGCTTGGAAAGTTTTCCGTTGCTCAGCTCTGCTTTATATTTTTTTTCTTTTCCTTCAGGACCGTCGTAAAATTTTATGGTTCTGTTGCCGTTTTTTATACCGATTGTATCAGTAGCGGCACATTCATCGCCTGTTGTTTTGTATGACAGGCTTTCGCCCAAAGGGGAAAAGGGATTTACAAACGATGCGGATGCAAGATTGCGCGAACTGTCTTTAGTCGGTGGCGAAGAATAAATTGATACTGCAGCCATAGCGGTTAGCAAAACGGCAAAAGCTGCGAGTCTGACCCCGTACGCAATATTTTTGTTCTTCGTGTTCATTCTAATTATTCTCCTATATAATTGATTCTTCTTTCCAATTGCAGCGAGCACCAACTCGGATTCATTTTTTCTGATCTGCTGAATGTTGTAAAGCGCTTTTGAATAGCTGATGGCGTCGCCGCAAGTTTGAATTGCAATGTCGTCGCAGCAGTTCTCTCGTTCGGCGTTGATTAGTGATGAAAGCCACCAAACCACAGGATGATAAAAGAATAGTGTCTCAATGAAAGTTTGAATCATGTTGATCAAAAAATCGTAACGTTTTATGTGCGCCAATTCATGGCTTATAATTGCTTCCACTTGATCTTGCGGCAAACCGCTTATCATTCCCAGCGGAAGAAGTATGATCGGTTTCAGATGACCAATGGTGATTGGGACATTAATCTGTGTTGATTCGGCAATTTGAACCGCTTGATGAAGGTGTAACTTGCCGCTCAAATAGTTTAATCTGTTATGCCAAGTGCTATCAAGAGAATGTAAACCGGTTGTTTTTAATCTTTGCACATAAATTGCACCGCCGATAAACCTTAACGAGAAAATTATAAACCCCACAAACCAAAATGTTACGACCAGGGGTAAGTTCTTCGCAAAATATGTTTCGAAAATTTCCGGAAGATTTGTTTTTGCCTTATCAATTATTGAAGTGGAGTCGTCGCTTGATGTTTCGCTTTGTATTGTATTATCAGAAACAACTATTAAGTTGTCTGTGGATTGAACTTTCGGTAATTCATAGACGTGCAAGAAAGTGCTAAGTGAAATGAAGAAAAAGATAAACATTGCAGCAATGGAAATGTTGTAACGCATCCGCGCACTATTCTTGCTTGTTAACAACAACAGCGCGCCAAGTATAATCGCAATCACAATTCCTTGCCAAACGGAATGAAATATTGTCCAGCCGATTGCTTTTATAATCTCATACGGTAATAATTGATAAACAAAATTCATTTCTGATCCTTTTCAATTTTGTTTAACAGCTCTCTTATTTTATCAAGCTCTTCTTTTGAAGGTTGAGAATTTCCGAGCGCTTGCATAACCAATTTTGCGGCTGAACCGCTGAATGCAGATTCGAGAAGTTTATTAACCAATGCTTTCTGCATTTCATTTTCTTTAATCGCCGAAGCATAGACGTGGCTTCTTTCATCTTCGTTGCGTGTCACCAATCCTTTTTCATACATGATTTGTAAAATCTTTAATGTGGTTGTATAACCCACTTCCTTTTTCTCGCTCAATCGTTCGTTAATAGTTTTTACAGTTGAAGGACCATTCTGCCAGATGATCTGTAGTATCTCCAACTCTCCATCGGTAGGTTTCGGAATTGTTTTCTTTGCCATTTGGTTTTCCTCTTTTCTTGCTTTGTTATTAGGACGCAATTAATTACGAGAAGTTTCGTAATTAATATATACGACGCCTTTCGTATTTGCAACCAGATTTATGGTCGAAAATTCAGAACCTTGAAAGACGGCGGCTTTATTGGATTTTCTAACGTTTTTCTTACCATTCAAAAGTGATTTTCAATATTTTACTTTGAAAGAAAATTGATCCACTAAACCGGGAAAGACGCCATGAGCTACTTTACACATTTAGAATGCGGTTACTGCGGGAAAGTTTATGATAAAAATAAAATTTGGAATCTATGTGCCGATTGCGGCAAACCGTTACTGGCAAGGTACGATCTTGATCTAGCAAAAAAGGAATTCAAAAAAGAAAACATCGATGTTAAAACAAATTCACTTTGGCGTTACGCGAAAATGTTGCCTGTTATCAATTCTAAATTCAAATTAACTCTTGGCGAAGGCTTCACTCCGTTGATTCACGCAAAAAAACTGGGCGGCAAAATTGGAATGGAAAACTTGTTTATCAAAGACGAAGGTTTGAATCCGACGACATCGTTTAAAGCAAGGGGATTGTGTCTTGCAATTTCGAAAGCGTTTGAACTTGGAGTAAAAGAAGTTTCAATTCCTTCTGCCGGAAATGCTGCGGGCGCAATGTGCGCTTACGCTTCGCTTGCCGGAATGAAATCTTTTGTCTTTATGCCGAAGGATGTTCCTCAGCCGTTCATTTCCGAATGCAATGCATTGGGCGCGGAAGTTACTCTGGTTGACGGATTGATAACTGATTGCGGTAAACTTGCCGCCGAAGGTGTAAAAAAGTTCGGAAGATTCGATGTATCGACTTTGAAGGAGCCGTACCGAATTGAGGGAAAGAAAACAATGGGCTATGAAGTTGCCGAGCAATTTAAATGGGAATTACCCGACGTGATAATTTATCCAACTGGTGGAGGAACAGGGTTAATCGGAATGTGGAAAGCGTTTGATGAAATGGAAAAGTTGGGATGGATAAATGCAAAACGGCCGAGAATGGTAACAGTTCAATCATCGGGTTGTGCGCCGATGGTAAAAGCATTTCATGAAGGAAAAGAATTTGCCGAAATGTGGAACGACGCAAAAACGATTGCCGACGGCCTGCGTGTGCCGGCTGCAGTTGGGGATTTTTTAATCTTACGAGCACTTAGAGAAAGCAACGGAACCACTGTTGCCGCAGATGACGATCAGATTTTAGAAAGCACAAATGAGATCGGCAGAACAGAAGGAATATTCGCAGCGCCTGAGGGAGGCGCAACACTTGCCGCGCTAAAAGTTTTGCTTAAGGACAGATGGATCAAACCAAACGAAAAAGTTGTTCTGTTCAACACCGGCAGCGGGCATAAATACATGCATTTGTGGAAATGAAAACATTTAATGACTAAAATTATAAAGCTGCTAAAGAATTTTATTGACAACGATAAACTAGGTATTTACCTTTACGCAAGCCCTTTATAATGATAGTCGGTGTCATGCCATACTTCCGCAAGGAACTAATCTCAAAGGGCGGTTTTATAATAGTCGATTTTTCTGGATTGGGGTGTCCCCGGTCGGTAAAAGGCCAAGACATAGTTCTTGGCTTTTTAATTTTATTGTAAAAGCTTAAATCCATATTTATTTATAAACTCGTCATACTCCTCAGAGAAACTTTTCTTTTTGTGATGTACTTCTTGATTATTAATGTATTGTCTTACAGAATCAACTATAGATTCGCTCACCGAAACAGCAAAATATTCATCTGCCCACTCGAACTTGGTTTTTGAAATTTTATTCTTGTTTATCCAATAAGAGGATTCACCTTTAATTAAATTAACTACTTTAGAAATATTTTGATCTAATCCTAAGGAGATAAGACAATGCACATGATCATTGTAACCATTGATGCGATCAATAAAGATATTTTTTACCCGGGCATTTTCTATTATATGATGAATAACTTTTTCTCGAACCTCTTTGGATAGGAGTGGTTCTCGGTTCTTTGTGCCAAAAACTAAGTGAACCCAGATTCTTACGAATGACATGTTATACCCCTTGTAAATTTCGGCTAAAGCCGGTGCTGATTCCCTTTCTTCTTTCTCCGCCATGAATGGCGGAGTTAATCTTCTATGTAATAGATGACGGAGTTATGCACTCTATTAAGTTTATTATAACCACACCATTTATGGTGTGGGACGAAACCAGACAGCTTCACACAAGGCTTTAGCCCAAACTTTAACTCATTATCAAATCTCTATATATAGCCAAGAAACTTGCTTTGCTACAAAGTAACTAAATTATTTCTTTTAGTTCTTCTTATAGTAGTTTTCTTATTGCTAATCTTGCATTGCCGAGGAGTTTAATTCTGATATTAAAATACGGATTGGTAATTCAAATCTAAAGAGGAGTATGATAAAAAATGGGTTAGTAGAGCGCTACTTACTGAATTCCGATTTCTACATTCTTAATTCCGCGTTCATCATTCCTTTAGTCCTAAAAACTCAACCAGACGATTATGTGCTTCTTCGGAAATGTTAACGTTGTATTTGCGGTAGAACTGAATTGTTGTCTCAACCGATTTGAAGTAATGCTGGCAATTATCACAGCTTTCCAAATGAGCTTTAATTTCTATGCACGCCGGAGATCCTAATTCCTCTCCGAGATTATCGCATATATGCGTCATTACTTCTTTACATGTCGGCATGTTACTACTCATTGATGTTGTTATTGATATCTTCCGAGAAAGTATCGTTTAGTTCGTTTCTTAAAAATGCCCGCGCTCTGTGTAGGCGCGATTTAACCGCCGGAACGCTTAGTTCAACAATCTTTGCTGTTTCCTCGGTCGTTAATCCTTCAACGTCGCGTAGCATGAAAACAATTCTATAATCAGCGGGAAGTTTTTCAATCGCTTTGTCCAGAATTTGTTTCAGCTCGTTATTCTCCGTTACTCTTTCCGGTGTAACGTTCCAATCGGCAATTTCTTTTTCATCAATCAACGCTTCTTCGTCTTCAAAAGAAGTATAACCATATTTGCTTTCGGAGCGGGCGAGCATCAGACAATGATTTGCAACGACACGGTACAGCCAGGTAGATAATTTTGATTGCCCGCTGAATTGATGAATGTTTTTCACCATGCTGAGAAATGTTTCCTGCATCGTATTTTCCGCACGGTCTTTATGTCTGCAGATCTTGAAGGAGAAGTTGAAAACGGTCTGCTCGTAAAGTTCAACAAGCTCGGCTAATGCTTTTCTATCGCCGCGTTGAGCTTGTTCAATAAGTTTTTGTTCATTCATTAAATATGATGATTTTTTCTTTAGAAGGATTCAGTTAGAATTCCAAACTGCGCCAGAGATAAAGACTGGCAACAGAACAATGCGGATGCCAGTTGTTCTTCTTTGCAATTCTTACAACTTTTTTTTCATCCGGCAATTTTCTTAGACCGTAATTTAACATTATGGCTTTTCTAATTCCAAGATCGGAAAAGGGAAGTACGTTTGGTCTTCCCAAAGTGAAAATCAAAAACATGTGTACCGTCCACACGCCAATCCCTTTCACCTTTGTGAGTTCTTCGATTATTTCTTCATCAGATTTTTTTGACAAACCTTCCAGCCGGATTTCCTTCGAAAGTATTTTCTGTGAAAAATCTTTGACGTACTTAACTTTAGCATTGGAAAGACCGAGCGACCTCAGCGTCAAATCCTCTGTGCTCAAGATCAATTCCGGATGCGGCTTATTATTAAAGTGGTCCATAAACCGTTTATGAATCGTGCTTGCCGCGTGAACGGATAATTGCTGTCCGATGATTGCTCTAAGAAGCGGATTGAAGTATTGGGTGCGAGGTGTTAGATTGATAATGCCGATGTTTTTTATTATTGTTGATAGCACTTTATCTTGCTTAACAAGGTGGTCTGTTGCTGTCTGAAGTTCATGATTTTGCATAATAATTTGCCCTGAAATGGAAAATCAATTGTTAATTGCGCTAAGCCGCAACAAATTACTTAAAAATGTTAACATTTCTAAAATCGATTTGCAGAATGTTAGAGGCAAGTTAATAACCATCAGCGAAGGTGAAATACTTTACCGTGAGGGCGATAACGCCGATATAATTTTTCTCGTTGTCAGCGGTGAAATCAATATTCTGAAAAAACGACTGCTCGGCAAAACCAAGTCTTATCTATTCCTTGAAAACGATTTCTTTGGACATGAAGAATTTTTTGAAGAAACATCCCGGACATCCACTGCAGTTGCATTACGCGATTCATATCTAATCTCGCTCACACGCGACGAAATCGACTCCCTGATTAATCAAGACGACGAGATTCTTGTAAATCTTCGGGAACCGATTGCGGAAATCGATGAAACCGTTTTGACTAAGAAAGAGGAAAAGAAAACCGACGGACAAAAAGAAGATGTTGATGATTTCAAAACGCCTTCAACCTTAGAAGATAAGTTTCAGCCGTTTGAAAAATATGTTGCAGCCGAAGAAAGCATGGTTCATGATGTCTTTCAGTCGATTAGCGATTCTTCCAAACCTTTGGATGAAGAATTAAAAGTAGAAGAAAAGATAGAACATGAACTTGGCGGACCATCACTGATTCAAGAAACCCCGGTTGCGGACGAATCGAAACACTTAACCGAGCCGACTGAAAAAAAAGAAGAAATCGAATTTGGGCAAACAACCGAGCCGAAAAGCGCACCGGAGATTCCGTTTGACGAAAGCGCATTCTTAAATGAAGACGGAATTCCCAAAGCCGAGTTTGAAATACCCGATGTTCAACATGCCGCAGAAAAAAAATCCGACGAAGATCTTACCGATGCACTTTTCAGAATTTTGGGCGGCACTGGAAGTGAACAGACAGCACCGAAAAAACCAGAGGAATCGGTTTCATCTTTTGATATGGACGAGGCATTCTTAGCTAGTTTGAACTTCGGTGAACCGGTTCAAAAGAAATCCGAAACGACAGCAGAACATATTCCGCCTGTTGTGGAGGAGAAAAAGATTGAGCCGGAAATTGAAGAGCCGAAATTTGAAATTGAAACACCAACCGGGATTATAGAACCTCCAAAAGAAGAAACGATACAGGAAAGTATCCCCGAACTTGTGATTGAAGAACCGCAAATAAAAGAAACAGTGATACCGGAGAAAGTTCAGCAAAAAAGAATTGAATCGCCGAAACCGAAATCGTCTGAAAAAGAAACTGCGACCATTGATGAGCTCAACATGATCATTAAAGCCGCCGAGCTTGTTAATTCGAACATCCGTGTTGACGAAGTCTTAAAGAACATAGTTGATGTTGCTACTAATCTTACAAGCGCAGACCGCGGAACGCTTTATTTGGTCGATAAAGAAAAAAATGAATTATGGTCGATAATCACTCTTGGCGACGAGATGAGGGAAATTCGCCTTGCAATCGGCGAGGGTCTCGCGGGATTTGTTGCAAAGAGCGGTGAAACAATTAATATAGAAAATGTTCAGAAAGATCCGCGCTTCAAAGCGGATTTTGATAAAGCGAGCGGATATGTAACGAAAAACATGATATGCTTCCCGATCAAGAATAACAAGGGTGCAATCATAGGTGTTCTTCAGTTGCTGAACAATAAGAACGGAAAGTTTTCTAAACGCGACGAAGAATTTTTAATCGCTCTTTCGATTCATGCAGCGATAGCAATTCAAAATGCGGAATTGGTTGAAAAGCTTTTGCAGTCCGAGCGCGTTCAGTCGTTGGGTAAGATGACGAATTTTTTGATTCAAGATATTAAAAAACCGATTCTTGTTGCCAAAAGATATGCCGAGCATTTGAAGAATAAACAATTATCGGATGATGCCGTTCAAGTTGTCAATATGCTGCTCGAACAAATTACTCAAGTTGCCGATCTTGTTCAAACAACATCAAGTTACTCTGAAGGGAAAACTATTCTTAGAATGGTGAAGGTTAATTTGAACGAAACTTTGTTGGATTATTCTTCTAGAAGCGAGCAGTATGTTGAAAACAGACTTTGTGAAATAGTTAACGAGTTGGATAAAGATGTTGCCGTGAAAATCGACGTCAAGGAATTCTATCAATGTTATATGAATATTGTTAAAAATGCGTGCGATGCAATGCCTGACGGCGGGAAAATTTATATATCTACAAAACGGCTTGACAAAAATATTGAAATCCGTTTTCGCGATACCGGTCTTGGTATTCCGGAAGGATTTAAAGATAAAATTTTCGAACCGTTTGTAAGCGTCGGCAAAAAAGAAGGCACGGGTCTGGGTCTTTCGATAACAAAAAACATTGTTCAGAATCTTAACGGCACAATTGCGGTTCAAAGCGTTATGGGCGAGGGCTCAACTTTTATAATTACGCTTCCCATTTCATCTGTCTTTTAACTAGTTGTTCCAATGATTCGGAATCATATCTTACTTATGTCTTATAATTTGATAACCATTTTAGGTCCTACTGCAGTCGGAAAAACTCGTCTTGGCGCACTGCTTGCCAACCGGTTCAACGGGGAAATAATTTCAGCCGACTCGCGGCAAGTTTACATTGGAATGGATATCGGAACGGGAAAAGATCTCGGCGACTATACCGTGGAAGGCAAAACCGTACCTTTTCATTTAGTAGATGTTATAGTGCCGGGAGAAGAGTTCAACCTTTTCATGTTCAATAAATTTTTTTATGAATTGTTTGATGAAATTACCTCGCGAAAAACAATTCCATTTTTGGTCGGCGGAACGGGGTTGTATCTTCATTCCATTTTAAAAGGTTATGAACTCAATGAAATAAATTTCAACCAAGAACGTTTCAACGAATTGGAAAGGTTGGGACTACCGGAACTAACCGGCTTGCTGCGCAAACTTAATCCTGCGCTGCACAACACAACGGATTTATTGATTAAAGAAAGAGTAATCCGCGCAATCATGATTACGGAAAGTCGGAATGAAATCAAACCTGCCGGCAAAACCCAAATCAATTCGCTTGTTATCGGAATAAAATTGGAAAGAGATGAAATTAAAAGACGAATCACGGAACGGCTGAAAAACAGACTGCAAAACGGAATGATAGAAGAAGTGAAAAAATTAATCGAGCATGGAATTTCGTATCAGCGGCTTGACATGTTCGGTCTCGAATACAAGTTCATCGGAAAACATTTGCGCGGCGATTTGAACTACAACGACATGTTTCAAAAGCTGAATAGCGCGATTCATGATTTTGCAAAGAGACAAATGACATGGTTTCGTAAAATGGAACGCGAAGGAATCCAAATTGAATGGATTGACGGACCGGATTACAAAGCCGCAGAAAAAATCATTCTTCAGAAATACTTTTCATGAATAACCAGCTAACCCCTGAAAACGGACAACCGCCAATCGTTAAAAACTATCTGCACAAACATGGTTTGAGCCCCTGGTTACTTACCGTCTCCGGGCAGAAAAAATTTAATAACGTGGTTGTCATTCCCGCCATAGAAGAATTTGAAAATGTGAAGCGTCTCTTAGCATCACTTATTCGAAATGACAAAAAATATTTCGACGAAAGCCTTTTCCTTTTTGTTGTGAACAATCTTAAGAGTTCGGAAACTCCCGTTAAACTTGATAATAGGAATACGCTGAATTTTTTGCTGGGAATAATTGATAAAGACCACAAAGCCCATGATGCAGAAGAATTAATCAGTTCAGGAATAAATATCGGCGTCGTTGATGCTTCAAGCGAAGGACACGAACTGCCCGAGAAAGATGGAGGAGTCGGACTCGCGAGAAAAATCGGGATGGACCTAGCGCTCACTATTTTAGATTACAATTCTAACAGAAAGAAAATTTTGATTTGTTTAGACGCAGATTGCACCGTTGAAAATAATTATCTCACCTCAATCGTTGAAGCCATAAACTCGAAAAATATTTCGGCAGCGTATGTGCAGTATGAGCATAAACTACCAGACGAACCACAACATAAACTTGCGATCATCTGTTACGAAATTTTTCTTCGGTATTATTTGTTGGGACTGGTACATGCCGGGTCTCCGTTCGCGTTTCCAACAATCGGTTCAACAATGATTTGCGATTCCGAGAGCTACATTAAAGTTGGAGGAATGAATAAAAAAAGGGCGGCTGAAGATTTTTACTTCATGGAAAAACTTGCGAAGATTGCACGCGTAGAAAAAATCGGCTCGACCAGAGTGCATCCGTCAAACCGTCCTTCGTGGCGCGTGCCGTTCGGTACTGGTCAGCGCGTAAACCGGTTTTTGAAAGAAGCCCATGATGAATATGTTTTGTACGACCCGAAATCGTTTGTTGTTTTGAAAAAATTCATAGAGATTTTCTACTCTGAAGAAATTCTTGAAGTCGGAGAATATCTGCGGCAAGCAAAAAACATAGATATTTCTCTGCACGAATTTCTTATTCAAAATTCTTTTGATGAAAGCTGGAATAAAATCTTACGGAATTCGAAATCGGCTGGACAAATTCAGAAGCAAAAATTAATGTGGTTCGATGGATTCAGAACGCTTAAGTTGATTCACTTTCTCCGCGATAACGGTTATCCGCTTGTTAACATGTTTGACGCACTGGATAAATTGTTTGCACTGATCGGTAAAGACAGCAAGGTCGCAAGAAGCGACTTGATCCCTTCGGTCGAAATTCAAATCGAATATTTGAAGCATCTCCGTCAGCTTACATAATCGCACGGTTTCCTTGCTTAGAATTTCAAACCAAACTTGATTATATTTTGCGCGCCCATTTGAGGATGTATGGACCTTTACGAAAAACTAAAATCAATAAAAGAAAAGTACGATAAGATTAACGAGCAACTTTCCGATCCTAACATTGTATCCGACCAGCATAGATACGTTTCGTTGAACAAGGAACGGAGCGATCTGACCGATCTTATTCACGCCTACAATGAATATGACTACTTGATAAAGAATATCTCCGGCAATCAAGAAATTATAGATGCCGGCGGCGATAACGAGCTTGTTGAAATTGCCGAACACGAATTGAAAGAACTGAAAGAAAAAAAAATCGAGATGGAAGAGAAGATAAAATTTCTTCTCATACCGAAAGACCCCGATGACGACAAAAGTGTTATCGTAGAAATTAGAGCCGGAACGGGCGGTGAAGAAGCCGGATTGTTCGCAGCAGATCTGTATCGGATGTACTCGCGCTACGCCGAAATCCGTGGATGGAAAAAAGAAATTATTGATTTCAGCGAGACTGGCTTGGGCGGAATAAAAGAAGTTGTTTTCAGCTTAGGAGGCGACGGCGTTTTCGGCGACCTGAAATTTGAAAGCGGTGTTCACCGTGTGCAGAGAGTGCCCGCAACTGAAGCAAGCGGAAGAGTTCACACATCTGCTGCGTCGGTCGTTGTGTTGCCGGAAGTAGGAGACGTTGAGATAAATATTGACCCGAATGATCTGCGAATCGATGTTTACAGAAGCGGCGGCGCCGGCGGGCAAAACGTTAACAAAGTTGAAACGGCAATTCGTATTACACACATTCCAACGGGACTTGTTGTTCAATGCCAGGACGAACGTTCTCAATTGAAGAACCGCCAGAAAGCGATGAAAGTTTTGAAAGCGCGGTTGTACGATATGAAACTTCGGGAACAGAACAGCGAAATTGCAGCGCAACGAAAGTTGATGGTTAAGAGCGGTGATCGAAGCGATAAAATTAGAACGTACAATTTTCCGCAAAATAGAGTTACCGACCACCGCATCGGTCTAACGCTCTACAATCTCTCCGAAATAATTGAGGGAGAAATTGCAGAGCTGATTGAGAAACTGAAATTGGCAGACCGAACCGAAAAACTGCAAGCGAGTTAAATAAATTTTACCTCCTAATCTAATCCCGGTTTATTTCAACAGAATCATCTTTTTGCTGATGTTAATATTGTTGCCTGTTAAAACGTAGAAATACATTCCAGACGCCAGCATGCTTGCGTCAAAATTTACTTCGTGATATCCCGGTTCGTATTCGTTTTCACCAAGTGTTTGTACTAACTGACCCAGGATGTTGTAAACCGCCAAACTGTATCTGCCGCTTTGGGGAATTGCAAACTCGATAGTCGTAGACGGATTAAAAGGATTGGGATAGTTCTGCTCTAACTTGAATTCTTTTGGCAAAGAGTAAGCGAGAATAATTTCTTTCTTCCAGCTATCGCCTTTGCTGTCCGTAATCAAGAATTTCAGAGTATCCTTTTGAACGCCAGGTATTCTTTTCACATTGAATGAAAAGAGAGCTTGTTTCTCTTCGTCTGCTTTCAGTGTCTCTATCTTGAAAAGATTATTGTTGGTTTCAATTCCTCTCGGATTGTTGGTAAGCGAAACGGTCACATCTTCTACGCCGGTTGTTTGTGATTCGTTTACGATGCTAAGTGCCACTTCATTCCCAGTTGTTCCGGGAACAACCTCATAAATGGATTGAGCATAAAATCCGGTTGCAATCAGTAAGAAAAAAAATATTTTTTTCATTTTTTCCTCCCAGCTATTATTTTAATTGTTGGATCAAATATTCGGCATTGTACTTTAGCAAAGCATACGCCTCGCTGGTTAAGTAGCCGTGTTCTGATCTTTCTTTCTCTTCATCTCTATCGTTCTCATAGTAGTTCTCAACCTTCTCAACAAACTCCTTTAGCTGTTTCTTTGCCTCTTTTATTTTGTTCTTTATAAGATGTTCTCGCGCTTTGACTAAATACTTCGTTAATTCTTTAACGATTCCACTGTCTTTCTCTTTTTCTTTGTCGTGCTTCTCTTTTTCATTTTCTTTCTTATCAACGATCCACTTAAGAGAATATGCTTGACGGAGGTAACTTTTTAGTGTGTCTAAGAATTCTACTGGAACAAATTGAGTTGGTGGATCTTTGGGACCAACTGTCCATCCTTTGAAACTGTTTTCAAAAATATTGTCGTTTTCAACAGAGTCAGGTTCTTCGCTTAATTCTGGTATTGGTATATCACCCGACAAATGAAATCGAATTATCGATGGTAATCCTTTTGAATAAATTACAAAACCACTGATTTGATGATTGGGAAGTAGATCATATAATGAATCGCGTGAAAACCAAAACATTTTCTTATCCTCATTATCAAGTTGTCCAATCCAATTCAAGGGAGCCTTGACTGAATCCAAAAAAGCATTTCTTATAATAAAAAAGTCGGTCGCATTTTGCTCGCTCGTTGGACCACTAAACAAACTATAAGAATATCTGTAATTAATAGGTCTTTTTTCTATTGTTGATTTCGCAACGACATTCATTTTATTTGCATCAGGATAACGAAAGATTTTTATTGAATCTTGAGCTACTACCAAGTTAAATAAAATTAATACTAATGAAATCACTATTGGAATCGAAATTTTCTTTTTCATATTATATAATCCTCATATGATAATGATCATTATGTATTTTAAGTCGACCGTCCGAATACTTAACAACTAATTCTTTAAGAAGTCGTTTATTAACAGGTAAACACTCATTTTGATTATTGCTAGTTTTGAATGCTAAATCTACATTTTTACCTGTTCTATGCTCCGCATGGTCACCGTACCACAAATTATTCGTGTCGAATTTACCTCCGTATTCTATACTCATATCATTGACATGTATCTTTTCATTATTGGAATAAAGATGGTAGGCTGACGCAAGCTTTGTAATTGCAGAAATCAACTTTTGCTCTCCGAAATGATTAGCATTATGCAATGAAGTCGGTATGTTTGATTGACAAAGATGATGTTCGCGTGTCCCAATTAATTCATAATGTTCGCTTAAAGGTAACGAATATAAATTTGGCACTTTTACTACAATATTTATTGTATCTTTTATCTCTGGTTTAGAAACCAACGCAGCTTCAATTATATATTTGCCTCCGAATTCAGAAGCAAGTATTTCTTCCGTTGTGTATTCTCCATTGCTGTCAGTAACAACGAGCTGAGGATTATTTCTGCTGTTGCCCACTTTTATCGTTCCGCTCTTGGATGGTTCCAATGCGGGAGAAACGTGATCATGCCCGCCCGTGCCTTCGATTCTTGTAATGGAAATTTTCACATTCTGATTTGCAAGTGGTTGATTTCCGTTTGTTGCTTTCACTTTAATGTTAGTTCGCGGATTATATCCCGCTATGTGTGATTGACCTGGCGGTAATTCCGGCCAAATGCTTTTCTCTCCAGCCATACTAATCTTTATGTTATCCTGTGACGGGGGAGGAAGAGGTGGCACCCTGTTAAAAGTAAATCTGTCTTCTCTAACTGAAGGTCCGTAAAACCACATCTCATAACCGGCTATCCAGTTTGTGTAACCGCCGGGATCAATCCACGTTACACTATAACCTACGTTAGTCTGACATTCGCAAGAACTGCTAACTGTAACTTTGTAGTTTCCATTTACTGCAGACACTTCAATAACAGAAAAAGGCGCACCCCAACCTGCATTACTTCCGGAAACAGTACCGGAGGGAGATTCAATTACAAAATTAAATGGACGAGGTCCTCCAAACTGAAATCTTATGGGAGAATAATCTTCGGTTGTTGCTGCAGATAGTTTAACTGTCGGGTTAATTCCAACTCTCTCTTTAATAACCGTTTGTGAAAAAAGAGTGAAAGGGGGAAAGAGTAAAACAAGAAATGCAGTGAATAATTGTTTACGAAAGTTTTGTGGAGGAAACAAAGAGGGAACCATTTTTGCCCCTAGTCTAAGTTATTATTTCTTATACTTTAAGTTACCGGCAAAACTCTCGGTTGTTAAGTTTAAGATTCCAGTAATAAGGGCTACACAGAAGTCATCGTTTTTTCATTCATAAAAATCACAGAAAAAGTTGTTTGATTTTATGCATAGAAAATGTCAAAATTTCTAGAAGCAAACATTGTTCCATAAGATAAATATCCCAATGACTGTTGTAAAAGCATAATTTGATTTATAATTACAAACAGGTAGTGGAACTGAAATCTTCTTGAGCAAAGCCAAAGTATATTTTACAGGCATTACTTACCACCGTGAATACAAACATACAATGATGGAAAAATTTAAATAAGCGTGAGGACACGCTTTGATTCTTAAAAGTTACGATTGCCAAATCATTGCATCGGTCTAGCGCTCTACAATCTCTCCGAAATAATTGAGGGAGAAATTGCAGAGCTGATTGAGAAACTGAAATTGGCAGACCGAACAGAAAAATTGCAAGCGAGCTAAGATTTTTCCCCGCTGAAATTCTCTAGAAACTTGATCAAGAAAAACATTATGAAACCAATTGAAGAAAGCAAAAAATCTTCGGGGTCAATCGTGACATTTGCAGCACTTCCAATAAGTTTTCCTAGATACTTAGTAATTACCAACACAACAAAAAAAAGTAGAAAACCAAGTAAGCCGGATTTGATTGGGTTTAAAACAAATTTCTGAAAAGTAGATTTTGTTGCAAGTAACATATTCCCTCCATTATGAATTAGTTTGCCGATTGGAAGCAATCTTAATTACAATATAAAGAATTGAAATTATATGTTGTAGTAAATTATTACAATTGGAAAAATTTTCTCAAAAAGAAAATGGAATCGGAAAGAAATTGTTCAGAACATTTTTAATTAAACGCAGCTTACTTCACGAGAAAAAGGCTATTAACTGATTTATTCTCTTTCGCAGTAGTTAAGCAATACGTAAATCCTTTCTTCAGCGAATATGCGCCAACTTCTCCCATTTTGTTTATTGCAAGGTAGCTAACATTTATATCGGTAAAATCTTTTACCGATTTGTAAAGTCGTTTGATTGCAAACTCACAAGCTTTTTGGGGAGAAAAACCTTCGCGCATTTTTTCTACAACAAGAAAACTTCCGAGAGTTCTCATTACATATTCTCCGTTACCGGTTGAGACAGCGCCGCCGACAGAATTATCAACAAACATTCCTGCGCCAATGATTGGTGAATCGCCAACGCGTCCGTGTAATTTAAAAGCCAAGCCGCTCGTTGAAACTCCGCCGCTTAAGCTTTTCATTTTATCAATTGCCAGCATTCCGATTGTATCGTGATTTTGTTTTTTGGTTTGTTTCTCTTTCCACTCAAGCCATGCTTTCTTTGATTGTTCTGTTAAAAGGTTTTCTTCTTTGAATCCGTTTTCGAGCGCAAACTTTTTTGCACCGTCTCCCACAAGCATAACATGTTTTGTTTTTTCCATTACCAATCTTGCGACCGAAATCGGATGCATAATGTTTTCGATACAACCAACGGAACCCGCGTTACCGTTCCAATCCATGATTGCTGCGTCGAGCGTAACCTTTCCTACGGCATCGGGCAAGCCGCCGTAACCAACCGAGGTGTCGTTCGGATCGGCTTCGGTAATTTTGATTCCCTCCTCGATCGCATCCAAAGAATTTTTTCCTTGGAGAAGAATTTCCATTGCTCGTGCATTCGATTTAAGATTCGGCGCCCACGTCGAAATTACTATCGTGTTATTTGAAGAATCTGATTTTGGAAAAAGTTTTGAAGGAGAGATTTGATTCAGCAGCATACCGCTTCCGGCAAGTGCGCCAGCTTTTACAAAGTCGCGTCGTTTCATTTATTCTCCGAGAGATTTCGGTCTTACGTTTTGGTTGATCGAAAATAATTCAGGACGTTTTTCGAAAAGCTGAAGAATATCTTTGAAATAAAAAACGGAATTCGGTCTGTAAAGTGCCGAGTAGATTTCGTTAATCAGCTTCAAATCTTCTTCGGTATCAACTGTCCATCTGTGAGATGAATAATTTTTTTCGTTGGTAAAACTTTCTATTGTAAATTTTTCGGGATGCCGATAGATATATGGCGTGACATGTTCTCTCTCAAAAACCTCTTTTGCTTCGTTGTATGTTTTTTCAAGAACGGCAAACGAAAATATTTCCGCATCCAGCCCGCGGGGAAAAGTTCTCTTGATGATATTGCTTAAATAATCCAGGCGGCTGGATTTGTTGGCTGATAAAAAATTACTCAGCATCGAATCGATTAATTCTGGATCGATTAGCGGGCAGTCGGAAGTGATGCGAACAATAATATCTGCGTTGAATTTTGCCGCTGTGTCGTAATAACGCGAGAGAACATCGTCCATACTTCCGCGGTGAAAAGCATAATTGTTCTTTATACAAAATTCTTCAACGATATTATCTTCCGGCAAATCCGTGGTGGCAATAATAATTTGGTCTGTCATTTTGGAAAAGGAAAGTCTTTCAACAACGTGCCGAAGCATCGGCTTGCCGGAGATGTTTTTTAAAATTTTTCCCGGAAGTCGTGTGGAGCCGGTTCTTGCCTGAACTATTGCGGTAATTTTTTGTTGAGAAAAATTATTCAATTAAATCCCAGCTTAATGGTGTTCCTCTTTCGATATTTCTTTTGGCTTTCCTGCCAATGATTTCTTTGAAATATTTTGGTGGAAGTCCGGATGATGGACGAATAGATCTCACATTTTCGTCAGAAAATTTTTCACCGGCTTTCACATCTTTAACGACAAACAACGAACGCGCAAACGAACGGCTCTTTCCAATTTTTTCAGTCAATTCAAAACTAATCTTGCCCAAGGATTTTTCAACTTGCCGAACCTCATCGACCATCTTCTTAAACTCTTGCGGTTCTAATGAGAAAGCTGCATCCGGTCCGCCGAGCCGTTTATCAAGGATAAAATGTTTCTCAATTATTTTCGCACCGATTGCCGTCGAAGCAACCGGAACAATCGTTCCGAGCGTGTGATCTGAAAGTCCAACGACTACATTAAACTTTTTCGCCATTGCGGGAATGGTTTTCAAATTTGCATCTTCAATCGAAGCGGGATATTCGGAAGTGCATTTCAACAAAGCAATCTGATCGTTTCCAGCCATACGGCAAACGTCAACAGCTTCTTTTATTTCATCTTCAGTAGCGATGCCGGTTGAAATAATAATTGGTTTACCTTTCGATGCAACGTATTCAACCAATGGCAGGTCAACGATTTCGAATGATGCAATTTTGTATGCGGGTACTTTCATTTGTTCAAGAAAGTCAACGGCGGTTCTGTCGAACGGTGAAGAAAAACAAATCAACCCAAGTTCATCGGCAAGTTTCTTCAGCTTCGGCTGCCATTCCCAAGGTGTATAAGCTTTTTGATAAAGCTGATAGAGAGTTGTGCCGTCCCAAATTGTGCCTTGCTGAATTTTGAAATAATCTTTATCGCTGTCAATTGTTAATGTATCCGGTGTGTAAGTCTGCAGTTTAACCGCATCGGCGCCGCAATCTTTAATTGCCTTTATCGATTGAACAGCGATGTCGTAATTCTGATTATGGTTTGCCGAAAGTTCGGCAATTATAAAAATGCGGTTGTCCTTTCCTATTTCAAAGTCGCCGATTCTGAAATTCACTTTGATTCTCTTTTCAAAATAAATTTATAAAAATTTTCTTCTTCAATATTTTCTTCACCCGCAAAAGAAAAACCGATGGATATAAATGCCTTCATAGAGGCTTCATTGTGCGGCAAAATGTATGCAACTATTTCCCGAATATGATTCCTCCCGGAAAAAGTTTTAGAACACGCTTCCCGCAAAATCTTTTTTGATAAACCTTTTCCTCTAAAATCTTTAAGCACGCTTATGCTGACAACAGCACTGTTGCGCTCAATCTGAAACCGCACCTGACCGATAAAATTGTCTTTCTTATCAAACGCCAAAAGGAATATATAATCTTCTTCCTTTATTTTCTTGCCGAACCAAGTTTGGTGCTCGTCCCAATTAATATTCTTTTTGTTTATCGATTGTTCTCGAACCGTTGGATCATTAGAAAGCTCGAAAACTCTTTGCGAATCAGACTCTACCGCTTTTCGGAGGTAAAAAGAATTTGTATTGCAAAGTCTTTCTATAATAAATTGAACTACGCGTAACGATCCTTGTCCGTCAACGTTTTCTTTTCCGGCGTTGCCGGATTTCTTCCGCTGAGAAATTGATTTAAAAGACTCAATCTGCCCGATTGTTTTTCGGAGAAAATTTACATCGTTGCTGGATATTGGATCAATTATGAATCCTTTTTTCTTCCACTCTAGAATATTGCTACGCTGATTATCCGCAACCGCAATTGCAATAGTTGGGCTTCCGGTTGCCGCGAGTTCGTACAAGGTTTGTCCCGCTGCGGATATTGTTACATCGCTGGAAAGCATTAACTCGCGCATTCCGGATGCGGCAGGTGAAAAATGCAGCTTTGTGTTTGTATCCGCCGATTTTTCAATTTCCGATTTATTATTAAACCCGCTGCCTACAACAACATTTTTTTTAAGACCCGGAAATGCTTCGGCGAGCGCGCGCAATGTTACCGGCGTCAAATTTTTGTTGTCCTGACCGCCGAATGTAATCAATATTGAAGTTAGTATTTGATTGTGTTTTCTAGATGGAACATTCCAAAATTCTTTTCGCAACGGGATAAATTTACTCCCGAGCAAATAGTCGGTTCCGTTTTTTTTCTTATATGGGAATGTTTCGGCATTTATTGTGCCGTTAAGAACTATTCCAGCGGGATATTCTAAACGGAGAGTATCATCGATGAAAAGAGAAGTCTTTGCATACTTAGATAAATTTTCATAGAAGTCTTTTCCAGCGAGGTACGAATCAATAATAACTACATCGCTGTTTTTAATTTCCGCAACTAACAACGTTGGATTGTTCAACCAATTAATAGTTTTGAAATTCTTAGTTGTTAAGAACGTCCTCGCATTTGCGTCGCCGTTTATGTAGAGAGTAGGAAAAATATTTCTTGTTTCGAATGCTTGCTGCAAAGACATACAGCGTGTGATGTGTCCGTAACCCGTATTTTGAAATCCTTCGGTGATTATCGAAACTTTCATTTAGCTCTATTTAATGTTTCGATGATTGTTGAAGAAATGTATTCTAAATCTTTTGTTGTCAGTGTTGGATACATTGGTATAGAAAGTTCTCGTTCGTAAAATTTTTCAGCAATTGGAAAGTCTCCCGGCTTGAATCCGTAATTCTTTCTATAAAAAGGTTGAAGATGAACCGGTACGTAATGAACCTGGAAAACCACATTTTTTTCTTTGAGGTTGTAATAGAATTTCTTTTTGTCAACTTTTATCTCATCAAATAATATTTGAAGGGGATAGAGATGATAAGCGTGTTTTGTGCCTTCCGAAACGTGAGGAATAATAAATCTCGAATCGTTCGCAAAAAATTTATCGTAGAATGAAGCAATCCTTCTTCTCTTTTCTAAAAACGCATCAAGCTTTTTAAGCTGGCTTAGACCAAGCGCTCCTTGAAAATCCGTAATTCTGTAATTGAAGCCTACTTCATGCATTTCGTAATACCATGGCCCGTCGTTTTTTTCAAGAACCGATTCGTCTTTTGTCATTCCGTGGGTTCGCAGCGTTTTAATCTTTTTATCAAACTTTTCGTTATTTGTAATAACCGCGCCGCCTTCACCGGTCGTAATATGTTTTACCGGATGAAAACTTAAGTTAACCGCATCTGCATATTTAACCGCATATTGAAAATCATTTTTATATTCAGCGCCAAGCGCATGACAAAAATCATTCACAAGTTGAAAATCATATTTCTCTTGCAGTGTTTTCAGACTGTTCCAATCGCAAGGGTGTCCGGCATAATCCACTGCAACAACAGCTTTAACTTTTTTATTGCGAATTGAACATTGTTTCAGTTTCCATTCAAGCTCGCTCGGGTCAATTGTGTAAGTCGATTCATTGATATCAACAAAATCCGGCGTGGCTCCGGCATATATAGCGCAATTTGCGCTTGCAAGAAATGTTATTGGCGTTGTTATTATTATATCATTTTTCTTCCAGCCGAGAGCCAAAGCAATTAAGTGCAGTCCCGCAGTTCCATTCGACATAGCGGACGCATATTTGCCGCCGAATTTTTTAGCGAGCGCTGATTCAAACTCTTCTATCTTTGGTCCCTGAGTAATTAACGGACTTTTTAATGATGCAGCAACAGCTTGAGCATCATCATCATCAATTGTCTGTTTGCCGTAATAGTAAGTTTTGGCTACCAGTTGTTGATTATCGGTTATAGTTTTCTTCATTTTGATTTTATAGATGAGATTAATGCATTTATCTTTTTGCCCAATAGTGTGTAGTTGTTTTTTAGATATTCAAATTTTATCTCGTCCAAATATCCTAAATCCTTAGCAAGAATTAAGTGATATTTGGTTTCTTCAACAGATCCCCGCGGGAAAATTAAAAATTGTATAAACTCTTTTTTAGAAAACCGACCCATTCCTTCAGCAATATTTGTCGGAATGGATTGTGCCGCTCTAACAATTTGCTGAGTGAGTATGTAATCCTCGGATTTTGGAAAAGTTTTTGTGATCTTATAAATTTCTAGAACGAGAGAGTGTGAAAGCTTCCATATTTCTAAATCTTCAAACGATTTAATTTTGCTCGCCATCATTCACCAATAACAAATAACCGATAACTGACAACTTTTATTTTCGCTAATAACCAACAACATCACTTGTTATTAATTCTCGCAATTCCGCGACACTCAAAAACCACGGATTTGTTCCGCTGTTGTATTTGAAACCGAATTCGCAAAACTTGCCGGGCTTGCTATTGCTTGTCGATTTAAATTTTTCTGTATCCCAAAGTTTGTATTGAGGGTTATCGCCGACTTGTGCCGAGGGAAGGATTACAAAGTAATCATCAAACTCAATTGTGTTGATTGCATCAGCTTCCGTAATCATTTCCTCATGAATTTTTTCGCCTGGTCGGACACCAACGATTTCCGTTTTGCATTCCGGCGCGATTGCTTTTGCTAAATCCAAAATCTTGAACGATGGAATTTTCGGAACAAATAATTCGCCGCCCCACATTCTTTCGAACGATTTCAGAACTAAATCAACGCCTTCTTGAAGTGTGATGTTGAATCGTGTCATCCTCTCATCTGTAATAGGAAGAACGCCGGATTTTTTCCTTTCGAGGAAAAACGGAATTACCGATCCGCGGCTGCCCATAACATTTCCGTATCGAACAACGGAAAATTTTATATCGTGTTTACCTTTATAATGATTTGCTGCGGTAAAAAGTTTGTCGGATGTAAGTTTTGTTGCACCGTATAAATTAATCGGCGCTGCTGCTTTGTCCGTACTAAGAGCAATAACTTTTTTCACTCCGCCTTCAAAGCAAGCATTGATAACATTTTGTCCGCCGATGATGTTTGTTTTCACTGCTTCAAATGGATTGTATTCTGCTGCCGGCACTTGTTTGAGAGCAGCGGCATGAACTACAAAATCAACTCCTTCCATCGCGCGGATTAACCTTTTCTCGTCGCGTACATCGCCAATAAAATAGCGCATCAAGACGCTGTCTTTTCTGAATTTTGGGTCCTGCTGCATTTCAAACTGCTTCAATTCGTCGCGGCTGTAAATAATTATTTTTTTCGGATCGAATCGTTTGAGTACCGTTTCAATAAATTTTTTTCCGAATGAACCGGTCCCGCCGGTTATAAGAATTGTTCTGCCGTCCATAGTTCCTCATGTTTAACTAAGGACAAATTTATGAAAAATCTTTTTGTTATAAACGCTTAATTTGAGAGTATATCGGTAAGAGTTGAAAGGCTGATACTCTTTTTCTTATAAAACTCATCGAAGAAAGGTTGATATTTTGAATAAAGTTTGTGCAGTTTTTCCATTTTGTAATTCTCAAAAACCCAGAGATGTTTTTTGAATTTATAGAGACGGGAATAGATTGCGCGATTGTACAGCGGGCCGGCGATTCGCAATAGAATGTAAACCAGCCAATGCCAGAGATGAAACTTGAATTGAGAATTGCAAGTTGACCCGCTTCGACTCGCTGAATGTGAATGCAGCGAGGCGAGGAATTGAGAATTCTTGATTGTTTTTTGGAAATAGTACGAAGCGCGGATATGATTCATTCCGTCGCCGAAACCGATTATGTCCGCAACCAATTTTTCACGCATCGATTTCTTCTCCGGCTCAAAAAAATCTTTGATTTTGCCAATGGAGAAAAACTCATTGATTAATTTCTGGAATTCTTCGGAAGATTGAACAAGCGCCGATCCTTTGTAGAGCGGGTCGCGGTTGAAATCTTTTTCCGGGTTGATAAAAATAGTTTGCTTATTCATCAGCCAGCTTTCTAGCGCGGTTGTAGATTCAAAGCATGTCCACAAATCGGAAACGCTTATCAGATCATGAATCGATTCTTCGCCGCATAAATAAAGAACGTTTTCATAATGAGCCAGCTCGCTCATTTCGTTTTTAACGGGCTCGGGACGTTCAGGAGCATTTTCCTGTGGATGCTGTTTGAGAACAAATAAAGCGTCTTTGTTGTTGATGATTGCTTGTTCTAAAATATCGCGAACTTTTTTTCTTTGCTCTTCGATCCATAAGAGTTTTGATTCATCGCCCTTGGCCCAAATCAGCAATTCATTTCTTCCGCGCGGATGATCAAGTTTGCCAAACGCCCAGCCGGCGTAGCCAATAACTTTTTTGTATTGTGACTTGTTGTACTTTCTGAGAAATTTATCCTTCTGCATGAACTTGTAAATTGTGTAGCGATCAAACCCGACACCGCCGGTTACAACAATTTTGTTCGCCGCTTCCGGCACTTCCTTCTTTAGAAATTCTGCTGTGCGTTCGCTCCAACAGCAGACGTAATCTTGATAAAACTTTTTATCGCTGTTAAAACCCCATACGTTGAATGAACCGTCCAATCTAAAATTTCCTTCCGAGATCAAAGCAAAAAGAGGGATGTTCTGGTGGTGAGCGATTTTGGAAATTTCGAAATATAAGTTAGAACCAATCGTGTTAGCCTGAAGGATCACATCCGGTTTAATGCGGTAGATTTGATGAATATCGATATTGAGCGCGTGGTAAAATTCGCAATTAAGAAATCGCTCTGCAAAATAGCGGATCGGCAAAAGCATTTCCACATCACGCCCAACGGCGTCATCTGTAAAACAAAGTACTTTTATTTTTCGTGTTGTCATATTTTTTGTAGGGAACGGTTAATAACCGTTCCGAAAAACCACGGAAGGGTCACAGACCCTTCCCTACGATTTGATCTAAATAGTCGGCTAATTTCTTGGTTAAATTTCTATTCGAATATTGTGAAATATCCGTTTGGTTTGAAACCAACTTTCCATGTCTAAATTTTTCATAAAGCTCTTTAACGGTTTTAATGGTTGTCTCTAGATCATTGAAACCGCACGTGTCACCTGCGCTGACCCCGCGAACAATTTTAGATGCGTCGCTATCCCCCGGCCCGATTACAAGAATCGGTCTACGCGAGGCAAGATATTCAAAAAGCTTTCCGGGAAGTCTTCCGTTTACATTTTGCATGTCGTTAAGAATCAGAAGAAGAACTTGTGACCGACTCATCCTTTCCAAAGTTTCTTGTCTCGACAAGTACTCAAACAATCGAAGATTATTTTTTAATTCGAGCGATTCAATTTCGTTTATTATTGCGTGACCGATAAATCCGGCGAGCTCAATCTCCAAATCATCTGCGAATTGCTTGTTTTCTTTCGACAATATTGACAGCGCTTTCCAGAGCATCTTTGCATTTCGATCCGGACCAAGACTTCCGTAATGACTTAAAGTAAATTTTTGCGAGAGCTGAACATTAATATTTTTGAAATCATCTTCGTCGTAACCCCACACAATCACGCCGACATTATTCGCTCCGATCGATTCCAAGTCGCGTTTCCATGTGTCGCTGCAAATCGTAACCTTATCAGCCCAACGGAACACGCGTTGTTCCATTGCCTCATGAATCCTTTGCGAAATTGGATTTAGCATTAGCTGTGGAAAGTAATCAACTTGCGTCCATGGATCCTGAAAATCCGCATGCCACGGAATTCCCAACTTCTTTTTCACACCATATGCAATCATGTGTGTCGATTGCGGCGGACCATTTGTAAATAAAACATCAACCGGGTTTTCTTTTAAATACTTGGTTAAGAATTTCACGCTTGGGCGGATCCAAAATTTGCGGGCATCCGGGATAAAATTATTTCCGCGAATCCATATTCCAAGTTTGTGACCGAAGCTTGGTTTTTCTTCCTCCAAAAAAACATTGTGGATTCGTTCTTCTTTCTTCTTTCCTGTTATGAATTTAAAAAGATTGTACGGCTCCCAAATTTTTGTTTTGAGTATTGTCGCGCCTTCCGGCACATCCTTAAAATTGCCTTCATCGAGAACAGGATATTCCGGATTATCGGCTGTGCAAATCACCGGCTCCCAGCCAAACTCGCGCAAGTATTTCGCAAACTTAAGACAGCGATGAACCGCTATTCCGCCCGCCGGCGGCCAGTAATATGATATGATCAAAACTTTTTTCATGGCCGGATCATTGCGTCGGTATCTGTTGGAGGTTTTGCCGCACCTTTTATTATTCCTTTAATGAAATCAATTATCTTTGCCGGACTTGTCAGAATATCCAACTCGGCTTTTTCATAAAATTTAAAAAGGAACAAAACAAACGGGAAAATAATTACCAGTAAAAGTTTAATTGCAATAAGTAAAGCGGTATTCATTGCTGGCAGAAAATAAATTGCCGATGCAAAAATCGATCCGGCAACAATCATCAATAATAGTTTGCGGTTCTCAAAATCGATTCTGAAATATTTGTTCGAAACATTTTGCGTTATTAAATAAAAAATTACAAATGACACAAGCGTATTCACCGCCGCAGCCATTATTCCATACATGGGAATAAAAATAAAATTTAAAATTATGTTCAACGCCGAAGCGCCGATTGTAATCCATGCAATATGCTTGGTGTTCTTGGTCAGCATCATTCCTAACGAAGCGGTTAAGCGCATACCGCTGAAGACATATGAGAGCAAAATAATCGGGACAACCAAATACGCGGAATAAAAATCTGATTGCTGCGCAAAGAGTCTAACAATTTCTTTGCTGAAGAGAGAAAGAAAAACAAAACCCCAGACAAAAACGAAAGTCGAATACGTCATCAGTTTAGAGAAAAAACGGCTATCATCCGGCTGTCTGAAATATTTATACGCAATCGGCAAGAGTCCAAGACTGAACGGAAGAACAAGAAACATATTGAGCACGCCGGCAATTCTGTAAGCGAGACCGTACAATGCAACATGTTTAGAGCCGAGCAAGAGTTTTATAATGTATCGATCGCTTTGGTTCAGAAGCATAAATCCCAACGAACTAAAAATGAGAGGGAAGCCGAATTTGAGTGCAACTGAAAGAATTTCTTTGTTGAAATTCGGTTTCATCATCGGAATCATTTTGGTCAGAAGCGCTATCGTTGTCAAAAATTCGGCAATCAGAGCGGCTAATAAAATTCCCGCTATTCCTTTGTCTTTATACGCGACGAGATAGATAGTGAAGAACGTCATCACCAAAGTTTTGGCGACGCTCACAAAAGAATAGTATGCCGATTCTTCATCCGCCCTTGTTTTTGCAAGGAACAAATCGTTCATCACACGAAGCAAAACAATGTAAGCGGTTAAACGAATATATTCTGCAGTAATCTGAGAATGAGCGAAAAATGCAGAGAACTTTGTGGTGATTATTTCGGAAGCAAGAACAAGAACGGCACAGACGGTAAGGACGAAAGTTGTAAGAGTGAAAAGCGTTGAACCTTTCTGCTCTTCATATTCTTTATTGTTGTTCAGAAAAATTAACGAGCTTGCTTGACCAAGAATTGCAACCCCTGCAAGAATTTGAATTGTGTTATCGATAAGATCCCAATTACCAAAATCGCTCAACACAAGTTTTGCCGTAAACAACGGAAGAAGAATTACGCCGACAACTTTCGGCGCAATATTGCTAAGACTATAAATGAAAGTGTCGCGGACAGTACTTTTTAACCGTTCCAGCATTTACTTTTTCCCCGGCGCTTTCTTTTTTGTTGATAAGAACAACATGTACCCAAGTCCGCCAAACATCATTACGTTAAGGATCAACGACAAATATTTTCCAGCGACAAATCCACCCGGTTCATAGACAAACTTAACTTTGTGTTTCCCTTGCGGAACAACGATGCCTTGAAATCCATAATCAGCTTTGTAAATAGTTGCCGGCGAATTATCTATGAACGCTTTCCAGCCGGGCAAATAGGTCGTTCCGAAAAACAAAAAGTTGCTGCTCTTGCAATTAACATCGGCGGCGAGAGATTCATCTTTATAAGAAATAATTTGCGCCGAATTTGTCGAATCGCCTTTATCGAATTTGAAATCTAACTTTTCCACGAACGCGAGTTTCTTAGGATCGAACGAATTGTTCTTGATAGCATTCAACATATCAACGCCGGATTTTTGTGCGACACTATCAACAAAATAAATTCTTGGCAACGCCTTTTCGTTCCGGTAAACAAATTCGTCTTTACCTTGATAGATATTTGCAAATCCATCGGGATTGTACGGGCGATCAGTTACAACATATTTTACACCGAGCATTCTCCAAAGTGTTGGATTGACTGGGCCGACAACATCCATAATATCTTGATAGCTTCTTGGTTTTACCGCAGAGTAACCGTAAAAATCTTCCTGCAAAAAATAAACGTTAAAATTTGCGTTGCTGGAAAACGATCCCAACGAACCGTCTTGTTTCAAATTCAAAATGCGGTGCGGTTCTTTATCGTTCTGCTGTTTGATCACGGAAATGTAATTCGGTTCTCTGAATAGATCGTTTACCTTTTCAGAATCGACGTATGATGCGCCGCGGTGACTTACTCTGAACAAGTCGAACAGAACAAGCACAGCTATTCCGGCGATAAAAAGTTCTTTGTTCAATTTTAATTTTATGAACGCATAAATCAAACCGAACGTTAAAGCGAGCAACGCAAACGACGCAAGCAGATCACCCTTGAACATGTCCGTCATATATTCCGCCAGCGCGTTGAATGTTTGTGCTTCTTGCTGCGCCCGCTGCGATTGACCGAGCGAAGCAGCGTAATCGCTAACACGCTGTGTAAACCAGCTGCCAATACTTCCGCTTAGAAGAAAGAACAGAACAAACAATCCCGCAAACGTCATCGCGGTGTACTTGAAAATTTTTTCTGTCTTTGCATTTTTTTCATCGCGCAGAGAAATAATTTTCATTATACCAAATCCGGCAAGAATAGGGAAGATGATTTGAATTATATGAAGAGTCATCGAAGGCGAACGGAAATTATCGAATCCCGGAAAATGATAGTAAAACAGATTATATAGAAATGGGAGTGTCCTTCCGAAAGAGAGCAAGAGAAAGAGCACAACCACGATTCCGAAGAACTGCACAATCGGATCCCTCCAGCGAACAATCAATGTGAAAATACCGAGCGCAAAAATTATGATTCCCATGTACATGGCAACATCAACCGAAGTCATTTGTCCGAAGTACGTGTTCACTTCATAATCTTGATTTTGCGTAAGCGGACCGTTGTAAGTTGATTTTCCAAATCCATAGTAAGAAGGAACGATGAATGTCAAAATTTCACCGGGCGAGTATGACCAATTTGTTGCGTACTCGTAAGCGTTGTTCGGCGATTCCGCGCCGGTTTCTTTCAGTTCCGTAACGCTTTTCGTTCCGCGAGTAGAATACGGTTTGTATTCATATAGCTGCGCGTAAGTATCGAACGACATCAGAAAAGCAATCAAGCCTGCAAGAGCAACAATGCCGAGAGACTTCAACAACTGTTTTTGCAATGCATTGTCTTTAGTGATGAAAGAACGAACAAAGAAGTAAATGAAATAAATAATCGTTACCAGAATAAAATAAAACACAATTTGAACGTGAGCGCCGAGAACAAGAAGATGCATGCCGAGCAGAAACAATGCAAAATCCAGCCATGTAATTTTTTTCTGAAATTTGAATAGCATCATCAAGATAAAAGGAAAGACGGCGAGACTCATCAGTTTTGTAATGTGACCGATATAAAAGAGAAGCACTATTCCGGTGCTGAAAATTGTTGCAACCGAAACAAGAAAGCTTATGCCCCGTCCGGCGCCGAAACTCCGCATAAAGAAAAAAGCTGTGAACGCAAGGATGACAAAACTGAAAGTGTAAATGGCGTTGTAATCATGAAAAAATGCCGAATAAATTTTTGAAGCATAAGAATAAACATCGGCGGTTAAATCGAACCAGCGTAGCGACATTGATGTTGCGACCGCAGGCATTCCGCAAAATATGTAAGGGTTCCAAAGAGAAAAGCCGTCCCGGTCTTTGGTAGCATACTCGCGCAGACTTTTTACCTGGATAAGATCGCCGGAAGATGTTGTCTTATCGCCGAACATTACAGGCGAAAAGAAGATTAAGATTAAGATCAAGAGTAAGATCAAGAGCGCAGGAGTTTGATACTTCTCAGGAACATACTTGCTGAATTTAAATCCGGCATCTGCTGATTTTGGTGTCGTCGATTTTTTTTGTTGCTTTGTCATTTATTCTCCACTCGTTCATGGTGACAAATTATTTATTCAAAATTGTTTTAGCGTAGTTTTCCCAGCTCATGTTTTTAGCTTGCTCTTCAATCCGTTCGCGCGGAATAGGATTGTTCAGAAATTCTTTCATCACCGAATACATTGAATCGATGTTGTCCGGTTCGGCTAAATATCCGTTGTAACCGTGTTTTATCGTTTCGGGAAAATGCCCAACTTTAGTTGCAATTGTCGGAAGCTTAAAATTATACGCCATGGATTCAACGCCGGAAGGCGTAGCAACAAGATAAAACAAAACATTGCAGTCCGCCACTTGAAAATATTTGTGAACTTCTTCATTGCCGACGTATCTGTTCACAACGACGACTTGATCGCTGATGCCGAGTTGATTGATCAATTCGAGCGGGCGGTAATTGCTTTCGTCATCGGCTTTGCGGATAAGTATTTTCTTGATCAATCCGAACACGCCTTGTTTTATCTTGGTTGAAAATTTCTTTGTGTCCAACGTATTCCAGAATGATTCGCCGACGACAAGAAGCGAAACATCGTCGCGTTCTTTTGCAAGTTTGGCGAATGAAGCGATCACATTATGCAAACCTTTGTACTTGCGGATGAATCCGAAGAAGAGAAAAACATGCTTGCGTAGACCCAATTCCTTCTTAACTTTTTCTTTGTCGAATTTGGGATCGGGCGTGAACATATTGTAAACGGGATGGTAGAGCTTTAGAATCTGTTGTTGGTTATTGGTTACTGGTTGTTGGTGATCCAATCGTTTTTGGTCTTCTTTACATAAAGTGTAATTCTGATTAGGAAAAACTTTTTTCAGTTCGTCGAATGTTTTGAGCGAGTGAACTATAAACGTATGCGGCTTCGAAAGAGCGTAGCGAAGCATTGCTTTATCAATTACGCTTCCTTCTTTTTGAGCAACAACGTGCAGATCAAAAATAATTTCACATCTGCATACTTGTTTCAAGTTCTTTGCAATGAATCCCATCGGCAAACCTTGAACCGCGATTGCCCATTGAAAAATTGCAATGTCGGGATTGATTTCTTTGATCGCGCGTACTGTCTGTTTCCAGGTAAACGGATTGTTGTAATTCGTTACGTACTGAACTTTTATGTTCGTTCCGTCTAAAAGATTTTTCTTGCTGGATCGATCAATAAAATCGCGGGGGATGATTGACGGGTACTGTTGAATCCATGAAATGACATAAACTTCGGCGCCAAGTTTATCTAAAGCTTTTGCAAGCGATGCCGTGTAGTTCGCAATTCCGCCTTTGAATTGCGGACCGGGACCGAAGATTACAACCTTTTTCATAAGGCAATTGAGAATTGACCCGCTTCGACTTGCTGGACGTAAGTGAAGCGAGGCGAGGAATTGACCCGCTTCGACTCGCTGAATGTGAATACAGCGAGGCGAGGAATTGAGAACTTTATGAATATCATTTTCACGTTACGCCTCTTGCTTCTTATCAAACTCGTTTCACCTTTCACTTTTCACGTTTTCCACCGCTACATCGTAAACCCGCTTCATTCCTTCTTCCAAAGAAATTTTCGGCTGCCAGCCGAGTCTCTCTTTTACAAAACTCATATCGCAGTATCGCGAATGAACGCCCATCGGTTTATCCACCAACGGTCTAATAGTTGGAGTGTATCCGGCAAACTTGCTGAAAAGTTTTATGAGATCGATGAATGATGTGAGTCTACCGGAACCAATATTGATTGCAGTGCCGTCGTGAATTTTATCCATCGCAAGAAACATGCAGTCCATTACATCATCTATGTGGACAAAATCTCTTCCTTGCAGTCCTGTTCCCCAAACTTCAAACGGATTTTCTTTTCGCGCAGCACGTGCGGCAATTGCCGGAACGGGATAAGTTAAATCTTGATCTTCGCCGTAACCCGAAAAAGGTCGGATGCACACGATAGAAATTCCATAATTTTTTGCCGCGATCTTTGCTAAAAATTCTCCCGTCATTTTTGTCCAGCCGTAAGTTAGATCGGGCATGCCGAGAGTGAAGCCATCTATATTAATATCGCTTTCTTTAAGAGCAACAGCGCCGCTTTCCGTTTGCATGTTGATAGGATAAGCAGCACTGGAACTCGGATACATAACACGTTCCGGTTTTGCTTTCGCAATCCAGTTGAAGAATTCTGCGTCAATCGAAAGATCGAGAGCAACAGCCATCGGGTCGCCTTCTATCTTAGCGCGGCCGCCTACGATTGCCGCAAAATGAAATGCATCGGCAAATCTTTCTATCTTCAATCCATAATTTTGTTCCAGCCATTTTGGATTTTCCTGAAGTTTGTTTAAGAATTTCCGGAAATCCATCTGCCAGTAAAAAAGTCGTTCTTCTTTCCCAAATATTTCTATGTCTTTGAACTTCTTTGTAACAGAATCTTCCAGCCATGTTGACGGATGAGTCCCGACGGAAAGATCATCGATCATGATCACACAATCATTGGTGCGTTTCAACAATTGTTTAACTGTGTTTCTGCCAACAAATCCGCATGCGCCGGAAACGAGATGATACTTCATGAAAAACAATCCTTTAAGTTGATCGAAAAATAAGAATTTTATTTTAGATTGTTCGCGTCGGGATATTGAAACAGTTGAAAAGGCATGAAGCGGAATTCTTAGCAGATTCCGAAAAATTTATGAGGGCATGATTTAACTACGCCGTTCGATACTTGATTTTGGGAACGTAACGGTAAACTTACTTCCTTTTCCTTTTTCACTCTGAACGGAGATTTTTGCGTCGTTTGTCTCGCAATACCTTTTCACAAGTGAAAGTCCTAATCCGTTTCCCTCGAAGTGCCGTGTATAACCGCTGTCTTCCTGAGAAAACGGTTTGAACATATTCTCAAAGTAGCTTTGTGAAATTCCAATTCCGGTGTCCATAATATCTACAATTATAGATTTCTCATCTTCCGCAATGTTAATTGTAACGGAACCCTCTTTGGTATATTTGATGGCGTTATCAATCAAGTTGGAAAAAATTTGCGTTACAGAATACCGGTCGCTGAAAAATTTGTAATCCCTTTTACTTTGCGGATTAAGAGAAAGACTTAATCCTTTCTGCGCGGCGGAGTAAGTGAACTCAACAATTAACGGTCTCAAAATATCTCGGAATAAATCGAGTTCCTCGATATGCTTTTTATAACTGCCGGTTTGGATTTCGGACATGTTAAGTATCAAATCGATTGTGCGGATTATTCTGCCGCTCCCGGTTTTTATCATGTCGAAAATTTCTTTTTTCTCGTCATCCGAAAGTCCGGGCAAATCGTCTTGCAGCAGTGAGGTGGCATTAAGAATTGTATTAATGGGAGTTCTAATTTCGTGCGACATCTGAGCTAAGAATTCGGACTTCATCGCATCCGCCTTAAGCGCTTCATTTTTTGTTTTAACTAATTCTTCCGATTTTCTTTCCAAAGAACGCGAGGTTTCCTTTTCGTTAAGCAAACTTTTTTCAAGTCCCCCGGCTATCATTACAATTGAAAGTGCTAAAATTATTTCGAGAAAAGTCAGATTCGCTATTAATACAAACCAGGCGCTGAATGAAAAATATATTTTGATAAACGGTAGAATGACATTGTTCTCTATCAAAAATGCTATAATCAAAAGAGTAATAAGATTTAGAACTATCGAATACATTGCAGTTTTGGTATTCATTAAAATTGTCGATAGAATCGGCACCGCAAACAACCATAAATACCCGGCACCGTAAGGTCCCACCGTTATCAATAGAAATACTCCCAAGAAATATGTTAGCGCCATAATTGCTATGGCACGGGTACTCACGCTCAACGATTTTGAAAAAAACAGATAGAGCAGAAAAACATAGGCGACTGTATCAACAATAGCGGCTAACCATAATTCCGTAGATACCGATAGAATTATACTCGGTATGTAAGCGATCGATGCAAAAACAATAATAACGTAGATAATGTACAGTAGAATTTTTTCGCGCCAATACAGAAGTCCGTCGCGAGGAACGGTACTAATAGGAGTGGTATAATCGTTAAAGTGTTTTGAAATTTTTCGTATCAGTTTACTCACAAAACGCCCCCTTAAAATAGACGGTTATTAAGAACGCCCTGATAAATTCGCACATGGTATTTTCAGTACAAATTTACCTACTAATTGTATTTTATGCTATTCTATTATCGAACCGAGACTAACCTAAGTTTAACAAAATTTGAAGTGTAATAGTGTGTTCAAAAACAAAAAACGCAATTAGCCTAACTAAAAGCTATATTTCACTAATAGATAATAGGAAAAAAGGTATGTCATTTGAAGAAATGGGAATTGAGGAAAGTATTCTCCGTTCCATTAAAGAAATAGATTTTATAAATCCGACACCCATCCAGGAAAGAGTAATTCCTGCTTTAATTCATGAAGAAGATGTTAGGGATATAATTGCGCTTGCTCAAACCGGAACAGGCAAAACCGCCGCATACGGAATTCCGCTGATTCAGAGAGCCGATGCATCAAATAGAAAAATTCAATTTTTGATTTTAAGTCCAACCAGAGAATTGTGCATTCAGATTGCAGATGATCTTGCAACCTTTGCAAAGTATCTTCCCGAAATCAAGATTGTTCCGGTCTTCGGCGGCGCAAGCATCGAAAGACAAATTCAATCGGTAAGAAAAGGCGCTCACATTATTTCAGCAACTCCCGGCAGATTGGTTGATTTGATAAGGCGGAGGATTGTTGATCTTTCCAAAGTGCAAACCGTTGTTCTCGATGAAGCCGATGAAATGCTCAACATGGGATTCCGGGATGAACTTGAATCAATCTTAGATGAAACTCCCGCTGGAAAAAATACTCTTTTGTTCTCGGCAACAATGCCTTCCGAGGTCCGGTCTATGGCTAACAAGTACATGAGTAATCCGGTTGAGATTACCGTTGGGAAAAAGAATGCCGGTGCAGAAAATATAAATCACGTTTGCTATTTGGTTCATGCACGCGATAGATATCTCGCGTTGAAACGCATCGTTGATTTTCATCCGGAGATCTACGGAATAGTTTTTTGCCGAACGAGAAAAGAAACCCAAGAAGTTTCCGATCAGTTGATCAAAGACGGTTACAACGCAGATGCGCTTCACGGCGATCTAAGTCAGGTGCAGCGCGATGTTGTAATGAATAAATTCCGGATCAAACATCTGCAGCTTCTTGTTGCAACTGATGTTGCGGCTCGCGGGCTCGATGTTGACAGCTTAACTCACATTATAAATTATAACCTTCCAGAAGAACTTGAAATCTATACGCACAGAAGCGGAAGAACCGGACGCGCAGGTAGAACAGGCACTTCAGTTGTGATTGCGAACCTGAAAGAAAAAAATAAGATTTATGAAATTGAAAAGCGGCTGAACAAGAAATTCACTTTTGCACATGTACCGCTGGGAAAAGAAGTTTGTGAGAAACAGTTGTTCCATTTGATCGATAAGATGGAAAAGGTGGAGGTCGATTCATCCGAGATAGAACCGTTTCTTGCAGAGATTAACAGAAAGCTTGAGTGGCTTGAACGCGACGAGCTGATCAAAAAATTTGTTTCGTTGGAGTTCAACAGATTTCTCGATTACTACAAGAACACGCCGGATTTGAATGTTCCCGATGAATCAAAACCCGGTGGCGGAAGAAGTAAGGGTGCTGTTGACGGATTCACGCGCTTCTTTATTAACCTTGGCAGACTTGACGAACTGAAGCCGAAAGAATTGATGGGATTAATAAGCGACTTCACCGGCATCCGGGATATTGAAATTGGGGAAATTAAAATTCTGAACACGTTTTCTTTTTTCGAAGCCGATTCAAAATTCAAGGATATAATTCTCAAATCGTTCGCACACAAAGAATATAAAGACAGAAGAATTACCTTAGAAGAATCACAATCAAAAGGTAAAGAAAAAGGCAAGCCTGAACGAGGCAAGAGTTTCAAAGAAGGCGGATTCAAAAGGGAAAGAAGTTTTCGTGATGATAGTTCCCGCGGTAAAAAGAAATTCCGCACTGATCGAAAAGAAAAAGAACACGGATTTCAAAAAGAAAAGAGAAACAAATACGGACCTGACCGAAAAAGAAAACGATAAAACGATTCTTAACTTGTTGCGGAATTATTTCTTCTCTTTTATAACGTATTCGTCTTCGCGCTGAAAATTGTGAACCATAATCTCGCCGAGTAAACCAATCGCAAAAAATTGCACGCCGACGATTATCAGCAAAATACCCAGAAAGAAAACCGGTCTGTTTGCTATCGGCGCGTGAGGTTTGATGAAGAGCAATTCATACGTTAAAAATAGATTGATAACTATTCCTGCAAGCGCGGCTATGAATCCGAAGAATCCAAATAGATGCATCGGACGTTTGATATAGCGCGTTGTGAAAATAACCGTGATGAGATCAACAAAACCTTTGAAGAAGCGTGTGATGCCGAATTTTGTTTTTCCGTATCTGCGCGGATGATGTTTTACGACAACTTCCGAAACCGAAAATCCTTTCCATGCGGCAAGAACCGGTATGTAGCGATGCAGTTCCCCGTAAACGTTTATGCCCTGCACAACTTGTTTACGGTAAGCTTTAAGTCCGCAGTTGAAATCGTGAATCTTAACATGTGAAAAAACGCGCGTGATATAATTAAAGAAACGCGACGAAATCTTTTTGACAAACGGGTCATATCGTTTTTTCTTCCATCCGGAAACGAGATCGTAACCTTCCTCAAGTTTTTTCAGAAGATTAGGAATTTCGGAAGGGTCGTCTTGAAGATCCGCATCCATCGTGATAACAGCATCACCCGTTACGTTTTTAAACGCAACCTGCAGCGCCGCGGACTTACCGTAGTTGGTTTGAAAACTGTAAAAGCGGATTTTGTTATCCATCCGGGCTAAATCTTTCACAAGGCTTAACGATTTATCTTTGCTTCCGTCGTCAACAAAAATAATCTCGTAGTCGGAAGAAATTCCTTTTATGATTCTTTTGATTTCGCTGTATAATGGTCGCAGCGATTCTTCTTCATCAAGAAAAGGAACTACGATAGAAACTTTTTTAAAGGCGACTTTCTGAATCGGCAACTGTTGCTGCTGCGATTGTTCCTGCGGTCTCGGGCGGAAACTTTTTCTATGATAATACCTTTTATTACTATGATGTTTTTTCGTTTGCTGCTGAGATGCCTGTCCCTGCTGAGTCTGAGATTGATTCTGCTGGTTCTGCGGTTCCTGCTTAGGTTGTTCGTTCAAATGTTTATCCGTTAATTCTGTATTAAGTCATTATTAAAACTCTAACGAAAGTTATGTTTTGCCAGCACTAAAATCAATTTGAAGCAGTGATTACCAATAATGGTTTGACACTGCACAAAACTATAATTAGATTTCTATTGATTAGAAGATAGTTTATGGGTGCAATAATATTCTGGGGAATAATTAGAACGGCGCTGCTTATTCCATCCTTATGGCTACTTTACGGTGTGATGGAATATAAATATTGGTGGTGGCTGGGAATTTTATCGATCTACGGAATCATTATTCATCCGGCATCAATTCAGTACAGATTATGGCTTCAGCAGAATGAAGAAATAATAGAAAAGACACTTTGTTCATCTTGCCAGTATTTTGAACCGTCGGCAGTGATTTGTTTGTTACATGATAAACATCCTTCGAAGCAGAGTCTCCCGTGCGAAGGTTTGGATTGGACGCCAAAGGAAGCAAGCCATGAAGAGACAGAAATTTACTCATAGAAAGGATAAGTCTTTGAAGCAGAACGTGATTTTTTGTGCCGAGTGCGGAGAAGAATTAGAATTGTTCGGTTTAACTGGCGATAAGATCAATATCAAAAAAGTTAAAGAGCGTCACAAACGATGCAGAGAAATCGGCAAGTTCAAAGGCGATAAATGTGCGATGCTTTTTATTGCGGAAGAAAGCGATATTATTTTGCCGTCGGATGAAGAAGATTGAATAAAATTCCCACCGCTTGAACAAATCTCGGTCCCGGTCTTGTAAATAAATTCCGATCTACAAACAAAATGTGGTGATTCTTTACCGCCTTCAAATTTTTCCATTCGGGATAAACTTTTAGTACACGTGAAAAGTCTTCGTTGTTGCCTTCAGGATAAATAATATAATCCGGGTTGCGTCTTAAAATTTCTTCACGAGAGAACATCGGATAGTTTAACGGCGAATCTGCAGCAATGTTCTTCAATCCGCAAATTTCTAGATACTCGTTTATAAAAGTATTTTTTCCGGCGAGCATGACAGGTTTAGTATCGATTAAAAACATTGCCGATGCTTCATGATAGTTTTTTGATTCGGTTGATAATTTTGTGACCAGCGAATCCCAGCCGGCAACTTTTCTTTTTGCTTTTTCTTCAACGCCGAAAATTTTTCCTAAATCAAGATAGGTTTTCTTGATTCCGGTAAAGTTTCGCGGATTTGAAACGAAAATTTTAATTCCAAGCTCACGGAATTTATCGTACGTTTCTTTTGTATTCCCTTCTACGGTGATGAAAACAATGTCGGGTTTCAGCGTAACAATCTTTTCAAAGTTGAATGTCAGCATATCGCCGACCTTATCAACATTGCGCGCTGCTGCGGGATAGTCGCAGTAAGTTGTATTCCCGACTAAATTGTTGCCGAGACCTAAATTGTAAATCATTTCCGTAAGATTAGGTGCGAGAGTGATTATTCGCTGCGGCGGTTTGCTGAACGAAATGGAATTCCCGAGATCGTCTTTTATCGATAAGCCGCTTACCTTTTGCTGCTGTTGATCGGAACAAGAGGCAACTATAGCGGCAATTAGAATAAATAAGAAATATTTTTTGATCATCTTAAAAAAGTTTTTCGAAATTCTATTGGAATAATACAAAAATACGGGGCAAAGAGAGGAAGAAAAAGTAGAGACGTTCGACGGAACGTCTCTACCAACGAGGCAAACAATTATTTTTTTAATATTCTCATGTTTTCTGCAAGTTCCTTAATTTCTGTTAAGTCGCGCTGCATTTCGCTCCAGCCGTACCACAAAGCATAATCCGGGTTTGCATGGAACGTCCCCTGAAACGTTCTCATCCTGTGTTCGAGGAACATTACAAACAGTTTTTGTTCAACCACTGTAGGTGCATCATGAAATGTCAGCAAGTCCGGGAAATCGTAAGCGTAGCTTGCCGGTTTCTTTATCACTCCGTCTTTGTACAATCCGGCAACTATTCTGATTGCTTCAGCCATCAAATGATCTGCTTGCTTTATCATGTTGTCCCCCTTTTCCAATTCCGCTTTAGCGAAACTTTCAGCGTGGCAATTTTTACAAACGGCAATCATCTTATTTCTTTCTGTTTGCCAAGATTGTTGATCTAATCGTGCAACGTCTGCCGCTTTCACCACGTCGAGTCTGCCTGTTGGTTTTCCGGTTGGATCAAGAACACCAAGCGCCTGAAGAATTGTTACTCGATCATCTGTCCATTGCTTATCCTCCGGCATCGGGAGACGAACAGCCAAGAATCCCCATGCAGTTCTTACTTCATGATTTCCGTTCGGCATATGGCATGTTTGACAAGTTGGGGCAGCAGTGTCTACGGGTAAAGTTCCATTTTGTTTCAGTAAATATCTCACTCCATGTTTAGAGCCCGAATACATTTCCCACTGCGGATGATCGAAACCCATGTGACATGTTTGACACGCTTGCGGTTGTTTGGCTTCTTTGACAGAAAAAGTGTGACGTGTATGACATGCATCGCATGAAGCATGACCGAACATCGAACCTTCGGATTTAATTTTTTGAATTTCCTCTTCGCTCTTTGTGCCGATTTTGTGACAAGCGCCGCATCCTTTCATGCCGTCAATCAATACCATCGGCTGCATGTGTGTAGTGGGCATCGCTTTCATTGCAGCCCATGCAAATGCGTGTTTGCCTTTTTTGAATTGCGCCACTTGAGTGTCGTGACAATTGTTGCATGTTTCCGGCGTTGGAGTTTTTGCTTTCGCGTAGTCGTCAACTTTTGTGTGATCACTGCCGTGGCATTCGGTGCATCCGACTTCATTCTGAGAATGCTTGCTGAGTTTCCAATCGCTTACAATGTTAGGTGTAACTTTTGAATGGCAATCGATACAATTCTGTGCGAAGGCGTAACTTGACAAAAGGACTATAGCACAACAAATGTAAATGAATTTCAACCTCATGATAACCTCTTTGTTTATTGAGAAAAACTAAAAAAAATATAATAAGAACAATCATTCCGATTATAATTTACAAATCCATTTTTTTTGAATCAACACAAAAATAATCTTTGTAATTGCGATTACTGAAAGAAAATTTAATATTTGCAAAAATTTAATGTTGACCAGCGGAGTTTAAATGGCTGAACAAAAAGCAGAACGTGAACAATGGGGCAGCCGCTTCGGTTTAATTCTTGCCGTTGCAGGTAACGCAATTGGTTTAGGAAATTTTCTTCGTTTTCCGGTTCAAGCAGCTTCAAACGGCGGCGGTGCTTTTATGATTCCGTATTTTATTTTTTTCCTGGTTGTTGGTATTCCTTTGATGTGGATGGAATGGGGCATTGGAAGATATGGCGGTAAATTTGGACACGGAAGCGCTCCCGGTATGTTTGATGTGCTGTGGAAAAACAGAATAGCAAAATATTTTGGCGCGATAGGATTATTTGTCTCAACGGTAATCTTGATTTACTATACGTACATCGAGTCATGGACTTTAGGTTACAGCTTCCTTTCGATCACAAAAAGTTATTTCGGTTTAGAAAATTTTGAAGCGATGAAATCTTTTCTTTACGGTTACCAAGGAAGGGAAGTCACACAATATTTCAACGGCATTACAATCGCTTATACTTTTATGATTATAACTTTCGCGATAAACTTTTGGGTTTTGTACAAAGGAATTTCGAAAGGAATTGAGAAACTTGCCAAGATTGCTATGCCGATGCTTTTTGTTTTTGCAATAATAATTGCTATCAGAGTCGTAACACTGGGTACTCCAAATCCTGCCGTACCGGAAAATTCTGTTGCAAATGGATTCGGTTTTATTTGGAATCCGGATTTTTCAAAACTTGGCGATCCTAAAATTTGGTTGGCAGCGGCAGGACAAATTTTCTTCACGCTTTCGGTGGGCATGGGAACGATTCATGCGTATGCAAGTTATCTAAAACCGAAGGATGATATTGCTCTATCGGGTTTAACAACCGCCGCTACAAATGAATTTGCAGAAGTTATTCTCGGCGGTTCGATTGCAATCCCGCTTGCAGTAGCATTTTTTGGAGTTGCAACTACAACTGCAATGGCGCAAGGAGGCTCTTTCGATCTTGGTTTTGCTTCAATGCCGCTAGTGTTTGAAAAAATTCCTTTCGGTCAATTGTTTGGATTCCTCTGGTTCTTGTTGTTGTTCTTTGCCGGAATAACTTCTTCCGTTGCGATGGGTCAGCAAGTTATTGCTTTCCTGGAAGACGAATTTGGACTGAGCAGAAGAAAATCGGTTCTCTTGTTAAGCTTTGTTGTTATGGTGTCAGTGCAGCTTGTAGTATTCTATTTAAAATATGGTTTTCTTGATGAGATGGACTATTGGGCGGGAACGTTTGGACTTGTAGTATTTGCACTAGGCGAGACAATAATTTTCATGTGGATTTTCGGTGCAGAAAAAGCCTGGGCGGAAATGAACGAAGGCGGCGATATCAAGATTCCAAGATTTTTCTTTTACGTCATGAAGTATATTACTCCGCTGGTTTTGTTTATAGTTATGGTGTGGTGGCTGATTAACGATGCTATCCCGATCCTTTTGCTTCAAAGAGTTGAGGGTGAAAACCTAACTTACATCTGGGCGTCAAGAATTTTTATGGTTATCATTTTTACTGGATTTCTTTATTTAATTCATTTAGCTTGGAAAAAGAAAAGGATTAAAAATGGGATTACAGCTTAGCGGAATAGTATTTATGGCTCTTGCTTTTTCGTTCATTGGCGGGCTAATGTTTTTTTGTTGTTATCAATTGCTTTTCAAAAAAGCAAAGAAGTAATTTTCTGAAGTACGGATTTTCTGCTCTACAAAAAATTTACCTCATTGGGATCTTTTCCCGGTGAGGTTTTTTTAAAGAGATTGAAATTTTCCAACTGTAAAAGATTCTTAACTAATTTATTGAGGCATAATGAAAAAACTCTTTATCAAAAAACCGCTGCACGTTCTATTGGAAGAACTTCACGGGGAAAATAGATTACGCAGAATTCTTGGTCCTGTTGCCTTGACGAGTCTTGGTGTTGGTGCAATCATAGGAACTGGAATATTTGTGCTGACCGGAATTGCAGCACATGATAAAGCCGGTGCCGCGGTTATCCTTTCCTTTGCCGTATCTGGAATCGCTTGCATCTTTGCAGCATTGTGTTACGCCGAATTTGCTTCTATGGTGCCTGTTGCCGGTTCTGCATATACATACGCTTATGCTACTTTGGGAGAAATGATGGCGTGGATTATTGGTTGGGATTTAATCCTGGAATATGCAGTTGCTTCTGCAACGGTTGCACACGGATGGTCGCAATACTTTCAGGATTTCCTCGGCACCTGGCATGTTAAGCTTCCGCTTGCATTAACGCGCGCGCCGTTCGATTTTAATCCCGATACCGGAATGCTATGGATGACAGGCTCGGTGATAGATTTTCCTGCCATTATGATTGCTTTAATAATTACTGCAATCCTAGTAAAAGGTATAAGAGAAAGCGCGGGATTCAATGCAATAATCGTTGGGATTAAACTTGTCATTGTTCTGTTTGTGATTGCGGTTGGTGCAATGTATATCAACACTGCTAATTGGACACCATTTGCACCGTATGGTTATACCGGTGTTAGTTTCTTTGGTAAAACTGTTTTCGGTGAAACCGGTTTAGGAGGGATGCCCGTTGGAGTTCTTGCCGGTGCAGCAATGATCTTTTTTGCATACATCGGATTTGATTCAGTCTCAACTCACGCTGAAGAAGCAAAAAATCCTCAACGCGATGTTCCGATCGGAATTATAACCTCTCTAATTCTTTGTACAATTTTGTATATCGCTGTCTCTGCCGTTTTAACGGGGATGGTTCCGTACAACAAAATAAATATTGATGCGCCTGTATCGGATGCATTCGGTCAAATAGGGTTGCATTGGGCGCAGGTATTGGTCTCGCTTGGTGCCGTTGCGGGCATAACTTCCGTACTTCTTGTGATGATGTTAAGCCAGCCGCGTGTGTTTTTGGCAATGGCGCGTGACGGGCTGCTTCCGGAAAGTTTTTTTGGTGCCGTGCATGATAAATTTAGAACACCATGGAAGTCCACAATATTAACGGGAATTTTCGTTTCAACTTTAGCCGGATTGCTTCCGTTAAGAATTTTGGCAGAGCTGGTAAACATTGGGACATTATTCGCATTTGTGATAGTATGCTCTGCTGTTTTAATCATGCGCAAGACTCATCCGGAAGCGGAACGACCTTTCAAATCACCTTGGTTTCCGTTTGTTCCCATTGCCGGCGTAGTAACTTGTTTGATGCTAATGTTTTCGTTACCGGAAGAAAACTGGCTGCGTTTATTTATCTGGCTGGCTATCGGAATGATGATCTATATTTTCTATGGACGCAAACATAGTAAGATGAGAAAATATGTAGATGCACAAAAATAAATCAAGCCTTTATTCTAAGATGAACTTGTCAACAACAAGCGAGTTCATCTTTTCTTAAATCCTCTCTCGAAAAATTTTCCTCAAGCTTAATTAGTCTTATCAGAAATGAAATTCATTTCATGTTTTGTGCGGTGACTTATTTTATTTATTTTTGCACCGCACCCTTAGCTCAGCTGGTAGAGCATATGACTCTTAATCATCAGGTCGGGGGTTCGAATCCCCCAGGGTGCACAAAAGCCCCGAAATTCTAAAGAATTCGGGGTTTTTTTTTGTACCCAAGACGATTTTTGATGATTTCCGGTGTAGTTTACATAAAAATGTACTTCAATTGTACTTCAGTTAGCCGATCATCTTTTTAGTTGTATCCTCTCGCACTATGTTCATGTGTATTTTAACGACAAATCTTTAGGTGGATAATCATCCACTTGATGGTTGATTATCTGCCACAAAACATCTAGTTTTGCTGCAAGTTAAAAGGTGATAATAATGATCAACAGAAAAATAACTCCAAAACTGATGGAGGCGCTTAAAGATAGTCCGGTAATAGTGTTGCACGGTGCTAGACAAACTGGTAAAAGTACTTTAATTAAAAGTATAGTTAAGAATGAGCATAAAGCAGAATATATAACGTTTGATGATACGGCAATTCTATCTGCTGCAAAAAATAATCCGAGTGGGTTTCTGGAAGCCTACGATAAAAATTTGGCCATTGATGAAGTTCAAAGAGTGCCGGAACTATTCTTGGCGATCAAGAAAATAGTAGATACAAATCGAAGACCGGGAAAGTTTATCTTGACGGGATCAGCGAATATTTTGTTGATCCCCAAGATATCGGAATCATTAGCCGGTAGAATCGAAATCTTAAACCTCTATCCATTTTCACAAAATGAAATAGCCGCCAGCAAGTTTAATCTAGTAGATTCATTCTTTGATAGCAAGTTCAATTTACCTGCGGAATGCAAATCTTCTAATTCACTATTGAATAGAATTGTATTAGGTGGATATCCCGAAGTTCAGGATAGAAAAACTCCAGTAAGAAGAGACGCTTGGTTTAACTCCTACATCACAACAATATTACAGAGGGACGTCAGAGATCTTTCAAACATAGATGGGATTACTCAACTTCCAAGATTGTTAAGATTATTTGCAGCAAGAACGGGTTCGATACTTAATGTTGCTGAAGTATCGCGGTTGTCAGGCATCCCTCAATCAACGCTGAAGCGGTATATGACTTTGCTTGAGTCAACGTTCATGACCTTTCTGCTTCCTCCGTTCTCGGGTAATTTTTCAAAGAGGTTAATTAAAACCCCCAAAGTCTATTTGTACGATACTGGATTATTAACGCATCTTACTTCTGCTGATGAAAATAGATTCAAGAATGATCCGTCTTTGTTGGGGTCGGTAGTTGAAAACTTTGTCTTGATGGAAATAATTAAACAGATATCCTGGAGTGAACAAATACTAAATATTTATTATTTCCGTACGTCATCTGGGCAGGAAGTGGATTTTGTGATCGAGAGAAACGACGGTTCTCTTGTTGGAATAGAGGTTAAGGCTACACAATCTCCCCGGGCCGAAATGTTTAAGTGGCTAAAGGTGCTGGCTTCCGAAACCGGGAAGAAATTCATCAGAGGATTTATGTTCTATAATGGCAAGAAGATAATTCCTTTTGATAGGAACATGTTCGCAATCCCAATAAGCGCTTTATGGTCATGATTGAAATAAAATCGTGCATAGCTTTGGTGCGGATCTTCTTCAAAGTGATCAAGTTAGACTTGTAATAGGTTGTACCTCATTTATTTTTTGGTGAAAACTACTTTTGAAGAGATTCTTTGAGAGTTTTTAGATACAAAAATGTATTTGAGGTTTTTTCAATTGAAGCCATTTTAAAAATATACCGTGATATTTTTAAACATTAGCTTTATTGAAAATCATGGCGATTCTTTTCGGGTTATTAATTCAGCTACGAAGAACTATTGATAAACCAGCATAGTAAGTGGCTAACAGAGTTGATTGATAGAATCAAATTTTCCATATTATAATGTTCGTTTGTTAACTGCACGACGAAATCATTTTGATTAAAAGAGCAGCAAAAATTTTCTAAAAGCACACCTTTTATGAAAACAATCTTCCACTTAGACATGGACGCTTTCTTCGTATCAGTCGAAAGGATTTTAGATTCCTCCTTGGAAGGCAAGCCGGTAATAGTCGGCGGCGATCCTCACGGTCGCGGAGTTGTTGCGGCATGCAGTTACGAAGCGCGCAAGTACGGACTTCATTCGGCGATGCCGATCAAAACGGCTTTTCGTTTATGTCCCAACGGAATTTATCTTCACGGTCATCATAAAGAATACGGACGGTATTCAAAAGCGGTAAAAAGATTGCTCGAAAAAGTTTTCCCGATTGTTGAAGGAGCTTCCATTGATGAATTTTATCTCGATTTTACCGGTTGCGAAAAAATTTACGGTGCACCAGACTTATTTGCAGAACGGATTCAAAAAGAAATTTGGGAAACAATCGGACTTCCATGCTCAATAGGAATTGCAAGCAACAAAACCGTTGCAAAGATCGCTTCAGATTTCAAAAAGCCGCAAGGGATTACATTCGTTCCGCACGGAAAAGAAAAAGAATTTTTAGCCCCGCTCAAGATCGAAAAGATTCCGGGAATAGGGAAGGCAACTTTTAATTTGTTGCACTCGCGCGGATTTACAACTGTAAACGATATTGCAAATGCTTCGCAAGATTATTTATCGATTCTGCTCGGCAAGTACGGCACGGATCTTTGGAAGAAAGCAAACGGTCATGGAATCGATTTTTTGTCTGTTGAGCATGAACGAAAAAGTATTTCGAAAGAGACCACGTTTGGTAAAGACATAGTAAGCAAAACAAAAATCGAGTCGGTAATTTTTGAACTTGTGGGGGAAGCTTGTCAACTTTTAAGAAATGAAATGCTGCAGACCTCAACCGTTTCGATAAAACTGCGCTTCGCGGATTTTTCTACTCTCACCAGAGCAAAAACAATTAAGCAGACCGACGACGACAAAGTAGTTTACGATGTAGCTGTTGAGCTATTCAGAAAAACATTTACGCGAGGGGTCGGCATCCGTCTAATTGGAATTCATCTCAGCAAGTTAAACCAGTTTGCGGAACAGGAAATTTTGTTTGAAGACGAAGAAATCGCAAGAAAAAAAATGCTTAGTGCAGTAACAAAAATTAGAGACAAGTACGGTTTCGAATCGATTCACATTGGTAAAACATAAACAAGCATATCAACTGCAAACACGTTTCAAAGTGAAAAACAAAAGCGAGTTAGTTGTTTCATACAAACCGGCAATTGCAATTTATTCGCTTGCAAAAAAAATCTCTGATCGGCGCTGTGAACGAAGAACTGAAAATAGTTTCGCAAAAACCGGAAGGGAAACCGCTTACAATCGACTGTGAAGGAAAGCCGAATAGAAATTACGAACCGGGAATAACAAATTCCGACTTAGCTGCAAAAATAACCGGTGCAGAATTTGGGGATCGAAGGTCGAGCGTAAATATTTCTAAAACCGGAAATGAATTTATCAAACATAAAATTGTAATCTCGGTAAAATGACGACAGGTCGTAAATTTAAATTGCAAATGAAGTCAAGAAAAATATTTTTATAATTCGAAAAAATAATTTGACCGTTTAAAAAGAATTTTTTTACATTGAAATTGGAATTAGGAACAGTGCCTCGTTATTCCTAAATTGAAATCGCGCTTAACAAAATTATTAACTTAAAATTATCTCGGAATTCATGTTAGCAATCACACTCGCACGAGAAAATCAAACCGGCAATTATCAGCCACGACAAAACGAGGATTCCCATTTTGAAATAAAAGTAGTTAACGAAGGACTCTTTCCGGAAATCCGCATTAGTCTCGTTTCCCGATCGGAAGAAAAAAACAAATCGAAAGTCGAATCGGAAAAATAAATTTCCGATTATCTAACCGCTGCACAAAAAAACAAATCAGAAAACAAAAGCAGCTCACCGAATTTTTTCCTTATCTTAAATCAAGAATTAGGTGTATTGTGGTTTTACGGCGGCTGGCAGCACGCAACGTTTACAGCCGGTGAAGCAATAAATCCGAAAAAAGATTTGCCTCGCGCAATGATTACCGCCGCGGTTGCCGTAACTTTAATTTATATACTCGCAAATATCGCGTACATGTTTTTGATGACGCCGGGTGAAATCGGTTCGACACCAACTCTTGCCGCAGATGCTGTTCAAAAAGTTTTGTGTACAATCGGCGGCGGTCTGATTGCGATCGCAATTTTCATTTCAACTTTTGGGACAACCGGAATTTACACTTTAACGGCACCGCGCATTTATTATACAATGGCTGTCCGGTTTGTAGTAAATACGCTCATCGAAAAACCGCAGCAAGCATGGGTTGGGTTATTGTTCCTCGGCATCGGAATTCCAGTCTATTATTTTTGGAAACGAAGGAAATAAATTCATCGCAAAACGAATCATCACCAAATTTCAACCCTCTCAAACGCGGAACCTATTAAACTTTTCGTTCATCTAATATGTTATAAGAGTTAAAGGGCATGAACAGAGAGGTTGGAATGAACGAATTCAATCTACATATAGAAAAATATATTTCGAGCGGAAAGGTGAAACGCATTGTAATTAAAACCGACGAGGAAAATTATCTGCTCGACTTTTCTATCGATTCATTCGTAGCGCGGTCGTTTCTTACCGCAGTAATAGAATTTTTCAAAGCTGCCGCACATGTTTTTCCGCGTTTCCATGTTAACGTGGTTCGATTGAGCGAGCAAATTTAAATTCAGTGCTGCCGATTCGTTTCAAAATAAAGTGAGGTTGACATGTCCACAAAATTTACCATCAACGGAAAAGAATTACTTGCCAAGATTGAAGAGCTGATTAAAGAAGGCAACGCGCGTAGAATTATTATTAAAGATGTTAACGGGAGGACATACATCGAAATACCGGTAACAGTTGGCGTGATAGGAGCTTTTTTTGCGCCGGTGCTGGCAGCGGTTGGCGCGCTAGCCGCGCTCGCGGCAAATTTTACTGTTGAAGTGATTAAGAAAGACGAACCGGAAAAACCCAGTTAAATATTTTACGGCATGATTGCCGTTGATTAATCTCTTACAAAACGCGACATTTCAGTAGGAATCTCCAAAGACAATTCAACAAGACCTTTCATTCCATCCTTAACGTATGGACTTAAAATATTATTCGGATTTTGAAATAGTTTTCTTAGCGGACTTAATAAAAAATAACCAATCCAGACCGGGCAAACTTGTTCTGCCATTTTTTTCTCAGCTTAATTTGTAAGAGAAATATTTGTACTTAATCAGACGTTTGAAACCAAGAGCAGTTACTTGGGAGTGAATCACAACTCGTATAGCAACGACAACGTGTAATTATTTCGGCCATTACTTTACAAATGTTTACTCAGATGAACAAAAAACACTGCATCGAATTTTTCTGATGAGGCAGAGAAGTGATCGTTATTGAAGCATGAGTTAGATGCCAATAGAAGCATTATTTTTTTTCTATTAGAATATATTTCGGGTCTTCCGTTAAGAAAGAATTATCTTCGTTTTTTATAAAGCTTTTTATTTCTTTTATAAAGTTTTGGTCGACTTCTCCAATTAATAATAATATAATTGATCCTTCCCACTTTTTATATTCAAATAGCTGCCCAATTAGTCTTTGATAATTATTGCGTGAATTCAATTTATTTTTGAGTTCTACAATATATTTTTCATCAATTACTATATCCGCTTTAATTCTACCTTTTGCAAATTGTTTAGTTATTTGAGTGTTGGGCAAATTTAAATGCAAAAAGTTATATAAGGAATTCTCATAATCTTTTTCTGTCTCACAATTAATCGGCTTCCACTCCTCTATAAGTTTCTTTATATAACCAAGTCTATCGAACTTATATTTTATATCATCTAATAGATCCATTTTTATATTATTCTCCTATAAGGATTAATATTATTGTTGAAAATATAACAACATCCAACTATCAATTAACGTAGGGGAAATCCCACTAAAAAAACATTTCCATGCTCACAGAATAATTTCTTATCGGCGCAATGTTCCCGATAAACTCAACGTAGTTGTAGTTGAAAATATTCTTAGTGTTCAAAAATACTTTTGCCGGAACGGAACCGATCAAAAAATTGTAACCGGCGCTTATGTCGGTAACATAAATCGGAACGCGCTTATTGCCATCCACAACCAATGCAAGCGGCGGCTGTGTTAATGCTTCGTCAATGGCTTCCACGCGGCTCGCGTACCTGAAGTTAACCTCAAACTCGAACGGCTGCGGGGTGTATTGGAACCGCGCGTTCACAACGTTACGCGGTCTGTATTTCATCGGTGCATTATTTTCCAGATCGCGCGCCCACATGTAATTGTATCCGGATGAAATTTTGAATAAGCCGGGTACCAAGCGCCAATCGAAAGTAAATTCCAATCCTTGAATTCTGGCTTTGCTCAAATTGATGAATTGAATCTTCGCCTCTTTCGTAAGAGTTGCTTCGATAAAATTGTTGTACTCGGTTTGATAAAGCGCGAGATCGAACGAAAGATCGTCCGAGTAATCGTAACGCGCGCCGGCTTCGAATGAAATGCTTGTCTCGGATTTCAAATTCGGATTTTGCTTCACATCAATTCCACCGCCGACACCGACAGTTGTGAAAACTTCCGACGGAGTTGGCGCGCGGAAACCGGTTCCAACCGAAGCGCGGAGAACAAAATCTTTTGAAAGTTTATAATTCAATCCGGCTTTTGGCGTAACCGCATTTGCGCCGCTTAAAGTATCGAGCTTCATGTAATCGTAACGGATTCCAAAATTTGCGATCAAGTTTTCAATTCCTTTATACTCGGCTTGGAAGTATGCGCCGCCTCCGAAAAATTTCGGGTTCATAAAAATGTTTGACGACACTTTCGAATAAGAAAGTTCAACTCCCGCCGTGCTGGTCCATGTATCCGATAGCACGGCGTTCAGCATCATTTCGGTTCTGCCAAGATTTGCAATGGATTCGGTCAGCTCAATTCCGTAGCCGTCGAACTTTGTGTAGTAGTAGCTTGCTTTAATTTCGCCGAATAAGTTTTTGTTGAACTGATGGTGATAAATAAGTCCGGTGAACAAGCGGTTGGATTTAACCGTGTTTCCGTTGTCTTCGTCTTTCGGAACAAGCGCGTTACGGGAATCTTTCCAGTAAAGAAAATTTCCGCGATCCATGTTCAAGAAGTCTGCAAAGAAAGTTAGTTTATCCTGCGCGTTGAAATCGTAATTAAGTTTAACGTAACCGAGATAACGTTTCGCGTAATCGTTCTGACGGTAACTCATATTGTCAAATTTTTTGAACGACAAAGTATAAGCAAGATTACCGACCATGTTGGAGTGCGTGAGTTCGACGCCATAAAATGTTCTAAGGTTGTCGTTCCATTTCCAAATATCATACGCCGGGTTATCATACGCGCCGAAGTAAGAACGGAAATGTGTTATCGGATTTTTCACGGAAGATTTTGTGATGATGTTTATAACACCGCCGATTGCTGATGAGCCGTAGAGCGAGCTTGCCGGACCTTTTATTATTTCGATACGTTCAATATCCGCCATCGGAATCAATTCCCAAACTATATCGCCGGTATCGCCGCTGTACATCGGGATTCCGTTAACCGCTACAAGAACGCGCGCGCCGGTTCCTTTGCTGTATCCGCTTGATCCGCGGATGCTCGGCTGTTCAAGATTCATTTGCACGCCGGGAACGTTCGACAGCATTTCATCGAAGGTGAGATAATTATTTTTATCTATAAAATCGGGTTGAATAATTGTGGTGCTAACCGGCAGGTCTTGAATTCTCTGTTCATACTTCGTTGCGCTCACAACAATCTGCCGCGCTTGAATCGGTTCTTCTGTTAATACGATGATCAGCGGTTTTGTCGCGGCATTGAAATCAACATTAATTTTCTTTTTCGAATAACCTATTAACGAAACTTCCAGCGAATAATTTCCGAACGGGAGATTTTTTATTTCGAAACTTCCGTCGCTTAAAGTTGCAGCACCGTACTGGGTGCCGGAAACAACAACGTTCACGCCTTCAAGCAATTCATTTTTATCGGTAATTACTTTTCCTTTTAAAGAGCCCTGCTGTGCGTAAACGGAAATACTTGCAAGCAGAAGAAAAATGAGACTTAGTTTTTTCATAAAACTCTTGTGATGTTTTTGAAAATAGATCACCCGCCGGGCGGTTGAGGTGGCGGATTACCGAAATCAACTTTTACGTCAATTCCCGTTGTCATCTTGCCGTCTTGAATTGTCATTGTTGCCGGCTGAGATTGATTGTTGCCGATGCAGTAAACTCCGACGATGAACCAATCCTTTCTTGCCAAAGAAAGATTTGGAGTTTTGGACTGGGCAACAACGATGTACTGATAATCGCCGGGGGTTATTTTGAAGATAGAAATAAAATTATTATCAACTGAATTGTATGTGAACTTGTTGCTTCCGTTTGGGATAGAATCGATAACGAAACTTAAATTCGGCGGAAAGAAATCTGAACTGTCTTTAAGAAGATTTTTGAAAACAACTAAGTGAGTTCTTTTGATTCCGGCGGGCCAATTACCAACGAATGTTACCGTTCCGCTGAATCCGGTTACGCCGGGCGGTGTATTGTTGGCGGGTTCAGGTTCGATACCTTTATCACATCCGCCGATAAATGAAATAAGAGCCGCTATCACAAGAGCAAAAAAAACTTTGCGCATATTAATCTTTCCGTTCATCTTGCACGACTAAATATAATAGAAGAATTAATAATTCTCAGCTTAATTCCGTTACCGCAAGATGAATTTAGATATTTATTTAAGTAAGTTTTTCAAAGCTAATTTCGGAATAATAAATTCTACCGTGCACGCCAAGCTTCGAACATATTTTTCATTCCTATTTTTATTGATGATCTTTCAAGTCCGCGCTAACGCGGCGGCAGACTCTCCCGGCGATATTGTTTTTAAACAATTAAGAATTGAAGACGGGCTTTCGCAAAGCACCGTTTCGTGCATGCTGCAGGACAGTGAAGGATATTTGTGGTTCGGAACCGCCAACGGTTTGAACCGTTACGACGGATACAACTTTCTCGTATTTGTAAACGATCCTTCAGACACAACTTCAATCTCCGGCAACGGAATACTATCGATGTGCGAAGACAAAGACGGCTACATCTGGATCGGCACTTCCGAAGGGATTCTAAACAAGTACGACAGATGGAACGGAACCTTCACGCGTTACAACATTACCGAACAGATAAGAACGCAAGTCGATCCCGAAGAAGCATTTTACGATTTTCCGCTTCCGTTTTCCCGCAGCAGCGATAGATCGATCACTTCAATTGTTCAGGACAAATACGGTTACTTGTGGGTCGGAACATGGGGAAGAGGGCTCGTAAAATTTGATGTTAAGAATGACAAGGTTGAATATTTTCATTATGATCTCAACAAGCCAAATGGTTTTCATTCGAACAGAATCAGAGCGATTATTCCCGATGACGACGGATCGGTTTGGGCCGGAACCCTCGGAGGCGGTTTGTATAAACTTGTTCCGGAAGGTGACCGCACCGTTATAATTAAATATAAACACAACGGTAATCCCGAAAGTTTGATCGATGATAAAATTTTTTCATTGTTCAGAGATTCCAATGGAGATTTTTGGATTGGGACTTACACAGGTGAAATCGACAGACTCACAAAAAAGAATCAGCAGCTTCCGCCGGATAAAGCGCGGTTCGAACGGTTTGAAATTCAAAAGAATGGGGCGAATTATTTTCCGGAAAGTTTAATCACGTCTTTTGTGCAAGACCGTTACGGCGAACTTTGGATCGGGACATATTACAACGGTCTTATTCGATATAATTTGAAAAAGAAAGTTTTTTCTTTCTACAGAAACGATCCAGCTCTGCCGAACTCACTTTCCAAGAATGATGTGCTTTCGATTATGGAAGATAGATCTGGAACAATTTGGATTGGAACGCATTTAGGAAATGGACTTGATAAAATTGAACGCAGCTCTGTGAAGTTCAAACAAATAAACAAAGATTTAAAAAATAAAAACGGTTTGAATGACGATGTTGTCTGGGCTATTTACGGTGATGATAATTCGAATTTGTGGATCGGAACGTTCAAGGGCGGACTGAATCGCTGGGACCGGAAAACCGGAAAGTTTACTTATTATAGAAGAAATATATTCGATCCGTACTCGATCAGCGACAACCACATCAGGGCAGTCATAGGTGACAATAGCGGCGGGCTCTGGATCGGCACTTACAGCGGCGGACTAAACAGATTCAACAAAACGACCGAAAAATTTTTGCACTACGGAAAGATTCCCGGCGACTCATTGAGTTTGGGCGCCGATCAAGTTCAGGCATTGATGATTGATCACGCGAAAAATTTATGGGTTGGAACGTTTGGAGGAGGATTAAATAAAATTTCCGCCGAGGACATTGCCGCAAATCACCCGCGGTTCAAAAAGTATATTCACAATCCTCAAAATCCATTCAGCATAAGCGACGACCGAGTTTACGCGCTCTTCGAGGACAAAGACAGCACTATTTGGATCGGCACATTTGGCGGCGGGTTGGATAAATTCAATCCAGCAACAGAACAATTCATCAATTATAAAAATATTCCGGGTGATGAATCGAGCATCAGCGATAACCGCGTGATGTGTATTTACGAAGATGATGACGGCTATTTATGGGTTGGAACATACGGCGGCGGTCTGCAGAAGTTTGATAAGAAGAAAGAAAAATTCATCCACTTCGGCAAAAGGAATAAAATGAACAGCTCTGTTGTTTACGGCATCGAAGCGGATAATCACAAAAATCTTTGGATGAGTACGGACAACGGACTTTTTAAACTCAATACCCGTACGGAAACATTCACCCGGTATGATCTTCATGATGGTCTGCAAAGTCTTGAATTCAGCGGCGGCGCGTACTTCAAATCCAAATCCGGTGAAATGTTCTTCGGCGGCATCAACGGTTTAAATTATTTTTATCCCGACAGTGTAAAAGACAACATGGTTATTCCACCGATTGTTGTAAGCTCGATCAGAGTTTTCAATGAAGCGATAAAAGGGGAACAGAACAGAATCGAACTTTCCTACTTGCAAAATTTCTTTTCGTTCGAATTTTCTGCTCTGGATTATACAAATCCTCAGGATAACCAGTACGCGTACACTCTGGAAGGATTTGAAAAAGATTGGCATTACGTTGACTCGCGAAGAAGAATTGCGAACTATACAAATCTATCGCCGGGCGAATATGTTTTTCGTGTGATCGGTTCCAACAACGACGGAATTTGGAACAACGACGGCGCACGAATCCATATAATAATTCTACCGCCTTTCTGGGAACGCTGGTGGTTCATTGCAGGTGCAGCGCTGTTGATTATTTTTATTATCTTTTATTTAAGTACTGTTGGTTACAGAAATCTGCTGGCGATCGAAAAAATCAAAAGCAAACTTGCTGCCGATCTTCATGATAATGTCGGTTCCGGCCTCACTGAAATTTCGATTTTAAGTGAGCTAACATCGCACGAGATAAAAAATTCGTCTCCCGAAACGAATAAGAATTTAGTTTTGATCAGCGATAAAGCCCGCCAATTGATCGACATCATGAGCGATATCGTATGGATGGTTAACCCCAAGCGCGATACGTTTTACCACCTTCTGCTGCGACTTAAAGATTCTTATGCAGATCTATTGAACTCTGCTGGTATTTCGTTTAAAACTGTGAATCTTGAAAAGATTAACACGCTGAAGCTTCCGATGGACTATAAGCAGAACCTCTTTTTGATTTTTAAGGAGGGAATTAACAACGCGATCAAATACAGTAAATGCAACAAAATAATTCTCGAAGCAAACTTGAACAAAGATATTCTGGAACTCATACTACGCGACGACGGCACCGGTTTCGATATTCAAAAGATTAAGAGCGGCAACGGACTTCTTAACATGCGGTCTCGCGCAAGAACCATCGGCGGGGAACTTGTAATTGATTCTTCCGATGAAGGAACGCAAATTAAATTTACAGGCAAAATTTTAAGCCTGAAAAAAGTAATTCTTCCTTTTCTAAAGTAGTTCCTATCTTAATTCGGCAAAGTATTTTTCCAATTCATTTCAAAGCAAGGATAAAAAATATTATCTTGTGTCAGCAAGAGCGGGAACCTTTAATGATTAAAGTAGCACTCATAGAAGACAACACAACAATCCGCGACGGGCTTGCGGCTCTAATAAACGGAACAACAGGCTACAGTTGTGTGGGCGCTTTTTCCGATTGCGAATCATTTCTCTCTAAGCTTGAAACACTCAGCGTTGATGTCGTTTTAATGGATATCGGTTTACCGGGCATGAGCGGCATCGATGGGATTGCGCGCGCAAAAAAAATTAAACCCGAGCTGAATATTTTAATGCTTACTATTTATGAAGACAGTCAAACTGTGTTCAAGGCGCTGTGTGCAGGAGCGTGCGGCTATCTCGTTAAAAAAACTCCTCCGAGCCGTCTGCTTGAAGCGATTAAAGATGCATTCGAAGGCGGCGCGCCAATGAGCTCTTTAATTGCGCGGCAAGTGATTACTGTTTTCCAGCAAACACAGGGCGCGGCAACTTTGGCGCCCGATCATGAGTTATCAGTGAGAGAAAAAGAAGTTATAACCTCTCTGGCTGAAGGCAATAACTATCAAGAAATTGCAGATCGTCTTTTCATCAGCGTTGATACCGTCCGGCATCACATCAGAAATATTTATCGCAAACTACATGTGCACTCACAATCTGAAGCAGTAGCAAAGGCAATCCGGAAAGGGATTATCTAGATACTGGATACTGGATACTTGATGCTCGATACTAAATATGAAAAGATCGAATCAAGCAACTATAATTATTATCCAGCATCCAGTATCAAGAATCCAGCATCAAGTCCCCATCGCATGAACATGTAGGTTAGTGCAGTAATTTCCACCGCTTATCAAAAAAACAACACATTTGTGCGGTTTACAAAAAAAGATCAATTCGCTAATTACATCTCAGAATTAGTAAGCAAACAACATCAAAGCCGTAATAAAAAATTTAACAACAAACTTGGAGGGCTTCAATGGAAAACTTAAGTCTTAGTCTTAGCGGGAATCCACTTGCAGAACTAATAAGCGATGAGATCTATAATCTCTTAATCACCAGGGGATTAATTGATGAGAAATCGGTGCGAGATTATATCATCAGAAAAAAATTTAAATCGCTTAGGTCCAAAAAAGTTAACGCAAGCGATGCAATAGAAACTCTTCGCGAAGAGTACCCCTATTTGCAGTTCGACACGATACGCAAAATAGTTTATCAGCCACAAAATTGAACCAACCTCCTCTTAGATAAGCAGCCGGAGAATGGATATGTCCCTTGCTCTCCGGCTTTTTTATTTCTATAAAATTGTTCCGGCAAATTCGGTTTAGTATATTTCCAACCAGTTTTGTACCTCCTATTAATTGAGTTTTTCCAATTAATAAATAAATAAGGAATCAAAAATGAAGAAATATTTTTCGTTGATGTTATTGTTTGTTCTCGCATTACCGGTTTGGGGACAGCAGTACAAAAATCACGAAGTGAGTTCCGATGTTAAAGAGTTGACTGCATATCACGATGTAATTTATCCCATCTGGCATACAGGGTGGCCGCGGAAAGATATCAAATTCTTGTGTTCTCTTGTTGGAGACGTAGAGCAAGGTTATAAGAAAATTGAAAAAGCCGTTCTCCCCGGAATTTTGCGAGAGAAAAAAGCTAAATGGGAAGATGGCGTTAAAAAACTTGGCGTGTGCGTCGATATGTACAAAGTTGCCGCATCAAAAAATGATTCCGTTTCGCTATTGAATGCCGCCGAGAAACTTCATTCGCAATACGAAGCAATGGTTAGACTAATCCGTCCCGTTCTCAAAGAGGTAGAAGAATTTCATCGGGTGCTATATATGGTTTATCATTATTATGTACCGAAAGATGAATTTGAAAAAACGAAAGAAGCTGCTGCTAAATTAAAAGTAAGGGTGGAAGCGATTGATAAAGCAAAACTGCCGGAACGACTTAAATCCCAAGAAGAAAGTTTTAATAAAATCAGAACCGATTTAACCGCCGCAGTTGACAAACTGAATCAGGTTGTTAAAGCAGGCAACAATAAAAAAGCTATAGATCAAGCGGTTGACGGGGTTCATGCTAAATATCAGGAGCTGGAGAAAATTTTTGATTAATGAAATTTATTCGGGGCTCAGCATGCTGGGCACTTACAAAAGAATGTTCTATTCATCCTCACAGCCGCAGTATTTATCGCTCTTAGCTTTCTCGAATGATTCCTTTCCTTCCCTAAATGAAAAGTATGCAATTAAAAGCGCACCAAAAGAATCAATTCCTCCAAAGCCGGTAATTTGATAACCGACACTGGCGAGTAAAAGTACAATCGATAAGTAGAGACATGTTTTTGTGCAGTTGGCATCTGCAAGCAATGCTTCGGAGTTGAGTGCCGTCCCGATTTTTTTCTTATAGTAAATCAGCAAACCCATCGAAGCTATAGAAATAATCGAGATAACAATTCCCCAAAATGCTGTTTGTGGTTTGTGATTTGTAATTGTGTTATAGACAGCCGAGACAATCAATCCTGCCACCAATATGTAGAATGAAGTGCCGGTAATTTTCAGCGCAGTCTTTTCAAACTTATCCCGCTTTCCCTCTCCGTGAAGTTTAATTCTTATTAGCATGTGCCAAATACCGATGCCGGAGATGACCTCAACAAAAGAATCGATGCCGAAACCAAACAGCGAAAGCGTTTCATCGGCAAATCCGAAATAAACGGAAACGACTCCTTCAACTATATTGTAGAAAACGGTAAACCACGCGAGCCATAACGCCCACCGGTAAAGTTGCTCTCTATTTTTTGTCATTATAATTTTTATTTCCTTTCAGAAAGTTATGAAGAGAAAGACGAGCCGGAATGCAAAAACATTCCCAGAAAACTTGATAAGAAAACAATTATAAATATTATGTAGAGAGCAGTTAAAATCAGTCCGACAATTATTAGAATCTTGAATATGTTGAAGTATCGGCTCTGCAGTTCGAAACCGGAGCGCATTGCGGCGGCATTGTTTGTCATTCTGAAATAAGAAAATTGGTCGGCAGCTTCTCTCATTCTCATACCGGCAAAAATTAGAGGAACACCAATCAAAGCCCCTATAATAGTTAGGCAGGTTATAACGCCGTAGATAATTACAAATATTCCTACAAACCGCATATCTTTTACCATCTTGTCGAAGGTTAATTGAAATGCCGTGGTAGGCGCAAAACTTTTTTGTGAGTCTTCAGTTTCAAGATTTAGATTGTCAAATTGTTCCATACTGCACTCCCATTAGTTAATTGATTTTTGTTACGACATGACAAGAGAAGGAACAACAACATTTAAGAATCCATAATCTAAAACCAAGTGGAGCTGAAGGGATTCGAACCCTCGGCCTATTCGTTGCGAACGAATCGCTCTCCCAACTGAGCTACAGCCCCAATAATTAATTGTTAAGATAACAAAAATTTTATTTTCAAATTCTCTTCTGATTGAGTATAAAAGCCGTTTTACAAAAGAGAATCGAAAAAAGAACATCTTGACCTTGGAGAAAAGATAAGTTACATTTTAAATAAGTTCAGATGATAGTTTTCGAAAACCACTGAAAATAATATAAATCTGAAAAAGGAGGAATGCTATGAAAAAGGCGATTTCTCTATTGACGTTTTCTGTTTTCTTCTTTGTTTCCTTAAACAATTATTCAAAAACTAATTTTACCTATCCATCTTCTGGTTTAGATATTCAAACTGCTCAAAAAGAAATCAAAGCCGGTAATGAATTAATTGATGGCTTTAACAAATTAACCAGCGATAAGGGTTTGAAGAGCGGACTTCATACAATATTTAAGAGTGCTAACGGAGCTATATATTGTGTGAAACTCAAAGATGGCAAGGCAGATAAGTTAATCGTTACTTCAAGCGAAGGGAATCAGATTAAACCTCGAATCATCAATGGTACCGGCAAGAACAATCAATGTACGGTTTGTGTTACTATATCTAAAAAACCGCTCGTTCAAGAATGCTGGAAATGGTTTTGCAAGTAAGTGAAGTACGTATTCTGATTCGAGGTTAAGTCAAAGATTTTAATTTGCAGCGGACCCCGGTTCTAGGGATAGAGCCTTACTGAATCATACCCTAATATGTTTGCCAAATTAAAACCGAGAAAGCTGCTTAAGAATATTAATCCATTACGATTAATGATCGAAAATAATATGCTGGATTGAGGCCAAAGCGAGTAGAGAGATTTGGAATTTTGTTCTAGACTGTTCAAGGTTGAACATTGGTCATAAATTTATTAAACTCAAATGTAAGAATTCATTTCTGTCAACAAATCAGGCTAACAAATGAAACTCGTTTATAGATTCTGCGCCGTGTTATTTTTCATTTATTTATATCCAATCGCTTCTACAGCACAAACTGTTTTACTGCCAGACCGCTGGCATTTTACAACGGGGGATAAACCGGAGTTTGCCGAACCGAAATTTAACGACAGTTCATGGGCGATGGTGAACGTCCCGGATTGGTGGGAACGGGAGGGTTATGACTATGACGGAAACGCATGGTACCGGGTCCGTTTTAATGCTGACAAAAAATTATTTGGCGACAGCGTTTACGTTCTGCTGGGCAAGATTGACGATGCCGACGAAACATATTTGAACGGAAAGCTCATCGGAAAGATGGGAAAGTTTCCGCCCAATCCGGTGACGGCATATAACAAACTTCGCGTTTATAGAATTCCTTCTTCCATTCTGGAGCAAAAAAATGTTCTCGCGGTACGGGTGAATGATTACGGCGGTGCCGGAGGAATTGTCGGCGGACCAGTTGGAATTTATAATAAGAAAGATTTCAAAAAGCTAATTAATCCGCCTGCCGGACCGAAGAAATCTTTTTATCAGCTGGTTACATCCAACGGATTGATCGCCGCGGTTTACAATCAGCGTTTTGGTTACATAGAAAAAGTTCTGCCGCACATTTTTCAAGCTTACGATTCCGCGCGTTTCGTTGAACCGTTTGTGCGGAGAATTATGCCGACAACAAAAGAGCGCCCGGCAAAAACATTTTACTACAGCAATACTCATGTAATCACCGTTTCATATCCCGGCTTTGAGATCAATTACCTCGCTCCGTTCACGACGGCAGAAAAAGTTTTTTATGCAGTGGTTTCGGGCAACAGAAAGAAAGTTGCGCAATGTTCTTTTACTTACGAGAAAACAAAAACAAAGCTTCTCGTTGATTCTTTATTAATCGAACTGCCGAAAGGTCGTGCTGAAAAATATTTTCTTTTTGGTTTCAACGATTCGCTTCACACCGATCCCGAAATAGTTGCGAAAGCAAAGGAGCGCATGATAAAAAGCAACGGCGGCTTGGTGCGTAATGAAATCAAGTTTATGAAAAATATTTTTGCCCGATGTACCTTTCCAAAAGGTATTACCTCGGTAGAACGTGCTGTTTTAGAACAATCAATCAGCGTTTTGAAAATGGCGCAAGTTCCCCCCAATGAAGTTTTTCCAAAAGCCGCCGGACAAATTCTTGCATCTTTGCCGCCTGGCGGATGGAATATTTCATGGGTGCGCGACGGCTCATATTCTATTTTGGGATTGAACCGGCTCGGTTTATTTGACGAAGCAAAACGTTTTCTCTCTTTCATGTTGAACGCCGAATCGAATCATTACGAACATTATATTTTTCGCGATGGAAAAGATTACGGTGTTGGCGTACCGTACAGGATTTCGGTCTGCCGGTATTTTGGAATCGGTAAAGAAGAATCGGACTTCAACAATGACGGTCCAAACATTGAATTGGATGGCTTCGGACTTTATCTCATTGCGATGTGCGATTATGTTCAGAGAAGCGGCGACACGCTCTTCTTCAAAACAAATTATGAAAAACTTGCGAGCGAAATCGGTGACGCAATAATTCATTGCATAGACACAAACAATGTCATTCGAATTGATTCCGGTCCGTGGGAGCGCCATCTGCCGGGGAAACAATTTGCTTACACATCGATTGCATGTGCGGCCGGGTTGAGAGATTTTGCCGCGCTTTCATCACGTTTGCATTTGGGCGATGCTGAAAAATACAATCGTGCATACGAAAGATTGATGGGAGGCATCCGTAAGAATTTCTTAGTCGATAACAAGGTGCTCAAAGGAAATGTTGAAGCAAAAGATCCGAATGCTTACGACTACTTTGACGGCGGTACGATTGAAGCATTTACGTTCGGTCTGTTTCCTGATAAAAAACTTTTCGACTCACAATTAAGCGAATACAGGCGGGAACTTGGTGTGGCAGGAGGCGAACACGGATTTTCCCGCATCAATAAAGGCGATTGGTACGAAGTTGCCGAATGGCTGCTTCTCGATTTGCGTGCCGCTTCAGCAATGAAAAAGTTCGGAGACCCTAAAGGCGCGCATAAAATGATTGACTGGGTTACAAAGCAGGCAGCGCTTAATTTTAATTTGATACCGGAACTTTACAACGAGAAAACTTCGTTTTATGATGGAGCCATTCCCATGGTGGGTTTCGGCGCCGGAGCGTATGCAATTGCGATTTCGGACTTGTATAAGTGATCGATTAATAAATTTTTTTATAAATGAGTCTACTCTAAAAAGGTATTTCAGTTGCCCAAAAGTTACGATACCGGTATAAAGTAGCAGCAAAAAAATTTGAAAATGACCTTTTTAGATTCGCCTCATAAATCAAAAACAAAAAAAATTTTCGGAAAGGAAAATTCAATGGAATATACGTTCTTAGGAAGAACCGGTTTGAAGGTCAGCCGCTTGTGTCTCGGCACAATGAACTTTGGACCTTACACTAAAGAGGCGGATGCGCATAAAATAATGAACCGCGCGCTTGAACAAGGAATCAATTTCTTCGACACGGCAAATGTTTACGGAGCGATGTGGGACGCTGACGGAGTCGGTAACACGGAAAAAATTATTGGTAGATGGTTCGCAGAAGATAAATCACGCCGCGATAAAATTGTACTTGCAACAAAAGTTTACGGCAACATGGGTTCTGCACCAAACGAATCAAAACTTTCAGCATATCATATTCGCAAGGCGTGCGAAGATAGTCTGAAAAGATTGCAGACCGATCATATCGATCTTTACCAAATGCATCACATCGACCGCAGCACACCGTGGGAAGAAGTTTTCCAAGCGATGGAACAATTAGTGCGCAAAGGAAAAATAACTTACCTCGGCAGCAGCAACTTTGCGGCATGGAATCTTGCAGAAGCTTATTACAAATCCAAAGAAAGAAATTTTCTCGGAATCGTTTCAGAGCAAAGCATATACAGTCTTCGTAATCGTCACATTGAGTTAGAGGTTATTCCCGCTTGCAAAAATTTTGGAATCGGGTTAATTCCCTGGAGTCCGCTTGGCGGCGGAATATTGTGCGGCGTTTTAGAAAAATCCCAAGAGGGAAGACGAACGCGTGAGCCGTTGCAAAAATCCGTTGATAAACTTCGTCCTCAAATTGAGGCTTATGAAAAGCTTTGCAAAGATATAAACCAAAGACCGGCTGACGTTGCGCTTGCATGGGTATTGAGCAATCCGGTTGTTACTTCTCCTATAGTTGGCCCGCGGACAATTGAACAACTCGATGAAAATGTTAAAGCTCTCGAAATTAAATTGACCGACGAAACTTTGAAGAAGCTTGACGAAATCTGGCCGGGTCCGGGCAATCAAGCGCCGGAAGCGTATGCGTGGTAGGGAATCTGAACAGTATTGAGTATCTAGTAACTAGTATCGAGTATCTAGTATCTAGTATCGAGTATCAAGCATCCAGCATCAAGGAACAAGAATGGATTACAACGAAAACCCTAAAGAATATTATCCGCCAATGCATTCTGCCGAGCATCTGTTGAACGGTACGATGGATCAGATGTTCAAGTGCGGAAGGTCGTTTAGCGCTCATATAGAAAAGAAAAAATCGAAATGCGATTACCATTTCGATCGCGATTTGACGCCGGAAGAGATAAAAAAAATTGAAGACAAAATAAATGCGGTCATCAATTCCGATCTGCAAGTGAAAGAAGAGTTCATGAAACGGGACGATGCTGCAAAATATTTTAGTCTTCAAAGATTGCCTGAAGAAGCCGGCGAAACTCTTCGCGTCATCAGCATCGGTGATTATGATAAATGTTTGTGCAGCGGTCCGCATGTGAAATCGACGAAAGAAATCGGCGGATTCAGAATAATATCCACCGGTTTTGAAAACGGTGTCTTGAGAGTTCGTTTCAAAATTAACGAACCGAAATAAACTGACAAAAATTTCACTATAATTTTCAAAAAGGAGTTTTAAAGATGCGTTCGTTCGACAGTTTAACAGAACAAGAAATACTTGCGCTTGCAATCTCGCTTGAAGAGGAAGATGCACGTATATACGACGACTTTGCCGAAGGTCTCCGCGCTGATTTTCCGGAACAGGCTGATGAATTTGTTAGAATGCGAAAAGAAGAAGATGGGCACAGACATCGGCTGCTTGATCTATACAAAAGTAAATTTGGCGAGCACATTCCTTTAATTCGCCGCGAAGACGTTAGAGGATTTGTTACGCGAAAACCGGTTTGGCGCGCACGACCTTTGCGAATTTCAACTGCAAGAAAATTTGCGCAGGAGATGGAACTTGAAACCGGAAGATTTTATGAAGCATCCGCAAAAAAAACAACCGATGCCAGCATTCGCCAACTGTTAGGCGATTTAACCGACGAAGAACGGAAACATGTTCACACTGCGCAGACAATGGAAGCCAGCGCAAAAGTTGAATCCGAGCAGGCGGCACAGAAACGATTATTTCTACTTCAGGTAATTCAACCGGGACTTGCCGGATTGATGGACGGATCTGTTTCTACTTTGGCGCCGTTGTTCGCCGCGGCATTCGCAACTCACAATAGCTTCGATACTTTCCTAATTGGTCTTGCAGCGAGCATTGGTGCGGGAATAAGCATGGGTTTTGCCGAAGCGCTTTCCGATGACGGAACTCTTACCGGTCGTGGACATCCTTGGATGCGCGGAGCGATCACGGGGTTGATGACAACCCTCGGTGGAATCGGTCATACATTGCCGTATCTCATTCCGAATGTTTACACTGCAACAACAATCGCCGTAATTGTTGTTCTTATAGAGTTAGGTGTGATCTCATGGGTGCGACATAAATTTATGGATACACCGCTGGGTACCGCAATATTTCAAGTTGTTATCGGCGGCATCTTAGTATTTCTTGCCGGAGTGTTGATCGGAAGCTCGTAAATACTACGTGATCTGCTGCATATAACTTGTTCGTGTGACGAAATTAATGGGATTTTATCCCGCCTAAAATATTTAGAACACATCTAATTGATATTTGAAAAATCAAAATTTAGATGCTACTTTTGGGCACTAAAATATCGGGGTTGTGCATGCCAGAAGAGCTATACATTAATTTTAAATTTAAAAATAGAAAAACTGGTGAGCTTAAAGACGGTTATATTCGCGTTCCTAATATTGAAAAATATGCGAACGGGTTAAAAAAGTTTTTCGATATTCACCAATTCCGGGTTTGTGAAAAGCGGCTTGTGAGCAGGGAAGAGTTCGAAAAAAGAGGCAAAGCATAAATCGTATTTTTTATTTCATTGTTCGGTAATTCTATTTCCGCTTAGATGCAAACTGATAAAATTACACCGAGTGAATTTCTTTCTTTCACTTCTTCAAATAGAGCTGCTGCGGTTTACTTCAGCACGCCCGATTGCAACGTCTGCAAAGTCTTAAAACCGAAATTCATCGAATTTCTTCAAACCGAATTTCCTTTGATAGAATTTCTTTATGTCGATGTAAGCCTTTCGAAAGAACTGTCTGCACAACAAAATATATTTGCAGTACCAACCATTTTGTTCTTCTTTGACGGCAAAGAGTTTTTCCGCAAGTCCAGAATTGTAAATTTTGAAGAGCTGAGGGAAGAACTGGATAGGATTTACAAACTATTGAGTTAACAATTATTTTAAGGCTGTCTCAAAAGTGTTTACAGAATTACTAATTCAGTCTTTTGAGACAGCCTCTTCTAATTTCTACATACTCTATACTAAATACTATTTTTTCAATTCCGGCATTCTTCCCGGAGTCCATGGTGCGCCAATTTTTTCCATGTCAGATTCTATCGACTTAAGTTCAACATCGGTTATCTGTTTTAGTTTTTCTAAAATCGGTTGAATCTCATCATACAAAACTTGATATGCAACTTTCTGATTCTTCGTTACATTGGAAGTTGAACGCCATTGCGTACCGGTTAGAGTTTCCAAACGGAGATTAAGAGGAACCTTAGCCGGCGGAACTTCTTCTTGACTTGCTTTCGGCTGCTCGCCTTCGAATGCGAAGTTTATATCTTCTAATTCTTTAGCAACGTTTGATGCACGTTTAAACAAATCGAAAGATGCTGCCGGCGTGTTATTCAAAGTCTGCTTGATCAATTCGGTTCTCTTCGTTAAATCATCCGTAAGTCTTCGCGCTCCGACAACGGTTCTTGCAAGCTCTGCAGCTTTTCTTTGGAATTCGACAACTTCGGCTCTGTTTGATGCGGGAAGAGTCGTGTTGTTTAACGGCACGACATTGAATGTTACTGGTCCCGCGAGTTGTTTTTCTTCGCCTCTGACAACCATTGCCATTGATACAGAATATTTACCCGGTAAAACAAACAGATCGCTTCTCATCTTTGCAACCGGATCGAATTTATTATCTTTTATATTAACCGGATTCCAGCTTTCGTAACGTAAATCCCAAACGGCTCTGTTAATCCCAGCGCCAGCAGCTTTTGTAATCTTTCTTACAACGTTCCCGGCTTCATCGGAAATTGTGAAAATTAAATATGGTGCTTTCTCATTCTTTTCTGCACGAAGTTCATCTGTGGTCGGTTGAGGAATTGGTTTGCCGTCTTTGAATAATGCCTTCTCTTTTTTGTGTCGTTCGGCTTTCAAAGTTTTTGGAACATCTTTTACGTAATAAGTAAACGTTGCGCCGAATTCCGGATTAGGAGCTTTGAAATATGTTGAGCCCTGTCCGTATCGTCCCCTTTTTTGAATATACATCAATGCATCTTTAACCGGAAAGATGTAAGAATCTTTTTCAAGAAACTCTTTCGTCACTTGTCTTAACGCTGAATAATCATCCAGCACATAAAAACCGCGACCGAATGTTGCCAGAACCAAATCGTTCTCACGCTTCTGAATTTTTATATCGCAGACTTTTATAACTGGCAAACCTGCTTTCATTTGAATCCACTTCTGCCCGCCGTCTATGCTGAAGAAAAATCCCCACTCGGTTCCAACGAACAATAAGTTTGGATTAACCGGATCCTGTGCAATTGTGTGAACGGGACCATCCTTCGGAAGATTATTCGCGATCGATTCCCACGTTTTTCCTTTGTCAGTACTTTTCAAAAGATACGGTTTGAAATCATCACGCTGTTCGTTATTGAATGAGGCATAAACTACATTCTCGTCGAAACGCGACGGCAGTACATCGCTTACAAAAGTATATTGAGGAACATCGGGAAAATCTCCGGCTTTGCGCCACGTCTTCGCATCTTCGCTGATCTGAATTAATCCGTCATCCGTTCCGGCATAAAGAAGATTTTCTTTTACATGAGATTCCGCAAGCGAAACAATTAATCCGTACAAAGAAGTACTTACATCTTTACCGTCTGCATCGATACTCCAATACTTTCCCATCACCGGAAATGAATTGCGGTCAGTTTGAGTTGTTAAATCGCCGCTGATTTCTGTCCATGAATCACCGCGGTCGTCGCTTCTGAAAACTCTTTCTGCAGCGCAATACAAACGTGTTGGTGAATGCGGACTGATTAACAAGGGTGCATCCCAATACCATTTAAAAGTTTTTTCTCCTTCGGTTGGTTCTGGACGAATATCTATCGATTCGCCGCTCTTGCGGTCGTAACGGACAGCGTGCCCGTACTGGGCTTCGGCATAAATTATATCGGGATTTGTCGGATCGATAGCGGTCCAGAAGCCGTCGCCGCCTTGCGTTACTGTCCAATCAGAATTTACAATTCCATCCGAGCTGATGGTTTGCGATGGTCCGCCGAAACTGTTGTTGTCTTGTGTTCCGCCGTATATATTATAGAAAGGAAGTTCGTTATCGGTATTCACGCGGTAAAATTGTGTAACGGGCAAATTGCATTTGTAAAGAAAATTTTTCCCGCCGTCGAACGTTTCATAAACACCGCCATCTCCGCCGATCAATATATGTTCTGTATCCTTAGGATCGATCCACAATGCGTGGTCATCAACATGCCGCTGGTTATTGCCGAAAGGTTTCCATGTTTTGCCGCCGTCTTCAGTTACTTGTGTTACAGTCTCAACCGAATAAACTTTGTTCACGTCTTTCGGATCGCAGTAAATTTCATTGTAGTACTGACCTTGTGCAAAGTGGTCGCTCATCTTTTCCCAAGTAGCACCGCGGTTTGTTGAACGGAAAAATCCTCCTCCTTCGGAGGCTTCAACTATTAAATAAACAACATCGGGATTAACGGGAGAGATTGCGATTCCTGTTCCGCCCATGTCGGATTTCGGAAGACCTTTCATAATTTTTTCCCACGTAGCGCCGCCGTCGGTTGTTTTATAAACTGCGGTCTCCGGTCCACCGCCGATTTTTGTATAAGTGTGTCTTCGCCTTTGTTCGGAGGTCGCATAGAGAAGATTTGAATCGCGCGGATCCATCACAACATTATTAACGCCGGTGTTCTCGCTGATGTTTAAAACTTTGTTCCAGGTTTTTCCGCCATCGGTTGTTTTGTAAAGTCCGCGTTCGCCGCCCGGTCCCCAAACGGAACCTTCTGCCGCAACAAAAACGATGTTGGAATTTTTAGGATCAACAACAATATCTCCAATCTGTCGTGAGTCTTTTAGCCCCATGAATTTCCAATTTTGTCCGCCGTCTTCAGATTTGTAAACACCGGTTCCCCACCCAAGTGCGCGCTGATGATTGTTTTCTCCGGTGCCGAGCCAAACGACGTTAGAGTTTGTCGGATCTAAAACTACGCAGCCCATTGCATATGCTTGAACCGTATCGGTCAATGAATTCCATGTTGTTCCTGAGTTGATTGTTTTCCACAATCCGCCGCTCGCCGTTGCAACGTAGTACTCGCTATGGTTATTTGGATTGACCGCAAAGTCTGCAATTCGTCCCGACGTAAATGCGGGACCGACACTTCTAAATTTTAAACCGCTGAATGTGCCGCTTGTTAGAGGATCTTTTTCTTTTTTTGCATCATCTTTTTTTTGAGCGGTGAGAATTAGAAAAGGAATAAACAGCAACAGAAAAGAAATTTTTAACACTCTCATAATTTCTCCCTTTGTAATTTTGATTTTTGGAAGGATGTAAGTTTTAGTTAACGCCATTTGAATTCTGCTTATTTGCAATACGGAGGCGGCAACGTCCATCTAAGTCCGCTGCCTTGGTTTATTGAACCCATCCTCCGGTGAAAATTATAAATTAAATCTGATTCCAACCATTTTTTTTTGTTCAGCACGCAGCTTTTTTGAAATTTTTTATTTGCATGCCCCGGTTTATTAATCGTATATTTACGATGAACGATTAAGGAATACAATGGTTAAGCATAAAAAGCATTTATTCGATAAGGATGAAATTGAAATTGCTGAGGTCGCAAAAGCATTATCACATCCGGCAAGACTAAAAATCCTAAGAATTCTTTCGCAGATGAATGTTTGCATGTGCGGAGAAATTGTCGATCTTCTTCCCCTCGCACAGGCAACGGTGTCCCAGCATTTGAAAGAACTAAAACGCGTCAACCTGGTGCAAGGAGAAATTGAGGGACCGAAGACTTGTTATTGTATAGATACAGAGTCAATCCAAAAAATCTTCGAAAGATTTCAAAATTATTTTAATGATATAAATAAGGAGTGTAAAAGATCGTGCAAAACGAACAAGAAATAAAGGAAGTAGTGAAAGAAAAATATGCTCAGATCGCTGTTCAATCGAACAAGTCGTGCTGTGGTTCAAAAGGCAAAATTGTTGATTATTCAATAATGAAAGATGAATACAACGGTCTTGACGGCTATGTAGCAGAGGCAGATTTAAATTTGGGTTGCGGACTGCCGACCCAATATGCCGGAATAAAAAAAGGAGACACTGTTGTGGACCTCGGTTCCGGCGCCGGCAACGACGTATTTGTTGCGCGAGCAATTGTCGGTGATTCTGGAAGAGTTATTGGTGTTGACATGACTGAAGAGATGATTGATAAAGCAAACAGCAACAATGAAAAGTTAGGTTATAAGAATGTAGAATTTCGTCTGGGTGAAATTGAAAATATGCCGTTGGAAAATTCTGTGGCAGATGCTGTAGTCAGCAACTGCGTATTAAATCTTGTTCCAAATAAAGAAAAAGCATTCGCTGAAATTTATAGAATAATAAAAAACGGCGGTCGTTTTTGCGTCTCGGATATCGTCATCAAAGGTGAATTACCGGAGAATCTAAAAAAATCTGCGGAGATGTACGCCGGATGTGTTGCTGGAGCGGTTCAACATGACGAGTATTTGCAAATAATAAAGAATGCCGGATTTAAGAACAGCGAAATCAAAAAAACAAAAACTATTGAATTGCCGGATGAAGTTCTTAGAGATTACCTGAGCGATGAAGGAATTGCTGCTTTCAAGAAAAATCACATTGGTATTTTCAGTATCACAGTAACAGCAGATAAAAATTAAAAATGAAGATACTAATTCTATGTACCGGAAATTCATGCCGAAGCCAGATGGCAGAAGGGTTTTTGAAATCGTTCGACAATAATCTTGAAGTCCATTCTGCCGGAACAAATCCGTCTTCAAGTGTTCATCCGAAAGCAATTCAAGTTATGAACGAAGCGGGAATTGATCTGGGTAAAAATTATCCCAAGAGTGTTGATCGATTTATCAATCAATCGTTTGATTATGTTATTACCGTCTGCGACCATGCAAAAGAAACATGTCCGGTGTTTCTCGGGAAAGTCAGCCATCGTCTTCATATTGGTTTTGAAGACCCGGCAGATACAGCAGGAACGGAAGAAGAAATCATTACCGTATTCAGAAAAGTTAGAGACCAGATAAGAGAAAGATTCCTCGCATTCTATCAAAATAATTTGTGAGAAGGAGAATGGAAAAAGTCACAAAAAAATTATCGTTCTTAGACCGCTATTTAACTCTCTGGATTTTTCTCGCAATGTTTGTCGGGGTTTTCTCCGGCTATTTATTCCCCGGGATTGTTGATTTCTGGAATTCATTTCAATCGGGTACGACAAACATTCCGATTGCAATTGGGTTAATATTGATGATGTATCCGCCGCTGGCAAAAGTTAAGTACGAAGAACTCGGCGACGTTTTCAAAAATGTAAAAGTACTCTCGCTCTCACTTGTTCAAAACTGGCTGATTGGACCAGTGCTGATGTTTCTTCTCGCAATTATTTTTCTGCGCGATTACCCCGAATATATGGCGGGACTAATCATGATCGGTCTCGCGCGTTGCATCGCAATGGTGATTGTTTGGAACGAACTTGCAAAAGGCGACACCGAATACGCAGCCGGACTTGTTGCATTCAATTCAATATTTCAAGTGCTTTTCTTTTCAATTTACGCCTATGTGTTTCTAACCGTCTTTCCATCATGGCTTGGATTAAAAACTTTTGCTGTGAATATAACAATCGGACAAATTGCTGAAAGTGTTTTCATTTATCTCGGAATTCCCTTCTTGGCGGGAATGATAACACGCTTTGCTCTGCTGAAACTAAAAAACAAACAATGGTACGAACAAAAATTCATTCCGAAAATATCTCCGATAACTTTGATTGCGCTGTTGTTCACAATCGTTGTAATGTTCTCGTTGAAAGGCGAATACATTGTTAAAATCCCGCTAGACGTAATTCGCATCGCAATTCCGCTTGTTTTCTATTTTATACTCATGTTCTTGGTTTCGTTTTACATGGGGAAGAAAATCGGCGCCGGATATTCAAAGACTGCAACTTTATCATTCACGGCAGCCAGCAACAATTTTGAACTTGCTATCGCTGTCGCTATCGCGGTGTTTGGAATAAACTCGGGCGAAGCATTTGCCGCTGTAATCGGTCCGCTGGTAGAAGTGCCAGTGCTGATTAGTCTGGTCAATGTAGCATTGTGGTTTAACAAAAAGTATTTTGTTGAAACTGAAAACGAAAATGTTAAAGCGCGTGGAGCTTCTGCGTAAATAAATACACGCAGATTAGCGTTGTATTCCCCAATCGGAATGAAAGAACAATTAGATCTGGAATAAATTATGGGCACCTCTAAAAACCTGACTGCCGTCAGGCAAGTTCCGTTTAAATTAGTTTTTAGAGATGCCCTTATTTAATTCAGTCACATATTGGCGTTTTGTTTTTAACCGTTGCTAACATTTGGATCAGCAGCAACTAACCTATGTTTTCAAAAGAGATGTTTTGTAGCAGTTTGAGAAAGAAAAGAGTTAAAACGGTTGATAAGTTTTTATGCGAAAAAGCTATATTTATAATGTTCATTTTGAAAAATAATTCCTAATAAGGTTTTCCATCTGGTAAAATATGCAGGTTAATTTTCAGTATGAAATTTTGGATTCACTAGCCGAAGGTATCTTTGCTGTTGACAAAGAGTTTAGAATAATTTTTTTTAATCAAGCAGCCGAAAAGATAACCGGCTTAGAAGCACAGGATGTGCGGGGAAAATTGTGCAAACAAGTATTCAACACCCGCCTTTGTGAAACCGATTGTCCGATTGCAAAAGTTCTTAGTACCGGCGAGAACGTTTTTGATCTCGAAACAAAATTCTATCTTCATAATTCAAAATCCTTTAAGGCAAAAGTAAATGCTGCCATTCTAAAAAATACTTTTAACGAACCTGTCGGCGGGATAGTTTCATTTCGCGATCTTAATTATTTGTTGAATATAGACAGCTATCTACCCACAAAAAATTATTACGGCGTTATTGGTCACAGTAAAGCAATGTTAGAAATATTTGAAGTGATCAATGAAATTGCAGAAACGGATGCTTCAGTATTCATACATGGTGAAACGGGAACCGGCAAAGAGTTGGTTGCAAATGCTATTCAAGAGACAAGCAGAAGAAAAAATGAAAAATTTGTTAAGGTAAATTGTTCTGTTATTCCACCATCGCTCTTTGCCAGCGAATTGTTCGGACATATTAAAGGCGCATTTACAAATGCGGTAGCAGATAGAGTAGGAAGATTTGAATTAGCAGATAAGGGCACAATATTTCTTGATGAAATTGCGGAGATGCCTTTGAATATGCAGACGCAGCTTTTACGTGTTCTACAAGACGGCACTTTTGAAAGAGTGGGAGAATCGGTTACCAGGAAAGTAGATGTGAGAGTAATTGCTGCCACAAATCAAAATATCAGAGAGGCAATTTCTTCCGGTAAGTTCAGAGAGGATTTGTATTTTCGGTTGAACATTATTCCACTTGAAGTTCCGCCGCTTAGGAATCGTAAAGAAGACATACCGTTTTTGGTAAAACATTTCATCCAAAAATTTAATCAGATTCATAAAAAAAATATAATCGATATTGAAAAAGATGCTTTAGACATATTATTACAGCATGATTGGTTTGGAAATATTCGTGAACTGGAAAACACAATTGAATATTCGATAATTAGAGCGAAGAGGGAAAACTTAATATGCAAATGCTGCTTGCCGCCTCCAATTATTAATCAATTGTCAAAAAATAAATGTAAAGAGGAAATGATAACTGAATCCGGCAAAATTGATTTTGAACGGCTTATGACGATTCTCGAAGAAAACAAATGGAATAAAACCAATGTAGCTAAATTGCTTGGAGTTGATAGAACAACTCTTTGGAGATACTTAAAAAAGTATAATAACAACTAAACGTGTGGTATTGCAACAAATCGTTTCAACTTTGAACTTCCTTTAACAAAAGAACTTATCCCAATTGTTGCAGCAATTGCAACATTTCATCTGGTATCATAAAAATCTTCCTTCCAATTAAATTGAATTATCAGCTTTTTTAACGAAATCACTTTAAAATTTCTGGCAGAATAATTGCCTTTACCTGCACATGAGTGAAATGTTGGGCAATTATCATTTTATAACTCGTAATTATTCTTCAGCATTGATTGAATTGGAATCTTCAATTATTCAATCGCCCGCAGATTTTTATCTTCGAAAGAAACTTATTATCTGTTATACACAAACAAACAATCTGCTTAAAGCATTAGAACTTTTTCTTTCTCTGGTCAAAGAAAATATTGACTGCATTGTGGAGATAGGTTTTGAAGAGGAGTATTGCCCGTGTCATAATCTGATTGCCGATCTGGAAAGGGGAACGATTAAAAGAATAATTGAGTACGAGCTTTTGATTGAACTTGGTATTCTTTGGCTTTATTGTGATATAACCCAGTCTTTAAACTATTTTCTTAAAGTTCAACAAATTAATCAAAACGATTCAAGGATAAATCAAATAGTTCGAATACTCGAATCAAAAATGGAAAAAAAATCAAAAAGGAGAAAATCATGGCTAATGAAATTACCAGAAAAGAATTTTTAACTAACAGTTCAAAGTATGCTGTAGGAGCTGTAGTAGGAATTGCGGGACTTGACATACTTGCGGGTGGAAAAATATTAGCAAATGAAAAAGCAGCTACCTGGCCATTTCCATACGTTACATTAGATCCCGATGAAGCGCGGATAAAAGGTCATTATCTTTATTGGAATGATAAAGATTGTTGCGCCGGCGCATTTGGAGGTGTTTTGGAACAGTTAAAACAAAAATTACCTGATCCATGGGCAAATATTCCGATGGAAGTTATGCTTTTTGGAAGGGGCGGCGGAAACGGTTGGGGAACGATTTGCGGATCCATCAACGGCGGTGCGGCACTTATAAGTTTAGTTGTTGATAAAGCTTCTTCTGGAAATTTAATTAATGAATTATGGGGATGGTATTGTCAGGCTTATCTTCCCACAGATAAGTCAAATGAATTTGCAGTTCAAGGAAAATTTGCAGTGCACAAATATGATAATAAGTTAATGCCAAGTATTTCGGGAAGCCCGCTCTGTCATGCTTCTGTTAGTCAATGGTGCATTGTTGCTAATAAAAAAATGAGTGATACGGAACGAAAGGAAAGATGCGCAAGGGTTACGGGAGATGCAGCAGCCAAAACAGTTGAATTGTTAAACGCATTTTTTGCAAAGACATTTGTTCCTACTTTCGTTACCCCGGCAGATGCCAAAGCATGTCAAGGCTGTCACGGGTCTACTTCTTTGAATAATGTAATGACACAAATGAGCTGCTCTCCATGCCATAGCACGGTACATCAACAGACAACGAAGGCTCAACAATTAACGGAGATTCCAACTGTCTATAAACTTTCACAAAATTATCCTAACCCATTTAATCCAAGCACTACAATCCGGTTCTCAATTCCACAGGCAGATAAAGTTCATTTAGCAATTTATAATATTCAAGGTAGTCTGGTTAAGACACTTGTCGATCATGAATTATATAATACCGGCTCCTATCAAGTAAACTGGAATGGAATTAACGAGACTGGAGAGAAAGTTGCAAGCGGAATTTATTTTGCGCGTTTGCAAACCGGAAAATTTATAAACACAATTAAGATGAATCTTGTTAAATAATTTTCCTCAGCTTTGAATCGCTTTATCATTTAAGCCGCCTTTGTGCGGCTTTTTTTTGATGTTCTGCATCTTCCCAAGATTTGCTTTAATTGTAGCCCGTCATAAAAAACATCCTAAAGAAAATGCTTAAACCGAAACTCTTCACAACAATAAAAAAAATAACATGCTAACAATTTCTTAAGGATATGAATGCTGGTATCATCGTTGGAGTTGTTGCCAGTGAGATGTTTGCCGCTGTAATCGGTCCGCTTGTAGAAGTGCCGGTGCTGATTAGTCTGGTCAATGTGGCATTGTGGTTCAATAAAAAATATTTTATTGAAACAGAAAACGAAAATGTTAAAGCGCGTGAAGCTTCTGCGTAAATAAATACACGCAGATTAGTGTTGTATTCCCTCAATTGTTCCATTTTGTTTATATTTGCGGAAAATTATTCAAAAGATTTTCTGCAACATCTTCTTAAAAGCATATACTATCTCTAAGCCAGGGCAACAAGACTAAAAAAATGGCAAAATTATTTTCACGTATTATAGTTGTAGTAACATTCCTAATTGTAATTGTCTCGTCGTACTTTGCTGTTAAGGCGCTTGTTGGCAAAGAACAGGAAATCATGGTTGCCGGTAACTTTATTTTAGGCGACATCCCTTTAAGAATAGACGCACTTTCGGCATGGATGATTTTAATAATTAATTTTACTGTTCTAACCGGTGTACTTTACGGCGTAAAATATCTTGAGCATTACAAAGATAAAATTAACAATACAGTCCTTCACCTTTCATTGATCGTAGTATTTCATCTTTCAATGTTATTTGTCTGCATCGTTCAGAATTTCTTAGCATTTCTGATAGTGTGGGAAATTATGGCGATATCTTCATTCTTGTTGGTGATCTTTGAATATTGGAATAAAGAAACAATTAGAGCCGGCATAAATTATTTAATTCAGTCACATATCGGTGTTCTGTTTTTAACCGTTGCATACATTTGGGTCATCACCGCAACCGGTTCAGAAGATTTTAAAGCAATCCAAATATTCTCTCAGCAAGTTCCGCCCGCACTTAGCGTAACGTTTTTCGTTTTAATATTTATTGGGTTCGGTTTTAAAGCCGGGTTTATTCCGTTTCACACATGGCTTCCTTATGCACATCCTTCGGCACCGTCACACATTTCAGGAATGATGTCCGGTGTGATCATCAAACTTGGCATCTATGGAATTCTGCGAGTTATCCTTTTGTTGAAAAGTGATTTCGTCGTCATTGGTGTAATCATTTTAATTGTCTCGATGTTCTCCGGTTTGTACGGTGTAATGCTTGCAATCGTTCAGCATAATCTGAAAAAGTTGCTGGCGTATCACAGCATCGAAAATATCGGAATCATCGGTATCGGAATTGGACTTGGTACTTTGGGTTTAGGATTGAAAAATGATTTTCTCGCCATCACAGGCTTTGCCGGAGGATTACTTCACATTTTGAATCACTCGCTATTCAAATCTCTTTTGTTCTATGGTGCGGGAAGCGTTTACCAGCAAACACACACATTGAATATTGAAAAACTTGGCGGCTTGGTAAAAAGAATGCCGAAGACCAGCGCACTGTTCCTTATAGCGGCAGCTGCAATTTGCGGACTCCCTCCTTTTAACGGATTTATTTCCGAGTTTTTAATTTATTCCGGATTGTTCAGCGGGTTGAAGACATTTAATTTTTCTTTATCACTTTTCATGCTGTCCGCCATTGTCTCGCTTGTTTTGATTGGCGGATTGGCAATTTTATGTTTTACTAAAGTGTTCGGAACGGTTTTCTTGGGGACTGAAAGAAGTAAATATGCAGTCGAACCGCACGAAGTTTCCGGCAAAATGATTTTTCCGCAATATTTAATTGCGGCATTGATAATTGGGATAGGAATTTTTCCCCAGTTCTTTTTGATGTCTCTCAGGCAAACAATTTCTTTGTTCGTGCCGACAATCAACACTACGAGCTATTCAATTTATTTTAATCAAATAAATATTCTTGCCAATATTGGATTAACCGGCGGACTAATACTGCTTCTTGTTTTCATTTTGTATTCGGTAAAAAAATGGAGCGAGAAGAAAAAGATAATCAGCGTTGAACCAACATGGGGCTGCGGTTACGTGGCTCCGAATGAAAGAATGCAGTACACGGCAAGCTCTTTCGTAAAAAATTATGTTAATCTTATTGAACCGGTTTTGAGTATCAAAAAGAGCGATGTGGTGATACAAGATGTTTTTCCTTCACCTCAGAAATACGAATCGAGCACTTACGACAAAATTGAGTACTACGTTATAGATAAGAACGTGAAGTTGATCAAAAAGTTGTTGTACCGTTTTGATTTTCTGCAGAACGGAAAAATTCAATACTACATTCTTTACGGACTAATTTTTATTATTCTAATAATTCTGTATGCGTACGGAGAATCTTTTCTGAAATTGCTTTCAGAGTTTTATAAGATGTTTTAATGGACATGGCATGGTAAGTTTTATATTAATATTAATTGTCAGCGCGTTCTTCGTGGGTTGGATCAATCGCGCGGTAAGCAACTTTTCCGGTAGAAAAGGTCCCGGTATTTTTCAACCGATCAAAGATATAATCCGGTTAATGAAAAAAGGATCGGTCTATAGCTCGACGAGCAGCTTTGTTTTTAGAATTGCGCCCGCAGTTTATTTAAGCACAGTAATTGTTGCGGCGCTGTTCGTTCCGTTCGGGCAGGAAAAAGCGTTCCTCTCATTCAACGGCGACTTCATTATGTTCGCATATCTTTTAGGTCTAGGCAAATTTTTCAACATCATCTCTGCTCTTGATATAGGCAGCAGCTTTGAAGGAATGGGCGCAAGCCGCGAAGCATTATTTTCAATGCTTGCTGAACCGGCATTTTTCATTCTTCTGGGTTCATTAGGATTGCTGACAGGATATTCTTCGTTTTATCAAATTTTCAATGCGATCCATTACACGCTTTCGGTCTCATCTTTTATTTCTTATTCAATCGGAATTCTAGCGGCAACTATTTTTTTCATGCTCGGCATAATTGAAAACAGCAGAATGCCCGTTGACGATCCGAAGACTCATCTTGAACTGACGATGATTCACGAAGTAATGATTCTCGATAACAGCGGATTTGACTTAGGATTAATTCTTTATGCGGGTTGTCTCAAGTTTGCCGTGTACGGCGCGTTAATTGCAAATTTATTTTTCACGTCAAATTTTCCGTTGTACTTAAACGTAATAATCTTTTTTGGAATTCAATATTTGTATGCGGTTCTTATCGGAACGATTGAATCGTTTATCGCTCGATTTAGAATGAACCAGAATCCGCAATTTATCTTTGCTCTCTCGTCGGTGGCTGCATTGATATACATCGGCGTGATGATTTTAATAGGAAAATTTAGCTAATAACTTTTATAGCACTATGATCAACATCTTACTGATAATCTTTATAATGACTCTGTTCGTCTGTGCTACGGCAATTAGATTAAGAACGTTCATAAAAGTGATCGCGTTACAGGGCGTGCTTTTGTTTGGCATCTTTTTTATTCGTCTTAACGAAATTAATACCGTCAACTTGATTTTGCTTTTACTGGAAACAATTATTTTTAAATCTATAGTGATCCCATATTTTTTGGATTACCTGATTAAGAAAAATAAAATTTCGCGCGAAACCGAACCGTATGTTTCCAATTTCACATCATTGTTTATCGTAACCGGAGTTATAC
>JAMCSN010000238.1 GCA_023381535.1 Bacteroidota bacterium
ATAGAGTAAAAAATAGTTTTTTCATTTTATGCCCTGAAAATAGTATTAGCCTTTCGGAACTTTGTGTTCAATCTTCTTCCACATTTCTTGGAACTTAAATTCTTTGTATGAAGGACTTTCAGGATTATGGCATGTCTTACAGAATTTTTCGATGTCAGAATGCATTACCAATCCTTTCTTTTCAGCTTCAGCTTTGTTCTTCATAACGCTCATAGATTTATAGCCGGAACCCGCTCCATGGCAAGTTTCGCACTGAACGCCGTCTTCTACTTTGAATTTTGCACCGACTAATGCTTTGTCAACATTGTAACCGGTTGCGTGACATTTCAAGCATTCAGGATTTTCAACAGCTTTTTTACCGCTCTTCTTTTTAGAAATCTCATCTGCCTTTGCAGTCAATAGAGTTTTATAAGCCTGCGAATGTTTGCTGTCTTGCCAAATCTTCAGTTGGTTTCCCGATTTTTCAGTTTTATGGCACATGCCGCAAACTTGTACACCTTCATAACTGTTTTTTCCTTGTGCATTGCTATTGGCAGGCAAAACGAAATAAGCAGCAACAGCAACCAAAACTAAAAGTGCTTTCCTGTGTAACATTGTTTTTTTTCCTCCTTGGAAATAATTTAATTAATGGAGCTTAATGACTTTTTATAAAATAAAAGAACAGATTAATCCTCTTTTAATATAGTTGAATTCTAACTTTTTGGCAACCGGGATTCATCAGTTTTTTCTAATTTTTCTCCGCTTTTGGGTTCATTTTTTCTTCTATCCAAGTTCTTAGCTCAGGGTCGCCATCAATCTCATTTTGAATAATTAAATCAGGCCCTAAGCCATTTTTTTCAAGCGTAGAAGTGAATAACAATGTCGAGTTGCTCACTTTCTTAATGTCTCTTGTTCCACCTCGGTATTCTTTCCATTCGAGCACAACTCTTCTAAAATGTTTTTCATGATGATGACGGTAGTTTTCAAGCGACATCCTTCCATTTATCCAAGTCACGCTCATGGGGTATTCGTGAGGATGAAAGATCACAAAGAACCAATGCCAAACCAAAATTGCCAGTGTTGCAAGTATGGCTTCATAAAAATGTACTAACTCGCTAACCTTGATCAACCAAACCGGCGCCCAATCACCAACAACAGTGGGGAACCAAAGTATAAATCCGGTAAGTCCCATCACAATAGTACCCCAGATGAGTGCCCAGTACTCGGCTTTTTCCGTATAGTCGTATGTATCAAATCTCGGTTTTTGCTTTTTCAACTTTAGATAATAAAGAATATTGTCGCGAGCTTCGGTTATATCGTTGAACTTTGGAATCATGTTAATGAGAACTTCTCTTCCTCTTGGTGTAAAGATTAAATAGAAAATATGATAAATACCAACCGCAATCATAACCACCGCAGCAGTTCTGTGAACGTTTTGGCGGACAGTCTCGGTTAACCCAACGGCTCTTAGTATTTCTGCCCACCAGCTGTCATGAAACTTTAAAGCGAAGCCGGTTACTGCAAGTGTTATGAATGAAATTAAAAGCAGCAAATGTTGAATGACTTCATTCTTTGTAAACCTTGGAATGGTGATTTCGCCCTTTTCGCGGCGATATTTCTTTCGTATCTCGTAAATGAAAATCAAAAGGTTGTGCAGAATCATTCCGCCGATAACAGAAATGATTAACCAGAAATAAATTGTTGCAACTATGTCCTCAACTTTTGATGCCGTTTTTGTTGCCGCCTGGTGCGAATAGCTTTGCGAGAAAGTTTCCGTTGCGTTTGCATGGCACTTTTTGCAGGTGGTGGTAATGTTTGCCGGATTAACCGAGGATTCCGGATGATCCTTTGGCAAAATCTTGTGAACACCATGACAATCGACGCACATAGCAGCTTCTTTATCGCCGCGCATTACCGCCATGCCGTGATAACTATCTTCGTATTGTTTTACTTGTCCGCCAGTGATGCCGAACCGTTGAGCAATTTCCGGATTCTGATGACAAACAATACAAGTTTGCTGTTGCAACTTTTTCGCTTCAACCCGGTTATTTACTGGTTGCATTCCATGTTCACTATGGCAATTGTTGCAGACGGGAGCTTCGCGAATGCCTTGTTTTACACGAATCCAATGAATTGACTGTTCGTATTCATTTTCGATTTCTTTATGACATTGTCCGCACGTTTGTGGGACGTTGAACGCAGAAATTTTTGAGCCCGGCTGGATTCTGTTTTTGATATCGTGAACACCATGACACACAACACATGTCGGAGCGTTTTTACTTCCTTTACTAATAAGTTTTCCGTGGACTGAGTTTGAATAAAGCACTCCAGGATTCTTAATAGGTATTGAGAATTTCTTTACAATTCCCGGATTATCATGACACGTTCCGCATGTTTTTGCCAGATTAGTGGGGTAAACTTTACTTCTTGGATCTGCCACTTTTTGAATATCATGCGAACCGTGGCAGTTCCAACACATCGCCGCCTCGTCAACACCTTCGCTGAGGGAAATTCCGTGTATGCTTTCGCGGTGTTCTTTTGCAATGGCTGAGTGGCAGAGATAACAATCGGCTTTTTGTGTTGCGCCAACATTTTTTGGATGATTAGCTAGATTGTTTGAAATGAAGTTATGGCAATCAGCACATTCCAAATTTTTGTGAACCGATTGAGAAAGTTTTGTATAGCCGTTCTGCTTATGGCAGCCGATGCATTTGTTCCCCTCAACAGCTTTGGAATGATACGGGTTTGCAAGCACCATACTCGTATGGCACTTCGAACAAATTTCTTTCACCTTGAGAACATTATCTTTTGGCGGTGCGGTGATTTGATGAGTGCCGTGACAGACTTTGCAATCGGGGGGATTTTTGACTTTACCTTTCAAACGATGGTGAATGTCACTTTTAACTAAGTCGGCATATTCTTCGTGGCACGTTTCGCACTTAACTTTTTTATAATTTTTTTTCTCGATGTGACTTTCGTCTTTTATATCAACATGACAATCCTGACAACCGATAACTCCATCATGGACGGATTTCTGAATAACATTCTCATGGCAGTCTGAGCACTTGAAATCTTGCGCATTAATCTTGGCATCAAGAAAAAAAATAAAAAATAAAAAAGCTGCGGCTGAGAAAATTCTTTTTGTAAACGAGATCATTAAATCAACTCCATCTCAAAATTATTGGTACAAGAACAACATAGAATAAATAATTAACACGATTAAAATTATTCCAATGATTAAAGCCGTAAAACCAAAAATTCTTGCCGCTTTAGTTAAAGCCGGCGAAGGGGCTTCATTGGAAATCTTTTTTTGCATTTCTTCGCTCTGCATTACCAAATCATATTCTCTCGGGCGATCTTCTTTTAACTCTTCGACGGCTACTTTGCCTGTGAAGATTACGGTGTCCATAGGAAATTTATCGGGACGGAAATGCGTGTTGAAAAAATGCACTGTGAAAATAAATCCGACCGCCAGCAAAGCTTCGTCACTATGAATAATTGTTGCAATATTTATGAACCATCCCGGAAATCCGATCGCAGTAAAAAGTTCCGGGAACCATAATATCAATCCGCTGAATCCGATGACAGCAACGCCCCAGAAAACAGCAAAGTAATCAAATTTTTCCCAGTAGGTCCATCTGCCGTATTGCGGTCTTGAAGCCTTGCCAAAAAACCATTTCATTGTTTGAACGAATTCGGTTAGATCCCTTCTATTTGGTACGAGTGAGTTTTCCCCTTTCAAAAAAGATGTGATGGGCACGCCGCGTTTAATTTTCTTTCTTAACAGGTAAGTGATGTGTAGAAAGAAATAAATAAATGTAATGATGGCTGCTGTTCTATGAATAAAGCCAGTAACAACGTAACCGCCTAAGATTTTTGATAGGGTTTGAAAAACTCCAACACCGGAAAATTTTATTATCATTCCGGTTGTTGCAAGAGAAATAAAGCTGATAATAACCAGCACATGAAGAAACCTTGAATAAGCGTCAAACCGTTCGTAATATTTTTCGTTATGATCTTGATTATTGTCAGTCATTAATCTTCTCTTTTATTTTTCAACTGTTTTGCTTTTTTGTCTTTATAAGCTCTTGGAAGCCACAACAAAGTATGAATTCCGAAGAATGTAAATGTGCCAACCAATAAAATTGTCATGAACCAGAAAGTGTAGAACAGGTACGGGTACTTATCTCTATTATGGTGTGTTGCGTGCGTTAAGTAACCGACAAACATTCTGTTTGAATTCTCGTGGCATTTTTTACATGTC
>JAMCSN010000279.1 GCA_023381535.1 Bacteroidota bacterium
TAAAAATTCCGTTCACAAAATCTACTAGTCCAAATAAGGTAAATGCTTTTGGTATAGAAGATGTATTTACAATGTTCAGAGAAAAACAAATCTTTGAAGCAACGGAACAAGAAACAGCTGCTAAAACGGAACACGGGGAAGCTTGCGGAATAAACAAGAAAGTCGGAAAAGGAATGATTACGGTTCTTGGCTTTGCGTTCGGTTATACAAGCGACGAGCACCTTCATATTTTTGAGAAGATAGTTTCACTCAATCAAATCAAGAGGGAAGTTAAGGTCTCCGATCCGAATATTCAATTTGTCATCCGCAAAGGGAAGAAATATTCCTATCTATTCTTGTTGAACTATCACAATAAGAAAAGTACGTTTACGGTGGATTCGAAGAGGGTTACTTTGAATCCCTTCTCAAGTAAGGTTATAAAGTTGAAATAGTTTTCAATCAAAAAGGAAGAGTTGATAATGAAAAGTTTAGTTACCTGTTTAATCGTGTTTTTAACTGCCATAAGTTTATACGCACAAACCGATACAACACCGCCTGCAACACCGAAAAATGTGAAGTCGATTGATTATGAATTACACATCGACGTAACATGGCAGCCGAACACGGAATCCGATCTTGCCGGTTACAAAATTTATAAATGGGATGGCACTACTTTTCAATTTTTAGCCAACGTTAAGAAATACAAATCATTTTTTTCCGAATGGATTGGTGCTACTTCTATTTCTAATAAATACAAAGTTGCGGCTTATGATCTTTCTGGTAATGTGTCACAGATGAGCCCGGAAGTAACAACTTTCACTCATACAATGTCGGACTCGGAATTTCTTGATATGACTCAACGTGCCGCGTTTCGTTATTTCTGGGATTGGGGCGATCCGACTTCCGGAATCGCACGTGAACGCCACGAACCGAATGAAAGCGATGTTACAAACACAATCGGCGGCGGCGGATTTGGAGTGATGGCAATTATTGTCGGCATCGAACGAGGATTTATCACCCGCGACGAAGGAGTAGCGAGAATCAAAAAGATCGTAAACTTTCTCGCCAATACGATTGACAAATTTCACGGCGCATTCCCTCATTGGTTTAACGGTACAACCGGCAAGGTTATACCGTTTGGACAAGGTCAAGACGGGGCAGATATTGTTGAAACGTCATTTATGTTTGAAGGTCTCTTAACGGCTCGGCAATATTTCAACGGTTCAACTCAAGATGAGGCGTACATTCGAAACACGATAACATTATTATGGATGGGAGTAGATTGGAATTTTTTCAGAGACGGTTCAACCGGTTTGTATTGGAATTGGTCACCGACTTACGGATTTAATATTCCCGAAGGCGGATCTTTTCTTTTTCACGGCTGGAACGAAACAATGATTACATATTTTCTCGCTGTCGCTTCGCCTACTCACCCTATCGCGCCAAATTATTATCGAAGCGGATGGGGATTAGATGGAGGCATTCATTATTCCGGTCAACCTAAATACGGTTATCAACTTCAAGTCGGAACAAATTACGGAGGACCGCTTTTCTGGACTCACTATTCTTACATGGGATTTGATCCTCGCGGCAAGAGAGATTTGTACGCAAATTATTTTCTGAATAATCATGATCAGTCGATGATTAACCGCGCCTACTGCATAGATAATCCCGGCAAATATGCCGGTTACAATGCTAATAGTTGGGGTCTGACAGCCAGTTACAGTATTCCAGGTGTTTACTATCAAGCACATCAGCCCGGCTCGGAAGATAACGGAACCATTTCACCTACTGCCGCACTTTCTGCCATGCCATACTTTCTTTATGAAAAAGATAATTACTCGCTCGATGCGATAAAATATTTTTATAGAACTTATGGTAGCGCGCTCTGGGGAGATTTTGGTTTTACCGATGCGTTCAATGTTAGCAAACTTTGGTGGTGCGATAGTTATCTTGCAATTGATGAAGGACCAATTGTTTGCATGATCGAGAATTACCGTTCACAATTATTATGGAAACTATTTATGGCGGATACGGATGTTCAAGCTGCGCTTCCCAAAATCCCTTTCTTTAAATCAGACGATCCTTCAACCAACGTGAAGAGTGAAACAAGTCTTCCTACTGAGTTTGTGTTGAAAGGAAATTATCCGAACCCATTTAATCCGAGCACTGTAATAAGTTTTGTTGTTCCGAAAACAGAAAGAGTTTCGGTTGTTGTTTATAATTTGCTCGGTCAAAAAGTTAAAAGTTTGTTTGATGAAGAAACTTCACCGGGTGAAAAATCGGTTAGTTGGAACGGCACAAATGAAGCAGGCGACACAGTTTCTTCCGGAGTTTATATCTATAAAGTCAGCGCCGACGGAAAGTTTTATTCCGACAAAATGATTCTGCAAAAATGAGAACGAAAATTCGCATAAAAATATTTTCTTATTTCTGTTTTCTTACTTCTACCTTCTTAATTATCAGTTGCTCTAAACGAGAAGACAAAACCATCACGTTGAACTTCTGGGCAATGGGAGTTGAAGGAGAAACCGTTTCCAAACTTGTGCCCGAATTTGAGAAACAAAATCCCGGCATAAAAGTGAAAGTTCTCCAGATTGCGTGGATTGCCGCACACGAAAAATTGATCACGGCATTCGCGAGCGAAACTCTGCCGGATGTGTTTCAGCTTGGAAATACTTGGGTGCCGGAGTTCCAATCATTGAGCGCGATTGAACCGCTGAATCCTTACATAAAAAAATCTTCTGTCGTTCATGAATCAAATTATTTCCCCGGCATTTGGGAAACGAATGTTCTAGACTCAACCGTGTATGGAATTCCGTGGTACGTTGACACGCGCGTTTTGTTCTACCGGAAAGATATTTTAGAGAAAGTAGGATATAAAAATCCGCCGCGCACCTGGGCTGAGCTTTACGATGTATCTAAAAAAATTAAACAGAAATTAAACCGGTATTCTTTTTTTATCCCCACAAACGAATGGCTGCCTTTTATTTTGTTCGGAATTCAAAACGGTTCTGATTTGTTGAAAGACAATAATTCGTATGCAAATTTTTCCGGTAAAGAATTTAGCGACGCGATTAAATTTCTCGCAAAGTTTTATCATGAAGGTTTAGCGCCGATAGACATGCAGCAGGTAATGAACGTTTACCAGGCATTCGGCGAAGGTTTTTTCTCGCTTTACATTACCGGTCCATGGAACGTTACGGAGTTTCAGAAACGGTTGCCCGCCGATGTTCAAAACGAATGGATGACTGCGCCGCTTCCATCGCCGAACAATGATTACCCCGGTTATTCGCTCGCTGGCGGTTCAAGTCTCGTATTGAATAATAAATCGGAACATAAAGCTGCGGCGTGGAAGTTCATAGAATTCTTATCGACAGCGAAAACTCAATTACAGTTTTATAAATTAGTTTCATCGTTGCCCGCAGTGAAAGAAGTCTGGAACGATTCCGCTTTCGTATTCAATCCTTACATGAAAGCGTTTTACGAACAGTTGAACAAAACGAAACCTACTCCAAAAATTCCGGAATGGGAGCAGATAGTTTTTTCGAAAGTTCAGCAAAATTTCGCCGAAAAAATTGCGCGAACCTCAGAACCAATAGACAATGTACTTAAACAATTAGACGGCGACGTCAACAGCGTTCTCGAAAAGCGCCGATGGCTGCTGGAACATAATCGCAAATAAATTATGCAGACAAAAACAAAATTTAGCGCGCTCGTTTTATTTCTGGGTCCATCTCTTGCGGTGATATTTGTCTTTTTCTTTCTGCCGGTTATAATCGCCTTCATGTTGAGCTTTACCGATTTCGATATTTATTCGCTTGGCAATTACGGCTATCTCCGTTTTGTCGGATTCAAGAATTATTCAACTTTGCTTTCGGAGCCGTTGTTCTGGACTGCTTTGAAAAACACTTTCTACTTTGTTCTCGTCGGCGGACCGTTATCGGTTGCGACTTCTCTTGGCGCTGCACTTCTGCTTAACTCCAAATTCATTAAGTACAAAGGAATCTTGAGACTCGTTTATTTTTTGCCGGTAGTTACTACTCTTGTAGCGGTTTCTATTGTGTGGCGATATTTTTATCACCCGCGGTTCGGATTGTTAAATTACATTTTAAGTTTGGTTGGAATCGGAAAGATAGATTGGCTTGGCGATCCAACTTTTTCTATGCCGGCAATAATTCTTCTTGCTGTGTGGAAAAATTTCGGTTATAACATGATCATATTCGTCGCCGGACTTCAAAATATTCCAACCGAACTTTAC
>JAMCSN010000178.1 GCA_023381535.1 Bacteroidota bacterium
GATCTGAGACGGATCCAAATTCTCTTCAAAATACTTCATCGTTTTCTGTTTGAGAAAATTTCCTTTTTCGGTGTAAAGCATTGTGTAATCGTCTTGTGCCTCGATATACCGGATATCCTCCGTCGGCACGATGAGAATTTTTGGACCGTTCTTAATCACAACTCTATCAAGATGCTCGGTTCTGTGTTCAATTTGTTTTACCAATCCCTCAATATTTTTTCTGGCTTCGGTAGTGTTGTTAATTAATCGGCGGGCTCTTTCAACTGCTTCGGCAAACCGATCTTGTGAAAATGGTTTCAGCAAATAATCGGTCGCGTTCACTTCAAACGCTTTGAGCGCGTACTGATCGAATGCAGTCGTAAAAATTATTACCGGGGGCACTTCAAGAATTTCCAGCATCTCAAAACCGGTAAGCTTCGGCATTTGAATATCTAGAAAGATTAAATCCGGTTGCAGTTCATTGATGAGTTTGATTCCTTCAAAACCGTCGGCACATTCGGCAACGAGTTCAATGTCATCATATTTCTTTAAATAATTTTTGATGATGTCGCGTGCGAGCTTCTCGTCGTCAATCGTAATCGCTTTAACTTTTCTTTCCATCTACTTTCTCAAATTAATGTTATGAACCTTTTTACAATTCCTAAAACATCTTCCGCCCCGAGCAATTGGGTATTATCCATTTCTCGTCCGCCGAAGTCCCGATTTACTTCGTCGGGACGAAGGCGGATCAAACCGGAATAAATATGTTTACTTTAAATACGCCGTTAACTTTTTCGAATGTAAGAAGATTATCTTGATTGTAAATTAGCTTCAACCTGTTCTGAATATTCTTCAAACCAATACCTTCGCCTTTGCGCGGAATGGCTTCGGAATCAAAATTGTTTTCCACGATGATTTTAAAATATCCTTTTTCCGATCCGCATGAAAGTTTTATTGCAACCTTATCAAGACTTTCATAAACGCCATGTTTAATAGCATTTTCAAACAACGGCTGAAGAATCATACTCGGCACTTCTAGGTCTTTACATTTTGGATCAATCGCTTCAACGTACTCAAACTTATCGGCAAAGCGAATCTTTTCAATATCGAGATACAACCTGGCGTTATTGATCTCTTCGCTCAATTTATTTTTCTGCTTCTCGTTTTTAGAAAGCGTATTCCGTAAGAAGGAAGAAAGCTTTATCGTCATCTCATGAGCTTTGGAAGGATTTGTAATAGTCAGCGAGCTGATCGAATTCAAACTGTTGAAAATGAAGTGGGGATTGATTTGATATTTCAGAGTTTTCAGTTCGGCTTCTTTCACCAATGCGTTGAGTTCGGCTTCAAGCAAAAGTTTCTGCTGGAAGTTTGTGTAGTAGATAATAACGTAGTCAACCGAAATGATAATGATGTAAAACAAAATCCCGATCAAGAATCTCCAGATAAGAGACTTCAGTAAAAATTCGGAGTACAATGTATTACCCGTGATCGCGTGGGACATGATATAGTATCCGGCTGAAATCCATAGACCTGAAGTTATAACTGCCGCTGCAATGTGATTCAGAAAAATTTTTACGGCAGAATAATTTTCCAGCGAGTTGAAGCTTACGGTGTACCAGAGACTAACACCGAGCAATTGGTAAAGCATGTTGAAAAACGCGCTGTCTAATAATGCTATCCAAACGGTAAACTTCAAAAAGAATGTGAGCACGCTTATATGAATAAGAAAAATTGCAAACCAGACGACCGAGTAAGCAGCAAATATTTTTTTATTGTTGATGAACGGATTAGTCATCGTTTAACCGGCGATTAATAAAGTAACTCGCCGCCCCCGAATATGGCAGCGCCTTTGATAATTAATATTCCTTGGCTTTCATCCGGTGGAGTTGTTTTTGTAAATCTTTTATCGTCAAATCCGCCAAAGATTGAGGTCACGTTTACAAGCACTTTCCAGTTTTGCGGAACTCGAATATTTACTCCGCCGAAAATTGCTGAGACTTCCAGTGAGTTTTCACCGGGAGCTAATTTAGCATTTGTCAAATCCAGCTTAGCACCTCCAAACATCGTTGTTATCTTTCCGCCTCTGAAGTTTTGTGAATCGATTGTTCTGCGGACGGTATTAAAAACAGCTACCTCATCGATCAAATCGTACGAAGAAAAATTTGTCTGCTGTCCCGGTGCTGCGTTCTGTATGTTGTCTTGTATTTTGTGATATTCATGATGGTGGGAATTTCCTCTATTCAAAAGGAGCCAAACTCCAAGCGCAAGAAATAATAACGGCCAGAGACTTCCGAAATCAAGGAAGAAGAAATACGGGAAGTGATGGAGTATCCCGATCAATCCGATACCAAGGAAAACATAACCGATAAAACTGTTCTTGTGGTTTACCACCAGTACAATACCGATTATCAGAAAGATTGTATGCCACGAAAAAATGAGCGGATGAAAATCGAAATAGAAAAATCCGAAGTTATCCAAAACGAACAGAGCGCCGAGTACTATGAGAATTACTCCGAGCCAAATTCTATTGTTTGAAGTCTGCATTTTTATCTCCAGTTAAAAAAATGTTTTTATTTCGCCGCCGCCGAACAGAACTATTCCTTTGATGACTAATACTTTTTTCTCATCAACAACTAAGTTTGGGTCTTTTGTTCTCTTGTCGCCAAATCCGCCGAAGATCGGTAAAATATCGAGTTCGACTTTCCAATCCGGTGGAACTATTAAAGTGGCGCCGCCGAAGATTGCCGTTACCTCAATAACGTTTTCACCATCAGCAAGTTTCGATTGACTGAGATTAACTTCACAGCCACCGAATATCGAAACTAAATTTCCGCCTTGAAAATTTTCCGAGTAAACTACTTTTGAGCCGCCGCCGAAAATACTTATGCATTCAACAGTATCTCCGTTTATTTCGGAAGTGCGCGCGCTGCTTTCCGTATCAATGGTAACTGTTGATTTGATTCTTCTTCCTCTGCGTTTGCCTGCAATTATGTATGCACCGAGTAATACAAATACCAGAGGCCACAGTTCGGGCACCAAGTTGAACAAACCGATCGCAATGAAAACGACTCCGGCAGTTTTATTTCTTGAGAGAACAAAGAAAAGCAGTCCGATCAGAATGAAATATTCCCATGAAAAGAATTCACCGGGTATCTCAATAAGATTGTAATTTTCAAGGACGAAGATCGCTCCAAAAAATATCAGCAGCAAACCTACTATTACGCGTCCGTGAAGTTTTGGTGTTTCCATTTTATCCTCAAATTATCTTTACTATCACCTCTTTCGACGGCAAAGTTACAGTGTGAGTTCATTTATTTGAATAGAAATTCGGCGAACGGCGGAAAATAATCGGTGAATAAAGAGTTGCGCCGTGTTTGATATTGCTTTAATAATTTTTGGTTATTTCGCAGAATATTGACGATTCATCAACTTCTTCTGTCTTAACGCTGGTGTTTTTTATGTCCGCGGTTAATTCGTGAAAGGATTGGGCGCTCACTGTGGTTGCGGTAAAACCGTCTTTGCAAACAATATTACCGTCGTGAGTTTTTTCATAGTCAATTTCACCAAGAAGTCCGGCGTCGGATTGTAATTGAAACCATTCAAGTCGAAACTTCCAAAATTTCTCCGAATAACTGGAGAAGAGAACAACTCCATTTGGTTTTGTCACTCTTATACTTTCACGGACTAAATCGAGCTGATTGACATGAAAAGCAGAAATTCCGTTTTGTATTCCGATCACGACATCGAAAGTATTGTCTGGAAACGCAAGCTGTACGGCATTCATTTGAGCAAAAAAACAATTTGAAATATTTTCGAACATTTCCTTGCCGAGCTGCAGACTTGAAAAAGAAGTATCAATGCCGGAAACCGTTTTGGATTTTTTTGAGAGAGAAGGAAATATTCTTCCGTAACCGCATCCGAGTTCTAAAACCGAATCTGAAGCATGAATTTTCTTGACGACATGTTCCAGTTCAGCGTCCAGATATTGTTGAACGCGCGGTGTGGCTATTTCATAAACACACATTAGTTTTTCCGAAGAAAGTTTCTCAGAATAATAATTCGTCACGTTAACACGGATTGAATTTTTATTTTATTCGATTAGCTTACTTTCGTCAGCATCTGGTAACTCATGAACTTTATTCAGTTGCTTCTCAATTTTTCTTGTAGCTTTTGAGGCGTCATCTATTGTGTTGCTTGCTTCCTGAAGTTTCTTTTGTGTTTTGTCCAGCAGATCACCAAACTTCCCAAATTCTGT
>JAMCSN010000300.1 GCA_023381535.1 Bacteroidota bacterium
GCCTTATTGATGCGTTCAAGTTTGTAAAGCTGTTTCAACGAAGTATCCAGCGTAGTCAAATTTTCTTCATTCAAATTGCTGCTTTGCAAAAGCAGTTCCATCTTTGATTTTATTACCGCAACCGGCGTTTGCATTTCGTGATTTAGTTCTTCTGTAAATTCTTTTAAGCTCCGGTATTCGCCTCTTGCTTTCTCGGCTAAGTACAAAAGCGACTTGTTCAAATTTTCAAATTCCTCGATGTCGGTTCTCTCAAAACTCACCGCCTCAGCGTCCTTTAATGAAAATGTTTCAAGCTTCGTTAATGTATCATAGAACCCTTTTAGAATTCTTTTTGAACCGGCTTTGTTTAGGAAAAACATCACAATGGCAAAAACCAAAACGCCTATCGTAATAGTGGCAGTAAGAGAAAAAAGAAGCTCTTCTTTCTCTATTAAAGAAATTCTTACTGTCAAGCTAAAATTCTTGCCGTTCACATTAGCATAAGAAGTTAACTGCCTGAATGGTTCGTCTTCATTCTCTTCATTGGTTTTGACGGAAACATAATTGAACTCATTACCGGCGGAATAGTGATCGGCAGGATTAATTTCAATAAGCGGCGGAAAGCTTACGGCTTTACCTTCGTGTAATTCTTGAATTGCCCTATTTTTTATTTTGATAAGCTGTTCGTCAACCTCGCTAATAATAGCTTTATTAATTACGAAGTACAGCGCTGCAGATACAACTATGAAAATCATAATTGAGCTGAATAGAAAATACCGGCTTATTTTATTAATTAATTTCATCCTGCGCTGAATTTATATCCTATTCCGTAAACGGAACTTATGCGGTCCTTACCGCCGCGCTCAATAATTTTCTTTCGAAGATTCTTAATATGAGTATAAAGAAAATCCAGTTCCCCGAACGCGTTTGAGTCTTCTCCCCAAATATGTCCGACTATAGATTCTTTTGTAAGAACTTTTTCCTTGTTGCTTATAAAGAAAATCAAAATGTCATACTCGCGGCGGGTCAGCTCTGTCAAGGAACCGTTTACAAAGACTTCGCGGCTGTTGAGATCAATCTTTAATTCATCTAAAGTTATTTGGTTGTTTCCTTCAAACTTTCTTCTCCTAATTACAGAATTAATTCGTGCGTTCAATTCAGCTAGGTGAAACGGTTTTGCGAGGTAATCATCGGCGCCAATATTCAAGCCGCCGATTTTATCGTCGATGCTGCCTTTAGCCGAAATTACTATTATTCCGCAAGTCGGCTGCGCCTTCTTTATCTCTGCGATAAGGTTAAGCCCGCTCCCATCCGGTAACATAATATCAACCAGCGCGCAGTCATATTCATTTAATTTAATAAGCTCGACTGCTTTTGAAAATGTTAACGCTAAATCGCTCTTATAATGTTCTCCGGCTATAAACTGCCTGATTGATTCGGCTAAATCTTTTTGGTCTTCTATAATTAGTAATTTCATACTGTTAAAAGATAAACAGAAATTCTGAAGAATTTTTGAAGTTTTACATTTTATGGCAACACTTTAAAAAATAAAATTGTTTATGATAACTATTGCAAGGTTCATAATTTAGCAGACACGGAGGGGGTGATGTCCCATTCGCTAAGTATCCGTCCTGTTTATAGAATTCCAGTATCGATTTGTTGAGATCGGATTCGTCTTCAACGACAAGCAATTTCATCGTTTATACTTTTTCTTTGTGCAACTTTATACAATAAGCAAAAAATAATTCTAAAGTGTAATCTTTAGCAGTTAATCAAGCTTGACATCAGATAAATTAAGAATTAATTTTTCCAGTGAATTGGTTCTGAAAGGGGAATTCTACTTCCCTAAAATAGAACCTCGGAATTCTCCAGCCTTTAAAGGGTGTGTGAAAATAGGTTGTCAAGCAAATTTCGGTTTCATTTTTAAAATGAAATCAAAAATAAATTATCGGATTACAAAATGACAAAGACGGCAAAATTATTAATTGTTGAAGATGATGATTTGAATCAGAAACTTTATATGGCGGTGCTTTCCAAAGAGTTTGATACAACTTTTTGTGCTAACGATGTTCAGTTTTATGCGGCTCTTCCCAAAAAGAAATATGATATTTTCTTAATTGATCTTGCCCTGGGAAAAGGTGAAGATGGAATATCACTCATAAAAAAACTACGTCAAATGGATGAATACAAATCCACACCGATAATTGTAGTTACGGCATATGCATTTAAGAGAGATGAAGATACGGCAATGGCAGCCGGTGCAACAAAATTTATCCGGAAACCAGTAGATAACAAAGTTCTTCTCAACGAATTCAAAAAATATTTTCAGTTATAACTTGCCTGTCAAATCAGCCATTTCCATTGCCGACATAGCGGCGTCCCAACCTTTATTTCCGGCTTTCGTTCCGGCACGTTCAAGCGCTTGTTCAATTGTGTCGGAAGTGATCACACCGAAAATAACCGGCGCTCCAGTTTCCAAACTTACGCTTGCTATGCCTTTCGATACTTCTGCTGCGATGTATTCAAAATGAGGTGTCGCGCCGCGTATCACGGCTCCAAGACAAATGATGGCATCGTACTTTTTTGATTCAGCCATTTTCTTGGCAGCATACGGAATTTCAAATGCACCGGGCACATATGCAACCGTAATATTTTTGTCTTCACATTCGTGCCGTTTCAGGCAATCAACCGCACCCGTAAGCAAACTTTTGGAAATTACTTCGTTGAAACGGGAAACTACAATTCCGAATCTCTTTGTTTTTGCGTTAATGTTTCCTTCAAGCGTTTGCATAATTTTTATTTTTCTCCTTTAGTGTTTTCACATCATTGAAAGTATGTGACCGAGTTTTTCTTTTTTTGTTTTCAGATATTTCGAATTAGCCGCGTTCGGCTCAATCTCTATTGAAACGCGTTCTACAACATCAATGTCATACCCTTTCAACCCTATAATTTTCTTTGGATTGTTCGTCATCAATCGAATTTTGGTTAAGCCAAGATCTTTCAAAATTTGCGCGCCGATTCCGTAATCGCGAAGGTCCGCTTTGAAGCCGAGCGCTTCATTTGCTTCAACAGTATCGTTTCCTTTTTCCTGAAGTCCGTAAGCAAGAAGTTTGTTTACCAAACCGATTCCTCTCCCCTCCTGCCTCATGTACAGGAATACACCCTTGCCTTCTTTCTCAATCATTTCGAGAGCCGCGGAAAGTTGCTCGCCACAATCACATCTTTTCGATCCGAATACATCTCCGGTTAGGCATTCGGAATGTACTCTAACTAATGTTGGTTTGCCGTCGTCAACTTTTCCTTTTACAAGCGCAATCGGGTTGTCTGTCTGATCAAGAAGATTTTCATAAAGATGAAGTTTGAAATCGCCGTATTCCGAAGGAAGATCAACTATGATTTTGCATCTAACCAGTTTTTCTTTCTTGCGGCGGTATTCGATTAAGTCGGCAATCGAAATAATTTTTAAGTCATGCCTTTTTGCAAATTCTTTAAGCTGCGGCAAGCGAGCCATTGTTCCGTCTTCGTGAAGTATCTCGCACAAAACACCTGCCGAACTTAAACCGGCTAATGAAACCAAATCGACCGCGGCTTCGGTATGCCCGGCGCGTTTCAGAACTCCTCCTTTTTTTGCAACAAGAGGAAATATATGTCCCGGACGCGCAAAGTCGTTTGGTTTTGAGTTTGAATCCACAACTGCATTTATTGTAGCAGCTCTATCGAATGCCGAGATGCCGGTTGTTGTTCCCTGCTTAAAGTCTATAGAAACTGTAAACGGTGTTTGATGCAGCGCCGTGTTTTGTTCGACCATCAATTCCAGTTCAAGTTCTTTCGCCCGATTTTCGTTGACGGCGACACATAGAATTCCTCTTGCTTCGCGCGTAATAAAATTCACGTGTTCCGGCGTTACCAGTTCCGCCGCCATAATAATGTCGCCTTCATTCTCGCGCTCGGCATCGTCAACCACAATAATCATTTTGCCGTTTCGAATATCTTCTACTGCGTCTTCGATTGAGCTCAATCCTTCCGTTTCATTCGAATAAAATTCTTTCATTTCTAATAACCTAATTTGTTAAGTCGTTCTTCATCTAGTTCGCTAATATTCTCTTTAGTACCGGCAAGAAGTTTTTCAACGTATTTGGTAATTATGTCAATTTCAATGTTCACCTTGTTGCCGATTTTTTTTGCATTCAGATTTGTGTTTGCCCACGTATGCGGGATGATCGAGAAAGTGCACTTATTACGATCGACATCCGCAATGGTCAAACTTATTCCGTCAATCGCTATCGATCCTTCTTTGATCAAATATTTTTCCAGGGCAACCGGCACTAAAACGGAAAGCAAATAATTCTCACCCAACTTTTTCAATTCCGATATTTCACCAACATCGTTAACATGACCTTGCACGATATGCCCGCCTAATTTCTGTGATAACCGAAGCGCCGGTTCTAAGTTTACATTGTCGCCGATTTTCAATTCATTCATTGTGGTTTTGTTCAGCGTTTCTCCAACGGCATCCACAGTAAAATTTCTTGCAGAGAATTTCGTAACGGTTAGACATACGCCGTTAATGGAAATCGAATCACCCGTATTTATACCGCTCAGAATTTTTTCGGCAGAAATTGTTAACGACTTTCCGCCTGCGATAGGTTTTATCGCTTCAGTTCTTCCGACTTCTTCAATTATTCCTGTGAACATGCTCAGCTTCTTTCGGTTTGTAAATAAGTAGTGTGTCCTTACCCACTTTTTCTTTATGAACAAGAAATGAATTTTCCTCATCAATCGGCACTGCTTCAACGCCGCTATTCAAAACCACTGGAGCTTCCAGAACAATTATCTCGTCAAACAAACGCTGCGTAATAAATTGTCCGAACACTTGTCCCCCACCTTCCACAAAAAGCGATGTAATTTTTAGCTCGGATAATTTTTGCAAAACAGAATGAAGGTTTAGTTTGTTTTCCATTCCGCTCTCAAATTCAAAAACTTCTATTCCTTTTTCCGAAAATTCTTTTTTCCTCTTCTCATCAGATTTAACAGAGCATAAAATCAAAGTTCTACTTTCATTGCTGTTAAAAGTTTCCGATTCAATCCGCGATCTCAAATTTCCGTCAAGAATAATTCTGATAGGATTTCTCCCCTTCACGGATCGAACTGTCAATTGTGGGTTATCTATATTCACGGTGTTAGCGCCAACTAAAACGGCATCGTAAGCCGATCGCTGATTATGTACAAATTTTTTTGATTCTTCACACGTTAGCCAAGTCTGCGTTCCCTCAGCAGCCGTTATTTTTCCATCTAATGATGTTGCAATTTTCATAGTTACGTAAGGCAATCCAGTTTCGACGTATTTGAAGAAGAAACGGTTTAACTCCCGCCCTTCTTCCTCAAGTATGTTCGAGACAACTTCGACACCGGCTTCCGCCAGTTTTTGTATTCCCTGTCCGTTTACTTTCGGATTTGTATCGACATTTGATATTACAACTTTTTTAATACCGCTTTCAATAATTGCCGGAACACATGGCGGCGTTTGTTTATCCGTATGCACACATGGTTCAAGATTGCAATAAAGTGTTGCGCCGGTTAAATTTTCTTTTGCTGCACCAATTGCATTTTTTTCAGCGTGAGATTCTCCAAATTTTTGATGGTATCCCGTCGATACAATTTCCCTTTCTTTAACTATGACCGCTCCAACAAGAGGATTAGGGCTGACGAATCCGGAACCCTTTTTTGCAAGTTCAAAACAAAGTCTCATATATTTTTCGTCTAACGCCAACATTATTTCTCGCTAACGATTAACGTGCTCAGCCTATGAGTAATTTATCGGCTACTCATTACTGTGTTGGAATTGAATCTTTCCGAACAGTTTCCTTTGCGAAATGATTTTACTTCTAAGTCTTGAGATGATCGGAATTCTTGCTTTTTCATTTCGTGCGGTACTTGTTGTGAAAATCAAGTCCGCTTTTATTAACTCATTCTTTAAGTAACCGTCCGAAATTCAGATCGATTCATGTAATTTTTCGACGAAAAATAGACAAAATAATTCTTTCTCCCAAGGAACCGACAAAGGCTTAATTTTGCGCTGTTTCGTTTCGTGTGTTTCAGCGTCAAGTCCCGCTTCTTGATACTATGTTCCTGGATATTTAACTTATAAAAAACAAATTACTTATCGTTATGAAAAAGAGTAATATCGCCGAATCGGGAATTGCCTCCGCTATTTCGCGGGAAACGCTTCGCAGTCTGGCATTGTTCTCCGAGCTGACAATTGACCAATTAAGACAAGTTGCGTCTGTTAGCAAAATTCAAAAATTTAAGAAGAATAAAATTATATTTTCAGAAGGCGATTTGTACAAAGGATTTTATATCCTTCTGAAAGGTTCGGTTAAAATATTCAAATGTTCGTTATGCGGAAAGGAATCAATCATTCATTTAATAAAACCATACGACGCCTTTGGCGACGTACCTCTTTTTGAAGGGGGAAACTATCCCGTTAATGCCTTAACCACTTCGGATTCGACACTACTTTTTATTTCAAAAGACGAATTCTTAAAATTAATTTCTTCCAATTCATCAATCTGTTTTCAAATGTTGGTTGGATTTGCCAAGAGACTGCGTACTCTAACCGGAAGAATTGAAGACCTGACGACGAAGGAAGTGACAAATCGGCTTGCTAAATATTTGGTAGATGAAATTAAAAAGGCGAAAACGGAAAAGTTTACCGAACCGTTTGTAAAACTTTCCGTTTCGAAAAGAAATATCGCCTCGTATCTCGGAACAATTACCGAGACTCTCTCGCGTTCGTTAAAGAAATTGCAGACCGATCAAATCATTCGCGCCTCCGGTAAAACAGTTTTTGTTAAGAACTTCAAACGTCTGAAAGAATTAGCTGAATGAGTTTATTCACCAGATTTTTTCTGTACAACATTGAAACAGCCAAAACGATATCTCCTGACTTAAGTCAAAGGAAGTTGCCTTCAACATTTTAATATTTACAACGCAAGAAAGGGAGTATTTATGTTTTCAACGGTCAGGTATTTTATCAAAACCAGTATAATCTTTCTCGTCTTGGGAATATTGACCGGTCTTTACATGTTGATCGCACGGAATTATTTTAATATTTGGCCTCACCCGGATCTCGTATCTGCCCACACACATATTATTCTTGTTGGGTCTGTTATGATGATGATAATGGGCGTTGCGTTATGGTTTTTTCCGCGTGCAGAAAAGAATGACAAACTGTACAAACCAGCAGCAGTGCTCGCTGCTTACTACATTATGACCGTATCTACTGTGATAAGGTTTGCATCTCAAATTGCCTCTTCGTTTTTAAATTCCAACGATCTTTGGAAATTCATTCTTACGATTTCAGCATGCGGCCAAGTTCTGGGAATAATAATTTTCTTTGTTTCTATGTGGGGAAGAATCAGATCGGTTGGAAGTCACATAAGAGAAGCTCAAGGAGAAAGGTTTTAATGTCATGGCATACTTTATCACTTCGGATTGCATCAACTGCGGCGCGTGTGAATCCGAGTGTCCGCAGCATGCAATTTATTCTCATGAAGAAGATTTCTCCGGTTCAAATATTAAGCCGTTAGCCTTTGATCATTACTTTATTAATCCGTATGAATGTGATGAATGCAGAGATCACAAAAAAATTCCGCCGTGTGTAGAAATTTGTCCAATGAATTGCATCATTAAATAAAACGAATTCCGTTTTTGAATAAATAATAGGAGGATCTATGAAAAAATATTGGATTGCTTTCACGGTTGTCATTGTAGTTTCATTTTCCGTTCTCGGTTGGATAGGAGTCAAAATCTATCAGCAGGCGCCTCCGATTCCGGAAAAGGTAGTTACGTCCGACGGTCAAATGGTCTTTTCAAAAAACGATATTGAAGAGGGGCAAAACATTTGGCAGGCTCTTGGGGGTATGGAAGTCGGTACGGTTTGGGGACACGGCAGTTATGTTGCACCCGATTGGACGGCAGATTGGCTGCATCGTGAAGCAATGTTTGTGCTTAACTATTGGTCGCAATCGCAATTCAAAACTGCTTATTCCGATCTTGGCAACGAGGAACAAGCCGCGCTAAAATCGCGTCTCCAAAAAATGCTTAGAAGAAACACTTACGACGAAGCCGGCAAAGTTATCACGATCGATCCGGTAAGAGAAAAAGCAATTGAGAATAATGTAAAATATTTCAGCGATGTTTTCTTAAACGGAAGAGATGCTTATGCAATAAGAAAAAATTCTCTCAGCGATCCTGAAAAACTCCGCAAACTTAGCGCATTCTTTTTTTGGACTTCATGGGCAGCATCAACAAATCGTCCGAATGATGAAATTACATACACAAATAATTGGCCTCATGAAGAATTGGTCGCCAACAATCCTACAGGCGAGACTGTAGTTTGGACAGGAGTAAGCATAATACTGCTGCTTGCCGGTATCGGCGGAATGATTTGGTATAACGGATCTCAAGAAAAAGAAAAACCATATGGCGACGTACCCGCAAACGATCCGTTACTTGGCTCGGTCTTAACTCCTTCGCAAAAGGCGGTTATAAAATATTTTTGGGTAGTCACCGGTTTATTTCTGCTTCAAATAGTTATGGGTGTAATTACCGCACATTACGGAGTGGAGGGAAACGGTTTTTACGGTATCCCTCTTTCCAAAATTCTTCCCTATAGCATTACAAGAACATGGCATAATCAACTTGGAATATTTTGGATAGCGACCGCTTGGCTTGCATCGGGTCTTTATATCGGTCCGGCAGTAAGCGGCGTAGAGCCGAAGTACCAAAGATTAGGCGTTAACGTTTTGTTCGGCGCATTACTGATTGTAGTTCTCGGTTCAATGTTCGGTGAATGGCTTAGCGTGATGAACAAAATGTCCGACAGCAACTGGTTTTTGTTCGGTCACAGTGGCTATGAGTATATCGATCTCGGAAGATTTTTTCAGATTGCGCTGTTTATCGGATTACTTTTATGGCTTGTCTTAATGGTAAGAGCCATCAAGCCGGCATTGAAAAACAACAGCGATCAGAAACAAATACTTTCTTTATTTCTGGTTTCCTCCATTGCAATTGCTTTGTTCTACGCCGCCGCATTGATGTACGGTAAACATACTAATCTTTCCATTGCCGAATATTGGCGTTGGTGGGTTGTACATCTTTGGGTAGAAGGTTTCTTCGAAGTTTTTGCAACTGTTGTAATAGCATTTCTTTTTGCCCGTTTGAAATTGATTAGTCTGAAAACTACTGCTCGGGCAACTCTTCTTGCTTCAACAATCTTTTTGTCAGGTGGAATCATCGGAACTCTGCATCATTTATATTTCAGCGGAACTCCTATGATAGCTCTTGCACTTGGCTCCGTCTTCAGCGCACTCGAAGTTGTCCCATTGATTTTTGTCGGTTATGAAGCTTGGGAAAATATCCGTCTCTCCAGATCAAAAGATTGGGTTCAGAAATACAAATGGCCGATTTATTTCTTCGTTGCAGTTGCATTCTGGAATATGCTTGGCGCCGGTCTTTTCGGATTTATGATCAATCCTCCGATTGCACTTTACTACATGCAAGGTCTTAACACTACACCGGTTCACGGACACGCGGCATTGTTTGGCGTTTACGGTATGCTGGGAATAGGTTTGATGCTGTTTACTTTACGCGCAATCAGACCGGATATTGAATGGAATGAAAAACCGTTGAAGTTTTCTTTCTGGGCAATCAACTTCGGGTTGTTTGCGATGGTCACATTCAGTCTGCTGCCGGTTGGTTTGATGCAAACTTGGGCTTCCGTTAAATACGGATACTGGTATGCGAGAAGTTCAGAGTTTCTGCAAACCCCATTGATGGACGCTCTTCGTTGGACCCGTGCGTTCGGCGATACGATCTTCGCAATTGGAGCCGTAGTACTTGTTGTTTTTATATTGAATCTGTCGTTCAAATTTTTTACAACCAGCAAAGAGAAATAATTTTTTTGATGGCAGGAAAAAAGCCCGGTGATTTTTCATCGGGCTTTTTTAACAGTTGTTTCTAAAGAAAAGAAATTTGGGAAAGTTTAAATAAGAAGTGTTTTGTTTAAGAGAAAAGTATTTACGCTAAAGAATTTTTTTGTTGAAGAGAAATCTGTATTCTGTAAAATGTCCTCTATCTTTTTGCATTCAGTGCAGCAATCATCATGATGAAAAAGTATATCATGCGAGATAATTTTCCATAATGAGCAATTTGACGGAAATTAATGTTCTCAGGCAAATCAACAGCTATTTCAGGCAACTTACCTGCTGTTAAATTTGTTTTTCAGTTATGGACCTAAATATTCTACGCTGGCATGATTGATGAGTAAATAAAGCATCCTAAAATCAATTAATAAAGGTGCATCGTGAAAAAATTATTTCTACTTAGTATCATTTTAATCACCTCTTTTTCATACGCTCAAATGATGAACGGTCATCTAAGAGCTGATAAACTTGATACAATCACCGTTACCGGCAAAGCAATTGTCGATCAATCAACTCCAATACCGCAGTACTTTATCGATACGAACCTTGACGGGAATGCAGATTATCATCTTAACTTTGGTCCGTCCTGGTATCAACCGGATAGTTCCGCTGCTCAACGTCCCAAGGATGGCGATCAAATAAAAATTGTAGGCGGAGTTTATCAATCAAGCAAATACAGCTTCAAATCTGTTGTAGTTTATGAAATCAATGATCTTCTATGGCGGGATCCGTTTTTTGCGGATTGGAATGATATGGGCAAACATAACCATATGTTTGGATGGGACAAGCACGGAATGTTCGGTGGCAGTTACGGTTTCGGATGGAATCACGATACACTGAAAACAGTTACTCTAACCGGAACTGCGCTTGTAGATACAACATTTTTTATGGCTCATTATTATTTGGATACCGATAACGACAGCAAGCCGAATTATTTTTTGAACCTCGGTCCGTACTGGTATCAGCCTGCATCCGGAGCTAAGAGACCGAATGATGGAGAAACGGTTACTATCAAGGGCGGCTTGCTTTCAAATAATGCCGGGTATTCTATGCTGATTGTATATGAGATAAATGGACAAGTCTGGAGAGACTCAACTAAACTAGGGCCACACTTCGGCGGCGGCTGGTTCAATCAAAGTTCGAATTCCACAAAGTTTCATTCTCCTTTCGACGATAGTTCAATGGTTACCATTATGAGGGGATGGTATCAAAGCGGAAATATGATGGGTTCTATGCCGGATTCCGTTTTCGGTCAAATGTTCGAAGTCTATCCTGAAAACATGCCTAACTTCAAAGGACAAAATATTTTTGCCGGGTTCGAAGTTGACATGTTCAACCCAAACGAAACGAACATGATGTGGCAGAACGGACGCAGCGGCGGGCACATGGATTTCGGAAACAATCTCCACGTTCAACTGCACTTTACCGATGCACAGTTAAACATATACAATATGAACAAGAACACTATCCAGGTAAAACTTTGGGATGATCAGACAAGTTCGTGGAAAGCAGTTACCGCTTCGGTTGATAAGCAGAACAACACCGTTTCGTTCAGTACGTCAACTGCAAGCGGATTTATTGCGCTGACTGGTTCAGCCGTTACGTCGGTTAAAACGACACAGACTTTGCCCACGGAATTCTCGCTGAGTCAAAATTATCCTAACCCGTTTAATCCCTCTACTACAATTTCCTATCAACTTCTCGGCAATGAAAACGTTAGTCTGAAAGTTTATGATGTCTTGGGTAATGAAGTTGCAACTCTCTTTAGCGGCTATCAAAATGCAGGGACTTACAAAATAAACTTTGACGCGAGCACGCTTGCCAGCGGAGTTTATTTTTACAAACTGCAGACAAACAGTTTCATTCAAGTTAAAAAGATGATGCTTCTTAAATAGTAACACCTACGAACGGGACTTGAGAAATCAAGTCCCGCTTCTCTTCTAAATTCTTTCCTTCATATTCTTTTTAAAATTGGTAATTTTATTCCGGTCGATTGGAACATTCATGAAAACAGCCGGAAAATTGTTATTGCATAAGACAGCATTAGAGCTCGCTGCCATAGTTTTACTTTTCGCACTTTCTGTAGCCGGTGTGTTTAACCCGCTAAATAGAGTCGGCGAAAATACTTTTACAAAATTAGCCGGGCAAAGACCGCTGGATTCCAGCGTTGTCATAATTCATATCGATGGAAACGATATCGAAAAACTAGGCGGTTGGCCGCTGAAAAGAAGTTACTACGCGCTGCTTGTCAGCAGGCTTTCAGATTTAGGTGTTTCTAAGATTGGTATCGAAGTACTTCTCTCCAACAATGCGGCAAGTCAATCGGTCTATAACGGTTTATTGAACGAAGAAATAAAAAGAAGCGGAAGAGTTGTCGTTTCATCTTTGGTAACCAACGACGGAAGCTCCGGAACAGATTCCATAATATATTCGCAGCCCAAGCTGGATAACCCGAATCTTGCAAGCGGTCACTTGAATTATATTTCCGGCGACGGCATATACATCCCGAACTTGATAAATGTAAGCGGAAAACAGGAAAAATCATTTTCATTAGCCCTGGCTAATAAATCTCCCGAAAGCAAGCTGGTAAAAGTAAACTTTTACAATTCATGGAAGAACTTTCGCAGTTACTCCTTGCTTGAGTTTTTTAGAATGATTGAAGGAAACGATAACCGCCTCCAAAATTTCAGAAACAAAATTGTATTAATAGGTGTAAGTGATCCGACAATCGCGAAAACAATTTCCACCGGGTTCGATAAAGAACTCCCCGGCATTGCACTTCACGCCTTTGCCGTTGATAATTTACTTACCGAGCGTTCCATAAATTTTCGGTTTGGTTCATATCTCGCCCTCGTTTTTTTGATCCCGTTAATAGTTATTCCATTTACCAAAACAAAACGTTCGCGCCTTAATGTCGCAATGATTTACGTCCTATTCTTTGCTGCTATAGCGTTCATACTCTTTACGTTCTACTTTCTGGAAATAAATTATTCGGCCGTCATAATTCCGGCAATTGTTTTTCTGATGATTGAATTCGGCATTAACCTATCGGAAAGCAAAGCGAAGCTGCTCTTCTCTCTCAATGAGTCGGAAATTCTAAAACGCGCGTTATCGTTGAAAGAAAAAGAACTCGCCGGTTTGAAGATTCAGATTAGCTCAATCTCGGATGAACACCACACGAAACTTGCTTCAAAAATCATTTTACTCGAAGATGAAATATCCCGCCTAAAAAAATGGAAGGACGATAATGAGCCCGAAATCATTCCGGCAGAAAAAGAAATAGGTACATCTTTTGAAGGAATGATTTTTCAAAGCGATGTTATGAGAAATCTTGTTGAAACAATAAGAAAGGTTGCTGCAAGCGACGCGACAACTTTAATACTCGGCGAAAGCGGAAGCGGCAAAGAACTTGTTGCGCGCGCGATTCATAACCTTGGAAAAAGAAGAGATAAAAATTTTGTTGCAGTTAATTGTGCTGCATTACCCGACTCACTTCTCGAAAGCGAACTTTTTGGACACGTGAAAGGGGCTTTCACCAACGCAATTGCAGAGCGGAAGGGAAGATTTGAATTAGCCGACGGCGGCACAATATTTCTCGATGAAATCGGAGAGACGAGCGAAAACTTCCAAGCTAAACTTCTGCGTGTGATACAGTTCGGCGAAGTCCAGAAAGTTGGCGTCGCTGAAATTAAACATGTGAATGTTCGGGTTATTGCTGCAACAAATAAAAATCTGGACGAGCGAGTAAAAGAAAAACTTTTCCGGGAAGATCTTTATTACCGCCTTAATGTTTTAAGATTGGAATTGCCGCCGCTGCGAGAACGAAAGGAAGATTTAGAATTACTCGCATACCATTTTATCCGTTTGGAAGATTCTGAGATGAATATTTCCAAAGCCGTTTTGGATAGTTTGATGAAAAACGATTGGAAAGGTAACGTTCGCGAGTTGCAATCTGTAATCAAACGCGCCGTGATATTCGCAAAATCCGAAAGCAGGAAGATTATTCAGCTCAACGATTTGGCTGACGAATACCGCAAAGTTGACCGTTCCAACCTTGAGGATTTGATTTTAGAATCTTTGCGTCATAAATCTTTTTCACATTCTTCTATAAACGAAACGGCAAGAGAACTTGGCAATATCAACAGAACTATCGTTTCAGAAAATCTGCGGGGAATGTTTTTCAAAAAATATGTTGCTAATTCTTTCGCATTTGATAAAACCGTTTCCGAACTTGCTCAAACCGACGATACGGAATCATTGGCTCGACTAAAATCAAAGGCTGAAACTTATGTTGATAATTTGCAAAAGGATCTCGTAAAACTTAAAGATAAAAAGTTTGAAAAGGTTAAATCGGCGTTTTCTTCTAAGTATAAAAACCTTCCGGCAAAATTTCACCCGTATCTCGATGATACCATAAAAGACTTGTTAAAGAAACTGCCTGTTTAATTCACTTCAGGCAGTTGTTTACGGTTTCCAGGCGCTTCAATAGTTTTCAACGTTAGGTTTTACTGCAAATTCTCATTTTTTCTGGTTGGCATCCATTATGCATTATATCAATCAAACATTTAACACAAAAATGGAGTGACAAAATGCAAAAGCAAAAAATCTTCTTCTCACTTGCAGTAATAACCATGTTGATTTTCGGTTTATATGGTTGCGATAAAATTAGCCCCCTGGAAACCGATTCACAATCCGGAAGTTTAAGTTCCGCGCTTCAAACAATTACGGCTAACGATCCGGCAGTACAGTCGTTTGAACCGAATTTCAATGAGACAACCGTGATGAGCATTGTAGGCGGACTTGCCAAAGATATTTACCCGCTTAAAATCGGGCAGAACCTGAAGATGGTTGATAGCAGTCTGGATTTCCAGGTGAATGCCGATACAGCTTACGGTTATCTTACTCAAAAATTTGAAGGCGAACTTTTAATAGCCGGTTCATACAAACAGCCGGACTCAACTAACAAAGTGAAGGTTGACACGCTGATTCATAAACCATATTCAACAACGGTTACTCGCGTTATCAAATATGTAAAGGTAGGAGATACCGGTAATCAGCAAAGCGATTGGAGAGTTATAGCGGTTTCGCTTGCAGCAGGCGGCACAAACACAACTAACATCAATATCAAAAAAATTACAGTAACTTTTTCCGACGGAAGAGTTTACGAAACATCGTCACCTAATGAGTTCTTCTTAACGATGGTACGCGGTTCTCGTCATCAATTTCCGCTTTATGATAAGCACGGTTCGGCGACTGTTCGTGTTGAAATTACAAGCGCGTACCAAGATGAAGATATTCTAACACTCACTCATGGAATGATGATTCAAGGTTTGGCTAATGGTTACATGATGGGCGGTGTTGGAAGCGGTTCGATGGGAAATGGAATGAACGGCAATGGAATGATGGGCGGAGGCATGATGAACGGCGGAATGAATGGAAACGGCGCTTCCGGCAAAGGCGCGCACATGAATATTTTTGGTAATAGAAATAAACTAAGATTTAAGTTAATTTCCTCCACACAAAACGGAAGTTCTTTTGATAAAGTATATGAACTAAAATGGAATACTCCTACTGTTGGCGGAGGATTTATGCACGCCGTAGTGAACGCAGTTCCAAGACAAACTGTTTATGATGATACCACACCGGTTGAAGAAAAGAGCTGGGGTATTCCGATCGCGGTAAAATAAATTATTAAATTATTGGAGCGGGAATTATTCCCGCTCTGCTTAAAATATCATGAAGAAAAAAATTAAATATCTGATTTTGTTACTCCCGCTTGTTGTTCTTGTTTCTTGCGGTAATCCTACTCCGGTAGAGTTTACAGATAGCACCACCACAACAGAAAATATTAATGTCGGCGTAGTGCCTACAAAGCCTTCGACTTACGTTTACAGTAACGGTTACGACTCAACCGGTATAGTAGCACCGTTCATTGACAAATCGACAATTGTAAACGTCAGCGGAATACATAACTCAAATTATGCCGGCTATACCGACGGCGCATACTACTTTGCACTTTTCAATGACAAAACTAAACCGGTTATGGGCCCGAATAATTCCGTCGTGGGTTACAAATCAAAATTAGTAAGTTCAGTTTTTTTCAATAATGTTCCTGCCCAAATAGAATCCAACCGAATGCTGATGATGAATCAGCAGCATGCTAAAGTCGATACATCGCTCGGGTTCAAGTATGTATTGTCAAACGGAATGGGTCACGGTATGCACGGGGGTTGGAATAATCAATTTCCGTACAGTTCGAGCATAAATGTTAGAATCAATGACGGATCTAATCCGCCATACCAATTTGATTTACCGACGCCGTCAGAAATTATTGGACAAGTAAAGCTTCAAGGCTCGGTATCAACAAATAATCTTAGCATGGAACTTACATGGAACGGCAGCATAAACGATTCTGTTAATGTTGTAATCGGAACTGTCAATCAATTCTCAAGCGATGCCAATCCGCTTTTTCTTTTCAAAGCGGCTAATACTAATTCATTAAAAGTACCATGGTCTATTCTCGAAAAAATTCAGTTCAGCCGGACTAAATTTTTAGTAGTAACCCTAATTAAAAGAATAATAAAAGGAATTCCTTACAACGCAGTGTTAAAAGACAGCTATATTGCATCGCAAAGTATTCATAACATTAAAGTCGATATTCCGCGTTAAGATCGAACTAATTTTTGGAGTATGTTTGATCATGTGTGGTTCAGCCTTATATGGCCAGCAATCGTTGGATTTTTTTGGCAATTCTCAATCCGTGAATTCCACGTTCAGACTCAATTCGCTGGAATCAAATTCAGGCAATTCAAATTTTGGAAAAGATTGGGAGTTGGCACTTTCTCTTTCCGGAATAAGACAAAAACAGATTACCGGTAATGTCTTTATGCTCTCACTTTCAAAAAGAATAAATGAAAACTATTTGTATCTAAGATATACTCCCGGCTATATTCAAGATTTCACGGTTAGCAGCGGAATTAAACTACTTGTGGGTGACAGTTTGAAATTCAATACCTCACTAAATACGAAAATTCATATGGCGGAAATTTTCGGTTTCGGATACTCTTACAAAATTTCAGAAAAATTATCAGCCGGTTTTTCGTTGAGGTATTTTGAACAGAAGTTTCAAGAAGATCAGCCGGAGCCGGTTTTTACCGATACTGCAAATTATATCACTTCCAAAACAACTGTAACAAATAGCAACTTCTGGCGCGGGGATTTAGGTGTAACTTACAGCCTGCAAAATTTTCTTACTCTTTCCGTTTCATCACAAAATCTTTTCTTAACTGGAAAGACTTTTTCAGAGGATGTTGTAAACAAATATGCTTTGAAAAAAGAAAAAGGAGCGGCTCTCACAATTCTGTACTCTCCGCTAGAGAATTTGGGAATTAATTATTCTATAGAAACGAGCGGCTCGATGATCGGAGGAATTTCATCTTCGTCCAAATTGTTCGGTCTTGAATTCGGTTTTGGAATCTCGGCTTTCCACGACCGTTATCAATTTCCTTTCGTTGCGGGAATTCAACCCTTCATCAGCGTTTCATCACATTTGTTTAACATTTCAATAAGCGGAATTAAATACTTCAACGATAGATCTAATCCGCTGCCTTTTTCCGAATTGATTTCGAACGGCATTCATAATCTTATGAATAATCAATTCAGCTTTGACAGAATTAACCTTAACACTTCCGTTGCTCTTTCTTTCGTGCCCGAAAAGAAAGTTCGTTTCATTGGTCTTGAGATTAAAGAACAAATTTTTCCAACTTTAGAAGAAAAATATTTGGATACTCCTGTTGCCGTGGCGGAAGTCCGCAACTTAACCGACAAACCCGTTTCAGTTAAACCGGCATTATTAATCCGCCCGATTAATGGCGATCTGGTTTATTCTCGCGAGGTAATTATTCCCGCTAAAGATACATGCGAAGTAAAATTTTTTACAACCATTCATCCCGACCATGCGATCACTAAAAGAGAAATTGCCGAAGCCGATTTTTATTTGTACACGACTAATTCCGACCCGGATGAAATGGTTCAGAAACCAATTCTGATTAATGATATTAACAGCTGGGACGGTGCCGTTGTAAATCTCAGTTATTTTGTACGGCGCGATTACGATTTTTCATCTGCGTATTCCAAAAACATTTTTGCACGTGACAAAGAAAAAATAGACAGCACGGCTGCGGGACTTAAAATCTTTCAGAAGGTTAGACTCTTGTTCAATGAATTTGTAAAAAATATGGTTTATGTTTCCGATCCGCGAGCAGACGTCGAGCATGTTCAATTTCCACACGAAACAATTAAACTGAAAGGAGGCGATTGCGATGATCTCAGCGTTTGCTTCTCTTCTTTGCTGGAATCGGTCGGAATTGAAACTGCTTTTGTTGATTTCAAAAATCCCGACGGCGTCAGCCATGTTAACCTTCTGATAAACACTCAACTGCTGCCGGGTCAAAGTTCACTTATAACCAACAACGATAAAAAAATCTTTGTCAGAAAAAATTCTAACGGCGTAGATCAAATTTGGATTCCCCTTGAGACTACATCACTAAACAATTTTGAAACCGCATGGTCTGTTGCGGCGGATAAATTTGAAAAAGACGCTTTGGAACAATTCGGACTTGCAAAAGGCACTGTTGTTATTGTTGATTTTTAATTGATGAGGTTTTTATGAAAAAGATAATATTCATTTTATTTATTCTTTCGGTAAACATATTAGCGCAAGAATATACCGTTGAAAAAGTCAGCGGAAATGTTCAAGCGTTAATCGGTACCGCTGAAAATTGGGTAAAAGTTTCGGTTGGACAAAAGTTACTCGGAACGGATTTGATTTCAACCGATGATAAATCGTTCGTTCAACTCGCAAATAAGGAGAACCGTTTCATATTGCAGAGTAATTCTGCTCTCGGTCTGAACTCGATTAAAAAAATGTCTCTGAACGAATTATTGCTTGCACTTGCTATGGAAGAAATCCGCAACGTTCCAAAAACAAAAGGCAGCCAGTTCACCCGCAATACCGCCGTTTACGGAAGTGAAGTGAGTGCCGGTAAAGCGGGGGTGGTTCACGTCAGCGATATCGGCGTGAAAAAGATTAACGGCGCTAGACAACTTGCACAAAACGGATTCACGGGATCTGCAATACTTGTTGCAAAAGAAACTTATAGGAATTATCCCGAGACCAAGAATCAAATCCGGGATAGGATTTACTTTGTCGATTTAATGCTGCAACTGAATTTATTGAATGAAGCCGAAACCGAACTCAATCGGATAATTGCCCAGCCACTAAATCCGGATGAAAGAAAAGAGATTACTGCCAGACTTGATAAGATCAAAGAAGCCGCTACTAGAAGATAATTAAAACTAATGGGCAACATCGTCGCCCATTAGTTTTTAGACTTAAGGGGTCTTCTAAAAACTTCAAAAAATAATCCGTGTGAATCGGTTTTTTCCGTGTTTATCTGCGTTCTATTCATTTTAAAAATAGTTTTTAGAAGCCCCCTTAACATTCATCACTTAAATAGTTACCTATTGATGTCTCTTCTGCTCAAGAAAAATATTTCTGGTCTTCACTTGTTTATAGCCTCCGGTGACGTTACCTATATTGCTGCTCATCATAAAAACTGAGCCATGCCGTTTGTCAACTAGAAATGGATTTTTCTCGGCTTCAAGATTAGTCATTAACGCGTTGACATAGGTGCCGCTTGCAATGAAAACAGCATAATGACGTTTATCTAACAGAAAAGGATTTGTCTCTACAACAAGACTATCAGACTGCATTTTAACATTGTATGAATATATAAAAACAGCACCATGCCTTTTCTCCACAAGAAACGGATTTCTTTCTTCATAGTAATTTTCTTTGGATTGTGAATAAATATATGATGCGGTTGATAAAACGGTTGCCGCAATAATTAATCCAAGTAACTTTTTCATGATTTTGTCCGTATTAAATTGTTGATTATATAAGAACAAAACCGATGCCATGATTTTCATCTGAAAATTGTGTAAAACCAACCTCGATTAGCTGGAAAATGTCAAGAATCTTAAATGATTTTTAAGAATTTTAAGACAGGAGGAAAAAAATAAAAGCATACTCATGAATGAGGCGAATCTAAAAAGGTCATTTTCAAATTTTTCTACTGCTAATTTATACCGGAATCGTAACTTTTGGGCAACTGAAATACTTTTTTAGAGTAGACTCATGAATTAATTTTGAGTATGCTCATTAATGTTTAGAGAAAAAGATACAAGGATTAAAACGTAATTACTTTTTCGGAATCAACTGTCCACGCAGTTAACTCAGCCATTGTACTAATTTGGGCTCCCTCAATTAGAGGAAGATTTTTTATTCCTCTCGCATCGGCGCATGTGCCGCAAATTTTTACTTGACCACCTTTGAGTATTACGGATTTCAGCATACGTTCAATATTGTAATATCCATTCGGAGTATTTTGATTTGGCAAAGCGCAAGTTGCAGCATCTGCCATCAAAAATATTCTTACTTCATTTTCCGGAAAGTCTTTTTGAATTTGCATTGCCATTCGTAAAGCGTTATATGCTTTTTCTGTGCCATAAGGCGCGTCATTGATGATGATTAGGTATTTCATATATCTCCGATGATTTATTTGTGAGCAATAATTCCATAATGGTAAGGCGGTAACGAAATTTCTTTGTTAGTGATTTTAAAATTGGCATCCACGAGCCAATCAACACATTGCAGAGATGTGGGGCGGATATCCAAAGATGGTCCCCGTGGAGTAATTGAAGAATGTATCCAGTGAATAGCTCCAACTTTACCGCCGGGTTTTAGAATTCGATAGGTTTCATTTAAAAGGATCCGAGGATTTTCTGCGTGTAAAATATTGAAGAGCATAACATAATCCATTGAGTTTTCATTAAGACCGGTTCCTTCATTCACAAAATCGCGTTTGATAACTTTTATGTTAGGTGATTTTGTTTCATCTATCCTTTGATTCAATCGATCAATCATTCCAGAATCAATGTCGAGTGCAAATAAAATCCCTTTAATAATTTTAGCTGCGGGAATTGTGAATGTCCCATAACCGGAACCGAATTCTACCGCATCGTTAATTGTCTTGTCGAACTGGAGCTTCGAAAGAATTAATTTGGTATCGAATAGAGATTCCCAGTATGTTTCTTCCGGCATTCCGCTTTCACGTATTTTCATAATTGACGTTCTTGTCTAAAGTTTTACCGGGATTTTAAGAACAGAGGAACCAATTTTCAGAAATGATTGAAAAATGTTTTTTCTAAATCCGATTGGAGCTAACCACCATTTTTCAAAAAGAACTTTGCCCCAATGCCAAATCTTACCAATGCGCTTTAATTTAACATGGGGATGAGGCGAGCCATAGAAATCGCCGTAAGCAAAACCTGCTAAATCTTCACCTACTTCAAGCATGCAGAATCCGTCACCGCAAAAGATTTCTTTTGATTCTTTACCTTGGATTTTTGCAGCAATAATTTCCGAAACTGTAAAAGCTTGAGAATGAGCAAACACACCGGCTTTCGGAAGTTTCATCGGTTTATCCGGCTGCCATCTGCCGGGTATTGTAATCGAAGTAACATCACCGATTGCAAAAACATTATTATATTTTGTTTCAAGTGTGTCTTTATTTACAGGTATCCATCCGGATTCATCAACAAGCCCGGATTTCAAAACTACCTCCGGCGCTTTATGCGACGGTATCACTACCAACAAATCATAATTTATCGAATTGCCAGACTCGTCTTGGCGAAGGCTCGTCAAGCCGTAGCCGGAAGCGAATTCAATTTTCTTTTCGTCGTAATTCACTGAAGTCAATTGATTTTGCGGATGAAAGTTGATTCCTTTGGAAAGCATAACTTCTTTAACTGAATTCCCAAGTTCAGGCCCGGCGACGGGCAGAGGTAGTGGTTCAGGAGTGTAAAGATTTACAGTTACATTGGTTTGTCCCAAAGGGATGTCCGAATGGACTCCTTTGTCCGAAGGACTCCTTTCGGAGGAGGATTCCCATAATTTTTTATTCTTCAAAAAATCTGCAATAAGCATTGCGCCTTCATAAGGAGCGCCGGGACATTTATACGGAAGAGATGAAATAACAATCGAAACATTCCCGCCTCTGAAGTTTTGCAATTCATCATTAAGCTTCGCAGCTCCTTCAAAAGTGAAAAAGTTATGAACTCCGTATTGTTGCTTATCAAGATGAGTCTTATCTAGCTCAGCGCCAAGAGCGATAACCAGGTAATCAAAATTTATTTTTGATTTGTCAGTTGAGATTGTTTTGCTTTCAGCATCAATTTGTTTTACTTCTTCAAATAAAATATTAACGCGGTTATCAACAAGCCCCCGCAATTGTGAAGTAATCTGCTGAGGCGTTCTTTTATTAACCATTAACCACAAATAAGATGCTGCAAATGAATGTACTTTATTTTTCTCTATCAAAACAATTTCTATTTCCGGGGGAAGCAATTTTGCAAGATGATTTGCAGTTACAATTCCTCCTACGCCGCCGCCAAGAATGACAACTTTTGTTTTATTCATATAAATTATTCCTTTCCCTAAATTTTATCTTATGCTGTGGATCGCATCTTTCAGCATTAATATTGAATCGCATACTTTAGGATACGTAAGCGTAAAGTATTCCTCGTTTTCCTTTTCTATCTTCTTTACTAATTTTAAGTCAAGAAGTTTTTTCAGGCGTTCATCGATGATTTCGTAGTTGAGATTTAATAAGCTTGCAATCGCTAAAATCGTTAATTGCTGTTCATATACGGAACAGATAACGTCCACAAGCCCTGAATCGGAAAAAATATTTTTTATGGTTGCATCTACTTTATCTTGGTCTAACATAAAACACCAATTAAAATTAATTTTGAATCGGCAGCCCTTCAGACCGCCATGAATTTACATCTTCCTTTAGTATGACAACATTGAAACCTTTTTGGGTCAAAAGTTTTGCGGCTTCTGCTGCGAGCACGCAATATGGACCCCGGCAATAAGCTACTACCTCTTTGTGGGTTGGTAAGTTGTTTAATTTTTCTTTTAGTTCTTTCAACGGAATTGAAATTGCCTCCGGAAGATGTCCGCTTAAAAATTCTTCTTTCGGTCTTACATCAATTAAGGTAACTTCATCTTTGTTAAGTTTATCCAGCAATTCTGTCGAAGAGATGGGAATAAGGGCAGATCTTTCCTCGAAAAAAAGCCGAGCAGTCTCTCTAATTTCAGACGCGCTCTTTTCTGCTAATGTTTGCAAACCTTTCCAGCATTTAATGACTTCTTCATTCGCAAGACTATAAACAACACGCACGCCTTCTTTTCTGCTAACAACTATTTTCGAGTTCTTCAATATTTGCAGATGACGCGAAGTATTAGCAAAGTTCATATTTGTTTCGAATGAAAGCGTATCAACATCTCTTTCTCCTTGTGAAAGAATGTCGATTAACTCAAGTCGTTTGGGACTTGCAAAAGCAGTTGCGATATTAGCAAACTGCTGGAATGTTAAGTCTTTAAATTCACGCCCGGTCATATCACCCATTACTAAAATATTCAATTGATTAATTGAATAATAGTTATTTCTAGTAATATATGCAAATTATGCACACATTTCCGTATATCAGATTGTTGATTTTCAGGAAATAATTAGATCAGAAAAAATGGGAAGGAAGATGCAATTTCGAAAAATGGCGCTTCAACAAAGGGATTTGAAAAAGCCAATGGTTATGTATCGGTGTAAGTTGCTTGTGTTAAATAAGTAAATGCAAATCAAGCGTGCTACGAGACCTGAGTTAAAGAAGCTTCCTTTTTTTAGAGATTATTACAAGAGTAAGATTTAGCCATATTTTTAATGATGAAAAAAGTATTAGTCATATAAGTGTTAAAAATATTGAACTTTAATCCTGGATTATTGGTTACAAAAATACTAGATATTATATTTGCACATGCAAAAGTTACAGAAAATATTATCCTTTTTATTTCTCATCAGTTTTGGGTTGTTCTTTGCCCACAGCGAATTGAATTTCCTGTCCGAAGTTGCACAAGGATATCCTCATAATCATCACGATTACTGCAAGATTGTTAAAGAAGCCAGGATTATAAAAACAGATAATTTTCAGAAGAAAATTATCTCGCAGGACATACTTTTCAATTATGATGATTGCTGCACGGAATGCAAAGAAATAAACGACATTCTGCAAAATGCACAATTCACTTCAACCAAAAAATTCTTTAGCGTAAATACTTTTCTCTTAAACAAAACACTTCTTATTTAACCTGCCTGCTCCATCGCTGTAGCTCCGGCGAAGCGGGCCGATAAGCAGGGCTTTCCAAAATTTTTTTTCTTTAGAAACAAATTGATTTAAAATCCCCGGAGTTAGGGATTTGTATATCCCCGCCGAAGGCGGACAAGTATTCATAAAAATTTAGGATGACTATGTATAAACAAATTTTTGTATTTCTTCTATTTGTATCATTAGCGGTTAATGGGCAAACAAAGAAATTAACATTAAGCGAAGCAATAGAAACAGCCATAAAAAACAATCCGCAAATATTAACTGTGGAGAGGGAAATACTGGCTGCTGATGGAAGAATTTTGCAGGCGGGACGAATTCCCAATGCAGAATTCTCTATCGAATCGAACGAGATTCCAACTAACTTCTCTATCGGCAATCCAGGAGAACTTGATTTCAACTTTTCTCAACCGCTAGAATTTTTCGGAAAGCGAAGTACAAGAATTCAAAGCGCCGAATATGAAAAGCAAATTTCACAAATAAGTTTAGAACGAATTAAGAAGCTCGTTACTGCTCAAGTGAAAACCGCCTACTATCAAAGTTTGCTTTCCTTGGAAACGATTAAGTCAATAGAACAAAACATGACTCTGCTTAACGATTTTTTAGTCCAGGTAAAAGATAAATATCAAGCCGGTACCAGCAGTTACCTTGATGTTATCCGCGCCAAAGTTGAAGCGACACGTCTGAAAAACGAACTGTACGATGTGAATAAACAGTTTCAGCAAAACATCGGGACTTTAAAAATCCTTTTAGGAATTGAGAACGGAGTAAGTTATGAATTAATCGATTCTTTGAATTATAATTTTATAGACGGTTCGCTCGATTCTGTTCTTGAATTTTTAGTAGGGAAAAGTAAATTCATCAAAATGAGCAGTCTAAGAATAAAGAGAAATAAATCATTTTTAGCGCTTGCGGAAAAAGGTTCTCTACCGGATTTTAATTTTGGAGCATCGTTTCAGAACAGGCAACCGATTCCCGGGAAAGGTTTTGATAATTTTATCGGATTAAAACTTGGGATATCTTTACCGATGTTTTATTCAAGCGGCGTGAGCGGCGATATTCAAGAATCATCGGCACTGCTTGATATTTCCAATATTCAATACGAAGCGACGCGAAAAATCATAACACAAAAAATTATCAGTTCTTATAAAAGTCTAAGTTATGCCGAGGAGCAGCTCCGGGTTTTTGATAAATCTCTTTTGCAGGATATTGAAGACGAGCTACACGCCGGTATAAACGCATATCAAAACAATCAGATTGATGTTCTCAATTTGTTTGATATCTACAGAACATATCGCTCAACCAAACTTGAATATGCAAGGGCAATTTTTAACTGCTTAATTGCACGAAACGATTTGGAGATTTCAAATGAATTTGCAAGTGAATAATTCGTCAATTAAAGAAGGATTTTTAAAAAATGAAAAAGGAATTTATATGAATAAAACAATAATAAAATATTTCTCGTTGATTATAATTTTATTTCTGATCGGATGCAGCGGAAATAATTCCGGCAATGACGAAAGTGCAGAATACCCGGAGAGAACACACAGCAACGAAAAAATAGAAGTTGCATTAACCAAACATCAGGTTGAACATATAAACATTCAAATAGAAACGCCGGAGGCGAAAGAAGTTGATGTACCGTTAACGTTGCGCGGTAAGGTTGCTTTGAATGAAGTAATGACCGCACACATAACTTCGCGCGTAAAAGGAAGAGTTGAAAAAGTATATGCCGTTATCTCCGATAGGGTTAAAAAGGGTCAACCCATAGTTGATTTATACAGCCAGGATTTTATTGCAATGCAATCGGAATTTGTTCAGGCAGAAGAACGGTTGAAGAGACTACGAGAAAATGATGTTGATTATCAAACTGCACATTCTATTTACGAATCCGCACGAAAGAAACTAGAAGTTGTGGGATTGACAGAGAGCGAAATAGAGCAGCTCGCCGATAAACATACACCGTTCGGTGTAATTTCCGTCCGCGCACCGTTTGATGGAACTCTTATAAGCGGCGACCCGTCTCTCCCGAATACCTCCGGTAGAGCCGAGGCAGGAGTTCGGCTTGGTGAATTTGTTGATGTTGGAAAAGAATTTTTTGTTTTAGCCAACCTTCAAAACATTTGGATTCTTGCGGATGTTTTTGAAAGCGATTTGCCTTTGCTTAAGGAAGGGATGACCGGCGATATTTCAATCACAACTTTTCCAGATGAAGTTTACAAAGGTAAATTAACGCGCATTTATGATGTTGTTGAACCGTTATCCCGCACAATAAAGGCGCGGTTCGAAGTCGCCAACTATTACAACAAACTTAAACCGGAAATGTTCGTGAACGTTTTGGTTGCAAGCAAACTCGGCGGTTCTAATCTTAAAATAAAATCTACTGCTCTAATGAAAGAAAAAGAAAACAGCTATGTTTTTGTTGCCATCAACGATACAACATTTCAGAAAAGGAACGTTGTAGCCGGAAGAGAGACAAAAGATTTTACGGAGATAAAAAGCGGGATTAATCCCGGCGAAAAAATCGTTACGCGCGGAACGTTTTATTTGAAGTCCGAACTTGCAAAAGAAACATTTGCAGAGGAGGACTGATGATTAACAAAATAATTTCTTTCGCGATGCGCCAGCGGCTCTTTGTTATTCTTGGCGTAATAGCATTAATTATAGGCGGAATAACCGCAGCGTTAAAACTTCCTATTGATGCGGTACCAGACATAACAACAAACCAAGTCCAAATTTTTACGGTAGCGCCGGCATTAGCACCGCAAGAAATTGAACGGCTCGTATCATATCCTATTGAAATTGCAATGCAGAATCTCCCCGATATCGAAGAAGTTCGTTCCGTTTCAAAATTCGGTCTCTCGGTTGTGACTGTAATTTTCAAAGATAATGTTGAAACATATTTTGGACGGCAAATAGTATTTGAAAAATTACAGGAAGCAAAAGGTGATTTGCCGCCGGGGCTTTCGGAACCGGAATTGGGTCCGGTAACAACCGGGCTTGGAGAGATTTACCAATATGAGGTTTTAGGCGAAGGATATTCGCCAATGGATTTGCGGACAATTCAGGACTGGATTATAAAACGCCAGCTTGCCGGAACACCGGGACTTGCAGAAGTGAATACTTTCGGCGGAGAATTAAAGCAGTATCAATTATTGATTGACCCACAAAAACTTTTGAAATTTAATATCTCAATAAGGGATGTAATTGAGGCGGTTTCCAACAACAACGCAAATGCGCCCGGCGCTTACATCGAACACAAACAAGAGCAATATGTTGTTGTGGGCGAAGGCATTGCAAAGTCAATGAGCGATATTGAAAACATAATTATCAAATCAACTGACGGTTCGCCGGTATTTGTTAGAAATGTTGCCGAAGTAAAAGAAGGCGCTGCAATCCGTCAGGGAGCCGTTACATTAAACGGTAAAGCAGAAATCGTAAGCGGCATTACAATGATGTTGAAGGGAGAAAACGCAAGAATCGTAACCGAACGCGTTAAAGAAAGAGTTTCGGAGATTCAGAAAACTCTTCCAACTGGTGTGCGCATCGTTCCCTTTTATGAAAGAACCGAATTGGTGGACAGAACTATAAAGACGGTAATAAAAAATCTTTCCGAAGGAGGATTGTTTGTAATTTTAATTTTGCTTCTTCTTTTAATGAATTTACGCGGCGGATTTATTGTTGCCTCTGTCATTCCTCTTTCGATGTTATTTGCTTTGATTATGATGAAGATAAACGGAATCTCCGGCAACTTGATGTCGCTCGGCGCAATTGATTTCGGAATAATTGTAGACGGCGCGGTTGTGCTGATAGAAAACTCAATCCGTAAACTTCACGAACGCCAGCATTCAATCTCGCAAGGCGGAGCGGTAGAAAGCGTTAAACAAACCTTGCTCGATTCATTTTATGAAGTGGGAAGACCGATAGTATTCGGCGTTGCAATAATAATTATTGTTTATCTGCCAATACTCTCGCTGGAAGGAATTGAAGGAAAAATGTTCAAGCCGATGGCTTACACGGTTGTGTTCGCGTTGTTAGGCGCTTTATTCTTAACGCTTACATACGTGCCGGTGGTCAGCACTTTCTTTTTTAAGAAAGGAAAAGTTTCCGAAAAAGAAAGCCCGGTTATAAAATTTATTAAACCTATATACCGTAAAACCCTTCTCTTTGCTTTGAATAGAAAAGTGCCGGTAGTCGGTTCTGCAGTTGTTCTATTCGCTTCTTCTGTATTTCTTTTTACACGACTTGGCGGCGAGTTCATTCCAACACTTGACGAAGGAGATATTTTAATAGAATTGCGAAGACTGCCGAGTATTTCATTAACAGAATCAATTCATACGGCACAAATGCTTGAAGCGGAATTGAAATCAATTCCCGAAGTTGTAAATGTTGTTAGCAAAACCGGTCGTCCGGAAATTGCAACAGATCCGATGAGCATTTACCAGAGCGATGTGTACATTAGAATGACACCGCGCGAGGAATGGAAGACCGCAAAAACAAAAGAAGAAATGATTGAAAAGATGACGGAAGTGATGGCAAGAATTCCGGGCATTGGCGGCGGTTTTTCGCAGCCGATTGAAATGCGTTTTAATGAATTGATTGCCGGCGTTCGATCCGACGTAGGCGTTAAAATTTTCGGCGAAGACTTAGATACTCTTGCACGAATAGGAAACGATGTAGCCGAATTGATGAAACAGATTAATGGTGCAAAAGATATTAGAATGCAGCAGGTTGAAGGTCTGCCTCAATTAAGAATTGTAATTGACCGTGAAAAAATTTCGCGGCACGGTATAAATGTTTCTGATGCAAATATATTGATTGAAACCGCTCTTGCCGGAACAAATGTTGGTAAAATATACGAGGGAGAAAAACAATTCGACCTTGTCGTAAAACTTACTAAGCAAGCAAGTAACGACGTTGATGAAATCAAAAGTCTTCTCGTCCCGGTGTTAAGCGGTTCGATGATACGGCTTGGTGATATTGCCGATTTTGTAATGATTGAAGGTCCGGCTGAAATTTCTCATTCTGCCGGAAGAAGAATGCTTGTTACTGAATGCAATGTGCGCGAAAGAGATATTGAAAGCTTTGTAAAAGAACTGCAAGGAAAGATAGATGAAAAAATTAAAATGCCTCCCGGCTATCAAATTAGATACGGTGGCGAATTCGAAAACCTTCAGCGCGCAAGCGATAGATTAGCAATGGTTGTGCCCATTGCGCTCGGATTGATATTTCTGTTATTGTTTGCATCGGTCAATTCCATAAAACAAGCATTCATAATTTTTACGGGAATACTATTTGCAATAGTCGGCGGAGTTGTAGCTTTGTGGCTTAGAGATATGCCGTTCTCAATATCCGCCGGGGTAGGATTTATTGCGCTCTTCGGTGTTGCTGTTCTGAACGGAGTTGTTATGCTAACTTATTATAACAAACTTGTTGCAGAAGGAATGAGCATACGAGAAGCAGTAATTAAAGGATCGGAGATTAGACTGCGCCCGGTTATTACAACGGCTTTGGTTGCAAGTCTTGGTTTTATCCCAATGGCGATTTCAACTTCAGCCGGTGCCGAAGTCCAAAGACCGCTGGCAACAGTTGTAATAGGAGGATTGATTACATCAACACTTCTAACTTTGGTAGTTCTACCAACCGTTTATGATTGGTTCATTAAAAAGAAAATAGAGGAAGAATTATAAAACAGAAGAGAGCATAAAATGAAAGAGATCAAAGCAATAATACAGCCGTTTATGTTAACCAGAGTAGTAACAGCCCTTCATAAAATTGAAGGGCTTCCGGGAATAACCATTTCCGATATCAAAGGATTTGGAAAAAGCAAAGGGAAAAAGGAAAACGGCAGCGATGACGAAGGCATTTATGAGTTTGTGCCGAAGAATAAAATAGAAGTTGTAGTTCCGGACGGGCTTATGGAATTAGTTGTAAATACAATTCAGGAAAATGCTCATACCGGTAATCCGGGAGATGGAAAAATATTTGTAACTGAAGTTAGAAATGTTGTAAAGATAAGAACGAATGAACAAGGTGAGAATGCAATCTAACATTAACAACAATTGGAATGAATAAATGAAAATATTCCCGAAGGGATGGATTCCCACAAAATTAATTTTGCCCGCAATCTTTATCGTGGTGATTGCTGTAATGTACTTTACATATTTCGCCTCAACGGATGAAATAGGGTCATTCAGTAAATTCAGCCCGGGCAGTGAAATTAACCAGACAATAAATGTGGCTGTTGACAAATCTAAAGGATTTGAAAGAGATGCAAACGGAAATATTACTTCTTTTTATGCCAAAGATAAGAATGACGTGGAGGTACAAGTTTCATCCCACGAACCTATCCCGGCAGAAATTGCTAATGCAGAAGTAGTGGAACTGCTCGGGCATATGCACGAGAACAGTCTGGTCGCTTCTAAAATTTCTATTATTAAATGACAAAAGTATATAAAACAAGTGGAGACATTTATGTTAGGTAATATTCTTGTAGTCGCTGCGCTGCTATCCGCTTTATATTCACTGTTAATGTATTATAAGGCATACAAAGGATTTGAAACGATTGGGAAAGCCCGGCTTGGTTATCATATAACTACTATAATAGTAATTATTGCATCAGCCTTACTGCTTTTTTTGATATTGAATCATCAATATCAATATAAATATGTGTTTGAATACAGCAGCAGCAATCTTTCAACCGGTCTGTTAATCTCTTCTTTTTTTGGCGGGCAGGAAGGCAGCTTTTTGCTGTGGCTTTTATTTACAATGATTATCGGATTGATTGTTATTAACCAAACTTCAAAAGAAAAAAATTTTGAAGCGCAGGTAATGATGCCGTTCCTCGTAGTGGTTGTGTTCTTGCTTATTATGGTGAACCCTTTACTAAAAAGTCCGTTTAGTTATTTATGGACAGATATAAATTATATTGACCAGAAATTTATTAATCAGAATATTTTAGGATATTCTTTTATGCAAAACTTTATATTTCAGGATAAGAGCGGTAAATCTTTTGTTAAGATAAGCGAAGAACTAATTAATGTTGTTAAAGCAAATGGATTATCAATTGATAATCTAATCATTCAGGGTAAGGGACTGAATCCCTTACTACAAAACTTTTGGATGCAGATTCATCCACCGGTATTGTTCTTAGGATTTGCACTTGCCACAACTCAATTCTCTTTTGCCATAGCCGCATTAATCAAAAATGAATACAGGTTATGGATTAAATTTAATTTAGCGTGGACAATAGTTACGGCATTATTTTTAGGGCTCGGAATAATGATTGGCGGTTACTGGGCTTACGGAGTTTTAGGATGGGGCGGTTATTGGGCTTGGGACCCGGTCGAAAATTCAAGTCTTATACCATGGATATTTTCCGTGGCTTTGCTGCATACGCTTATTGTTCAAAAACAATCCCAAACTGAACACAAGCTGGGAAGTTTGACAAGGACTAATTTAATATTATCGGTTTTCACTTTTGCCTTGGTTGTTTACAGCACCTTCCTTACCCGCAGCGGAGTTCTTTCCGAAGCTTCAGTTCATTCATTTAGCGACCCGGGTTCTTTTGTTTATTCTGTTCTTATTATTTTTCTTATAGGTTTTGTTCTATCTGTATTTGTAGGAATTTATAAAAGAAGAAAAACTTTAAATAACAACAAAGCTCTTTCTCAGAATATTTTGTCGCGGGAGCTTGGACTTTTTTATGGCTCAATGCTTTTGATTGGTTCTGCCGTTGCAATTCTTTTCGGCACTTCCGCTCCAATATTCGGCAGCTCTGTTGATTTAAGTTTCTATAACCAGATAAACTTACTCATTGCTGTTTTTATGGTCCCGCTTATCGGATTTACATTATACTCATATTGGCGAGACACTCCAGTAAATATATTCATTAAAAGAATGGCAGTATCGGCAGCGGTTTCAATTATAATTACTCTTTTTCTTTTATACTTAACCGGTATTTGGGATTTTCTTTACGGTCTGCTTTTATTTGCGGCAGTATTTGCTATAATCACAAACCTTGAACTTATCTTAAAATTAAATAAGAGCTTTATTTTTATGGGCGGTCATATTGCGCATATTGGTTTCGGAATATTTTTGGTCGGTGCGCTTTTCAGCGGCGTGCTGTCAAAATCCGAAACTTTAGATCTTCCGAAAAATAATAGTCAACCGGCGTTCAATAAAAAGCTAACATACCTCGGAAACGAACCGGTAGAGAACGGAAAGAAATATGCTTTCACTGTCAAAATAGAAGATGGAAATAATACTTTCTTTTCGAAGCCAGTAATGTATATATCGGAATATAACAACAGCTTGATGAGAGAGCCGGATATTTTAATCGGCGCTGCAAGAGATCTCTATATTTCGCCGTTGTCATTTCATGAAGGGAATGATTCGGGAATAAAAGAAATTGATTTAAAGAAAGGAGTGCCTTACAAGATAGGCAATTCAGAAATACTCTTTGAAAAATTTGACCTTCCAAAAGATGCGATGGATAAGATGGTGAACAAAGAACCATTCGATATTCGTGCAGCGATGAAAATTACTTCTAACGGGATTTCTAAAAATTTCAGCATTGTTGTTAATGATTCGTTACAAAACAGTTTTCAAATAGAAGAGGAAGGGTTAACCTTTACCGTTGCACACTTTGACGTTAAAGGAATGATAGAGTTAAACGTAATGGATTCAAATAATACTAAAAAGGAAGAAGCTAAAGCAGATATACTTTCTATTGAATTCAGGGAAAAACCTCTTATAAACCTCGTATGGTCCGGAGTGCTGCTGATGTCAATCGGATTTTTAATAATGTTAATAAGAAGGTTTCGTGAGATAAGAATTGAGTAAAAGAAGTCTCTTGATATTATGTGGGCATATGCACGAGAACAGTCTTACGGCTTCAAAGGTTACTATTATAAAATAAAGAACCGTCTGTGAGAGCAAAACAACAACCAAATAACATAGGAGAAATAAAATGAACAAAATTAATAACGTAAATATTGAAGGTGTTAAATCATTCGAAACACAAATTAAGAATGAACCTTCATCAGCAAGAAAAACACAAGGTGTTGAAGGTGAATGGATTTTGGAGGAAGGTAACACTCAGTTCATTTCAAAAATAAAATTTGAAAACGGTGAAACTGAATTTAAAGTTGACAACCCAACATTTATGGGCGGAAGCGGCTCGCTCCCCGGTCCAATGCACTACTGTTTTTATGGATTAGCATCTTGTTATACAGGAACATTCGCAACTATGGCGGCTATGCTCGGCATCAAATTAAAAAAATTAACTACAAAGGTGGAAGCCGATGTTAATTTTTCAAAAGTATTTGGCATTAGCGATGAACCTATTATGGAAGAAGTTCGTGTAAAACTTTTTGTGGTAAGCGATGAGCCGGAAGAAAAAATAAAACAAGCGGAAGAACTTGCTTTGCAGCGATGCCCGGTGGTTTATACTTTGAGGAATCCGGTAAAACTTGTTCCATCTTTAGAAATCTCAAACGAGTGATTGATTTGAATAGCAAAATAAAGGAGTTACAAAAATGAAGAAGTTGATTTTATTTTATCTTATGATTTCTGCTTTTAGTTTTACATTTCCACAAAACGCTGTCGCTCAGAAAAATGATAAAGCAGTAATTCCAAAGGTTGGTGATAAAGCTCCGGATTTTTCCGGACAGTATTTCGATGGAAAACAGTTCACTCTTTCTAAAATCGCAAAAAACAAACCCGTCCTTCTCTGGTTCACAAATCTTTGTTCCGGCTGCCAATCAAAGCTCCCGTTCATAGAGGAGTTGAATAAAAAGTTTCAGAATAAGGAGATGGAAATCTTAGCGGTAAGTCAATTAGGGAATGACCGGAAAACAGTTGAAGATGTTATCTACAAGAACAATTTATCTGTTAGATTTTTGTATGATCCTTCCGGCGAAGCAACAACACTATACACCGGGGGATACAATCCCGGCACTTGTCCGCTGAAGAATATTTACCTGATAAATAAAGCCGGAGAAATTTCCTTTGCGACACATTATCCGGGAGTATCTGAAAAAGAATTAACCAAACAAATAAATAAACTTATGAAAGGTAACCAGCAATGAAGGATAAAATAATCTCAGTTTTAGGATGGTTGGCGATCGTTCTCTTTGTTATAATTTATGGAATTGAACTACTGCCACATCAAGAAGGTCCTCCGGCAACAATTAGCTGGATTAGGGAAAACTTTGGACAAACAGGATTAATCATTCTCAATATTCTCATCGTCTTAGGATTTTTTGCGCTGCTTCCATTTCGCCGTCCCACAAAACATATATGGAAAACACGCGGAACATTTGCTGCTTTCGTAATTGCTCTTATGACTGAAATGTTCGGCTTTCCACTTTTTATTTTTCTTCTTTCACCTCTTGTAAATGTTCCTGAGGTTGGAGAAATTTTTGAGGAGGGCTTTAAAATTTTTGGACAGAAACCTGCTCTGGTTGGAACGGCAATTAGTTTCTTGGGACTTGCTATTATTGCAATTGGCTGGGTGCAAATACATCGGGCAAAAGGATTAGTAACAACAAGAATTTACCGGTATATGCGACATCCTCAATATACAGGTATATTTCTCTTTACCTTTGGCTGGCTTGTGCACTGGCCTTCAATTGTAACGCTGGTGTTATGGCCCATTTTGATTGTAATGTATGCGTGGTTGTCAAAGCAAGAGGAGAAACAAGCTCTTGAAGAATATGGTGAGAATTACATTGTATATGCAAAACGAACAAAAAGATTTATTCCATTTGTCATCTGAAATATTAATCAAATAAATTAAAGGAGTGCTAAAATGAAAACCTTAATTGCGACACTTTCGTTACTTGTTCTCGTTGCTAACACAGCGATTGCATATCCACCGGCAGTTGGCATCTTAGGAAATGCGAAATCTTGCATGAGCTGTCACGTTAACAATGGTCCTTGGGTAGATGAATCAAAAACCATCATTGATATTCTTGACAAGGAGACAATGAAATCTCTGCGTCAATCAGATGGCACTTTTCAACTTGATGTAAAACGAGGACAGCAAAAAACTGTCCTAACTGTAATTGGCAGAATAAAAGACGACGACACCACGGCACCATATCGGAATGCATGGACATATATTGATCCAACAACGATTGGGACAAGTTCCCTTTCAAAATTTGCACCGGGATGGGCAGTAAATCTCCAGATGTCCTGCCGTGTAGTTGGTGATAAGTTACCGGGATTTGTCCAAGGGACTCCTTATGGAGAAGACGCAAAGATTACCGTTTTACCAATGACAGTACAACCTCTTGACGATGCGAGAGATGCTGAATTACAGCTTCAGGTGATGTTAACGAAAGGCGAATCCGTAAAAGGCGACCCCCAAAAGGGAATGCTGGGAAATTACTTTGAACGGATTGTAAAGATGAAAGTGATTAACTAAAGTTTCATCACATATTAGTGTCTTCGACCAATTTGCCGAAGAGTTCGATTATTGATTTGAGAGGAGCTTATGAAAAAATATCAATTAGAAGATAATTTAAAGGACATTTTATTATGACCGGTTTATCACAAATAGTAATTGGCGCATTACTACTCAGCGTAGTTCACGCATCAATTCCAAATCACTGGATACCGTTAGTTGCGCTTTCAAAATCTGAAAAATGGACAGAGAAATTTACAATGAGCGTTACTGCCATTGCCGGATTCTCTCATACATTAAGCACAATAATTATTGGAATAATTGTAGGATTTCTTGGTTACAAGTTATCCGGCTCATATTCTTTTATTGTTGGGGTGATAGCGCCGGGTTTACTTATTCTTCTTGGAATGATTTATCTTACTCTGAGCATCAGGGATAACAAGCATCATCACTCTCATGAAATTCACATTGACGATGTTAAAAAGAAAACGACTACCGCAATAATTTTTACGCTAATAATCTCGATGTTTTTTTCCCCTTGTCTTGAAATTGAAGCTTACTTTTTTGTTGCAAGTAAACTCGGCTGGCAGGGAATTATTACTGTTTCCGTTATTTATACAGCCATTACAATTTCGGGAATGCTTCTGCTTGTCTGGCTTGGAATGAAAGGTGTGAGAAAAATTAAATCTCATTTTTTCGAACATCACGAAAAGACGATTACAGGAATTCTGTTGATTGTACTTGGAATAGCGGGGTATTTTATTACATAGTGCGACATAGTCGTCCCTTCAGGAATGACTATGCCATAAAATAAAAAAAGCAAAAGGTGTTTGTAATGGAGTTGATCAAATCTATCATAGTTTTTATCCTCGCCGGATTTTGTGAAATAGGAGGCGGATATTTAGTTTGGCTGTGGTTGAAAGAAGGCAAGCCGATTTGGTATGGGATTCTTGGAGGACTTATTCTTGCCTTATACGGTGTTGTTGCTACTTTACAGACTCAAAATTTTGCAAGAGTATATGCCACTTACGGCGGTGTATTTATCGTAATGTCCTTACTGTGGGCTTACAAGATGGATAATTATGTGCCGGATAAATTTGACATTATTGGAGCCTTAATAGCATTAGCGGGTGTTTCTATTATTTATTACGCACCTAGACAATAAGCATAAAGAGATACGTAATGTTGTAAAGTAAGAAGATGGATTTAATCCCGAAAGGATTTTATTATGAAAAAATATCAGTTAAAAAATATTGATTGTGCTTCTTGCGCAGCAAAAATAGAAGATGGTCTTTCGAAGATGCCGGAAGTGAAATTTGTATCGGTGAATTTTGCCAACTCAACTTTGCAGATTGATGCGCCGGATATAGAGGAAGTAAAGCAAAAAATAAAAGAGATTGAGCCGGAAGTTGAAGTAGTTGAACAGAAAGAAGAAATCTTACCTACAGCTAAGGCATCAGCTATAAAAGATGAATTAGCAGAAAACAAATTCGAACTGTTCAGAATCGGTTTTGTAATTGCTCTTTTAATATTTGGAATAGTCTATGGAGAATTAATTCATAACACACCGTTCAGATGGGCTGAATATCTTGTGTTTGGCGCGGCTTACTTAATAAGCGGATGGGGAGTTTTGCGTGGAGCTGTAAGAAGTATAGTTAAAGGAAAAGTTTTCAATGAACATTTCCTAATGACAATTGCAACCGGCGGTGCTTTATTGATTGACTCAATGCCGGAAGCAGTTGCAGTTATGTTGTTTTATGTTGTCGGCGAATTGTTCCAGGATATTGCGGTCAATCGCTCACGAAAGTCTGTGAAAGCTTTATTGGAAATAAGACCGGACTATGCAAACATAAAAATAAATAGTGATGTTAAAAGAGTTTCACCGATTGAAGTTCATCCCGGACAAGTAATTGTTGTTAAGCCGGGAGAAAAAATTCCTTTAGATGGAAAGATTATTGAAGGAAATTCTTTTGTAGATACTTCTGCCTTAACCGGAGAATCAGTTCCGAGAGGAGTAAAGGTTAGCGAACAAGTATTAGCAGGAATGATTAATAAAAGCGGAATGTTGACAATAGAAGTAACTAAAGAATTTGGCGAATCATCTATCTCCAAAATTTTAGAATTAGTTGAGAACGCAAGCAGTAAAAAAGCAGAGACGGAAAAATTTATAACAACATTTGCAAGATATTACACTCCGGTTGTAGTGATTGGTGCGCTTCTGCTTGCAGTGATTCCGCCTCTGATTGTTCAAGGTGCAACTTTTACTGACTGGATTTACAGAGCATTGGTGGTTCTTGTAATTTCTTGTCCTTGTGCTTTAGTAATCAGCATTCCGCTTGGATATTTTGGCGGAATCGGCGGTGCCTCACGAAAAGGAATTCTGGTTAAAGGTTCAAACTATTTAGACGCACTTACAAAAATTAAAACAGTTGTGTTTGATAAAACAGGAACACTGACCAAGGGTGAATTCAAAGTTGCCGAAATAATTTCAGCCAATGGATTCTCCGAAGGGATGGCTTCGCCAAAAGAAGAAGATATTCTTAAATATGCCGCTTATGCAGAAGCAAACTCAAGTCATCCGATTGCTAAATCAATACTCGAAGCTTATAACAATAAAATCCAGCAAAGTGTCCAAAGGACTCCTTACGGAGAAATAAGTGATGTGAAAGAAATTCCCGGTCACGGCATTCAAGCAAAAGTAAATGGTAATGAAATTTTAGTTGGAAACGATAAGCTACTTCATCTTGAAAAAATAGAACACGACAAATGCGATGTTGAGGGAACAGTTGTTCACGTTGCGGTAAATAAAAAATATGCCGGATACATAGTTATCTCTGATTCATTAAAAGAACAAGCCGTTGAAACAATAACCGCACTGAATAAATTAAAAATTAATGCTGTTATGCTTACCGGCGATAACAAAAGTGCCGCTGAAGTTTACGCAAAAAAGCTTGGTATAAAAGAATATTATTACGAGCTTCTACCGGAAAATAAAGTTGAGCATATCGAAAAATTGCTAAGCAACACGCACGACGGAAAAGTTGCATTCGTTGGAGATGGAATAAACGATGCGCCTGTTATAGCCCGTGCCGATGTTGGAATAGCAATGGGTGCTCTCGGTTCAGACGCGGCGGTTGAAACAGCGGATGTCGTGCTGATGACGGATTCACCAATGCAAGTTGTCCATTCAATTGAAGTTGCAAGGCGAACGAGAACAATTATCTGGCAAAATATCGTCTTTGCGATGGGAGTAAAACTATTCTTCATTCTTCTTGGTGCATTCGGAATTGCAACAATGTGGGAAGCGGTGTTTGGAGATATGGGCGTAGCGATAATCGCAATATTGAATGCGATGAGAGTTTACAAATAAAATCATAACACTTTTATCCTATATGCGTCTTTATATTAGGAATATTTAATGAAAAGTAAAGCCAAAGATTTAACAGAGGAAGAAATTCATAAGATTGTAGAAAAAGCGAAGACCAATGACAATAGAGCGATTGGAAAACTTTGTGAACATTTTTATTCAAAAATCTATAGGTTTATTTACTATCGTGTAAATTCGATTGAAGAAGCCGAAGATTTAACAAGTGAAGTGTGCCTTAGAGTTATGAAATCTTTGCCGGAACAAAAAGGACTCTTTTACGCGTGGATTTTCCGCATAGCTTCGAATATGATTACGGATTACTATAGGCGGCGGTCAGTCCGGACTAATGTCGCTTCAACAGGAGATTTGATAGAAGAAATGGCTGATGAGAAAAGAACAACATACGAACTTCTGGAACAGCATGAATTAAGACAAGCAATAAAACATCTAACTGAGGAACAGCAGCAGGTTATTGTTTTGAAATTTATTGAGGGTTATGATACTAATGAAATAGCAGAATTAGTTGGTAAGTCTGCCGGGGCAGTCCGTGCAATCCAGTTTAGAGCTTTAACTACATTGCGAAATATGTATGTCAGAAAGGATGGGAAGGGTTAAATGGAACAGAACATTGAATTGCTTATAGATAATTGCATTGATGAAATTCGGAAGGGAAAAAGTATTGATGAATGTTTAGCAGATTATCCGCAATATACAGACGAATTAAAGCCCCTTTTGCAACTTGCTGTGCAGATTGAGAATTTGCCGCAGCCAAATCCTTCATCCGAAGCGTTGTCATCTGCATTAATCAATATCGGTAAAGAGATGGAACGGAACACTGCTGCCGCAGAAATATCAGAAGCAATAGTCCCTTCCCAACGGGATGTCTTACCACAAAAAGGTTTCGCAGCATCTATGAAAAAAAGGAAAACATTCTCTTTCTTTTCCGAAGGATCGTTCCGAAATGTATTTCGAAAGTCAAAGCTGGCGTGGGCGTTAAGCACGGCTCTATTATTATTTTTTATTTCTCTTGGTGCTACAACGCTTTCGGCAAACAGTGTCCCCGGCGATATTCTCTATCCTCTGAAGTTAGTAACCGAGAAGGTAAGGTTTCTGCTCACTTTTGATTCTTACGGAAAGGCGGAGCTGCGATTGAATTTTTCCGATAAGCGTTTGAATGAGTTAGTGGAAGTTTTTCAAAAATCCAATAAGCTTGATACAACGCTCTTAAAGAATATGCTTGATGAGGCAAAATTAGCTTTGGAAGAAAATGAAATTCCGGTTGAGAAGGCTTCCATCTTAACAGCTAAATTGAATCACGTTAGCGCTTATCAGAAAAACGTTTTAGAAAACATACGTCCTAATGTTCAGTCATCAGACCGCAAAATTGTTGATGAAGCAATTAATATGTGCGGTATGCGTTCACGCTGGATGAGAAGGATGATGAATGAGGAATATCAAGAACAGTATGATAAACAGGATACGACGCCTCAATCCCAAACTCCACACAGAAAGAGGCATCGGCCCCAAAGAATGCAATGGGGAGAAGGATGCGACTGGATGAGGTGAATCTAAAAAAGAAAAATTGCTGCGTAACACTTTTGGATTCTGTGCGTCTGGTGGTATTGAATTCATAAATGTTTAACAGCAATAGGAGAAAAAAAATGTTTACCAAACAAAAAAAACTTGCTTTAATTGTTTCGCTGATTGGAACAATAATATTTTTTTCATCACTCACAAGTTCAGTTAACGCACAAGGTTGGAATAATAGAAACTGTATGGGCGGCGGAATGAACTGGGGTGATGGCTGGCAGTGGAATAACAATGTGCCGCAAAAGTATCAATTGTCTGCTGACCAAATGACAAGCATCAGAGACATTCGCTCTCAATATGATGACCAAATCTTCCCTTTGCAAAGAGAGCTTCGTGCACTCAGAATTGAAGCAAGAGGTTATGCCTCCCGCTTTGACGCTGAGATAGGAAAAATCAAATCGTACAGGAAAGATATTAACAATCTTGATGGCAAGATTGAGGATATGCATCTGAAAGCGAGAGCAGAGATTAACAAAGTATTAACCAAAGAACAGCGTGCGTATTTTGGCGATAACTTTGGCTGGTGGAATATGGACGGCGGTATGATGGGCTATGAGGGATATGGTATGGATAACTGCTCTATGATGTCGCATCGGAACAATTGGTAATCACATTACGCAAGAGATGACATCTTTTTGCAAAGATGTCATCTCTACACTAACCAGTAAAGAAATTTGATTTCTTAGTTTGAAAAGGAGAATAAAAAAAATGAAAAAGTTTACTTCAGCAATCCCTATCCGTTTTTTGATTTTATTAGGATTACTTTTTATGTATTCATATAATGTAAATGCACAGTGTTCCTGGTGGGGAATGGGAAGTCACGAGAGCCGGTACCCTCACGATTATAAAAGTCCTGCTACTGCGGCTTTGCTTTCAATACAGCCGATGCCAATAGCAGCAGGAAATTTTTATAGCGGCGATTGGGGAAGAGGAATTTTATATACTACAGTAGAGTTAGCCCTATTTATTCCCGGAATGATTTTAGTGATTGACAATTCTGATTGGGGACACCGCCGGGTTGATGTTTACTATAACACTTCCTACAGCAACACTAATTGGACAAAAGCAGAGCGGGATCGCTTTTATTATTTGCTGGCTGGTTACGTTGTGGTAAAAATAATTAGTGCATTTGATGCAGGGTATTCTGCAGAGTGGCACAACACTAATTATGCTTTGCAATATGATGAACAGAGCAAGTCGCTAGCACTAGCATTCAGATATTCATTTTAATAACAGGAGATAATTACAATGTGGAATTCAGGTTGTTCTTGGTGGTGGGGTCCCGGATATTTTTTCGGCGGTCCTTTTAGTATGATAGTCGGACTTATTTTCTGGGCGCTGGTTATTTATGCCATATTCCGGTTGATTTCAAATCTTACAAATCGTTCGGCTGTTACAAGTGGAAAAGAAAATACTCCTCTTGAAATACTGAAACGAAGATATGCGGCAGGTGACATTGATGAAGATGAGTTCGACCGGAAGAAAAGAAATTTAAATGCTTAACAACATTTCAGATAAAAAAAGGAAAATTAAAAAAGTGTTGCTATTAATTTTCTTAAACAGCTGTTTGAGAATATCTCTCAATCACTCCAAGTTAGATACATAATAATGAATTTAGATTCTCCTATAATCACTTATTTCATTAACCGATGCAAAGCTTCTTTCATACTTTCAGAAGTTTTGCATTAATTGAAACAATGACAGTACTCAAAGACATAAAAGCTGCGCCTAGTGCCGGACTCAATAATATGCCGTATGAGAATAACACTCCCGCTGCAAGCGGAATCGCAACAACGTTGTATCCAGTAGCCCACCAAAGATTTTGAATCATTTTTTTATATGTGGCTTTTGCCAATCCGATAACAGATGCTACATCATCGGGATTATTTTTGATCAATATTATATCTGCAGTTTCAACTGCCACATCCGAACCGGCCCCAATTGCAATTCCAACATCCGCTTGAGCAAGAGCGGGTGCGTCATTTACGCCGTCTCCCGTCATTGCAACTATTAATCCTCTTTGCTGAATTTCTTTTATCTTGGAAGATTTTTGACCTGGCATTACTTCTGCAAAAAATTCGTCCAAGCCCAATTCTTTAGTTACATATTCTGCCGTCTGTTTGTTATCGCCGGTTAACATCAAACATTTAATACCCATCTTCTGTAACCTTCCTATTGCAGATTTTGACTCAGCACGAATTTTATCTCCTAAACCAATCGCTCCAATTACTTTATCATCAACGATTAATACAACTGTGGTTTTACCTTTCTTTTGCAAATCAGCGATAGCATTCTGATCGTAATCAAATTTCTTATCGTTTAGATACCCCGGGCTTACTACCAAAACAATTTTATCATTAACCTTTCCTTTAACACCCTTACCGGTGATTGATTCAAAATCTTCCACCTTATAAAAATCATGTGACGCTTCAATAATTCCTTTAGCAATAGGATGTTGGGAATTGGTTTCTAGTGCCGCAGCATATTTTAATATTTCTTCTCTATTGTAATTTGTATCGAAACTTAGAACATCGATTACACCAAAATTTCCTTCGGTAAGGGTTCCCGTTTTATCGAAAACAATTGCAGTTATATTTCGTGCATTCTCAAATGCAGTTCTATTACGAATTAAAAATCCGTTTCTTGCTGCCAATCCAGTGGAGACGGCAACAACCAATGGAACTGCAAGTCCAAGAGCATGGGGACAAGTGATAACCATTACCGTTACAGTTCTTTCAATTGCAAAGGCGAAGTTTTGAGTTGTTAATAATGTCCAAATGAAAAATGTTACTAATCCGGAAATGATTGCAAGAATTGTTAAAATCAATGCGGCACGATCTGCTAGATTCTGCGTTTTAGATTTACTTTCTTGAGCTTGCTTTACAAGCTCAATTACTTTTGATAAAAATGTATCTTTTCCAACTCGTTTTATTTGAACTGTGAGAGAACCTTCGCCATTTATAGCCCCTGCGATTAATTCATCGCCAACTTTTTTAGATACTGGTTTTGACTCTCCGGTCAGCATTGATTCATTCACCGAAGATTTTCCTTCGACTACTTCTCCATCTGAAGGAATTTTTTCTCCCGGTTTAATTAAAATTTTATCGTTTACAAATATTTGCGACAACTCAACATCAGCAACATCACCATTATCTAGAATTTTATGCGCAACATTTGGAAGTAATTTTGCTAATTCTTCTAACGCGCGTGAAGCGCTCAACACTGAACGCATTTCTATCCAATGTCCCAGAAGCATAATGTCAATTAAAGTTGCTAACTCCCAGAAAAATATTTCGCCTTTAAATCCAAGCGCCACAAAACTACTGTAAACGTAAGCTACAGTTATCGCTACAGCTATCAAGGTCATCATACCCGGTTGAAGTTTTTTTAATTCTTCATATATCCCTTTGAGAAAAGGCCATCCACCAAAAAAGAAAACAAAACTTGATAGAGCAAATAGCAGATAATTGTCACCGCCGAATTGTAACAATTCTCTTAGCCCTAAAACATGCTGAATCATTGGAGAGAATATTAATATTGGAATTGTAACAACAAGTGAAATCCAAAAACGTTTTTTGAAATCAGCTATCATCATAGCGTGATGGTCATGATGCGAATGACCCGTGTCTTTCGAATGTCCGGCATGAGTTAAATCATTTTCAGCCATTTTGTGCATCGAGTCATGTTTATCAGCTCCCGCATGAACATGATTTTCTTGATTATGATGATGATCATATCCCATGTTATTTTGCTCGTGCTTATGATCTTGCATTTATACCTCTGATTATTTGTAAAATCAATTTAGTATTAATCTGGTATTAGAACGTCTTAAATAAGAAACGGCATAATTATACATCTTGAATTCCCTTTGAAACATAAACTTGATCGCCTTTAATATTCACTTTGAATTCTGTTAACGGTCTTGGAGGAGGTCCGCTAATATTGATACCGTTCAAATCATAATGTCCATTGTGACATGCACACCAAATATGTTTCAGATCCTCGCGATATTGTACTGTGCAACTTAAGTGAGTACATACTGCCGTGAAAGCTTTCAACTCTCCGTTGGGAGTGTTGATTAAAATACCGGGTTTATTGCCGAATCTAAAAATCTTCCCGCTGTTAGGTTTTAATTCACCTAATTTAGCTACAAGAACTGAACTCGGCGTAGGTTCGGTTGTTTTTGGAGGGATCAAATAACTTATAATAGGATACACAATGAAACCTATTGCCGCCATAATCGATCCATCAAACAAAAGTTTTAGAAATATCCGGCGGGAGTTTTTTAATTTACTTTCTAAAGGTGTAAGAAGGTTGTTTTCATATTTTTCTTTCGTATTCATAGTAATGTCTATAGCCTATTACAATTATTTTGACAGCCAAATTCAGCTTATCAATCGCTCGATCAACTAACATTGTTTGGCTACTATTTTTATCATGTTTCTCTTGTGCTGCAACGAATGACGAAATTGATAACACTATCGCCGCTACTAATATGATAGTTACGTTTTCATTTTTACTCCGTTTAGGTTGTTTGTAAGTATTTTACTTCTATCTGTATTCAACCAAAAGGAATGCCAATGATTTAATCGATTTTGAGACTAAATAATTGCTTCTGGACACTGCATTTTAAAATATCTTAAAATCTCTTTTAATTATTTGAATTCTTCCATAAACCCAAAACATTAAACGGCACTGGTTTAACATACAAAAAAAAGTAAGTGGATAATGCCGATTAATGAACGTTGAAAATCATTTAATGGATCATACACGCTCGATTAATTTATTACATGCAAGAAATAATTCTATGATTCGTTTTCCTCGGATAAAATAATGATCTGTTGCGGCGGACATTTTTCACTGCCGTATGAACAAAACACACAGCAATCGCCCGCTTTTGGTTTTATGATTTTCTTACAAGATCGACATTCGTGGAAATGAACACATGCATTTTCCGGCATAGTCTGAACTTCCTCATAACCACAGTGAGGACATCTTAAAACCGATTTTGTCTTTATTGTTTTCATTTAATCCGTCTCCTCATAAACAATTGTTGCGCCACAACTCTACCTAAAATCATGTTTCATCTATCAGTACAATACAACAAGACCACTTATCCAAGTATGCTTTCTAATTCTGTTAACTAATAAGAAAATAAGCTAAATAAAATGTGTTATAAGAACGGATATCCAGAATTTCTTATTAAAAATTACAATCCTCTCTTTGTCCATTCCCACATGAAGAGCCTCAATGTTTAATATTGATGCTTCGCAACTCTAAAGCTATTCATCGTATAATGAAAATCATCATCACCGCCATTGCTGCAGCTCCAACATAAAAATACGGAGACGTTAAGATGTTGCCGGAGTCGGTATGAGAGTGATTGTTATTCATCTCCGAATGATTTTCTGTTATGTATTCTATTTCTATCGGAGGGTCAAAAATATCCGTTCCTATTCTCTTTATAGAAAACGTTAAACGGTAGCTGCCAGTAGCGCTAATATCTGGCAAGAAAACAAAATAACCATTCTCGAATCTTGTGCGTTTAATTTTAATTGGAGATAAGTCCTGAGCGGACTCTTTATCTCGGCGAGTATTTTCCATTAATATTTCGAGAGACACTTCCGCATCTGTTTGCAAAGCATCGGTAGCATTATCGTAGATTTTTACTCTGCAAACATCCGAATTACCCGTAACCATAGAAGGGAACTCGGCTGTAATTTTATATTCCCCGGAATTATATTCTTTGATAATTGTTCTGCTCTGATTATGATTTTCCATTTCATGTCCGCTTCCGTGCATCATTCCCATCCATGCCATCATGCAGCCGCTTAGATAAATAGAGGAACCCGTTACAAGCGTTATTAATATTAAGGATTTGATAAATTTATTTTTCATTTTCATGCTCCATCTAACCAGCTGTTTCATTAGAGAAAACAAGAGTAAAGGTTGAACCTTCACCTTTTTTACTAACTACGTTTATTGTAATTTTATTTATTTTGCAAAATCCTTTTACTAACGTAAGCCCTAATCCATTGCCCTCAAACTTTCTCGTATAACCTTGATCCTCCTGAGTAAAAGGAAGGAAAAGTTTTGGAAGAAAATCTTCAGATATTCCAATACCGGTATCTGTAACCGAAAAAATAATTTTTTGGCGATTATCTTTTATAAGTGAAATTTCTATATATCCATGCAAAGTAAAGTTGATGGCATTTTCAATTAGATGTTGGAAAATTAGTTCGACACCAAATTTATCTGCAGTCAGAAAATAATCTGCTTCATCAATATTTAATTTTATTTGTAAGCCCTTTTCTTGTACGTAGGGCTCTAATTCTTTTACTTTTCGCTTTAATATTTCTCTAAGCTCAATATTGTGAATGTTGGACTATAAGCGTTAGTGTGTAGTTGAGACATATATAGTATGGATTCGATCGTTCTAGTTAGTCTTTTACTGCCGATTTCTAATTCGTCAAAGTAACTATTCAATTCAGCATCTAATTCTATGGACAGAGATTCTTTTATCGACTGAGTGTTATTTACAAGAACATTGATTGGCGTTCTTATTTCGTGGGACATCTGCGCTAAAAACTCTGTCTTTAACCGGTCAGATAATTCGGCTTTTTCCTTTGCTTTTTCCAACTCAATTTGTGTTTTTTTCCTTTCTTTTATTTCCAAAGTAAGCGGACGTAGAAAGAAATAATATAGAATAGGAAATACGAACAGAGCCATTAAAACAGAATCAAGAAAATTCTCCCAATAGTATGATCCACCGACAAAATGAGTATGTCTAATTGACAAAATGAAGTGCGTTGCCAAAATTGATACAAGAATGATGGTAAAGTAACTTACAACCAAATTTTTTCTAATGATCTTATGCATAATAAGCTCCAGCTGTAATCAGTGTGCTAATACTCCACCAAGAAATCCGGTAATCACAATCGCAACCACTACAATTATTCCGATTACCCATGAATATCTTTTTGTTCGTGCAATAAATAACGAACCAAACCAAATGAGGATCAAAATTGTAGAAATTATTCCTGTTAGTCTATGTGTGTTCGCAAGCCATTCTTTTGGATCTCCTATAAAAGGCGTTAACTGATAATTGCCGGTGAAGAAAGCAGCTACTCCTGCAAAGAATGAAATTCCCAAAAGAATTTTAATTGTTTGATAAGTACAATAGCTCTGTTTCTTAATATTTAACAAAGAAAACAAGAACGCCGCCAATGCTAAGGCAATAGGAAAGTGAACTATTTTGTTGTGAAGATGAGAAAACATCTCTTTACCTGGCTTAAGGATAAACTCTGGCTCTTTTGTCTCACCGACTTCTTGTTTCGGGGTTAATTTGTTAACCGCTTTTCCATTAATAGCAATTGTATCTTTGCCAACTATTGTAACCGTATCATGCATAGGCGTCATTTTTTGTTTTTTATGATCTTTACCTTCGTGTGCATGTAAGTTGACCGGCGCTAACGCTGCCAGCAGAAGTAAAGTGCCGATTAAATTTTTCATTGCTCTCCTTCGATGATATATTACTTATTGATTCTTTGTCGGTTCAAGAAAACATTTTTTTCAAATCCAGCTCTTTCTTCCCATTCACTTTTATATTCTATTGTCATGAAATGAATATTGGGAATTTGCACTTTGGATTTTCATTCGTCACTTTCATCCTTTGCAGCTTTATCAAGCGCTTCGTATTGTTCTTTGGTCATGCCTGGAAGTTTTTCTAAGAAGGAAACGATTGCCCAAATTTTATCGTCTGAGTGCGTGCGTCCGAACGCGGGCATGCCTGTCATTTTAATTCCGTTTTTGGTAATCCAAAAAAGTTCTGAAGGTGGAAGTTCTTTTGCGGACTTTGCAAGCGTTGGTGCCATCGGGTAAAGACCCTTTCCGATCTCGTCGCGTGATAATCCCGGACCGCCGTGACAACCAACGCACATCTCGCGGTAATGAGAAAAGCCCATCTTCACCAAACTGGAATCGTTAAGATTGGGAGCTTTTATATCCTTCGCTTGATGTTCAATAGAATTATCTTTCACAGTATTCATCATCCACAAAGTAAGTCCGTTGTGTGGTTCCATTGCGCTCATATTATACATTCCGGAATAAATGAAAAAAAGAAACCCGCTAATGAAAATTACAACAACCACTGCCGCTACTAATAAGTATTTCATTGTATTTCCTTTCATTATTACATTGTTATAAATTCCATTCCAGCCCGGTGGAAAATGAAAAATCGGATGTTACTTTGCTTAGGCCGGCTCCTCCGATTAGAGAAAGAGTAAACCCGGGATTAATTTTGTAGTTAAAACCTAACGATAATAATTTTGGAGCGTCGTAACCTTCAATGATGGTTGTGTACGCCTGATAGTAGAGTAGTAAAGAATAATTACCGTTATCAAAGTATCTTCCAACACCCAAACCGTAACTAACCGGATTTTTGTAATTGATATTTGCCGGTTTGCCTATTTCAATATAACCGAGATCCGCAAAGGCGAGGTAATTGCCTACTGTTTGCCTGACTGTTGCCGAAGCTCCGTAATCAAATTTCCCGGTTCCTAAACCCTGGCTGTTGTTAGCAGTAGGAAACTTTACAAATGAATTTAACGTCAGCGAAAACAAAGAAGCATTATCTTCAAAAAGATTATATGAGCCGTAGAGATATATATCGCCCAACCCGACATGACCGAATGAAGACATGGACTGATTGTTCATAAAAGAATTACCGCTTCCCATCATTCCTCTCCCATTGTTTCCCATTATGGAACCGCCTGAGTTGCCGTTGTTTCCGTTCGGAAGCATCATTCCGCCTACTTGTCCAACACCGCCCGCGCTCTGAGCGGCAACAGGAACCGAAATATTGAAACTCCATTTGCCCGTTTGATAACCCGCTCCACCGTATAAATAAAAAATCTTATTGGAGTTATTCGACAAATAATTTCCGCTCGAGTACTGAAGCGATGTTGATAGTGTCCATCCTTCCTGCCCGAACATGAATGAATTGCCGGATAATAAGAGAAAAAGAATCGCGAAACCAAATGAATGCTTTCTGATATTTATGTTTGTTGAGAATCTAAATTTTATTCCCATTACTTGTATTCCTTTTGTTGAGCGTCCATCATCGATTTTAACATCCCGTCATAATCATTCATTAATGACTTCATCTGTCCCATCATTTCTTTAACATGATCACTCATCGCTTCGTTTTTCATCATCTCTTTATTGCCCATCATTTTGTTCAATTCGCTTAGCGTACCGTCCATGCTTTTTGCCATGCTTTCCATATTCTGCATCATAGGCAGCATCTTAGAATGAGTCTCCATATTGCCCATCGATTGCATTTGAGCGCTGCCTTTCATCATGGATGCCATCATTGAAGATTTTGATACAAGCCCGTTCATCTGGGTCATCATATTTTGCATTTGCTTCATCTGGTTCTGCATCGATTGCATTTGCATATTTTGATTTCCTCCTACGCCTCCGCCGTGTTGATGCTGCGCAAATATTGGAACACTGCCTATTATGGATGACAAAACAATTGCTATGAACATTCGCATTATGGCGGTTTGTTTCTGGAAATTAACTTGCTTTTTCATGTGTGTACTCCTTCTATTGTTGTTTGTTATGTCTAATTATTTTAGTGAGGCTATTTTTCAAGCGTATAAACAAAGACCGCATGGTCTGCCGCCTGCCCGCATGTTCCAATTCTATGAACAATTGCCCGCACTTTTTCAACCAAATTATCTTCGCACGATAATTCAAATCGAGAAATTTGCGACCGCGGTTTGAAATATTCGGTAACCTCTATTTCTTCAACTCCCAGGGCTTGCAATTCCTCAACTAACCAGTGAACTCTAGTCGTGTTCACGTAAGCTGTTATCTTTTTCATTTCTTTCACCTTTACCAAAATCTATTTCTTTGCTTTCGTTTGAACTGAGTCTGTCTTTGAATATCGCTAAGTATTTTTCCGGATCGCTGTCAAATGATTTTTTGCAAGACGGCGCACAGAAATAATAAGTATCATCTTTGTAAAGCGTTTGTCCCGCCGCATCTTCTTTTACAAATACCATTCCGCATACCGGGTCTCTAACAATAACCATCATACACCTCCGCTAATTTTTCCATCTTTTAGATACACCCTTTTGTTTGCAAACATTTCAATTTCTTCATTATGTGTAACCATTACGATAGTTTTTCCATCTTCGTTGAGTTCGCAAAATATGTGCATAATCTCTTCACTTGTCTTCGAATCTAAATTGCCGGTTGGTTCGTCTGCAAGAATTATATAAGGATCGTTTACAAGCGCTCTTGCAATTGCAACCCGCTGCTGCTCTCCGCCGCTCAATTCGTCGGTCAGCCTGTTCGCTTTGTCGCTCAAATGCACTTTATCAAGAATCGAGAACGCCTTCTCCTTCTGTTCGTTTTTTGAATAATCTCCCGGCAGTAGTGGAAGAAGAGTATTCTCTAATACAGTGAGATATGGGATTAGTTGATATGATTGGAAAACAAATCCCAAATATTCTCTTCTGAAGTCAGCTAGTCTTTCGGAATTTAATTTGAATAATTCTATTTCATCTGTAATCACGCTGCCGTTTGTAGGATGAGTTAAACCTCCCAGTATTCCAAGCAATGTGCTTTTGCCCGATCCAGATTGCCCCATGATAGACACAAAATCATTTTGAAGTATGTCCAATGAAATATCATTAACAGCCAACACTTTTTCTCCGCCGCTCTGATATTCTTTCACAATATTTTTTATTTCAATAAAACTCATAATTGACGTTGCCTTATAATGATCTTAACGCAATTGTCGGGTCAAGTCTCGATGCCCGGATAGCAGGGTAGATACTTGAAATGAATCCGACTGAAATTGATAATGCCATCGAAACTGGAAAAAGATTGAACTCATTTAACACCGCCGTTTCCTTGCTCATGCTGATTATCGGGACAATTATTTCCGAAGAAAGAATACCGATTAAGTAACCCAACAAGCCTGCCAATGCGCTCGCCGCAAATACTTCCAGCAAGATTATTTTAATAATATGCTTCTGCTTAAATCCTATCGCGCGGAATATTCCTATCTCCCGAGTTCTGTCGTTAACAGAAGCGCTCACGTTTGCAAAAACAATCAATCCGCTGATAATCAGAATTACTAACGAAATACCAAACGAAAAATGCTCGAATCTATGCATTGCATCCATCTTCGATTCTATAGTTTGACGAATAGCCGTTACTTTTGCATTCGGCAACTTCGATGATGTCTGCTTTACGATCTCTTCGATAGGACAGTTGTAACATAAAGCGGCTACTTCTATCAGACTTAAAGAATTTCTCTTGTTGAATAGAATCTGCGTTTCGGCCAAATCCATAAAGATTACATTATCGTCTTGCGAGCCTGTGGGTTCAAGAACCGCACTAACAACAAAGTTCTTATCTCTAATCTTAATTTCTTTCTTCAATTGGATATTCAGTTGCTTCTTTATTTCTGCTCCAATTACAATCTCATTTCTTTCAGATGGTATTAAACCAACAAATCTCCACCATTTTTTCAAGCGAATCTCATCATTAAAATTTACACCGATTATCAAAACGCTTTTTCCATTTATACTTTCGACGCTGATAAGCTTTGGAGATACAATGCTTATATTATCTTTATTTTTGATCGTCTTTATTAGAGCGGCATCTTCGTTCCTTAACTCTTTGTCTCCGACCGAAACGCCGGATACATTCATTCCGCCGTAATTCAAGCTGAGCTCTTCGCTTTGAGGAACCACCAGTATATTAGCGCCGAATTCATCCATGTTTTTTGCGATGCTCTGGTTTACAGATCTTGAAACGGTTACCAGAGTTACAACCGATGCAGTTGCAATAACTAATCCGATTACCAAGAAGAACGTCTTTGTTTTTCTTCTTCTTAAACTCTGGAATGATATATCATGCAATTTCATAAAAGTATTTATTCCCAATCTCAGTTGAACTATTTAACGCTTTGTTCGTTTATCTTGGTTGATATCATTATTCTTTTATCAGCCGGTTGAACAATAATTACTCCGTCGTCGTCATGACCCGATTTAGAATTTATTTTAATAAGTTCACATAGTGTTTCAACATCTCCGTCTTCGCATACAAATTCGATTTTTTCAATCGTGTTGTACTTTTCTAAATATTCAATCGAATAAAATTGAGCTTGTCTATCTTCCCACTGTGCAATTTCATCGATTCTCTCTACCATCATGTTCTTTACACCCTTCTCATCCAGCTTCTTTATAACCCGCTTAGTAACATCCGTTCGAACGTATGCTTTTATCGTTTTCATGATAGTCACCTATTGGCTTTTTTTATCTTGATTAAATTACACTCTCCTCTTCCAGTTCTCGACAAGAGCTTTATCAATTTGTATCTCATTGCCGACAACAATACTTGGCAATGGATCGGGTGGGTATTTGCTGCAAGATCCGCTAACTGCATCCAGGTTGTTTAACTCCCACGTAGTGCCGCATGAATTGCAAATCAAATTACTGCCTTGAATATGGAAATCGGTTGAATTACACGGCTCGCACATGCTAATTGCAGTAATCACTTTTCCATCTTCGGAAAGATATGCCAACAGCGGTATCTTGCCTCCGTTTCCAAGGTAATTGAATTTTACCATCTTCTTCTCTTTTACCAGATCAAGCGGAAGAACAATCTTGTTGTCCTTAGCAAATGCTATGGTATAAGTTTCTTCGTATCTCGATGCGGGATAAGTAACCGAGTTTACAACTTGCGGCTGTTCTTTTATCACTTTGTATTCCTTGGTAGGCTGCTTGTTATAAATTATTATCGAGATCACAACAACCAAAACCGCAGCACCAAACCAGTACTTGTTGTTGTTTCGTCTTGCCCTGCCATGAAGCACCAATTTTTTCTTTTCGTTGAGTGATTCGGTTTTATTCGTATCGATTCCCGCAATTTTCAAACCGCACTCCGGACAATGATTTATCACATTACTTAACTGAGTCCCGCAGCGCGGGCAATAATTTATGTTCGCCATATTCTACTCCCGTAATAATTAGATTGCCGTTGGCTTTTTGCCGCCGTATTTTTTATCGATCATATTGATAATATCCCCGATAGTATAATTGCCACTCTTTATTAAATTTCCAATGTATGCTTTTATTTCTTTCGCACCGTTCTTATGCGGGCAGTCGCAATCTTTTAATTCATCTATACTGCATTGTCCGCACGGACATTTGAACGCCGAATAAATCTCCGACACGTTAGCAAATGTTGCCTCCGCGTTTGATGAGTTAGGCTTTACCAAATCAACGGAGTTTGGCGTGTACTGTAATGTTGTTGCAGTCCATGTTTTCGAACTATCGATCTTGTAAGTCTTTGCGTACTCCGCTTTTAGAAAACCGTATCTGTTTGCTAAAGCAACGATTATATTTTCCGGTTTGCTTTTCTTCTCAAGATAATCTCTTACAAACTGTCTCTCTTCAATTGCCCTTGCGCATTTGCAACTTTCAAGCGATTGCTCGCCGCATGAGCCGCATGAACAGACAAACTTGGAAGCGACTTCAAATACTTTCGCCTCCACAGCCGCATCAGAACTTCTCGATTCCACAGGATAAAAATCCTCTTCGTTTTTCGAAGACCATTTGTTCATAACGACAACCGACACCAAAGAAATAAACAATACACCGATCGCGACTAATAAGGGTTTTCTTTCGATTACAAATCCTGAACGTTTTTTGTTCTTCCCCTTATTGCTTTTTTGTTTGTTCCGATGCTCATGTTTTGCGTGTTCATTCTTAACATTGTTCGGGGCTTTCAGCTTTTCTCCGCATGTAACACAATAGTTATTGGTGGGTGCGTTTTCGAATCCGCATGAGTTACAAATGTTTTTCTGCGGTTGAGTCTCTGCCGTTAAATCTTCTCCGCAGTTCGTACAGAATTTATTTTCATTATTGTTCTCGGTGCCGCACTTATTGCATTTCATCATCAACCTCTCAAAGATTAATAGCGCTGCCAATTTCTATCCGCCCAAGCTATCCGGTCATTCGAAAATTATCTCCATAAATCAAAGACACCATTCTTGCTTGCAAAAGTTGACAGCGCTTATCTATATTAAACAGAGCAGATTACTTCTGCTCCGGCAAATCTTTTATTTTATAGCCATGCTTAAGCAAATTCTCTTTTGCTTTTTCTATCGATACTTCCTCTAACTTCATTCCGCATTTCGGGTCAACTCCGGGTTTATCGGACAGAACATTAAAATCCATCTGGCACTGAAATACTCTTCCGTCTTTGTTCTCATCTATGGCTGTTAAATCTATTTCGCCTTTTCGAATTACCGAAGAATCCAGTTCGGCAGAGGATTCATGTTTCATTCCCTTCATTCCTTTCATATGCATCATCATGCCGTGGTACATTCCGGATTTTTTATCCATCTTCCCCGAAGGGGCAGGCATTTCTTTTTTCATTTCCTTTTCATGCTCACCGCTTTTACTTTTTGTGGAATCTTGCGCGTAGGTTAATGATGCAGCGCAAAAAATCGAGACAACCGCGAGGAACAATATTCTATTGAGTGTTTTCATTTTTAATTTTCTCCTTATAGATTTTATGTAATAAGTTATAGTTCGATTAATCCATTAGTTCTCTAATAATTTCCCTTCTAACTTTGCCTGCTTTTTTAATTCCCATGATTTCCACAGATAATAAATTACCGGATAGACCGCTAATTCCATTAGCACTGATGTTACAACGCCTCCGAGCATTGGCGCAGCAATTCTTTTCATAACATCGGCGCCGGCGCCGTTACTCCACATAATTGGAATCAAACCGGCAATGATTACAGACGCGGTCATGATTTTCGGTCTTACTCTTTTTACCGCGCCGTGATGGATTGCCTCAATCAAATCTTTGATGCCTCTCATCAATCCTTTGTCCTGCCATTCCTTGTATGCAACATCAAGGTAAAGAAGCATTACAACGCCGGTTTCTGCATCAAGGCCAGCTAGAGCTATTATACCTACCCAAACTGCAATGCTTAAGTTGTAACCCAATATGTATAACAGCCAGAAGGTGCCGACAAGTGAAAACGGAACCGCTAAAAAGATTATTGCAACCTTTTTTAATGATTTTGTATTTAAGTAAATAATTAAGAAAATGATGAACAATGTCATCGGGATTACAATCATCAATCGTTGGTTAGCGCGCTGCATATATTCAAACTCGCCGCTCCAAACAAGACTGTAACCCGCGGGCAAATGAATTTTTTGTGCAACAGTTCTCTGGGCGTCTTTTATGTATGAGCCGATATCCGATGTTTTTAAATCAACATAAACCCAGGCATTCGGTCTGGTTCCTTCGGTCTTTACAACCATCGGACCTTTGTGCATGGTGAATTCTGCAAGTTGCCCCATTGGAACTTGAGCCCCGGTAGGGGTAGGAACAAGAACCCTTTTTAAGTCGTCAATATTATCCCTCTGCTCTCGTCCGTATCTTAAATTAACCGGGTATCGTTCCAACCCCTCAACAGTTGTAGTAATGTTCATTCCTCCCATCGCGGATTGAATAACATCTTCAACATCTTGAATCGTTAATCCATATCGAGCGGCTTCCTGACGATTAATATTTATATCAACATAGTTTCCGCCGACTGCTCTTTCGGCATAAGCGCTTAACGTGTTTGGAACGGTGCGCATTACCGCTTCAACTTGCTCGCCGATTGTCTGTAATGTATCGAGATTTGGTCCGGATATTTTTATTCCAACCGGGGTTTTAATCCCTGTACTAAGCATATCCGTTCTTGTTTTGATAGGCATTGTCCATGCGTTCGTTACACCCGGGAAATGAATTGCTTGATCCATTTCATCTATTAGTTTCTTTACCGTCATTCCAGACCGCCATTCGCTTTCCGGCTTAAGCATGATTGTTGTCTCGACCATATCAAGACCGGCCGGGTCCGTTGCCGTTTCTGCTCTTCCGATCTTTCCGAACACATGATGAACTTCCGGGAAAGTCGCGATTATTTTATCCGTCTGTTGAAGTACTTCTTTTGCTTTTGTAATTGACATACCGGGTAGAGTTGTCGGCATGTAAAGCAGATCGCCTTCATAAAGCGGCGGCATGAATTCACTTCCGATTCTTGAAAAAGGAATAATTGTCAGTCCCAATAAGATGACGGTGGTAATAATAACATACTTCCAATGCTTTATTACAAAGTTTACTACCGGATGATAAATTCTAATTAAAAATTTATTTATAGGATTTTTTTCTTCCGGTATAATTCTTCCGCGAATCCAGTAGCCCATTAATACCGGCACAAGCGTGATTGATAGGATTGCCGCCGCCGCCATAGAATAAGTTTTTGTAAATGCCAGCGGTTGGAATAATTTCCCTTCCTGGGCTTCCATAGTAAATATTGGTATGAATGAAACCGTAATTACAAGAAGTGAATAAAATAGAGAGGGACCGACTTCCTTTGCCGCTTCAATAATTAACTGCCAGCGCTCCCGTCTTTGTTCGGGCGGCTTTTGCATATCATGCTCGATATGCTTGTGGGCGTTTTCAATCATTATTATTGCCGCGTCCACCATTGCGCCAATGGCGATTGCTATACCTCCCAGCGACATTATGTTTGCGTTTATTCCTTGCGCGCGCATTACTATAAACGACATTAATATTGCTGTTGGCAAAGTAAAGATTGCTACGAATGCGCTTCTAAAATGCATCAGAAATATGATACAAACGAAAGCGACAATTAAAATTTCTTCAATCAGCTTATCCTTTAACGTTTCAATTGCTCTTTCAATCAAACTGGAACGATCATAAACCGGGGTAACTTTTATATCCGGCGGAAGACCTTGTTTTAATTCTGCAAGTTTCTTTTTAACTCCTTCAATTACCGATAGTGCATTTTCACCATAGCGCATTACTATAATTCCACCCACCGCTTCGCCCTTGCCTTCGAATTCAGCTAAACCCCTCCGCATTTCGGGCCCATAGGCAACATTGGCAATATCTTTTACATAAATCGGCGTGTTCGTTTTCTTATCAACCATTACCGGAATATTTTCTACATCCTGAAGAGATTTTATATAGCCCAATCCTCTAATCATAAATTCGGATTCGCCCATTTCAATAACTTCTCCGCCGGTATCGTTGTTCGATTTCTTAATCGCCATTTCTACATCGCTTAAAGGAATGTTGTATGCTAATAACTTGGCGGGGTCAACAGTAACCTGGTATTGCTTAACATATCCTCCGATGCTTGCAACTTCAGCAACGCCTGGAACCGAGCTAAGCTGGTATTTGAAGTACCAGTCTTGATACGAACGAAGCTCCGCAAGAGAACGCTTTGGCGATGACAAAGTATATTCAAACACCCAGCCAACACCGGTTGCATCCGGTCCTAAAGCCGGCACAACATTATTAGGCAATCTTTTTGCCGCATAGTTAAGATATTCCAAGACTCTGCTGCGAGCCCAATATATATCGGTGCCATCCTTGAAAATTACATAGACAAGCGAGTATCCGAAGAAAGAGTATCCTCTTACAACCTTTGAACCCGGCACCGAAACAAGTGCTGTTGTTAGCGGGTAAGTTACCTGATCTTCAACAATGCGCGGCGATTGTCCTTCATATTTTGTGTAGATGATTACCTGTACATCGCTTAAATCCGGTATTGCATCTACCGGTAAATTATACAAAGCGTATATACCCCAGCCCATCAAAAACACAACGGCAAGAATTACCAGGAATCTGTTCTTTACTGAAAATTCTATGATTTTTTCTAACATTTTTCTCTCCGAAAATTTTTATACTGATGCTCAATACTGGATTCAGGATGCATGATACTGGATATCGAGAATCGAGTATCAAGAATCCAGTATCAAGCTTCGTTCTATTTCACCTTGAAACCGTCCTTAACTAAATTTTCTTTGGCTTTACTGAGTGTAACCTCTTTAAGCTTCATTCCGCATTTCGGGTCAACTCCGGGTTTGTCGGAAAGAACGTTAAAATCCATCGGGCATTGATAAACCTTACCATCTCTATTATCATCGATTGATTTCAACTCAATTACTCCTTTGTACTCAACAGGAGATGAATGATCTTCTTCCATTTTCATATTCTTCATATCGTCTTTTTTTGATTCGGTTTTACCTTTAGAATTATTTTGCTTTGGGGAATCCATCCGTTTGGGAGAAGTATCTGGATTTGTAGAAGCGGCGGGCTTATTCATGTTATTCAATGCTGCATTTAGGTTGCTCTCCGAATCAATCAAAAATTGAGATGACGTTACTATACTTTCTCCTTCATTAATTCCATTAAGAACTTGAACATAACCGCCGTCTCCGCGTGCGCCAAGTATAACATTCCTCGGTTCAAAATAGCCGTTACCCAAAGCAATTATTGCAACATCTCTTGTGCCTGTATGAATTATTGCCTGGTTCGGTACGGCTACTGTTTCAAGATTGAGAGGAGATTTTATTGTGGCGTCTGCAAACATACCGGGTTTGAATTCATAATTGCCGGAATTGTGTATTTCAATTCTAACCTGAATTGTTTTTGAATCAGTTTCAAGATAAGGATAGATATATGTTATTCTACCCCGGAAAGTTTTTCCGGGCAAATACGATAATTGCAAATCAACTTTATCGCCTAATTTAATCCAAGGGAGTTCATACTGATAAATTTGTGCGAGACCCCAAACAGTTGAGAGATCGGCAATTTTATAAAGCGCCATTCCCGGCATTATGTTTTGTCCGTTGATAACCATTTTATCGGTAACGATTCCATCCGCTGCAGAATATATTGTCATGGTTTTTTGAGGTGCGTCTCTCTTTTCAAGCGCTTGAATTTCTTTTTCGGAAATATCCCAGTAGAGCAATCTTCGTTTTGCGCTTTGAATTAAATCATCGGCGCCTTTTTGCGCTTCAACTGAAGAACTGCCTGCCATTTTTTTACGATAACGGATTGCCTGCAAATATTCTTCTTGTGTGCTTACAAGATCGGGACTGTAAATTTCTAATAGCGGCTGTCCTTTTCTTACAAGTTGACCCGTATAGTCAACGAAAAGTTTTTCTACATAGCCCATAATTTTTGTTGTGACTGTATAAAGCTTCGTCTCATCGTAAGCAATATTTGCGGTTGTCCTGATGTTGCGCGATAATTTTCTTTTTTCTACCGTCTCTGTTGTTATGCCAGTGTTTTGCTGAGTTGCCGGATCAATACGGATTTGATTAGTGCCAACCTGGTCTGCATAAACCGGAACGTAATCCATTCCCATCTCATCTTTTTGAGGAACCGGGGAAGTTTGAGTTGGATTCATAGGCGAGCGGTAATATGCTATTTTTCTTTCACCGTTCTCGCTTTGTCCTTCTTCATATACTGGAACGAAATCCATTCCGTCGGAAGATTTTTTGGGTGTGGGTGATGTTATGGATGGATTCATCGGGTCGCGATAGAATAAAATTTTCTTTTCGCTCTTCATAGATGCGGTTCCGCTCGCCCGAAATATCAACCAACCGGCGGTTAATCCTATTGCTAAAAAAACTATTGCTATTATTAGATTCCTTTTCATTCTTTATCTCCTGCGTCTTCTATTGTAATTTTTCTTTTATTTCGGGAATTGTTAAACCAACAGCTTGTTCAAGTGCTGCTTGGCTGTCCATAAAATTCATTACCGACATGTAGTAATCTAATTTTACCATCAGCAACATTCGGTAAGCGTCGATCAGCATTAAAAATTCTGTCTTACCGGTTTGATAAGCTGCAGTAGTTGATTCCAATGTTTGTTGTGCCTGAGGTATTACAGTGTTTTTATACAACTCAACTAAATTTCTATTCGATTCAATCTTAACAAGCGCATCCTGAACATCGTAAGACACCATGTTCTTCATGCTTGCATACTGCTCTTCAGCTGATTTAATGTTTAACTCATTCTCTTCCACCTTTGACGTAAACTTTGTTTGCGACCATGGAGCTAACGGAATGCTTATGCCAATCATAGCCGACCAGAAATCGTTGCTCGTTCCAACCATGTTTTTGTACATCAGCCTTGCCATTATATCCGGATAGTATTCTAATTTAGAAGCCCGTAGTTCCGACTTGTTCATCTCGACATTGTAACTCATTGCTTTCAGTTCGTTTCTGCTTTCGTATGAAAGATTGCTCAACTTATCGAAAGTCCATTTGGGTACGTCGGAATAAATTTCTGTTATATCCTTTATGCGTGCATTAACGGGGCGACTTAGGAGCGTATTCAACATCGCTTCTACAGATACTTTTTCTTTATTAAGATTTATTCCTTCATTAATTAAAGTGGAAAGCTCGGTTTGCGCCCGTATTATATCGGGTTGTTTACCCATTCCAACCTGGTATTGTTTATTTGCTATCTCTATAAAATTGCGCAGCAGTTCCTGGTTCTCTTTGTTCAACGAAATTTTCCTCTCCACCAAGTAGAGTTCATAGTAAGTCGTCTTTACATCCTTAATTATTTTTCTTTCCAACGCTTTGAATTGTGAATTATACATATTAGCATTGTTCTCAGCCGCATTTCCCATTGCCGAAAGTTTGCCGGGAAAGGGGAACATCTGCTGAATTGAATAATCATTCTCCATTCCGCCTTTAAATGGATTTGGAAAAGAACTTATAGGCGTTTGATAAAACTCAACTCCCACTTGTGGCGGGTCCCATGATCTGACCTGATTGACTCTCTGCCGTTGCGCCAGAGCAAATTGGTTTGCCGATTTAAGCTGAGGATTTTTCTGAAGCGCTTCAGTTATCAAAGAATCGAGATAAGTATTCTGAGCTTGGGCATAGCCTGTTCCCGTAAACGCAAAAACAATTAAAATTAGTTTTGTAATTTTTCTCATAATTATTCCTAAAAGTGATTTCTTATTTTTTTCTGAATAGTCGTGTTAAAAGATTGGCAACTATCATCAAAAATAGCACGTAACCAATCATCCATATTAAAGCATTTTCATGCATAGAAATATTCATTTTTGAACTTAACTAAGAAAGTATTATGCCAGATATATAAATGCGTTTTTACTCGGAAAATAGATGTTACTGAAAATGAATGAGGGGATGTTTTAAATTCTTGAAATGTTCTTTAAATTCTTTAAAAACTAAGTACAAAACTCGTATAGTGTCATCTGGATTAAATTCATTCTGTTTTTTTTAAACGATAGTTCTCAATTTTACTATAAAGTGTAGGCAATGATATTCCCAATATTTCAGCGGCTTTGGATTTATTCCATTTCGTATCGTTCAACACATATTCGATGTGGCGTTTCTCAATTTCAGATAAACTCATTCTACCAGGGTGATAATCTTCTTGTGATAGGATAGAACTTCTGATCATGATATTTTCTTTCAGCAAGACATCGCCGTTTGTTAAAACAACTGCCTGCATAAGTGTATTTTCTAATTCTCTAACATTGCCGACCCATTCATAACTCTTCAGATATTCCATAACATCTTCGGGTACTTTGTTCACACTTTTGTGAAGGTCTGCATTTATCTTGTTCAGAAAATGGGTGACAAGCAATGGAATGTCTTCCTTCCTTTCTCGTAAAGAAGGAAGTTCTATGTTTACCACCTTCAGCCGGAAATACAAATCTTCTCTGAACTTCCCTTGTTTTACGATAGCAGTCAAGTCTTTGTTTGTTGCAGCAATTATTCTGGCTTTCATAGGTATTACAGTCTCACCGCCGACTCTTTCAAATTCTTTTTCCTGAAGAACTCTTAACAACTTCACTTGAAGGTTCGGCGACATTTCAGAAATTTCATCCAAGAAGACAGTTCCTACACCTGCTAATTCAAACTTTCCTTTTTTCATTTTGTCGGCGCCGGTGAATGCTCCTTTTTCATGACCAAACAATTCACTCTCAAGGAGAGTCTCGGTAATCGCTGTGCAGTTGACCGCAACAAAAGGATCGTCTTTCGTGATTCCGCCGTAATGAATTGATTTAGCTGCAAGTTCTTTTCCGGTTCCGCTTTCCCCTTGTATTAAAACCGTTACTCTGTTTGCGGATACCTGTCCGATTTTTTTATAAACTTCTCTCATTATTTGAGATTTACCGACGAGAGCGTTTTCAAAACAGCTTGAACTTGTTCGATCGGAAATTATTGTTTCGATTTTCTCGCTCAGTTTTTTATTCTCCAATGCGCGTTTGATTGAAATTTTCAGTCTCTCAATTTCAATCGGCTTCTCTATAAAATCGTAAGCGCCTTTTTGCATCGCCTGAACAGTAGTCAGCATATCATCATGCGCGGTAATAATGATCACACGGATTTGCGGATCGTACTTCTGAAGTTCTTCCAGAACCTCAAGACCATCCAATTGCGGCATGCGTAAATCTGAAATTACGAGATCGGGTTGTTCCTTCTTTGCAATGTCAACACCCATTCTTCCATTGGATGCCGAGAGCACACTGTAATTGAGCCGCGTCAAAAGGTTTGTTAATGTCTCTCTAATTGAATCGTCGTCATCTATTACTAAAATTCTGTCCATAATTTTTCCGACTTAATGTTTTCTCAAAGGCAGCATGATTTCAAAAATTGTCTCACCCGGTTTTGAAGAAACCAATTTAAGACTTCCTTTGTGCTGCTCAATTATTTTTTGTGAGATTGATAAACCGAGTCCAGTACCGGAAACTTTCGTTGTAAAAAACGGCTCGAAAATTTTAGGCCCGTCCGAAATACCGTTTCCGTTATCCTTAATAAAAAGTTTTAGTTCGTTTGCGCTACTATTTTTTGCCGACGAAATTTCTATGCTGCCGCCTTCTTGCATTGCTTCAATTGAGTTATCAATCATATTCAGCAAAACTTGTTTAATTCGTTCGACGTCAATTTCAATCTGCTGATCATTTGTTTTGTTAACAACCGAAATGTTTTGCAGTTCCGTTTTATTATGAGTCTCGGATAAAATGTTTTCGATTATCTCTCTGATATTGGCAGTGGAATAATTCAGCTCTACCTGGCGGGAAAATTGCAGAACTTCTTTTACAAGGTTATTCATTCTGTTTATTTCTTTCGAAATAATATTGAATGAATTCAGGTCATCACTATTCAGCTGCAGTGATTCGATCAGCATATCCGTGTTCAGTTTTATCGAAGTCAACGGTGTTTTGATTTCATGTGCCAGGACAGCGGACATTTTACCAAGCGCCGCTAATTTTTCAGATTGAGCTAATTGTACTTCCAAAAGTTTTCTATCTGTGATGTCTAGCTCAACAAAGAGATAGCCGGAAAATTCCTCTTTCCCTATCGTTACATGTGTCGCGGAAATTAACAAATGTCTTTTCTTGCCGGAGACGTCTATTCTTTCAAACTCTCCGCTGAATCTTTCCATTTTATCAAGCGAAGCGGTTAAATCATTAAAATATTTTTCCTCGTTCAAAAACTGTAAGTCCTTGATTCCTTTCCCCAAGACTTCATTTTTATTTTTCTTTACGAAATCACAAAACATGTTGTTCGATTCAATTACCGAATAATTTGAATCCAGAATTGCAATCGCGACCGTTGCGTTCTCAAACGCATTTAGCAGAAGTGAAATTCTATTTTCCTTCGAATCAAGTTCAGTGGAATTTTTTTGCAAGGTAACCGACATGTGATTAAACGCTTCCGAAAGTTCACCAATCTCATCGTTTGACGAATACTCAATTTGAATTCCGTAATTACCTTTTTCTATTTCAACTACTTTTTCTTTGAGCCGGCTTAGCGGATTTGATATGACCTGTAGGATTATGAATGTGATGCTAACACTAACGATTATCCCGACAAAAAAACTAATTAGAAAATACCGGGTGAGATCTGCTGTCGTCTCTATGTTAAATATCAATCGACCAAGCGGTATCTGGATGACAAGAATGATAATAGGGACAATAATTAACGAACTGAAAAACATTTTCCTTTTTATCGTGAAACTATTTGCTTTATTGAGCGCAGCGGGGAACATATTATATTTCCCAATCGCGATAGCCGTAAACAAAATTACACCGACAAGAAACGCCAAAGGACTCATTTCAACTAGAAAATAGAACCCAACAATCCATGGTAGAAATAGACCAAAAATAAACGAAGTAAAATTTGTTATGATCATTCCCAATAGAAACAACAAAAGCTGGGAGCGTGTTTGCTGGTTGGTTTCAGATTTTCTTTTCTTGTAAATCCAGTAAATATTTAAAAGGATTAGAAACAGATACCAGAATAAATACAATGGATATTTTTCATTGTAATGGGCTTCGAACATTCCGTGATGAGCATGGGACTCGTTTACCAAACTTCCCGACCACAACAGAATCAAAAGCAACAATGAAGGCAAAAGTATCGATATAGTCCTAACCATGCCCATCTTTTGCGGCTTCGGAAAATTCCATGTAAAAAATGTTAGCGTGATAATGATTAACAATAGAAACGAGTGGCAGGAAATATCCAGCACGGTAACATCTTTGTTGTACATGAAAAGAAAGTGGACACTGTGAGATATGAGATATGCCAACAGCAGTGTTAGCAGAAGAATAAACAATCTGCTCGCAACGCCTACAACGTCCCTCGAATAAATTATTATGATGATTCCGCTTGCGCTCAAAAAAGTTGCAACAAGAAATAAAAGCTGTACAGGATCGTTACCCATCGTTATTTACCACTTTCGTTCTAAAACTAATTAAACTTATAATTTTCGGAGGACATTTGCTGTAACGCAGCATTCTAAAAAGCCAGGGAAAAGGTTGCAACTAAAAGAGATTAATTTGGAGTAGGTTTTTGGAATTCCGTGATAAGCAAAAAGTTTACTTTCTATTGAAGAGTTTTAGAAACTCATCCTTTTGTTTTTCCAGTTGAGATAATTTTTCGGCTTCTTCGTCACGGGAATTATAGTTTTCGATCTCCCGATAAAACTCTTCTGACTTGATAATGCTGCAGCTGTTTACTTTTGCGTAGTTGATGAGCGCATTATCGGAGGAGACAAGTGTAATTAATTTTGGATTTGAAGAGTCATCTATTTCTTGTCGAATCATTTGATCGGAAGTTTTCTTGTAGGAGTAAACAATCTTTCCATGTGAAAGATGCAGCGGTGTATTTGGATAACCGTCTAGATGCAGTGAAAGATTTATTTTCTTACCGGCAAAATAACGGTTGATAACATTTACCAATCCTTCACGGCTCGATTGCTTATCCTTCTTTTGAAGCAAATGCAGATGTTTGATTTTCCCAATCAGATTATTTCCGTCTATTATATAATGATTCATTTATTAATCTGAGCTGTCCGGGAGTCAAAAAGGATTCCCCGCCGCTGATATTTAATTTATAATCGCCCTTAAAGGCTAGTTAATTTCGTTAACGTATGAAAATGTTATCTGACTGATATGAAGATAAAGAAAGGAAATGAATAATTCTATTGGAAGTTTATGGTAGGGACGTGGAAGCTTTCAAAGGAGTACAAACCGGAAAAATACTACTTCAGTTTCTACTTCTGTCGATTTCGGTTTAAAAAGCAAAAGCCTCGCAACATTTTGTGAAGTAAGGCTTTACTAACGTGAGCACGGGTGGGATATTCCAAAGTTCCGAAGGAATGCCTTTGGCAGAATCCCTTTGGGAGAACCACCGACCCCTCCGATAAATCGGAGTGCTCTACCCCAGAGTTAAGAGGGTGTGTGAAAATAGGTCGTCAAGTAAATTTCGGTTTTGTTTTTAAAATGAAATCAAAACATTTTTTCTAAAAAAATGAATTATCACACACCCTCTTAATCTCTGCAAATAGAAAATTGCTTTTTCAGAATTCTTAAAAGACTTGAGCTTAAGTTCTAAATGATAGGCTTCTTTTTTAGTTGTGCATGGAAATGATGTTACTATTTGCCAAGCCCTTTACTTTTAGTAAAGGTACTTCATACATCATCTTATCTCGTTCTTCTGTGAGCACGGGTGGGATCGAACCACCGACCCTCTGCTTAAAAGGCAGATGCTCTACCCCTGAGCTACGTGCCCGCCAAAATTTCAATCTTTTTAAATCCGCTTTAAACAGATTTTGAAAATTGCGGGTGTAAATATAAGCCCTCCCTAATTAAAATCCAAAGCTGGAACATTTTCCAAAACGAACCGCTATTTTTTGAGCCGCGTCAAAAGATCACATCAACCAATACTGAAAATCATTTTAATTAGCTATTTTTGGCTTGTCTAAAAAAATCTGAATTGCTCTCAATGAAAGACTCAAGAATATTAATTGCCGATGACGATGAAACACTGTGTTACCTTCTAAAGGAAGAATTGGTAAACGAAGGTTACATTGTTGACGTTGTTTATGATGGAAAAGATGCGATCGAACTCTTGAAGAAACGGTTTTACGATGTTTTACTTCTTGATCTTGAGATGAGAGAGGTACACGGCGAAAAAGTTTTGAACTACGTTACCGATAACCATCCGGCGCTTCAGGTAATTATTCTTACCGCCAAGTCGGACATTCGTACTGCAATCGATTGTATTAAACAAGGAGCTTACGATTTCATCACAAAGCCCTATGAATTTGGTCAGCTTTGTGTTACGATAGAACGTGCGCTTGAGTACAAAGACCTCGTCATAAAAAATAAAATCCTATCATCAAAAGTAAGCACCGCACCGCCGAGTACGATTATCGGTGAAAGTGAAGTTATTAAAAATGTTTTGAAACTTGCCGAGAAAGCCGCTAAATCCGAATCTAATATTTTATTGGAAGGCGAAACCGGGACTGGCAAAGAACTTTTTGCCGAATTCATTCACAAGAATTCCAATCGCGCAGACAAACCTTTCGTAGCCATCAATTGCGCATCATTACCGGATCAATTAATTGAAAGCGAGTTGTTCGGTTATGAAAAAGGCGCGTTTACAGACGCAAAAACTTCCAAGCAGGGATTGGTTGAGATTGCCCACGGCGGTACTCTTTTTCTTGATGAGATTGGCGAGCTAAGTTTAACTCTTCAACCGAAACTTTTGCGTTTTCTTGAGAACGGAGAGTTTAGGCGAATCGGCGGCGTTACAAATCTCAGTTCTTCGGTACGGGTAATCGGCGCAACAAATAAAAATTTAACCGAAGAAGCCGAGAAGAAAAATTTTCGAAGGGATTTATTATTCAGACTGAACGTTATCACGTTAACGATTCCGCCGTTGAGAGAAAGAGACGGCGACGTTCTCCTGCTCTCGGATTATTTCTTGCAGAAAAATTCCCCGGTCCGTTCCGTAAAGAAACTTTCACCCGACGCAAAGAAAGAGCTTCTCAGATATAACTTTCCCGGCAATGTGCGGGAATTGGAGCATGTAATTGAAAGATCGATTATTTTTTCCGAAGGCGACACAATACAGCCCAAAGATTTAAATTTACCGAAATCGGATTTTGATTTTTCAAGCTACTCAAATGACGACGGAACAATTCTAACGATCGATGAAGTTGAAAAGCTGCACATCAAACAAACTCTCGAACGCAATGATTGGAACAGGGAAAACACAGCTAGGGCGCTGGGTATAAGCCAGAAAACTCTCTACTCGAAAATTTTAAAATATAATCTAAAATAAAATGCCGGAAGATTTTTCAAAGTCCAGTAAACATTTTGCTCACGATCTGAACAATATACTTACCCGAATTTTAAACACGGTAGAGCTAATAAAAAGAAAGACCGGCAATTCAGCCGAAGTAACCAGCTTACTTAGCAGTATCGAATCAAGCGCGTACATTGCTTCCGAACTTGTTGAAGATGCGCTTGGAACCGCCGCTAGGAATAATTCTCTTTCGAGAAGAATAAACTTAAATTCAATTGTAAACGATGTAGTTAGAACTTTCCTTCATCAGTGGAAGGAACAAATTTCATTTCAGTTGGATCTTTTTCCGCAGCTTAATGTTGTTTACGGAAAATACACGGACTTCTATCGCATCTTTTTGAATTTGATTACCAACTCTGTGGAAGCCATCGACGGAACCGGCGAGATAGCTATATCAACAAAGAACATTGGCGATTCTATTCAAATCATCATAAGCGATACCGGCAAAGGAATTTCACGAGAAATTATTCCACACATTTTCGAAGATAATTTTTCCACGAAGACAAATAATGATTTCCGCGGAGTCGGTTTGGCTATCGTAAAAAAAATTATTGATAACTACCATGGCGCTTTATCCGTAAGCAGTGAAATCGGGAAAGGGACATCAATCAACATTGTTTTACCGGCTTTAATCCGCCGCGATATTGCTGCTAAGCCGGAGAAAAAAACAATTCTGATTGCCGAAGATGAGGACATTCTGCTTGAACTTTTGTCGGAACTGCTTCAATCGTCCAACTACGATGTGCTCACTGCACACAACGGAAGTGAGGCGTTAGACAAAATAAAATCGGAATCAATCGACATGCTGCTGATCGATCAGAAGATGCCCGGTATGAACGGCACCGACTGCATAAATGAAATAAGAAAAAGCAACGCGCTTCTTCCAATCATTTTAGTAACCGGTTCGCAGTTTGTAAACGGTTCGTCGAATACGATAAGCGGCATCAACAAAATTGTAAAGAAGCCGTACAACTTCGAGGAATTGCTCGCTGTAATAAACGAATTTCTCGACCTTTAGATATTCTCTTCGGAATTCAAATCGATTATGTTCTGGTTGTTGACGTAAGGCGTGATGACCGGTCGGCGTATCGAACCAAGTTTTTCTAGGACGGTTAAGATGTCCCGTGCCGCATTTTCAATAAATTCGATTCTCTTCAATATGATGTCTTGCGAGAAATTATTTTTCGCAAGTTCTCTCCGGATTGCTGCGGTTGACAAACTTATTTGTGTTAACGGTTGTTTTATTTCGTGATTAGCGGTAACGACTGTTGCTGCATAAGTTTTCACTTTTTCAACTTCCACGAGAAGCTGGTTCATTTCGCTGAATCTTAGCGCCGAATTAATTCTTGCGATCAGCTCATTTCTGTTGAACGGCTTCTTCACATAATCGAACGCACCGGATTGAAGCCCTTTCTTTAGATTCTCCGCTTCCGACAAAGCAGTCACCAAAATTATCGGAATCAACTTTGTGTCTTCTCTCGTAGTGAGAGTTTTGCAAACATCAAAACCGGAAATATCCGGCATCATAACATCGAGCAGAATGAGATCGGGTTTTTCTTCGACGGCTTTTTGAATTCCCATTGTACCGTCGTAAGCTTTGATGACCTCGAAGCCTTCCCTTTCCAAACGGTTCTGAAGCAGAAACACATTATCCGGATAATCATCGATAACTAAAATCTTTTTCATGAATACTCTGCGGTTACATTTTTAATGTGTTTTTTGAATTTCGCTGTGAGTAACTGAAAATCGATTGGCTTAGTGATCAAGTCGTTGAAACCGTTCTTCTCGATAACGTTTTTGTTATCCAGCATTGCATACGCAGTTAACGCAATAACGGGAATATTTTCGAAGCGTTTATCTGCTCTAATTCTTCTAATGGTTTCAAAGCCGTCCATTTGCGGCATCATTATATCAAGAAGAATCAGATCGGGATTAACATGATTAAGCATCAGCAGGCATTCCATTCCGTTGTGAGCAAAAATTGTGTCGCACTGAAGCTGCTTTACATACTCGCCGATGGTGAACAGCGCATCGCTGTCGTCGTCAACAATTAAAAC
>JAMCSN010000359.1 GCA_023381535.1 Bacteroidota bacterium
GGATGCAGCTTCCGAAAATGAAAGAGCAAGACTGTTGTACTTATCTTTGTTGAGATTAGATTTTTGTGCTATCTCTATAATAAATTCTTCTAGTTCAGGCAGTAAATCCGGATCAGTCGGTACTTCCTTTACGTAAACTTTCTCTGACAATATTACTCCGTCAAGAATTTGCTTTCATGAGTGCGAAAAATATAACTACTCCGTCAATCGTGCAAATGTAATTGTCACATCTCAGTTTAAAACTTGTAGCTGAGCTTTAAGCTCAGATTAGCCATTTCTCTTCTCGAGTTGTCTTCTGTTTTAATGAACTCATACCATCCGTAAACTTTTAGAATAATCCTTTCGCCAACGACGTAACTGATTTCGGAAAGCGGGCCAATGCTTGTGTAATCCGAGACTTTAATCTTTTCCGATCCGTTCTGAATATTATAGGTCGATAAAGAAAAATACCTGATGCCGATGCCGAGACTAAGCGAACGGTCATCGAAAAAAAGTTTCGGCTCGGCATATTGTTCTTGAAGATATCTTACAGGATTGCTGGTGAAGTTGGACCATTTGAAATCTCCCTGTTCCGATAGTTTAATGTATCCGGTAACGAAAAGCCGCAGCTTCTTCTGCAATTTAAGTGATGACGAATCTCTAAGAACCAATTGCCTGAACGAATAGCTCCTGAAGTTTGGATTAAGTTCCTCGTAATCAAAAACAGTGTAGTTAGCAGAAACCTCTGCCGAGTTTGACGAAGTGAAATTTTCTGTGGTGAAGACGCCGCCGGAAGCAAACTTTGCAATCCGCTTAACATTGTTGTTAGAACTTCTTTCTGCAAAGATGTAAACTATCTTGTTGATGTTTCCTTCGAGGTTAAAAAATATTTTGAAGAATCGGGTAAACTCTTTTTCATATAATATTCTTCCGATGGAGAGAAGTTCGTCGCGGTCGTCGAAGTTTAAGATGCTGGGCGTATCATAACGCAGTTTGCGGTGGAACAAGCTGAAAGTAATTCTATCGCTGCGTGATAAATTAATTCTGCTTTGTATAGAAATATTTGCCAATTGGGAGTTGTTGTTCTTCTGTTCTTCAATCTGAATGCGGTCGTTATAAAGCAAGTTGCTCAATCCGTCGTATCTTACCGGCTGATGTTTTTCATCCCGTTCGGAATATGAAAATCGCAGGGCAAGAATAAAATTGTCCGTTACGTAATCGGCTGCTGATGCGAACTCCAATCTGAATTCTTCAATATGAGTGTCGTAGTTCGAGTTGGCGATGTTGGTTGCCGAAATATACCGCGTGTTTCTATCGATGCCGCGCCAAGCAACTCTGCCTTGGAAATCCAAGCTTAGAGGCGAGCTTGCCGGCAAGAATTTAATTCTGTCTTGAAGATAATAGCTGGATTCGGTTCTGCTCTGAATATTGTTTGTTATGTTGAACTCTGCCGCGGTTATCGGATCGGCAGTGAAATAAAAATCTTTCCGCTGCTGTGAATAAAAAGCGGAAATAGTATTATGAAAATTTTCTTCGAACGTGTTGTTCACATCAAAGTTGATATAGCGAAAAGTATTTTTTCTCGGCGAGATATCTTCGTTCTGAAATTTCATGAGCGAAGAAAGATCGAAATCGCCGGTTGTGTATTTATCAATATTAGCTTCCATACCGTAAATAAAACCGTTGTCCTTTTCGCCAATCTGATTATTTTGCGAGACACCGCCGTACGGCGTAACTTCAACATTTTTTAATGGATTGAATTTCAAGAACAACGATGACGTTAGCACCGAAGCCTGGTTAATTCCCAAATCTCTGTCGTCGGAATAAATGTTGTTGTTGAAGTGCAGCCCGAGTTTGAAGAATTCCGAAATGCTGTATTGACCGAGTGCCCAAAGGTATTGTTCATCCTTTATATTTTTTGTTGTCGAGTTGATGACTGTCGAGCCGAAATTCTCACGAATGCCGAAGAAAATTTTCTCACCCGTGAAGTAAGTTCTAAACATCGTATTAAAATTGTATGTATTCAGTTGTTTGTCGAATGTGTTGAGCAGAATCCGGTCTGAAAATGTGTGAGCAGAAAAGGTGAGACTGTCTTTTCCCAACTGAGCGCAAACGGTAGAAGCCGCTGCAAGAAGTAGAAAAAATATTTTCAGTCCGCCTTTCAAATAATTCTCATTGATTTGGATTATAAGTAAACGAAAAATAATCACTGAAACTATTCGGATCCGTATCGCTTGATGTGTATGTGTAAACGCGCCAAACATACGAGCGGAACGGATCAAGCGACAGACCGGATGCATCCACCGTTATCACTTGATCAACCTGATCCGATGAAAAGTTAAATTCTTGAACTACACCGTAAACAATGTTGGACTGAATTACAAGCTTGTACTTTGCCGGTTTGGAAGCAGCCATAAAACGGAATTCAGTCAGTTGTGTCAAAGTAGAATTATCTGCCGGGGAAATGAGCGACGGAGAATTTAAGATCAGATCGCTCACAATATAAGTTGACGTACTTTTCAGATTGCCTTTATCAACCGCACAAATTCTATAATAGTATGTCGTAAGCAAGCTCAGGTTTTTGGTGTCCGTATAAGAAGAAGTTTTTGTGAACGCGACAAGGTGAGCAGAATCCGCATCAAAATTATCGACAGTGCTTCTGTAAATATTGTAACCTTTTACATCGGTATCCATGGGTGGATTCCATGAAATAAAAATTTGTGGTGTGTTGGACCAATTGCGCGCGTTTATATTCACAAGTGTTGGAGGCAGAGGGGGATAAAGGTTAACCGGTTTTGCCGAAACATAATCCGATAACGCGCTTTCCATTCCAGAGGAATTTACAGCGCTGATCCTGTAGTAGTAAATCAAATCATATTCCAACGAATCATCAACGAAATATGTGCTGGTCGTCGATGCGAGATATTTGAAATTATTCGTGTTATTAATGGACCGGTAAATTTTGTAAGTGATTTGGCTTGCGTCGGTATTTTTATCCCATTCAATTCCGATTGCACCGTCTTGCGCGCCGAAGACCTGGAGATTAGCCGGAATATCCGGCGGCGTGTTGCCTGGTATCGGCTGAGTAATTTGATCACGCGTACAGCTTGTAACCAGAATTGCGGCAAGACCGATCACAACAATCTTATACCGCAACCACATAACCGCGTTTAGGGATCGCAATATTTTTAAATCCGATCGATTCAAGATGAGCTTTGTATATTTCTTGCTGATCAATTTCACCGTGCACAAGAAAGATTTGCTTCATTTTGTTTTTATCGAACGCCGACGTGTACTCAACAAGTTCGTTTGCATCGGCATGAGCGCTGAAAGACTGCAGAACAATCACTTCGGAATTTACATTGTACTCTTCGCCAAGGATGTTCACTTTCTTTTCACCGTCTATCAATTTTCTGCCGAGAGTGTTTTCAGCACAATAGCCTACCATCAGAATCATGTTTTTTGGATTTTCAATATTGTTTGCGAGATGATGCAAGATTCGTCCCGCTTCGCACATGCCCGAACTTGAAATAATTACGCATGGACCTTCAACTGAGTTGAGATGTTTTGAATCTTCCACGTTCGTTATGTAAGTCAACCGGTTAAATCCAAACGGGTCTTCATGCTTAAAGAGGAACCGACTTGTTTCTTTGTCGAAACATTCCGGGTGAACACGAAAGACGTTCGTTGCGTTAACCGCTAGCGGGCTATCGACATAAACCGGAATTCTCTGAACCTTGCCGCTTTCAAAAATTCTATGAAGAGCGTAAACAATTTCTTGAGTTCTGCCGACGCTGAATGCCGGAATAATAATTTTTGCTTTCCTCGACACGCCTTTAGCTATTGCCTGCGCAAGAGAGTCTTCCGAGTTAAGTGGATTCTCGTGAGTTCTTCCGCCGTAAGTGCTTTCGCAAATAAAACAATCTGCATCGGGAATTCTTTCCGGGTCTTTCAAGATCGGGAGGTTAGGTCTTCCCAAGTCTCCGGAGAACGCAAGATTAATAGTTCTTCCGTCTTCATTGATCTTAAGAGATACCAACGCCGAACCTAGAATATGTCCCGCATCGTAAAAGGTTAGAGAAATCCCGGGCGCCAGTTCGGTTTCCTGATGGTAGTTAATGCCTACGAATTGTGTTAATGTTTGTCTTACGTCATCTTCAA
>JAMCSN010000319.1 GCA_023381535.1 Bacteroidota bacterium
TTATGTTCTACTATTGCCGTACGTTGATTATTTCTCTGCGCTTCCTTTATTTTGTTCGCTATAATATTTAGTCACCTAATGTTCTTTTTAATATTACAATAGTCAGATTTTATTATGAGGCAATGGGCTATTCGCTCCACTCAAGGAATTGATTTTGCCTACAATGAGGTGAATACTTCCAATTCAGCACGAATTAAAAATCATTGTTCGTTTATGAAGAGACTTTGTATTTTTGCCTCACACAATAGAAAGTGCGCGAATGAAGAGACTAATAAATATTTCAACCAGCGAAGACATATTCCCGGAGTACCGGAATACTCCGATTGGATTATTGCTGGAATATCATAACATGAAGCGTCAGACGGATACATACGCGCAAGCGCAAATGCTGATCGGAATGTGTATGGATAACCGGAAGCATCTGCATATACCGGATAACTTTGCGTTTATCATCAGAACCGGCGGCGCGAATTTAAGATACAGCGAGTTCAAAGTTTCTTACGCAATTGCTGTCGGCAACATTCAGCACATCGCTCTGATTGGACACAACAACTGCGGAATGGTGAATCTTATTTCGCGCAAGGACGAATTTATCAACGGACTTGTTGACAAAGCCGGGTGGGATAGAGAATGGGCGGAAGAACATTTTATGCACTTCGCCCCTATGTTTGAAATTGGGAACGAAATTGATTTTGTAACCAGCGAAGCAAAACGGCTGCGGTTAAGATATCCCAAGATTACCGTTGCGCCGATGATTTACAAAGTGGAAGATAATCTGCTATATCTAATCAACGAGAAATGATCGACGGTCATTTCGTATTTGGCTCTTCTATTTAGTTCAAATTTTTATACTTTAGCAAAGTAGAATAAGCATTGATCAATTCTGGAAGAGCGGCATGAATCAAAAAGAATCCATCGAAGATTTCATCAAGGGAATACCGAAAGCGGAATTGCATCTTCACATCGAAGGCACGCTTGAGCCGGAACTCATGTTCAAAATTGCAAAAAGGAATAACGTTGAGATAAAATATAAATCGGTGCAAGAGTTAAAGAATGCTTACGATTTCAACAACCTCCAAGAATTTCTCAATATCTATTACGACGGCGCAAATGTACTGAGAGACGAGCAAGATTTTTACGATATGACCTGGGCATATTTCGAGAAAGCACATCACGAAAATGTTGTTCACGCCGAAATATTTTTTGATCCGCAGACTCACACCAACCGGGGCATCGAGTTCAATACAGTTATCACCGGAATACACAACGCGATAGAAGACGCGAAAAAGAAGTTCGGAATTTCGTGCAAACTTATAATGTGTTTCTTGCGTGACCTCAGCGCCGAATCAGCGATGAAAGTTTTGGAACTTGCTCTTCCTTTCAAAGATTGGATTACCGCAGTCGGACTTGATTCTGCTGAGGTTGGAAATCCTCCCTCAAAGTTCAAAGAAGTTTTCGAGCTAGCTAAAGCAAAAGGATTCATCACCGTTGCGCATGCCGGGGAAGAAGGACCGGCGGAATATGTGTGGGAAGCGATCAATCATCTCAAGGTATCAAGAATCGATCACGGCAACAATTCTTTGAATGACGATTTGCTTGTAGCGGAGCTTAGCAAAATGAAAACGCCGTTAACCGTTTGTCCTCTCTCCAATCTGAAATTGAAAGTTGTCAAGGAGATGAAACACCATCCGTTGAAAAAGATGATGCAGAAAGGTTTGATGGTCACGGTCAATTCCGATGATCCGGCGTACTTCGGCGGATACATCAACGATAATTATTCTGCGGTAACACGAGCGCTAAATCTTTCTAACGAAGACATTTACCAGATCGCGAAAAATTCGTTCGCCGCAAGCTTCTTAACTGATAACGAAAAGAAATCGTTGATAAGAAAAGTTGACGACTACTATTTCAAAAAGAAGTAATTAGTATTTAGTCATTAGTATCTAGATTTTGAAAGACAGCAAGCGGTTGACTACTCGCCGAATACTTTTTAACTTACAAACAGTTTAAGGGGAATTTAGCAGTGGGATTTCTTTTACATGCTTCTTTTCATTCAATTTCTCTCCGGCAACAATCCGGAAGTATGGATATAACTCAAAACAAATTAAACCAAATATTTTATGGCACATAAGTTTGTACTAAAACAATTAATTTGTCATGGGACAGTAGCATGCTTTACTCGTTTGTATGCAAATCAATACGATATAATTATTGAAAAATTTTTATCATAACTCGAACTGTATAAGAAAAGCTAATATTTACTGCAAAAAACATTTGACAACAGCATAAGCATTCTACAAAAGGAGTCAAAATGGACAAACAGATTCCTCCAAATTATGGTATAACCAGAATTGATATCGACAGAGAAAAAAGACCTACTCACGGTTATGAAGTTCGTATTCGAAAAAGAAATGTCAACATTCATAAGTTTTTTAGGGATACTTCTTATAAGAATAAAAATGCAGCTTTAGAAGAAGCTTGCCGGTATAGAGATAAAGTATTAAAAGAGAACCCACCTTTGACTCGTGCGGAATTTTCTAATATACCAAGAAAAATTACTAATTCTGGGATAGTAGGCGTAACTCTAATTACAGCAATAGACAGGCGTAAGAAAAAAACTTATTATTATGATTATTGGAAAGCTTGGTGGAGTCCAAAGCCTGGGATTCATAAAGCGAAGATGTTTTCAGTTAATAAGTATGGATATGATGAAGCTTTGAGACTTGCAATGAAAACACGCGAAGAAGGTTTAAAACAGATGCAAGATTATGAAGTATCATTTATCAATTTAAGTAAGCAACGAAGGATTATAACTAAAAAGAAATATAAAAAGCTATAAACGGTTTATTGAGAATATCGGCCTTTTAAAAACTATAGCTAAGCCTTCTGACTAATTAGTTGAATCCCTAGCAACCTCTCTTTATATTTCAACCTCAAAATTCACGAGGAAACATGCCCATCAATGCGTTAACAACAACAAATTTTTCCAATCTTAAACTTTTTAAGCGGGGGAAAGTGCGTGATGTTTACGAAGCGGGGGATCATTACGTAATCGTCTCTACCGACCGCTTATCGGCGTTCGACGTTATAATGAACGAAGGTATTCCCGACAAAGGGAAAATTTTAAATAAAATTTCAAAATTCTGGTTCGACTACACCAAAGACATAATTCCAAATCATCTCGTATCGCTCAACGTGGAAGATTATCCGGCTGAATGCAAACCGTACCGCGCCGAATTGAAAGACCGTTCGATGCTGGTGAAGAAAGCGGAACTCATCCCGATCGAATGCATCGTACGCGGATACATTACCGGTTCCGGTCTGATCGATTACAATAAGACCGGCAAGATATGCGGAATCGATTTGCCGAAAGGTTTAATTGAATCGGAGAAACTTCCCGAGCCGATTTTCACACCGTCAACCAAAGCGGAGATCGGTCTTCATGACGAGAACATAACGGAAGAGCAAGCGGCATCGATTGTAGGCAAAGAAACTTTCGACACAATTAAAAATGCTGCGCTGAAAATTTATAAGGAAGCTTCCGAGTTTGCGCTTCGTAAAGGAATCATTATCGCCGATACGAAAATGGAATTCGGGTACTACAATGGCAAAGTAATTCTGATCGACGAACTTCTCACGCCGGATTCGTCGCGCTTCTGGCCGTCGGACGAATATCAAAAAGGTAAAACACAAAACAGTTTTGATAAACAGTACGTTCGCGATTATCTGCTCTCGATAAATTTTAACAAGAAACCGCCGGCGCCAAAACTTCCGGATGAAGTGATTTTGAACACGAGCAAAAAGTATCAAGAAGCGCTCTTCAAATTGACCGGCGAGACTTTATAGGAATGTTTCCGACCGAAATAAAAATTTTAGAGAAAAACTTTCTGTTTTTGAAGTGGGACGATAATACGGAATCGAAAATTAGTTCGACCGACCTAAGAAGATTTTGTCCGTGCGCTATCTGCACGTCGGAATCGGAAAGACATCATCACGATTACATAATTGTCTTTTCAGAAGATCAAACGAAAATTACAAGCATGAAGGTTGTAGGGAATTATGCACTGTCTGTCGTCTGGTCAGACGGTCACAATACCGGATTTTACGATTTCAATTATCTGAGAAAAATTTCATCGACCAATAGTTAGACGTTTAGAATATGGTTCTCCCAAATCAATTAACTGTTTTAAGAATAATACTCACGCCGGTATTTCTGGCGCTGTTTCTATCTGGAGAACCGCTGCTTGTCCAAATTTCTTTGGCTGTGTTTCTAATTGCCGCTATAACGGATTGGTACGACGGCTGGCTTGCGAGAAAATTTAACTACATTACACAGTGGGGAAAATTTTTAGATCCGCTGGCAGACAAGATTTTAACGTCAACTGCATTCGCCGGATTTGTGATTGTCGGAATTCTTCCGCTGTGGATGGTGATACTTATTATTCTCCGAGATTTTATCGTAACTTTGCTTCGCACTTATGCCGATTACCGGAAAGTGAATTTCACAACCAGCTACACAGCCAAATGGAAAACTTTTCTGCAAATGGTTTTTCTCTACTACTTATTATTGATCTACACGCTCAAAACATTCGAAGGGCTGCATCAGCACTACAAAAATATTTTCGACTTGTTGATGAACTCCACCGGAATTTATTTTGCGATGCTTGCAATAACTTTGTTCACAGTGGTAACCGGAATAACATACATATTCGGCAATCGATTTTTAATAAAGCAGCTTTTCAAACGTGAAAATTAGTTTCTTCGAAAAACTAATCGGGTCGGGATTGTTTACCGGATACATGCCGTTTGCATCCGGAACATTTGCCAGTCTTGCCGCGCTTGTAATCTATTTGATCCCGCCGTTCGATACTCCTTCGATTTTAATTTTTATGATAACACTCGCAATTCTTCTCGGCGTTCCAATAGCGGATAAGTTTGAAAAGGAGTACGGCAAAGATCCCAAACAGTGCACTGTTGACGAGTTTGTCGGGATGTGGATTACGCTTCTTTTTATGCCGAGAAAAATTTGGTGGCTTGCGCTGGCATTCATAATTTGGCGCTTCATGGATATAGTAAAGCCGTTTCCGATAAAAAAACTTGAAAAAATAAAAGGCGGTTGGGGAATAATGTTAGATGATATTTTGGCGGGAGTTTTTTCGTTCATTTCTATTCAACTAATTATCTATTTCTTTAACATGATCCAGAAATAAAATGAAAGCACACATCATCACGATCGGGGATGAAATTCTAATCGGTCAAACTATTAATACGAACGCGGCTTATATCGGCGAGAGATTGACCGACTTGCAGATTAAAATCAGCGGGTCGAGCGTGGTTCCCGATTCTGAAGAAATTATCATGAAGGAATTTAACAGAGCATTGAGTTCGAACGATGTTGTACTGGTCACGGGCGGACTTGGTCCTACTCATGACGACGTGACACGAAAATGCGTTGTTGAATTTTTTGAAACAGAGCTTGTTGAAAATGAAGAAGTCCTTGACGACGTGAAGCGATTTTTTGAAGCGCGCGGAAAAGTTTTAACGGATACCAATCGCGGGCAAGCGCTGATTCCGAAAAATGCAACGCCGATACGCAACAGCAGAGGAACTGCGCCGGGTTATTGGATTGAAAAAAGAAAAAAAGTTTTTGTCTGCATGCCCGGTGTTCCGCACGAAATGAAAAACATGATGGAAAGTTTTGTCTTGCCGAAGCTGGAAGAAAAGCTCCACAAGAAAACAGTGATTATGATTAAGAATTTGATTACAACCGGTATTCCCGAATCAATGTTATTCGATAAACTTGGAAACATGGAAGAGCTGCTGCAAGGCGCTAAGATGGCTTTTCTTCCAAGCCAGTTCGGTGTGAAATTGAGAATTACGGTTGAAGAAGCAAATGAAGAAGAGGCGCAGAACAAGCTGGATGAAATTGAACAAAAGATTCGTGCGAATGCCGGCAGATTTATATTCGGCAAAAATGACGACACACTCGAAGGAGTTGTCGCGAAACTAATGATCGATAGAGGTTTGAAATTAGCGATCGCCGAATCGTGCACGGGCGGATTGATTAGTAACCGACTAACTAACATTAGCGGCAGCAGCGAATTTTTTGAGCGTGGAGTTGTAGCATACAGCAATGCGGCAAAAGTTGAGCTGCTGAAAGTCAGCGAAGACACAATTCAAAAATACGGAGCGGTTAGTTTGGAAGTTGCGCGGCAGATGGCAGAAGGCGTTAAAGCTACAACCGGCTGCGATCTCGGCTTGGCAGTCACGGGGATTATGGGTCCAACCGGCGCGACGCCGAATAAACCGATTGGACTTGTGTATATCGGTCTCTGCGACGAAAAAATTTGTACAGCAAAAGAATTCCGTTTTGGCGACGACCGTTTGTTGAACAAAGACCGCACTTCACAAGCGGCGTTGGAAATGTTGAGAAGAAATCTTCTTGGAATTCCGTATGACGATTAGAACTTTCGTTGCGTTGGAAATTCCCGATGATGCTCTTACTCAAATAATCGATTTACGCGATGATGCAGCGACCGGTTTGAAAAATGTGAGGTGGGAACCAAAAGAAAAACTTCATCTCACTTTGAAATTTCTTGGCGATACTAAAGAAGAATTAGTGAATGAATATGCCGCAGCAATTGAAGAAACAGTCGGCAAATTCCATCTTTTCAAACTGACGTTTAAGGAATTTGGAATTTTTAAGAAAGACAACACTCCTAAAATATTGTGGGCGGGGTTGGAAGAGAATCCGCAAGTAGTTAGATTAGCCAACGAACTGGATAAACTATTCGGTAATTTTGGTTTTGAAAGAGAAAGGAGAAGATTCAAATCTCACATAACCTTGCTGAGATTTAGAGGGTACGAAGATCAGAAAAAAATATTATCTTTATTAGGGGTAAATATTCCTCAAATAAATTTTATATCAGAGAAAGTATTTTTTTTTGAAAGCAGACTGCTTCCGAGTGGTTCAATTTATAGAGCAATTCGAAGTTTTAATTTGAAAAATTAACGGAGGAAAAAATGGCAGTAGATAAAGACGCCAGACTGAAAATTTTGGATGAAACAATTACCAACATCGAAAAGACGTACGGCAAAGGTACAATTATGAAACTCGGCGACGGAGTGATCAACCCCGTCGAATCAATTCCGACCGGATCGTTATCTCTTGATTTGCGGATCGCCCATTTCACCGTTCCGCGCGGAAGAATTGTTGAAATCTACGGACCGGAATCTTCCGGTAAAACTACATTGTGTTTGCATATCATCGCCGAAGCTCAGAAAGCCGGCGGACTTGCGGCGTTCATCGACGCAGAACATGCGATGGATATTAATTACGCTAAGAGATTAAAAGTTGACGTTAAGAATCTGCTTTTATCACAGCCGGATTTCGGCGAGCAGGCACTTGAAATTGTTGACACTTTAGTACGAAGCAACGCGCTCGATATCATCGTGATCGATTCGGTTGCCGCTCTCGTACCGCGTTCTGAAATTGAAGGTGAAATGGGCGATCCGCAAATGGCAATGCAAGCAAGATTAATGTCTCAAGCCTTGCGAAAACTCACCGGTGCCATCAGCCGATCAAAAACATGCGTCATCTTCACGAATCAGTTGAGAAGCAAGATCGGAGTAATGTTTGGTAATCCGGAAACGACAACAGGCGGCAACGCGCTCAAGTTTTACGCATCAGTTCGTCTTGATATCAGAAGAATCGCTGCGATAAAGGACGGACAGAATGTTGTGGGCAACAGAACAAAAGTAAAAATTGTTAAAAGTAAAGTTGCGCCGCCGTTCAAAGAAGTTGAATTCGATATTCTTTACAATGAAGGAATCAGCAAAGCGGGCGACATAATCGATCTGGCAACCGACCGAAATATTTTGAACAAAAGCGGTGCGTGGTTTACGTACAAAGACAACCGCTTCCAAGGTCGCGATCAATTGAAACAGAAGATGTTAGAAGATGCCGAGTTGTTTGCCTCGCTTGAAAAAGAGGTTAAGACAAACCTCGGAATGATTCATGAGGAACCCAAACCGGTGAAAGAAGAGCCCGAAACCAAACCGAAGAAAAAATAAAAAATGAAAATTACCGCTCTTACAAAGAAAGGTAATAACGTTTTGGTTTGTTTCGAAGATGGAGAGTTCGTAACGATCGATTACAGAACTGTTCTTGATTACGGCTTGAGGAAGTTCGATGACATCGACGACAATAAAAAGTTGAAACTGATTTCCGACAGCGAATTTGTAAAAGCAAAAGATTCATCATTCCGAATTCTCGCTAAGCGGCAGCACTCCGGATATGAACTGAGAAACAAACTCTTCAAAAAAGGTTACACGAAAGAGACCATCGATAGAACCCTTCAAGCCATGCAAGCCGGCAATTATCTTAACGATGAGCAGTTTACGAAAGCATTCATCGATGAGAGATTGCGGCGAAAGAAGATTGGTGTTAATAAGCTCAAAGCGGAACTATTCAAGCGAGGGATTGCGAGAAATATTATCGAGCAAAACCTTTCCGGTATTGATTGGGAACTTAGTTATGAAAATGCTCTGAGCTTAGCACGGAGAAAAACAGAACTGCTGGTTAAAAAAGGAATCGAGCCGCATAAAATCAAACAAAAGATTTTTGCGTTTCTCAGCTCAAGAGGATACGACTCAGAAACCATAATGAAAATTCTTCATACTCTGGAACTAAGAGAAGAATAATCCGGTTTATTGTTCAATAAATCTCTTTTCACTATTTTTGAATCCAAAATTCAGCTAGATAGATGAACAAATTCAAAGGTGTGGATTACTATAATGTTGAAGGACTTCTCCAAGAAGACGAAATCATGGTGCGTAATTCCGTCCGGGAATTTGTTGATGAAAAAGTCATACCGATAATCGAAAAACATTACCGCGAAGAAAAATTTCCGTCACAGCTCGTTCCGGAATTAGGCAAATTGGGTTTGTTCGGCATTACACTTCCTCAAAAGTACGGCTGTACAGAAATGAACAATGTTGTGTACGGTTTGGTGATGCAAGAACTGGAAAGGGGAGACAGCGGCATTCGAAGTTTTGTTTCGGTGCAGACTTCGTTGGTGATGTATCCTATCTTCACATTTGGCAGCGAGGAACAAAAAGATTTTTGGCTTCCTAAACTTGCATCCGGCGAAAAGATCGGGTGCTTCGGTTTGACCGAGCCGGATTACGGTTCTAACCCGGGTGGAATGATTACGCGCGCAGAAAAAGTCAGCGGCGGTTACAAACTCAACGGCGCTAAAATGTGGATTACAAACGGAACCATTGCAGATGTTGCCGTTGTGTGGGCAAAACTTGACGGTGTAGTTAGAGGATTTTTGGTTGAGAAAGGAATGAACGGATTCACCGCGCCGGAGATGAAAGGCAAGCATTCGTTAAAAGCTTCGGTTACTTCGGAATTAATTTTTCAAGATGTGTTTGTTCCGGAAAAAAATATTTTGCCGGGAAGCAAAGGATTGAAATCGCCGCTAATGTGTTTAAACCAAGCGCGATACGGAATTGCGTGGGGTGTAGTCGGTTCAATGATGGCATGTTACGATACGGCGCTTAACTATGCGAAGTCGAGAATTCAGTTCAGCAAACCGATTGCAGCTTATCAGATCACACAGGAAAAACTTGTTTACTTTCTAACTGAGATCACGAAATCTCAGCTATTAAATCTTCAGCTTGGAAGATTGAAAGACAAAGGCGAGTTAAGGTTTACACAAGTATCGATGGCTAAACGAAACAACTGCGAGAAAGCGTTGGAGATTGCGCGGATGTCCCGCGAAATTTTGGGTGCAAACGGAATTCTTGACGAATATCCCGTCATGCGTCATTCACAAAATTTGGAATCGGTGAAAACTTATGAGGGCACTCACGAAATGCACACGCTCATTATCGGCGAGGATATAACCGGTTTCGCAGCGTTCGATTAAAATAGAGACCACATTGCGTGGTCTTTTTTGTAATTATAAGAGGTCAGTATGAAAAAAAATAAAATTGAATTCGAAGGATTAACCTTTGACGATATACTTTTGGTTCCGGCGCGTTCAACCGTTCTGCCGCGACAGACAGATATAACTTCGCACTTAACACGCGACATAAAACTCAACATCCCATTCTTATCTGCTGCGATGGATACCGTTACCGAAGCGCCGATGGCAATTGCTATGGCTGCCCAGGGCGGAATCGGAATCATTCATAAAAATATGTCGATTGATAAACAAGCAGACGAGATTGACAAAGTTAAACGTTCTGAAAGCGGAATGATCGTAAATCCAATTACGCTCACCGCCGAACGAACTATTTTGGAAGCTGAAGAACTGATGTCGAAGTATCACATTTCTGGAATTCCGGTAGTCGATGAAAAAAATAAACTAGTTGGAATTCTAACAAACAGAGACTTGAGATTCGAACACAACAAGAATAAACTTGTAAGCCAGTTAATGACGAAAGAAAACTTGATTACTGCACCTCTTGGAACGACTTTGAAAGAAGCCGAGCAGATACTACACAAGTACAGGATCGAAAAATTACCGGTTGTAGATCGTAGAGGAATTATCAAAGGATTGATTACCTACAAAGATATCATCAAGAAGAAAAAATTTCCTAACGCATGCAAAGATAATCTTGGGAGATTGAGAGTAGGAGCCGGAGTCGGCGTAACTCATGATACGATGGCGAGAGTAGAAGCGTTGGTTGCATCCAATGCCGATGTGATTGTGGTTGATACCGCACATGGACATTCTGAAGGTGTTTTGAAAACGATTAAACAGATACGGAAAAAATATAAAGACTTGCAGCTTATAGCCGGAAACATTGTAACTAAAGAAGCGGCGCTGGAACTTGTGGCGTGCGGTGTAGACGCAGTAAAAGTTGGCATTGGTGCCGGTTCAATTTGCACTACGCGCGTAATTGCGGGTGTAGGCGTTCCGCAGATAAGCGCGGTAATGGAAGTTTCGCAAGCGTTGAAAAGCAAAAATATTCCGGTTATTTCAGATGGCGGAATCAAGCAGACCGGTGATGTCGCAAAAGCAATTGCCGCGGGTGCTGATACGGTTATGATGGGCGGAATGCTAGCCGGTGTTGATGAAACGCCCGGCGAAAAAGTATTGTTCGAAGGAAGAAGTTTTAAAGTTTATCGCGGTATGGGTTCGCTCAGTGCGATGAGGCAAGGAAGCAGCGACAGATATTTCCAAGATATGGAAGCGGATATTAAAAAGCTGGTCCCGGAAGGAATTGAAGGACGCGTTCCTTATCAAGGTGGGCTCGCTGATACGATTTACCAGTTTGTCGGCGGTCTGAGATCAGCGATGGGTTATTGCGGCGCAAGAACAATCAGCGAACTAAAATCGAAATCCAAATTCGTAAAAATATCTAATGCCGGATTGCGCGAAAGCCATCCGCATGATGTAATGATAACAGAAGAAGCTCCCAATTATCACTTAACACAAAAGCGCTAACACATTATGTTCAAGGTTCTTGTAATTGCTTATTACTATCCTCCGTTGGGATTGAGCGGCGTTCAGCGCACGCTCAAATTTACGAAGTACATGAAGAATTATAATTGGGAACCGACGGTCATTACCGCCGGAAATGTTGCCTACTTCGCTCATGATTTTTCAATGCTCAAAGAAGCTGAAGATGCCGGTGTAAGAATAATTCGAACCGACGCTCTAGACGTTAATACAATTATCGGCAAACAGTACAAGACGGTGAGCATCCCTAGAGAATTCATACGCAAGACTTTATCGAGCATCAGCAAAGCTGTTTTTATTCCCGACAACAAAAAGTCATGGGCAAAGAAAGCATACAAAGCAGCCAAGGCATTGCTCGAAAAGGAAAAGTTCGACATCATCTTTGTAACGATTCCCCCGTATTCAAGTTTTGTTTACGCTGCAAAGTTGAAGAAAGAATTCGGCATTCCGCTTTTTGTGGATTATCGTGATCTTTGGTTGGGAAATCATTTTGCCTTTTACCCAACACCTTACCATAAGTATCGCCACAAAAAATTAGAGTACCGTTCACTAAAGGTGGCGGAAAAAGTTGTAGTGATCAACAGGAGAATTAAGGAGAAGCTGCTCCTCACGTATCCATTCCTGTCGTTCAAAGATGTTATGATTATACCGCACGGATTTGATCCGGCTGATTTTGAAATTGCTGAAGACAAAATTGAATCGTCAAAGAAAATGAAGCTTACTTACGCCGGAATATTTTATGAGAACATAACTCCGGAGTTTTTGTTGCGGGCGTTCAAGCGATTATCTATCGAGAGGCCGGATATTGCAGCGCATATCGAACTGGAATTTATAGGTCATCTGCGAAAAGAAAACAAGAAACTAATTCAAGAACTTGGCATCAATGAGTTTGTAAGAGATCACGGCTATCTTGACCACAGAGAAACAGTTAAGAGAATGAAAGGAAGCGATGTTTTATGGATGATGATCGGCAATATTAGAAATGCGGATACGATTTCCACAAGCAAGTTGTACGAATATTTCGGAACTAGAAAACCGGTACTTGGATGTGTCGTTGAAGGCGCGGCTCACTCGGCTTTGAAAGAATACGGTGCCGCATTTATTACTGCGCCTGATAACATTCAGGAAATAAAAGATTCGATCATTAAGATTCATGATCTATATCAGCAGAATAGCTTACCGGTTCCCGATGAGGAGTTTGTACAGAAACATGATAGGGCAAAACTTACCGAAGAATTAACGAAAGCATTCCAATTTTACTTACGAGCTGAATAATGAAAGTTGTTATTGTTGGATCCGGCGGAAGAGAACACGCCTTAGGAGTGAAGAGTGTAGAGTGTAGAGCGGTTGAGAAGATTTTTTTTATCCCGGGAAATCCGGGTACAAGAGAAATTGGAGAAAATATTCAAATCAATCCAGATGATCACGATGCTGTTGTAAAATTCTGTCTGGAGCAAAAGATTGATTTGGTTGTTATAGGACCCGAAAAACCGCTGACAGAAGGTTTGAGCGACAAGCTAAGAGAACATCGAGTAAATGTTTTTGGTCCATCGAAAGAAGCTGCACGGATAGAAGGGGAAAAATCTTTTGCTAAAGAGTTGATGCTAAATAATAATATTCCAACAGCAGCGTTTAAAATATTCTTCAAAGAAAATTACAAGGAAGCGTTATCATATTTAAATTCAATAAGTTATCCAACTGTTATTAAAGCCGATGGAATCGCTGCAGGCAAAGGGGTAATAATAGCTGAGAACGTTGAACAGGCAAAGGCAGCTATTGATGAATGCTTTGTAAGTTGTGCTTTCGGTGAAGCGGGGAATAAAGTTGTAATTGAAGAATTCATGACCGGACAGGAAGCGTCTATATTTGCGATTACAGATGGAACGAATTTTATTCTTCTGCCGGCAGCGCAAGACCACAAAAAAATATTTGACGGAGATAAAGGAAAGAACACCGGCGGAATGGGCGCTTATGCTCCAACGCCTTTTGTAACCGAGAACGATTTGAAAAGAATTGCTGCAGAGGTAGTCGAACCGACTTTATCCGCAATGCGTGATAACGGAAGTCCGTTTGCCGGATGTTTGTACTGCGGATTAATGATGACGAATGAGGGTCCTAAAGTTGTAGAATTCAATTGCCGCTTTGGAGATCCGGAAACTCAAGTTGTCTTACCTTTGCTCGAAGGTGATTTTGTCGAATTGCTATACTCATCAGCAGTTGGGGAACTGAATATGAATTCTGTAAAGTACAACGGCGGGGCATCGGTTTGCGTTGTCGCAGCATCCGGTGGTTATCCTGATAAATATGAAAAAGGTTTTGAGATAAAAGGTTTGGATGCTGTAGCCAAATCAGTGAAAGTTTATCATGCTGGTACCAAAGAAGTCGGCGGCAAAATTGTTACGAACGGCGGGAGAGTTTTGAACATCACTTCATTTTCAGAAAAGAACGATCTAATTGAAGCTAAAAAAATAGCTTACGAAGCTGTTTCAAAGATAAGTTTTCAAGGTATGCATTACAGAAAAGATATCGCAGATAAAGCAATCAAAAAGTAAATCATCAGCCTGGAGGCCATTTCATCTTGCGTCCGCCCAGAAGATGCATGTGAAGATGATAAACTTCCTGCCCGGCGTCCGGTCCGCAATTTAGAACCAATCTGAAACCGATTTCCGAAATCTTTTCCTTTTTTGCAATCGCATTTGCCGCATCAATTAATTCGCCAAGCAGCTTTGCATGTTCTGCTCCGGATAATTCTTTAACGCTGGGGATTTCAATTTTTGGAATAATGAGAACGTGAACCGGGGCTTGCGGATTGATATCCCGGAAAGCGAGCACATGTTCGTTTTCGAAAACGATGTCTGCGGGAATTTCTTTTCTTATGATCTTCGAAAAAATAGTCTCTGCCATCACTGACCTTTTTCAATTTCATATTTTTTTAATTTATTGTAAAGGTGGCTCCGCTGAATTCCAAGAATCTCTGCCGTCTTGCTGATGTTCCAGTTATTTGCGTTAAGTTGTTTAACTATAAATGCTTTTTCCGCCTTCTCCTTAAACTCCTGGAAACTGTTGGTGACGTTTAAGAAATCATCAACATTTGAGGAAGCGCTCTGAGAAAAGAGGCTGACTTCTTTTTCGGTAATTTCATTCTTCGGCGTCATGATGACTATGCGTTCTACCATGTTGCGGAGCTCGCGGACGTTTCCTTTCCACGGTTGCGATTGAAATGCTTTTATTGCGCCATCGGAATAAACTTTTTGCTGGAATTTATTTTTGTCGCATATCTGTTTTGAAAAGTGCTCTATGAGAAGAGGAATATCTTCCTTGCGTTCGCGAAGCGGGGGAATGTGAACCGGAATTACGTTCAACCGGTGATAAAGGTCCTCGCGGAAATTTCCTTTCTTGATTTCTTCCTGAAGATCTTTATTTGTTGCAGAAATAATTCTCACGTCAACTTCAATTTTGGAATTTCCGCCGACGCGCTCGATTCTTCCTTCTTCGATTGCTCTTAAAACTTTTGCCTGGGCATGAAGACTCATGTCGCCGATCTCGTCAAGAAAAAGATTTCCGGAATCGGCTTGCTCGAATTTTCCGATGCGTTGTTTAACTGCGCCGGTAAACGATCCTTTCTCATGACCAAATAATTCCGATTCAATTAACTCGTGAGGTATTGCAGCGCAGTTGACTTCTACAAGTTCTTTAGCCGCCCTGCTGCTTTGCCGGTGAATTTCCTGTGCGATCAATTCTTTGCCTGTTCCATTCTCACCGGTAATAAGAACTCGTGCATCTGTGGTAGCTATGCGTGCAATAGTTTCCAAAATTGTTTTTATGACCGAACTATTGCCGATTATTTTATCCGAAGTGGAAAGCTCTTTCTTGAGCTTCTTATTCTCTTTAACCAAAGCCGATTGAGTTACCGCGTTACGAACGCTAATGAGAAGTTTATCACGGTCGATCGGCTTTTCCAAAAAATCAAACGCGCCAAGCTTTGTTGACTTGACCGCGTTCTCAAGGCTGGCGTGTGCCGAGATCATTACGACTTTTAAATCAATTTCTTTTTCGCGCAGCCAGTTTAAAATTTCAAAACCGTTTTTGCCCGGTATCTGAATATCGAGAAGGAGGGCATCGTAATTCCCGTATTCTAATTTCTGCAATCCTTTGTAAGAATCTGTCGTGTAATCAACGGAATAATCTTCGTACTCAAGAATCATCTTGATGCTTTCGCAAATTTCGCGTTCGTCGTCGATCACTAAAATTGATTTCATAACGGTGCCGGCATATATAATAATTGATAAACTAAAAAAGCATCGGACGGTTTGGCATTTGGATTTTTCTTTAGCATATCGGCGTAAAATTCTCCGATGTGATTTGCTATTAAATCTCTTATGTCGTAACTGCCTTGAATAAAAAATCCTTGTTCGAAATACTCCACAAAGATACCCAGAAATTCAGACAAATTGAAAATCGTTACATCGTAATGAAGAAAAGCATTTGCAAAGAAGTGGGCGAGCTTATCTTTATCGCCAAAATCATCTGCCGGTGAATCCGGAAAGATTTTCTTCGGAGTGTTTTTCAATTTTTCTTTGAATACAGGGTTCGGCGGTGACGGCAGAGGAATTGTGACAACGGTTCGAATTACCGGCAAACGCATCAGTATTTTATTGTAAGGAAGAAAAGTAAAAGCGAGACAAAAAAAAGTCTCTGATTGATCGCCGTCGAAAAATTTTAGTGCGGTTTCATAGATGTGGTCAACTGTCTCAAGATCTTTGTGAGTGGATGCGAACTGTTTGTACTCATCGGAAGTCATGTAATGTGATAGGTAGAACAAACCGCCGTAGAACGATTTGTCATATTTCTGCTGAGCTAGTAACAAGTTAGGAAAAGGGCTGAGCAAGATTATGAGCAAGAGCAAGACAAAAAATTTTTCGCGGTGCGGCATTTTGTTAAGTCTGAATAACGCCGGTGCTGAAACGGGGAACAATCGGATTATTATTTGCGTATTCGATTGAATGTGAAATGTATTCGCGTGTTAATGCCGGATCGATAATTTCGTCAACCCAAAGCCGGGCAGCTGCATAAAGCGGGGTACTCTTTTCTTCATACGACTGAAGAATTTCGTTCAGCAATTTTTCTTTTTGCTCTTTGGTGAATTCCTTTCCCGTCTTTTCCATTTGCTTCAATCGGATGTCTAGCAAAACTGAGCTTGCCTGAGCTCCGCCCATAACGGAAATTTTTGCGCTCGGATACGCGTAGATGAATCGTGGATCGTAAGCTTTGCCGCACATTGCGTAATTGCCGGCTCCGAAACTATTGCCGACGATAATTGTAATTTTTGGCACGACTGAATTTGCGACAGCATTCACCATCTTAGCGCCGTCTTTAATTATCCCGCCATGTTCTGCCTTACTGCCGACCATGAATCCGGTGACGTCTTGCAAAAATACTAACGGAATTTTTTTCTGGTTACAATTCATGATGAAACGCGCAGCTTTATCGGCGCTATCGGAATAAATTACTCCGCCGATCTGCATTTCACCTTTTTCTGTTTTTACAATGCTGCGTTGATTTGCTACGATTCCAACCGCCCATCCGTCAATTCGCGCGTAAGCGGTAATCAAAGTTTTTCCGTAGCCCGCTTTGTATTCATCAATCTCCGAATCATCAACAATACGAGAAAGAAGTTCGTAAGTATCGTACGGCTTAAAAGTGTCTTCAGGAATCAATCCGTAAATTTCTTTCGGATCAAACTTTGGCGGAAGCGATTTAATTCTATTGAATCCGGCGGTTGCAGTTTCTCCGAATTTTGTGACCAAATTTCTGATTTGAAGAATCGCTTCTTCATCGTTCTTCATTATATAATCGGTAACACCTGAAATGTTTGATTGAACGCGCGCGCCGCCGAGTTTTTCGTTATCGATTTCTTCTCCGATTGCAGCTTTAACAAGATGCGCCCCGGCAAGAAAAACCGAACCTTCGCCTTCTACTATTAACGCTTCGTCGCTCATGATCGGCAAGTACGCGCCGCCGGCAACACACGGACCCATGATTGCAGAGATTTGCGGGATTCCCATCGCAGACATTACAGCATTGTTGCGAAAGATTCTGCCGAAATGTTCTTTATCCGGAAAAATATCTTCTTGAAGAGGGAGGAAAACGCCAGCGCTGTCAACCAAATAAATTATAGGCAACCGGTTTTCGATTGCAATTTCTTGTGCGCGGAGATTTTTTTTAGCTGTGATGGGAAACCACGCGCCGGCTTTTACAGTAGCATCGTTTGCGACAATTACAAAATTCTTTCCGCCGATTTTCCCGACGCCGTAAATTGTTCCGCTGCTCGGCGCGCCGCCGTACTCTTTATACATATCATGCGCTGCAAAAGTATTTATTTCAAAAAATGATGAACCGGCATCGATCAGTTTTTCGATTCGTTCACGTGCGGTAAGTTTTCCTTTTTCATGTTGTTTATCAATCGAACCTTTCCCGCCGCCAAGTCTTATCGCATCACGGACCGCGCTGATCTTTCTAATTAAATTTTTGTGGAAGTCTTCTCTACGGAGAAACTGTTCATTCTTGTTTAATTGATTGCCGATCGGAGTCATTGGATTAATATTCTTTTTATTATTGTAGGGAAAAGTCCATGACTTTTCCATGAGTTTTTTCTGAACGGTTACAAACCGTTCCTTACGAATTAATCTTGTAATAGAGTACGTGCAATAACAATCCGCTGAACTTCCGATGTGCCTTCGCCGATTGTCAGTAATTTAACGTCGCGGTAGAATTTTTCAACCGGATAATCTTTAGTGAATCCATATCCACCGAGAATTTGAACCGCTTCGTTGGCAGCTTTGGTTGCAATTTCGCTTGCAAATAATTTTGCTTTTGAAGCGATGTCGAGAATATTTTTTCCTTCGTCTTTAAGTCGCGCAGATTTGAATGTCATTATCCGTGCCGCTTCAACATCCGTCGCGATATCCGCTAACTTAAATTGCGTCGCTTGAAATTCAGAAAGAGTTTTGCCGAATTGCTTTCGCTCTTTAGAGTAGGCGAGCGCAGATTCTAGACAGCCTTGAGCAAGTCCGACGCTTAACGACGCAATTGAAATTCTTCCGCCTTCTAAAATTTTCATTGCTTGAGTGAAACCCTCTCCTTCATTGCCGATCAAATTTTCAGCCGGAACTTTGCAGTTGTCGAATGCAAGTTGTGTTGTTTCGCTCGCCCGCATTCCCAATTTATTTTCTTTTTTGCCTACCAGAAATCCTTTTGTTCCTTTTTCTACTATGAAAGCTGAAATTCCTTTTTTGCCTTTTGATTTATCCGTGATAGCCATAACCACAGCTGTTTCGCCAACACCGCCGTGTGTGATAAAGTTTTTTGTTCCGTTAAGAATATAATGATTGCCTTCTTTGACCGCGGTCGTTTGCATTCCGGCAGCGTCGCTTCCCGATCCGGGTTCGGTTAAAGCCCATGCGCCGATTTTTCTTCCGCTTGCAAGATCAGGCAAATATTTTTTCTTCAGCACATCGTTTGCAAACATGTTGATGTGATTGACGCACAAACCGTTGTGAGCCGCAACAGAAAGAGAAATTGATGGATCGATCCTCGCAAGTTCCTCCACAACGAGAGCATACTCAACATATCCAAGCTGCGAGCCGCCGAATTCTTCGGGCACAAGAATTCCAAGGAATCCCAATTCGCCAAGCTGCTGCATAATATCCATCGGAAATTTTTGCGCTTCGTCAAATTCCATTACGCGCGGTTTAATTTGCTTTTCGGCAAATTCTCTAATTGTGTTCTTTATAGCGATCTGGTTCTCATCAAAATCTAAAAGAAAATTAGTTTCGGTTTTAGTCTCTACCATGACAAGCCTTTTTATTTGATTGTTGATTTGAAATCATTAAAAAGTGTTTCCGCAATTTCATAAGGAGAAGTTTCTCCTTCAACGACTTTTGCAAGCGATGCATCCAAACTTTCTGCACGATGTTCTCGCCAAAGTTCGTTTTTCATTAGGTGCTCAACAATTTCTTTTATTCGAACCTTGTAATGTTCTTCGCGCTTGATTCTCAGCAGTCCGTTCGCTTCCAAATAATTTTTATGCTTTGCAATTTCTTCTGCAATCTCGTGCGTACCGGTATTCTCTGATGCGATCGCTTTCAAAATATTGGGCAGCCAGCTTTTTTCTGTATGCTCTCTGAACATCAAAATTGTTTTGAGAGCGGAAAGAGCGCTGTCGGATCCCGGTCTATCGCTTTTGTTGAGAACGAAGAAATCTGCAATCTCCATCAGTCCGGCTTTCAT
>JAMCSN010000159.1 GCA_023381535.1 Bacteroidota bacterium
AATCAATCTTTTAAGAACTTTCGACCTGCTGATTATCCCGACACGTCGGGACTGCTCTACTCCGTCAGAGCCGGACAAGCAACTGAGCGGAGTTTATCCCAGCTTAAGGGACCAGCATTTCAAATTTTGCGGCTCAAATCTAATATAATTTACATTTCCACGCAATAAATGAGCAATAATTCACACACGCGATCATCAATTTCTACCCAACCATAAATTGAATATATTGGAATTGAAAAAGGAAGTTTTAGCGTGTTAACCAAAACCGAATTAAAATATTATTCATCGCTGCTTATAAAAAAGTACCGCAGAGAAGAAAACAAAATTCTAGTGGAAGGACGTAAATTAATTTCAGAAGCAATTGGTTCCGGCTACGAGTGCGAAATTCTTTTTGCCGAGAAAGAAAGCTTTGAAGAAGACAAAGATTTTTCTGCATTGATTCAAAAGAGAAAGATCAAAATTGAATTTTTGAAAGCGGCTGAATTATCGAAACTCAGCGATACTAAAACCAATCAAGGATTAATAGCCGTTTTCCGAACAGCGAAATTGACTGATCATACTTCGGCTAAACAAAATCTGATCGTTGCACTCGAAAACGTATCCGATCCCGGAAACATGGGAACGATAATTCGTAACTGCGATTGGTTCGGTATAAAAGAAATTATTCTAAGCGATGACTGTGCGGAAGCATTTAACCCCAAGGTAATTCGCGCATCCGCCGGGTCTGTGTTTCATGTTGGCGTTTACGAGTCAAAGAATTTTTATGCTGAATTGGAGAACAGGAAAAAAAGCGGTTACAAAATTCTCTGTGCGGATCTGAAAGGCGAAAATATCTATTCATTTGAAGTCGCAGACAAACTGATTGTAGTTTTTGCAAATGAAGGGAGCGGACCTACCCAATATTTGAAACAACTGACTGATATTTTCATCACGATTCCAAGAAAAGGTAACGCCGAATCATTAAATGTTGCGAGCGCATCAGCCATAATCCTTTCCGAGCTTACAAAATAAAAGAGCCCGCTAATGTGCGAGCTCTTCTTAAAACTTATTATCCACCAATTTTATTTCAGTAGAATCATTTTCTTGGATTGAACAAACTTATCGGTTTCAATTCTGTAAAAGTAAACTCCGCTGGAAAGATGAAACTGATTCGAATCAAACTCAACTTTATAATTCCCGGCATTCTGCACTTGATTGACAAGCGTTGCGACCTCGCGTCCAAGCACATCGTACACTCTTAAAGTTACATAACCGGCACCGGGTAATTGATAGTTGATCGCGGTTGATGGATTAAATGGATTCGGATAATTCTGTGATAAACTATATTGTGCTGGCATCACATCTTCTTTTTTTACATCAGTGAGGAAATTCAAAGTCGGAAGTTTCTTTGATGTATAGAGTCTATACTCACCCGGTTGCAAAGGAAGTTGCGTTGTCCCACTGGAAACAGTTATGCTGTCACCGGTAAAGAATTCATACCATTTGCTAGTGGTATTTGAACTGAACGATGCGTTTTGAGTAACAACATCAAAGTTTCCGAAGATCGTAACATTCATTGACGGATCTGTAATGCTTATTGTCTTAACCGGACCGGAAGCGCTGATCGAAAAAGTATTGCTTGAAAAAGCCGGGTAATTTTTCTTCAATCTGATAAGGCCGGCAAAGACATCAAACAATTTTCTGTGATTAGCGTCTGCGTAATAATTCCACTTAAAAGGTTTTTCAGATAATCTGCCGCCTCCGCCGTCAATCGAAACATCGTAGCCTATTTCGCCCCCCATCCAAATCATTTTTGGACTCGGAACTGTAAGAAAAAAAGATGCACACAATTTTATTCTATCCAGTGCGGTTGAAGTATCCTTTATACTGTAGCTGCCATTTGAATTTCCATACGTAAGATTTTTGAACATCAACCTTTCTTCATCATGGCTCTCCATATATCCAACAAGACCAGGCGAACTCCAACCTCTGTTCACGTATGATATCCATGAAAAATCCCATGTTCCAGGAGGTCCCGATGGATAACCCATAGCAGCTTGTTGGTAACTTCCATTGAGATTTCCCCAAAGCATCATTCCGTAGTTTGCTAGTTCTATTTCTTCAGAGTTCGCGGTAAAATGCTCGAGGATTACGTAAGCAGTAGGAGAAACGTTCCAAATTTTGTTCGCCATCCTTTCAAGTATTTTGATTCGCGACGCATCATAAGCAGAACCATCGCCGGGAGTGTTGGTAAATCCTTTGGTGAAATCAAAACGGAAGCCGTCCATTTTATATTCTGTAAGCCAGTACGATGTAACACGGTCAACAAAATATTTTGTTGCGTTGCTTTCATGGTTGAAATCATAACCCCATGAATAATTAGGATTAGGAGAAACTTGGTTGAACCACGGATTGTTTGCAGCCGGTCTTGCATTGGTAGTATCCCAATACATCCGAACCATCGGACTTAAGCCGTAAGAATGGTTTAGTACAATATCCATAATAACCGCAATGCCGTACGAATGGCAAGCATCTATAAAAACTTTGAGCTGATCTTTCGTGCCGTAATATTTGTCCGGCGCAAAGTACATCATCGGATTATAGCCCCAGCTGCTGTTGCCTTCAAACTCGTTTATAGGCATCAGTTCAATTGCATTTACGCCGAGCTTCTTAAAATAGCTTAGTGTGTCTCTCAATGTAGTGTATGAATGAGTTGATACAAAGTCGCGCACGAGCAGTTCGTAAATAACTAGTTTTTCCTTGGAAGGACGCGTGAAGTTCTGAATATTCCAGTTGTACGGAGTCTGTCCGGTTTGAAGTACCGAAACAATGCTTTCAGTTTTTCCGGTTGGGTACGGTTTCAAGTTTGGATATGTTGATGATGAAATGTACTGATCGTTCCATGGGTCTAAAATTTTATCGGCGTACGGGTCTTGCACTCTAATCGTTCCATCAATTAAAAATTGATAAGCGTATTCCTGCCCGGGCGTAAGATTCGAAATTGTTGTCCACCAAATCACGCTGTCCGGTGTTACTTGGCAGCGGTTCATGTAATATGATTGATCGACTTTCCAATCATTAAAATCGCCAATAACATAAATGTTCTTTTTATACGGTGCGTAAAGTGCGAGTGTAACTTTTGAATGATCGTTTTGATCGTAATTAATTCCGATTTGATTACCAGCCGGTAACGGCGCGTCTTTAACATCGGGATTTCTGAAAATCACAAAGCTTGTTGAATCTTTTAGGTTAGCTGTATCCGCCGCAACAATTTTTACTTCGTTCCTTCCGCTAGGGTAATCATTTGCCGAATATGTAAAGTTCAAACTGTTTGTTAAGCTTTGTGCTTTTTGTGTACCATTTACAAAAAGCGTGATTGATTTTGTTTTGGTGCCAACCTCCGAAGTGCTAACTGAAATCGGGACGGTTCCTCCTTGAGAAACCAAAACCGGTGAGCGCATCAAGTCGCCGAAAGAATTGTTCACAGTCGGTGTCCTAATGATAACGGAAATCCCAGGCGTATAAAGAGGAGCGAAAATATCCTTTCCTCCAACATCACGTCCGGTTCTGCTTCCAGTTGCATCTCTAAAAACAAAAGCTAATTTTAAAATATGAACTGAAGATGGGATTGAACCAAGGTTTTGATGATTATTACTATAGTATATCCTCGGTCTCCCAATAACAAGATGATAATGATCCGCGCTGTCGCGAGTTAACTTTATGTCGGGGTAGTTTGTGCCCCATGGCGCCATAACATATTTCCAATCAGAACCACTAGAGCTAAGATTTGTAATTACTCCGGTATGAGCGTACACATCCCCTGTAAAACCCATTAACCCGGCATCGCCTTTAGTTGCATCAAAGTAGATTATAATCGAATCGTTTTCAGTTGCAAATAAAGGAGTGGTTGTAACAGGTGATTGAGCAAACAAACTTGCGGCAAAACAGAGGATCAAAAATGCAAATCGTAATTTCATGGAAATTCCAGTTAAAGAAAGAAAAGCAATTTTTCAAAACTTGGATGGCAATTTAGACTTTGCTCAACTGCTAATCAAGGAATTCCCACGCCACACCTAAGCGGAGACCGCGTGATTGCTTTGGATAATACGGTGAAATGAAATAATTGGCATTTAAAAG
>JAMCSN010000024.1 GCA_023381535.1 Bacteroidota bacterium
CTAAAGAAGTGTTTCGGTACTACTTCAACTTACCTTAAATCAAAATTGTTGTCAATCAATTTCTCGGACCTCCCCCTGTCTCCCCCTCCTTGGCAAGGAGGGGGAGGTCAAAGCTCTTCGTTGAACGAGTAGCCGGCGCTTCTAATGCTTTTAATATAAACCGGGCTTTGAGGATCTTCCTCAAAATATTTTCTGAGACGGGAAATAAAATTATCTACCGTTCTCGTTTCAACCTCGGAAGTTATGTGCCAGACGTTCTCAAGCAGTTCTTTCCGCGAAACAATCTTCCCTTTTTTCTCCAGCAGATATTTCATCACCATCGCTTCACGCTGGGTGAGAACAAATTCTTTCTCGCCGCTTTTGCAGTGAAGATTTTCAAAATTTATTTCGTTCTTTCCAAAGCGATAAACCGGCTGGGATTCCGTTGAAGATTTGTACCACAGCTTCCGTTTCAGCATTCCCTTAATACGCAGCAGAAGTTCTTGAAGATGAAACGGTTTGGTCATATAATCATCCGCGCCGAGTTCAAGTCCTTTTACTTTATCTTCCACCGACGTTCGCGCGGTCAACATAAGTATCGGCATCTGAGGAAATTTTGCGCGCACTTGCTGAGCGATTTCAAATCCGTTGTAATACGGCAGCATTATATCCAGAATTATAAGATCGTATTCGTTCGTGTTAAAGAAAACAAGAGCTTGTCTGCCGTCCTTTGCCCAATCAACCGCATAACCCTCGTCGGTCAAATTGTATTCAAGACCGATGGCGAGAGTTTCTTCATCTTCGACGAGTAAAATTTTTTCCTTTCTTGTTAAATCATTCTCCATCGGTTACTTCCATAGTTTTTTCTTTACGCGCAGTTTGTCTTAACAGCGAATTAACATAAAACTTTTTCGATGTCTGGTAAATCGGCAGTTCGATTCTGAAACAGCTTCCTTTGTTTTCTCCTTCACTGAAAACGGAAATTCTGCCGCCGTGAAATTTCACAATTTCTTTAACCCAGTACAGCCCGAGACCCGTGCCTTTTACGTTTGGAATATTCTTGTTATCGATCCGCTGAAATTTATGAAAAATAGTTTTTTGATTTTTCTGTTCGATGCCGATACCCTTGTCGATGAATTCAATCAAAATTCTTTTGGGAAGGCGGGAAAGTTTTACATCAATATTTACCGGCGGTCTGGAATATTTAATTGCGTTATCGGTAAGATTATCAAAAACAATTTGCATTGCGTCTTTGTCGATCACGCATTTGCATTGAAGTTCCCCTTCAATCTTCACTTCCGTATCGGAAAGACGGAACTGACCGACAGCATCTGCAACAAGCTGCGTTATTATCGAATCGGCGTTGTACACGTGGTAATCATGCGCAATTCTTTTTTGCTCAAGCCGTGATATTTCCAGAATGGAATTGATCAGTTTCTTCAGCCGGTTGGCGTCCTTCATCATTATTTCCAAAAACTCTTTCTGCTTATCGGCTTGAACTTTTTTTATGCTGAGCGTTTCAAGATACAATTGAATTGACGACAGAGGCGATTTTAGTTCGTGCGTAACGTTGGCAATGAAGTTATCGTAAAGAGTTGTTACTTTCATTTGCACTGTGAGGTTGCGGAAAATAAAAAACATCGCCACGGCAATTAAGGCGATTAAAACAATTCCGCCGACAAAAACGCCGACGTTCGGACTATCAATGACAATCTGAGGTGAAAGTTTGTCACCCACTTGCTGGAAAATTAAATTATTGGACACGTACCAGTAAATCCACAAGGTAAGAAGTCCCATCCACGCAAGCTGCGCGAAGACGAAAGCAAAAATCAGAAAAATAAGGGAATGACGTTTTTTCATCGGACTGCAATTTAATTATGGATTAGAACCCACATCGTCCTTTACGCTCATCACAAATATCCGCTAATAAAACGAGAAGTGAAATATTGCTAAAACTTATTTTCAGTTATATTACAGAAGAATTGCTGCAACAATCTAAACCACCCCCTTTCATTCTCCCTCCTTACCCGCTTCGACCGCGCCCGCCTAGTTGAGCCAAAGGTGAGGCTGGAAGCGAGGCAGCTAAGGAGGGGGATACACGAGTGGGCTTGTCCCGAACCCTGGACTGCATCCAGTGCAGGCTTGTTTCGGGATCAATTATACGTCATCAAGAACGAATATTCCTTCGCGTAATTCAGCATCTGTTTTGTAAAGTCGTCGGGATATTCAATCTTAACATCAATAATTCTATCGCCGTCAACAACCGGAATCAACACGGGATTAATAAATCCAGCGTAAGGAGCGATGTTCAATTTTTTGTAGCGTTCTAAAACTTCTTTATGTAATTCCGGATCAACTTTTACGCCGTACGTTTCAACCAAATTTTTCCCGGCATTGTAATCGCCTTCCGATTTAATTCTTTGAATCTCTTTCAGCAATTCACCGAACAACTCTCTCAGCTTGTTGTAGTCGTTAATCACAAAATAAGTTTTCCCGTCTCTAACTTTCTTCTCAATCACTCGATCGTTCATTCCTTTTTCGTAAGCCCACTTTGCAATCAACTGACGGTTGCGCATGTGTGCTTCTTCAACATTTTCACCGGGCTGAATTCTTGCAAGCTGAACCATCAAACCGTTGCGTATGTATTGATCGTAAACTGCTTTGCCGACTTCAAGCGAAGGCATCACGCCGATATCAACAAGTTTCTGATCCATAATAAAATAGAGCGCAACCAAATCCGCACGTGCTTCTTCCAAAGTTGATGCGTAGTTTTTCAATGTTTCGTTCGGAGTTCCCACACCGGGATTTAACTGTCCCGATGCGTGACCGATTACCTCATGCATGTCGGTATGAAGATCGTCGCCGAGCGCGCCGTATTTTTTCGCGCGTTCAATTTCTTCTTTGGAGTAAGCAAATTCTTCCAGCACCCCGCTCGTCTCGGCGGCTTTGTTGTACGAATAAACTATGTTGCCGAGGTTAACCGATTTCGAACCGTACTCTTTACGAATCCAGTTTGCGTTCGGCAAATTAATTCCAATCGGCGTTGAAGGCGATGAATCCCCGGATTCGGTAACAACTGTTATAACTTTCGCGGAAATTCCTTTCACGCTTTTCTTTTTGTGCTGCGGCATTATCGGAGAATTATCTTCGAACCATTGCGCGTTATCGCTGATGGCTTTAATTCTTTTTGTCGCTTCGGGATCTTTGAACGACACAACAGACTCATAAGTCCCGCGGTAGCCGAGCGGATCGTTGTACGTTTCGATAAAACCGTTTATGAAATCCACCGTCGAAGATGTGTCCTTGACCCATGCGATGTTGTACTCGTCCCATTTCTTTAAGTCGCCGGTTTCATAATACTCAACCAGCAACTGAAGCGCTTTTTTCTGCTGATCATTTTCGGCAACGGTGATTGCTTTGTTCAGCCACTCAACAACTTTTTTAAGTGCGAATGCATACATGCTGTTGGTCTTATAGTGCCGTTCGAAAATTTGTCCCTTTTCTCTCAACAGTTTGGAATTCAATCCGTAAGAGATTGGTTCGGGATCGTTTGGATTAACCATCTTCTTGTAGAACGCTTCAACTTCCTTTTGCGAAACTCCTTCATAAAAATTTACTGCGGAAGTCTTCACCATATCGGCTTTCGGATCAAGATTAACTTTGATAGCATCAACATTCGGGTCAAAAATGATGGGATAAAGTTTCTTCAGCAAATCGGCTGGTCTCTCGTTGTTCTGGCGGAAGTCTTCACCATATCGGCTTTCGGATCAAGATTAACTTTGATAGCATCAACATTCGGGTCAAAAATGATGGGATAAAGTTTCTTCAGCAAATCGGCTGGTCTCTCGTTGTTCTGAAGCGGTAGCTGGTATTCGTCGGAACCATACACAAGATCAGAAAAATATTCTTTTGAAAATTCCGGCAGAAATTTTTTGTTTGAATAATGGTGATGAATTCCGTTTGAGAACCAGACGCGTTTCATGTAAACCATGAACTTTTGAAAATCTGGCGTGGTTCTATCCCCTGTGTATGTGTTTACAATCGCCTCGAGCGTGCGTTTGATGTACAAATTGTTTTTGTAATTCTGATCGTAAATTATTTCTCTTCCGGAAAGCGCCGCTTGATACAA
>JAMCSN010000032.1 GCA_023381535.1 Bacteroidota bacterium
TTTTGTTGAGTTTTCAAGTTGCGATGCTTGCTCAAATTTCATCCGACCGTATGGCTCAAGCATTCAACGCTTATAAAAATTCCGATTTCGGTACGGCTTACCTGATGTTTAAAAATATTGTTTCGAATGACAACCTTGCTGAAGAAAAACTTGCTATGGCAAAGTATTATGAAGCGGACTGCTTGTTGAACTTGAATCAGCTTGACGGTGCGGCAGAAGCGTTTGAATCTTTTATCGACAAGTTCAGATTCTCCAATCTTAGAGAGTACGCGTTATACAAACTGGGAACCATCTATTATACAAAGACAGATTACCGGAGATGCCGCGACCGTTTGCAAATTCTTTTTGCCGAATATCCGAACAGTCAATTTGCGGGGTCCGCTTATTACTGGATGGGCGAAGCTTACTTTGCAGAAAATAAATTTCTCGAAGCGGAAGAAAATTTTAAAAACGCTGTCGGACAGAAAGAAACGAACAAATATTTGGTGAACACCTACTATTCTTTGGGACAGCTTTACGAAAAGACTGCCAACTACACAAGCGCCGTAACGTATTACGATGAACTTTTGGCATACTACAAAGACAGTCCGCTGGCACCGGAATCGCAGATGCGAATCGGCGTGTGCTATTTTAATTTGAAACAATATGATAATGCCATCCTAGAGTTGAGCGATCCGCTAATTAGAAAATTGCCGGAAGAAAGAATGTTTGAAGCAAAAGTTTTTCTTGCCAATTCTTTTATCCGGCTTCAGGAATATTCGGATGCGGCAAGAGTTTACAACGAACTTTTGCCCCAAGTTCAAGGTGAGAATTACAAGAATAGAATCAATTACAATTTGGCGTGGATTGATTTCCAGCTTAATGATTACAACGCCGCGTATAAAAAGTTTAAGATGCTTGCCGATTCGACTAGCGACTCATTGAAAGTCGCTTCCTTATACTGGAGCGGCGAATGCAAAAGATATTTGGGAGACAGCAAAGCTGCTAACGAAATTTTTTCCGAGTTCGTTGCGAAATATCCCAGCAGTCCTCTCGCGTCGCGTGCGCAGTTGGGAATGGGTTCGGTTATGTATAAGCAGAGCGATCCCGCGGATGCCGAAAAAGCTTTGATGAACGCAACAATTTCCAGCGATAAAGCAACGCGCGGAAAAGCTTACACATTGCTTGGCGAAATGCGTCTCAACAAAAAAGATTACGACAATGCGAAAAATTATTTCAACGAAGCGCTTAAACTTACCGATGAGCAACGTGATCTTAATAATAGAGCGCGACTTGGACTGGCAGTCGTTGAATTCTATTCCGACAATTATGAAGCGGCAATTTCAGACCTTGAAAAATTAAAATTACGCGACAAGGAATTCGAAAGCGACAAAGTGAATTTCTACTTAGCCGAATGTTACTTTGCTCAAGGCAAATATTCCGAAGCACTTAAATCGTACAGTGCCGTTGCGCCTTCCAATGATGAAATTAGAAAAGATATGGTTCTTGGGAAAGCTTATACGTATTTCAATTTGAAAGATTTTCCGAATGCCATTTTTTATTTCAACGAGTTTGTTTCGAAGTATAAAAACGATCCGAATACGCCCGATGCAAAACTGAGATTAGCCGACAGTTACTTCGGGACCAAGAAGTTTGATAGAGCCAGCGCACTTTACCGGGAAATATTTTCACGCGCGAGAGTTTCTCTTGAAAACGATCACGCATATTATCAGTATGCACAGTCGTTATACAAAGCAGATAAGCCCGTCGAAGCGGTTAAGGCATTCGAAGAATTACAGAAGAAGTTTCCGCGTTCGAGATATGCTGATCAATCGCAATACGTTATCGGCTGGATATTTTTCCAACAGAATAATTTTGCAGAGGCAATCTCCAATTACAAAAATTTGTTAACCCGCTTTCCGCGTTCGGCGCTTCGACCGATGGTTCACTACTCAATCGGCGATGCTTATTTTAATTTAGCGCAGTACGATTCGTCAATCGCGTATTATTCCGGAGTAATCAGCCGGTTCCCCAATTCACAATATGTTTTTGATGCTGTAAACGGAATTCAATACTGCTACGTTGCACAAAACCAGCCGGACAGGGCAATAGCTTATATTGACCAGTATGTTTCGGAACATCCTTCATCTGCTTATGACGACCAAATATTTTTCAAGAAAGGCGATCTTTATTACAGCATTCAGAAATATAATCTTGCGGTAAATGCATACCAAGATTTCATTTCGAAGTATCCGAACAGCAAATATGTGCCGAGCGCATATTACTGGATCGGCAAAAGTGCATCGAATATGAAAAACGATGACGAAGCGTTGAGGAATTTTCAGATTGTTATTCAGCGCTCACAAAAATCCGATATCGGAATTTCTGCGGTTGTTGAGCTCGTTCGTATTTATTCAGCCAGAAATCAATTTGATAGCGCGATAAAACTTTTGCAATCGACCATTGCCGGGATGCCAAATTCGAACCGGCTGCCGGAACTTCTTTATCTCGAAGGAACAAATCAAGAGAAAAACAATAAGCCGGATGACGCGTATTCCACCTTTGAACAGATTGTAAATTATTCTGAAGGAAATGTTTTTTCAGAAAAGGCAAAAATCGAATTGGGCTTGATCGAGATGCAAAGAAACAATCTTGATAAAGCTGCGCAGTATTTTAGTGATGTTGCCGAAAGACGACCCGACGATATCGGCGCGCAAGCTCAGTATTACAGCGGCGTGGTTTTGTTCAATCAGAATAAAATTACAGATGCAATTACCGCGTTAGTGCGCGTTCGATCAGTGTATTCGTCGTTTGACGAATGGTACACCAAATCATTATTGAAACTCGGCGACTGTTACGTTAAGATGAAAGATAAAAGCCAAGCGCGGGATATGTATCGCGCTGTGTTAAGTAAACATCCTACGGGTGATTTTGCACAAGAAGCTAGAAAAAAACTAAGACAACTATGAAGCGAATAATAATTTTTCTGCTGCTGATTTTTGCCGGTATTTCTGTTGCTCAGAACGATCAGCAGGGAATAGAATTACCGGATTTTGTAATAACAGGAAGACAAAGCGTGAACGTTCCAATTGCTCATAAGGGAAAACCGGAATTGATACCGACGCTTTCGAAAGATTTTTTTACACCGCAGTTCACGCCGGACGAACTGCCGCTTATGATTTCGTCCCAGACGGTTTCTTTTAAGCCGGATATCAAAACGTTCGATGACTACTATAACGGAAGTTTGAAGATTCAGCTCGGTAGATATACTTTTCCGACTGGCGAACTCAGCATGACAAAATCGCTCGACAACTATTTGTTTAACGCGCGGGTATGGGGTTCTAATATTAAAGACTACCTTAGCAACTCCGGGTTCAATACTTCCGGTCTTTCGATGACTCACAACTTTTTCATTTCAACTAAATCGGAATTCCTTCCCGGAACGGCTATTAAAATATTTGCTCAGTACTCACGCGATTCATATAAGTTTTTCGCGTCGCCCACGCCGGATTTATTACGTGAATCGAATAAAGGTATTGGACAGTTTTCAATTTCGAGTTCCTTGAACCGGTGGGTTAATTACGGCGCCGGTGTCAATGTCAATGTGCTGTCGCTGAACGAAAACGGATTCCGTGAATCGGTTGTGAATCCTTATGCGCTTTTTGATATTAAGATGAACGGATTCAAACTTGGTTTCAACGGAACTTACAAACGGCAAACGCTTCAAGGAAATTTGAGCTCAACAAGTAATTACAATTATTATTCTGTTGAAGGAAGCATAAAATTTGTCCCGATGAATTCGCTTTTATTTTCTGCCGGTGTGAATTATTCTGCTGTTGAAAACAACAACTTCTTTGCCACGTTTGCGGCTGTGCAATACCAGATCGATAAGAATTTTTCTTTTGATGTAGAATATAAGCCGCACACCAACTTCTATTCTGTGCGGGATCTTATCGGAAGAAATTTGTACTACAACCTTGGCGCTAATGATAACGCATTCGAAAAAGTGAAACATAATTTCGTTGGTATGCTGAAGTATGAAAACGATAAATACATGACCATTACACTTTCCGGCGGATACAACCAGACGGAAAATTTTAGTTATTTCAGCGACATTGTTAATCCCGGA
>JAMCSN010000317.1 GCA_023381535.1 Bacteroidota bacterium
GTTGCAAAAGAGAATAAAAAAAATTTATTAATTGTTCCGATAAGCTTTGTATCGGACCACGTTGAAACTTTGTACGAACTTGACATTGAATACCGCCATGTTGCCGACAAATGCGGAATCGAAAATTATATCGTGATGAAAGGATTGAATGATTCCGAATTATTTAGCGAAGCACTTGCGGAAATAGTGAAGCGAAAGATGTAATATATTCTGTTGTTCACGTTTGACGTTTCACCTTTCACAGAAAACAAAATGAACAATAAAAAAAAGATAACTATTCTCGGCGCCGGAATTTCCGGTCTTGCAACAGCGTACTGGCTTGATAAGGACGGGTACGATGTTAAGATTCTTGAAGCCACAGGTGAGCCCGGCGGCTCAATGCGAACTTCCCGCGAAGACGGTTTCTTAATTGATTACGGTCCAAACAGCGGACTCGAAACGACACCTTTGATTCGTCAGCTGGTTGATGAAGTTGGTCTTTCTAACGAAATGATTTATGCCAGCGAGTCTTCCAACAAACGTTACATTTTAAGAGACGGAAAGCTGCAGCCGCTTCCCACTTCCCCACCGGCTTTTCTCAAAACAAAATTATTCTCCACGAAAGCAAAGCTCCGCTTACTTGCTGAACCGTTCATCAGTAAATCTGACGATGGTTATTATCAAAGCATGTCGCAATTTGTGAAGAGAAGATTAGGACAAGAGTTCCTCGATTATGCAATCGATCCGTTTGTCAGCGGCGTGTTTGCCGGCGATCCGAATAAGTTGAGCGTCAAATCGGCTTTTCCAAAACTATATCGACTTGAAGAAATTTACGGCGGCTTAATCAAAGGAATGGTTAAAGGTGCACGTGAACGAAGGCAGCGCGCAGAGCAATCTAAGCAAAGTGCCAAAATGTTTTCTTTCGTTAACGGCATGCAGACTTTTCCACAAGCAATTGCAAATAAGCTGAACGATAAGATTGAATATGAGTGTAGAGTGCAGAATGTAGAACACAACGCCGGTGGCTGGAAAGTAATTTATGAGAAAGACGGCAAGATGTGTGAGGATGTCTCAGATTATGTTTTATCAACTATTCCTGCTTACATCGCTGCAGAAATATTTAAGGGATTGGATCAAAATCTCTCGAAACATTTCGAAGAAATTTACTATCCGCCGGTAATGGTTTTATATCTTGGATTCAAGAAAAGTTCGATCGGTCAGCTGCTTGACGGTTTCGGATATTTAATTCCATCAAAAGAAAAAAAATCTTATCTGGGTGCAATTTGGAGTTCGACAATTTTTCCGAACAGATGCAATGACGAAAATGCCTCGTTCACGCTGTTTGCCGGCGGTGCGCGTTCACCTCACTTATTCGATCGCAATAAACAAAAATTGATTGAAACCATTCTCGGCGAGTTTAAGCATATCATGAAAGTGAGCGTTGACCCTATATTCATTAGGGAAAAGCTGTGGCAGAAGGCGATTCCGCAATATAACGTGGGCTACATAGAACACGAAAATTATTTTGATAAATTTGAGAAAGAGAATCCCGGAATTTTCCTTGGCGGGAACTATCGCGGGGGAATTTCCGTAGGAGATTGTGTTAAGAACTCTGAGATAAACTATAAAAGAATAATTGCGAATTGATAATGGCAAATTGAGAATTTAATGAAAGTGTTTGAAAAACAAGTTGAGTATGGGAACCCGGTTTTAGAAAAAAGCTTTAGATTTGGTGTTAGAATTGTAAAGTATTATTCAATCCGGATTAATAAAGATTATCAGATTAAAGATGTTCTCAGACAATTGTTAAGAAGCGGGACTTCTATTGGTGCCAATGTTGCCGAATCACAAGAAGCGGTTTCGAAAAAGGATTTTATTAATAAACTTTCCATTGCATTAAAAGAAGCGAAAGGAACAGAATACTGGTTGAATTTATTAAAAGAAGCTTCTCTGTTAGAAGAAAAAGAATTTAACAGCTTAATTATAGATTGTAACGAATTAATAAAATTGCTCATCTCAATCTTGAAGAAATTAAAAGAATAATTAATTATCAATTGGCAATTTGCAATTATCAATTAACCAGAGGTTTTTATGGCTACATACCCAACAAAGCGTTTACGCAGATTAAGATACAATTCAACTTTGCGCGATATGGTCCGCGAAACGGCAATCACAAAGAATGATTTAATTTATCCATTATTTGTTGTCCCGGGCAGTAAGGTAAAAAAAGAAGTCAAATCCATGCCGGGTGTTTACCAGATGTCGATTGATGTTGTTGTGGAAGAATGCAAGGAAATTGAAAAGCTTGGAATACCGGCAGTCATCTTGTTCGGAATTCCAGACCACAAGGATGAAGTCGGTTCCGGCGCTTATGATCCGAATGGAATTATTCAAAAAGCCGTGAGAGCAATTAAAAAAGAAACAAAAAGACTTCTTGTGATCACAGATGTTTGTTTATGTGAATATACCTCTCATGGTCATTGCGGAGTTTTGGACGGCGAGAGAATTTTAAATGACGAAACAGTTGACTTGCTCGTCAAAGAATCGCTTTCTCATGCAGAAGCGGGAGCGGATATAATCGCACCATCAGACATGATGGACGGACGCGTGGGTGCTATACGAAAAGCATTGGATGACGAGGGCTTTACCGAAATTCCTATTTTGAGTTACGCAGTTAAATACGCTTCCGGTTATTACGGTCCGTTCAGAGACGCCGCAGAATCGGCACCGGCATTCGGAGATAGACGCTCTCATCAAATGGATATCGCAAACGCAAACGAAGCATTACGCGAAGCGGAGACTGACATCGAAGAAGGTGCTGATATAATAATGGTAAAACCAGCCGGCGCTTACCTTGATATAATCTGGCGTGTTAAAGAAAAATTTCAAATGCCGACTGCAGCTTACCAGGTTAGCGGAGAATATTCATTAATAAAAGCCGCCGGCAAAATGGGCTGGATTGATGAAGAGCGCGTGATGATGGAATCGTTAACAGCGATTAAACGTGCCGGCGCAGATATGATTTTGACTTACTTTGCGAAAGATGCGGTTAAGTATTTAGAGAAGAATAGATAATTATTGCAAACGAATAGATAGATTAATTTTGCATGGATGATTTTTCTGAAGAAATTCAGATCGCTGAAAATAATTCTGATCCTCAAAAAGAAAGAGCAAAAAATTTTTCGGGAAATCTGAAACAGAAATTAAGTTGGCGTGATACTTTTGCCGCTTTAAGATATCGCAATTACCGTTTGTGGTTCTGGGGACAAATGACTTCGCTGTTTGGCACCTGGATGCAAACAACCGCACTTGCATTCTTCGTTTTCGAATTAACTCACTCACCGGCTTTTCTTGGCTATGTTGGATTTGCCACTGGTATTCCCGCGTGGTTATTTACTTTCTATGCCGGAGTGATTGCCGATAGGTACCCGCGCAGAACCATTTTGCTGTTCACTCAATCTATAATGATGTTTCTTGCATTCTTAATTGCTGCATTAACTTTTACAAACATAATCACACCTGGATTAATATTAATTTTAGCCTTTCTACTAGGCGCCGCAAATTCTTTTGAAGCGCCTGCACGCCAGGCATTCGTTAACGAGCTGGTTGCAAGAGAAGAATTGATCAATGCCATAGCTTTGAATTCTACAATGTTCAATACAGCTACTGCCGTCGGCCCGGCTATTGCCGGGATAACATATGCGCTCTTCGGCCCGGCATGGTGCTTTACGATCAACGCGGTTTCATTTCTTGCCGTCATAGGCAATTTGCTGCAAATGAAACTTCCAAGAGTAATAAAAGTGAAGAGTGAAAAATCCATTTTCAAAGATATTAAAGAAGGATTTGCTTACCTGAAATCACAAAAAAATATTGTGGTAATTATGCTTGTTGTAGTAAATCTAAATTTTTTCGGAATGAGTTTGGTTACAATTTTCCCCGCCTGGGCTGTAAATATTCTGCACGGCGATGCAACAACAAACGGATTTCTTCAATCTGCACGGGGCTTTGGCGCTGTTATCTGCGCGTTGATTATAGCCACAGTAAATAAATACATCGTAAGAGGAAACGTCTTGGCGATCACTGCATTGACATTGCCGGTTTTATTGTTCGCCTTTTCTTTCAACCGATCTTTATGGCTTTCGCTCACGTTGTTGATGGCTTACGGTGCTGCAATAATTACTATGTTCAATCTTGCAAATGGATTAATCCAAACGATGGTTACGGAAGAGTTCCTCGGACGCATAATGAGCATTTACAGCTTTGGTTTCTTTGCGCTCTTTCCAGTCGGAGCTTTGTGGATTGGATTGTTAGCTGAATTGTTCGGATCGCCGACAGCAATTTTAATCAATTCGATTATCTTAATTTTATTTTCCGGCTTGATTGTCCTGCGTTACCCCAGCTTGCGCACACTTAACTAAATCAAATTTATATTTCAATTTCTTTAGGATCGGTCTCCAGATTAACAACTCTCCACTCATTTTCTTCTCTGTTAAATTCAGTAATCTTTTCTAGAGGAACTTTGAGATATTTTCCAGATGCGGTAACAGCAATATCTCCGTTGCTTAAAACAATTTCCCCGGTACCTTCAAACATCCGGTTGTTCTCACTCGTAATTCTGCCGATTACTTTTAACTCTTCGTTTAACGGAATTGGTTTTTTGAACTTAACGCTTAAGTCAATCGTTACTCCCCACACTTCCGTTTCATATTTGTTTAGAATTGCTCTGCCTATAGTCTCATCAAGAATTGCCGACGCTATTCCGCCATGAAGCCTTCCTGGATAACTTTGATGTTCTTCCGATGGCGTGAACACCGCGATCAATTCCTGGTCTTCCGTAACATAGAAGTGCGCGTGAATACCGAATTTATTTTTAAGTCCGCATACAAAACACATCTTTGAGTTGTGCTGCTTTCCAGTAATATGATGAATCATTGTTTCTCTCCGAATGTACTTTTCAAAAATAAATAATATCCTCGTATTGCCAAGCCAGTTTTAAATTAACTCTAAGTAGCGTATTTTTGTCCATGTTTTTTAGAAAATAATATTGAGCGGAGAATCGATGAAGACTACCAGAAGCGAACAACTCTTTGAGGAAGCACAAAAATATATTCCCGGCGGTGTAAACTCTCCCGTAAGGGCATTCAAATCAGTTGGAGGTACACCGCGATTCATTTCCAAAGGTATCGGTTCCAAAATGATTGACGTTGACGGAAACGAATACATCGATTACATAGGAAGCTGGGGACCGCATTTGTTCGGTCATAACCCGCCGTTTATAATAGAAGCATTGAAGAATGCAATCGATGACGGAACAAGTTTCGGCGCGCCAACGGAAATCGAAGTCAAGATGGCGAAACTTATTTCTGAACTCGTTCCATCGATTGAAATTGTTCGGATGGTAAACAGCGGAACGGAAGCGACAATGAGCGCGATCCGTGCGGCACGAGGTTATACCGGTAAAGAGAAAATTATAAAGTTTGAAGGATGCTATCACGGCCACGGCGATTTCTTTTTAATTAAAGCCGGAAGCGGCGCACTCACATTCGGCGTTCCTACAAGTCCCGGTGTAACTAAAGGTAACGCGGCAGATACGCTTGTCGCCGATTTTAATAATATTGATTCCGTAAAGAATTTAATTCAAGAGAACAAGAATCAAATTGCGGCAATTATAATAGAACCGGTCGTTGGAAACATGGGAACGGTTCGTGCTAACGATTCATTCATTAAAGAATTGCGAGCGCTATGCAGCCAGGAAAAAATTGTTCTAATATTTGATGAAGTTATGACTGGTTTCAGGCTGGCTCAAGGAGGAGCGCAAGAAATTCTAGGTGTTAAACCGGATCTTTCAACGTTTGGAAAAATTATTGGCGGCGGTTTGCCCGTTGGTGCTTACGGCGGTAAAAAAGAAATTATGGAAATGATTTCTCCGAGCGGACCGGTTTACCAAGCCGGGACATTGAGCGGAAATCCTTTGGCAATGAGTGCCGGCTTTGCAGCTTTGACTTACATCAAGAACCATCCTGATGTTCATAAAATTCTAGAAGAAAAATCCGCATATCTCGAAAAAGGGATTAAAAATAATTTGAAGTCCGTCGGGAAAAATTATCAGCTTAATCGTGTCGGTTCAATGATGACTTTGTTTTTCACGGAAGAACCGGTTACGGATTTTAATTCCGCTGTTAAATCCGATACAAAACTTTTCGGAAAATATTTTCACGAGATGCTGAACCGTGGTGTCTATCTTCCACCAGCGCAGTACGAGGCTCTGTTCGTATCTACCGTACATACGAAAGAAGATTTGGATAAAACGATCAGCGCCAACTTGGAAGCTTTGAATTCATTGAAGTAGATTGAAGTGGATCAAAAAGTTATCGTTTAAAAGAAACAACCCACGCGAGGGTAACGTGGGCTGCTTCTAGGGATTTCGAGATGTGCTTATGTAGGGTAAAAAAAATTAGTTTAAACCTCTGCTGTTTAGAAACGCACTATACTTTTTATCTGAGCCTACTAGTTGTTTGTCAATTTCACTAACGTTGACGGTATAATTGGATTGCCAGTTTAATAGCGCCATTGCTGCCCTCGTTTTAATTGAAGTGTGAAATCACCATGTTTATACATTTTTTATAAGAGTGTTTGGCTGTTAGTGATCGTTACTTTATTATCGAAAGTTTGTGAGTTATTTTTATAGGTGAAGTAAATATTTTTTTTTGAAACCGTGCTTAACCACTTAATTAAAAAAGAATGAAATTCATCCCATCATATATAAGGCTGCTAAAAAACGGCGAACTTGAAAGACGGATTAAAATTGCGCTTGAGATTCTAAAATCGTGCAAGAGTTGTCCGCGTAACTGCGAGGTTGACCGTACAAACGGCGAGTATGGAATTTGCCAAAGTTTAGAGCGTCCTATCGTTTCATCTTACACTGCACATTACGGAGAAGAACCGGTTCTGTCTGGTTCAAGAGGAGCGGGAAACATTTTTTTCGGCAATTGTAATTTAAGATGTATGTTTTGTCAGAATTACGAGATCAGCCAAAATTGGAAAATAGAACGACAGCATGAAGTTTCTTTTGACCGGCTTGCCGATATAATGATCGAGCTTCAAAATAGAAATTGCCATAATATCGGTTTGGTATCGCCGACACATTTTTCAGCTCAGATATTAAAATCAATCTACCTTGCCGCTTCTAGAGGATTGAATTTACCAATCATCTACAACACAAACGGATATGACTCTGTTGAAATGCTGAAACTTTACGACGGAGTGATCGACATATATCTGCCGGACTTAAAATACGGCAACAACGAATACGGTAAGACTTACTCAAAAGTTGATAATTATTTTGATCACGCCAAGAATGCCGTCAAAGAAATGTTCAATCAAGTTGGCGATGAATTGATTTATGACGGCGATGTTGTAGTCCGGGGTTTGATTATCCGTCACTTGGTTTTACCGAACGGACTGGCTGAATCTGAAAAAGTGTTTCAGTTTATCGCTGAAGAATTAAGTCCCAACGTTCACATTTCACTCATGTCACAATATTTTCCGACTAATAAGGCGCACAAGAATATTTTGATTGACCGACCCATTAGAGCTTCCGAATATGAGAAAGCGGTTGGACTAATGGAAAAGTACGGCTTGCATAACGGATGGATACAGCAGGGAGAAAGTTCAGATTTCTACCGGCCGTTTTTTAATGTTGATCGTTACAATCCATTCAGAAATTAGAAATAAAATCTGAACCCGGCACGCATTATTATTCCGCTCATATCGTACTTGCGCTCGAAAACTTTTTTCTTGCCGGTAACGGAATCGGTCACATTATATTCCCAGCTCGGCTGTGAATAATGATAATCGATTTCCACGAAAGCATCGGACCGTCTTCCCAATTCATAGGCAACTCCGCCGCCCAATCTCCACGCAAAATCGAACGCGCCTTGGAATTCATCGTTTGAAGGATTTTCATAATTCCGGTAGAAAATCAACAGCACTTCAATTCCCGCAGCGCCGGTAACGAACGCGCGTGCTCTAGGTGCAATCGGCCAGCTTCCGGTAACACTGCCCATAAGCGGGATTGCATGAAGATTTGTTTTGGCTCTTAGTTCATTCAACGTGCTGTTGGGACCGTAGAAATCGTTGAACTCGGTAACTAAATTTTGATCGACATAATTTTTATTGAACCAATCCGCGCTCCATCCTACAATAAAATTATCGTCAATATTCCAGCCGCCTTCGTAACCGATGATAAATCCGGCACTAGTTGCACCCGGGGAGAACATTCCAACTTTAACACTTCCGAAGTGCGATTGTGCTGAAACAATGATTGGCAAAACAACGATAAGTAACACAATTAATTTCTTCATGTCAGAATCCATTTTATTTTGTTGTTAGACAAAACAATTCCGGCCTGCCTGCCGGACAGGCAGGCGCCACATAAAAAGTTGAATTACTATCTATTTGGATGCTTCAAGATAAGTTTTGTTCTGCAAAATAAACACTACGATTCCGTTAATGGACAAAAAAATCCCCGCCAATTTCTTAACGGGGATTAATGATTCATTTGTCTTGAAATTACTTCAACAATAACATCTTTTTAGAAGATGTGAAATTACCCGCGTTAATTCTATAAATGTAAACGCCGGTTGCAAGTTCTCGAGGCATTTCAAATTTTACATTGTGTGAACCAGCGGGCATCATATTATCAATTAAATCAGCAATTAATTCACCGGTAATAGAGTATATACTTAACTTAACATTTGCGGCTTTTGGCAATGCAAAAGAAATTGTTGTACTCGGGTTAAACGGGTTCGGATAGTTTTGCGATAAAGAAAATTCTGTCGGCAGTGAAGTCAAATCTTCAACGCCGGTAATACCATTGGTATGAATTCCTTTGGCATAAGTTGCGGACCAAGCAACATCCTTATCTGTATGACAGCCTAAGCAAGCAAAATCCATAGTTGTTGCAGCATGTCCGTTTGCATCGAGTGCAACTGATTTCCCATCTGCAGAAAACATAGATGTTTTGGTAACGGCGTTTGTATTAATAGCCATTAAGTGTGAGGGTATATCTCCTTTCCAGCCATTGGTCAATTGAATGCCAATTGCAGATTTGCCGGTTTTTGACATATGGCAATCAACACAATCAGCTGATTTGGTGATTGTTCCATTAATCTTAATTGTTTTATTTGCATGACAATCTTGGCATTTAATTTTAATGGCTTTCAAGCCGGTACCGGCAACATTTTTGTAATGAAGAGCGATGTGAGCGTCATGGCAAGATGTACAAGTTAAGTCTGTGCCTATGCCGTCGCCATGTTTCGATGCACGAAATTCATTTACTTGTTCGTGATGTTCAACAAAACCACCACTTGCTGGAATAGCATTCGTAGCGCCGCCTCTTTGGTGACACTCGCCGCATCTTGTTACTTCTAAATCATCACCAGTTTTGAATGGTATAATAGTTGGGTCTGTTGTATGATCTCCGGCAGGACCATGGCATCCTTCACAGCGAATACCTGGCTGTGCAAAAGTACCAAATCCATCTGCTTGTGATGGTGTCCATGAACCGGTTGATACCGGGCCGGTTGTATGGCATTTGAAACAGCTGTAATTATAAGCGGTGGGTTTACCATCATTAAAAGCTACCCATTGCAGTGTAGCTAAGTTATACTGGGCAGCAGAACCAATATAAACCATCCCATCAGGCTGAACAAATCTTGCTTTCCAGCCGTAACCGCCAATCACATATTTAAAATCAGAAAATTGTTTTCCAGCAGGAGCGGGATAACCTGGTGTTGTATTCGCCGGATATGTTGGTTGGGCATTACCGGTTATTTCATTTAGTTTGTAAGGGTGGCCGGTCTTTTGATATTCTGCATAAATGTTATAACCCAAGTTAGGATTAGTTGAATTGTGGCATAACATACAAGCTTGGTCACCTTTGTAAGTTTGTGCATTTGTTAATTCAGTAACAAATAACACAACTACAATAAGAAGAGAATTTAAAACGTGCTTCATAATTCCTCCATAATTAATATTTCAGTTTGTTTTTTTACCAAAGATAAATGTGTCTTCATTTCCATTACAAATATAAAAGGGATGAAAGTCTGATTGGAATTAACAATTGTGAAAAATTTTTCATTTCGTCCAAATGATTGTGAAAATTGAGTATTTTTCAGTAGCAAAGATGAAAAGAGATCATATATGGAAATTCTAATAGCAGAGGATGAACGACCTATAGCAGAATCACTTAAGAAAAATTTTCTAGCAGAAGGTCATCATGCAATGATAGTTGAAGATGGTGCAGCAACGATTAATTCCGTCTCTATGATTCAGTATGACGTAATTCTATTGGATTGGAAAATGCCTGTTTTTACCGGGTTGGAAGTATGTAAGAAACTAAGGGCGATGGATAATTGCACTCCTATAATTCTTTTAACTGCATTGAATGACATCTCGAACAAAGTTGAAGCATTAAACGCTGGTGCCGATGATTATATTACCAAACCATTCTCATTCGCTGAATTAACGGCACGCATTAACGCGGTATTAAGAAGATTTCAAGCAACCACCACGTGTCTTCCGTTAGGAGATTACTCACTCAACCTAATTGATCATACAGTAGAGACACAGAATGGTCAAATTAAATTATCGGAAAAAGAATTTGAACTGCTTAGATTTTTTGTTCTCAACAAAGGGATAATTATAAGCAGGGACTCAATTTGTGAAAAAGTTTGGGGTCTCAAAAGTTCTCCGATGACAAACGTTGTAGAAGTGACCGTGAAAAATTTGAGAAAGAAACTTGAGAGCAATACAAATAAAAAATTCATTAAAACAATTTACGGGGAAGGATACATTTTCTTTGCGGATTAAGCCGTTTAATATAACTTTTTCAGCTACTGTTCTTAAAAACGCGGTTATACTTGCTGCTGTAATTACAACATTCTACATTCTTTTTAATGTTTTTTCTTACACTCTGTTCAAGTACTATCTCAACGCCAATCTCGACTCTAAAATTAACCACGAAATAGAAAATATTTACAACTCAATCGAATATTCGCAAGATTCAATAATCATCGTTAAACCCGACGAATTTAACGAGTCCGATTTGACTTTATTAACCGATGACCCTTTTTTTTTACAAATATATTCAACAAATGGAAAAATTCTACTCCAAAGCAAAAACGTAAAACTCTTTACAACAATTGATCTTAGATATCCTTCTTCTGGCGATGAATATTTTTATGAAGACTACACTTCTGCCAAAGGCGAACTAAGAACCGGTTATAAAAAAATTTACGATGAAACGGGCAGGCACGCTGCCTTTTTACAATTATCCTCTCAAAAGAGTGCCTTCAATAAAATTGTTCGAAATATAATTTTATTTCACTTGCTTGCATTCCCTTTCATGCTTATTATTATTATTGCTGTAAGTTTAATTGTATCTAAAAAAACTTTTGCGCCTGTTAACAAGATTATAGAATTAGCCGGCAAAATTTCTGCTACACATCTTAATGAAAGACTTTCTTACAATGCCGATCCCGATGATGAACTTGGCAAACTGCGCGAAACCTTGAACAATTTATTTGAACGACTTGAGACGCAGGTAAAACAAATCTCTTCTTTTTCAGATAACGCTTCTCACCAGTTGATGACCCCGCTAACTGCCATAAATAGTGAATTGGACTTTCTCTTACGGGATGAAAACAAAACTGTTTCCGAAAGAGAGTCATTGCTAATGCTGAAAGAACAAACGGTAAGAATGATCAGCATCATAAAATCATTACTCCTTTTGGCACGAAACAGGAATTCGGATTTAGAACAAAAAACTGTGTTCAATTTTTCAAAAATGATTACAGAACAGATTAAAGAGAATTACAAAGACCATAAGATTGAAATTGACGTTGCCGATGAAATTTATTTGAGAGGCAAACCGGATTACTTCTTGATGGCAGTACAAAACCTGATTGATAACGCATTAAAATATTCCAACGATGATTGGATTACTATTTCAGCCCTTCAATCCAATAATCAAGTTAAAATTAGAATTGAAGATTTTGGAATGGGGATTGATGATGTGGAAAAAGAAAAAATCTTCGAGCGGTTTTATCGAAGCAAAAAAGCTGAGAAGCTTGGCATAAAAGGATACGGTTTAGGTTTGAGTTTAGCCAGGTCTATTATTTCATCAATGCAGGGAACGATAGAAATACAAGACAACAAGCCCAGGGGAACAAAATTTATCATTACTCTACCTGCATTGGAAATTGAATGAAAAAAATCCCGACATAAGCCGGGATTAAAAAAAGTTTGTACGGCAGATTCGTAATCTGCTTTGCGCAGAATTTGATTCTGCGCAACGTTAATAATTATACTAACGATTCTTTCGATCTTCTGAATGCTGAAATAATGAATCCGGCAACCATAATGAGTACACCAAACCACACAAGACTTATGAACGGCTTTATGCTGGCATCAATTGTTAAAACTTCTTTCGGTGCTGCGGCATTTTGCCCGCCGGAAAGTTTAGAAAAAACTAAACTGACCTCTTTTCCGGTTGCATTCATAGAAGTAATCTCAACTTTCAAATCGGCATTCTTCAATTCAGCCGGAACATAGGTTGGTCCCTGTCCCTTATTATCCATGTAAGGTTCAATTTTTTCTTCTTTACCGTTGTACTTCACGGTGAGTTCAACGCCTATTTTGAAAGGTTTACCGCTTGCCATTGCAGACATATCCGAAGGCAAGTTAAATTTATTGAAGACGATTTCTTTTCCGTCGAAGTCAATCTTATCGCCGCTTTTCATTGTTGCCGAAGTACCGCCGGAATTTTCAGTTCCGTCGGAATAACCGACCGGCTCTACATAAAAATCGCGAGTCAACCCAACAAGTATATCCGGTTCGCGCATCAGACTATTGTTGAAATCAGCGATGAACATAACCGGCGAAACGATTTGCGCTTTTCCTCCGCTCGCAACTTCAACATTGAAATGATATTTTTTACCGTTGTCGAAAGGAGTATAACCCAAGAAGGTCAGGTCATGATCAAGAACATGAACCTTTTCTCCTTTAACGAGATCAATCTGTTTTTGTTTTGAATGCCCGGCAGTAGCCAGCACTCCGATCAAGAAAAGTGCGATGCCTACGTGGGCAACGTAAGCACCGAGAAAAGATTTTCTTCCGCGGAATATTTTGTAAGCGATCTCGCCGTTTACTATAAGTGCAAACGAAGAAGAAAGCGTGAGAAGAATAAGCATAATGTTATGAACACCACCGAATATCACTACCAATGCAGTAAACAAAACTGTCGCTGCAACAGAGAATCGTGATTGCTTCCACAATTCTTTTCTTTCGGTAAATTTCCACTTGAGTAAGATGCTCAATCCGTTCAGTAAACCGATTATTATCGCAATAGGAAGATTCAATTCATTATAAAAACTTGTTTGAACTGTCGTGCCGATTAACGGCGCAGATGTTCCGACCAAAATAATTATGGCGGCTGCAATCAGGGCTACCGATCCGGTAAAAAGAGCCAGCTCTCTTGACAAAACATTTTCTTCAAATGAAAAATGCTCGGTTAAATATTTCCAGCGGTAAATGATTCCTCCAATACCGAGTATGACAAAGATAGAGAGAAAGATGATAAGGAAAAGATAGACCGTCATTCCGGGATCAACGAATGAATGTACCGATGCATCTCCAAGAATTCCGCTTCTTGTTAAGAAAGTGCTGTAAAGAACAAGCACGTAAGTCATAACACTCAGAATTAAATTAGTCTTAACAAAACGGCTGCCTCCGCCTTTTTCCTGAGTTCTTTTTTGAACGAGCAAAGTATGAATCGAAGCAACTCCAACAATCCATGGAATCAAACTTGAATTTTCAACCGGGTCCCATCCCCAGTAACCGCCCCATCCTAAAACACCATAAGCCCAATAGCCGCCAAGCATAATTGCCAAACCAAGAATCATTGCGCCTGAAAGAACCCAAGGCAACGCTTGTTTAACCCAGTCTTTATATTCGTTCTTTAACAAAGCCGCTAAAGCAAATGAGAACGGAACAGTTGACATCGAAAACCCGATAAACAGCATCGGCGGATGAATCTGCATCCAGAAGTTTTGAAGCAGCGGATTTAATCCCTTGCCTTGAATAATAAAATCGTTCATCGAAATGTTGTTCGCAGTAAGAGTCGCATAAAGTTCGCGACCCATTTGAACAAACTGTTTGTTCGACTGCGGATCGGAAAAGATAAATCCTTGAAGCGCCGGTAAACTTAAGAAAGCCGAATTTATGTTTTTTAAATCGATGAAATCTTTTTCCATCCAGATGTAGTTAAACGGAGATTTCAGCAAAGGACTTACCATTATCAACAGACAAGTAAGCGCTAAGGTGAAGACCATCATGACACGAGGTTCAAGATCGCCCCGCTTAGAACTGTAATCCAGAAGTATCAAACCGATGATTGCCGTGAAGAAAGTCCATAACATAAAACTCCCTTCTTGACCGGCATAAAATGTTGAAATCAACAATCCGGTTGGTAGATCGCTGCCGCTGTAGTCGTACACATATTTATACTGATATTGATGTGTTAAGACAGCGTAGAGCAGTAATGCAGCCGATGCTATAATAAGTACAGCAGTTGAATGATATGCAATTCGTGCATATTCTAGTGTATTTTTATAACCGCGGTATGTAAAGTAATACATAACCACAGTTACTACTCCGGCAAGCAAAGCCAGAGTAAGAATGATATTACCGATCATAACAAAAACTCCTGACTGCCAGACTAGTTAGCTGGCGCTTTGTCGCGCTTGATCTTGATATTTTGACGGGCACTTGGTAAGAATATCCGTGGCTTGGAAGGTACCATCTTTGTATTTACCGGTCACAACCACACTTGTTGACGACTCGAAATTATTGGGTATCGTTCCGTGATAAACAACCTTCATCAAATTACCTTGCGTGTCTTTCATATAGAACGAGAATAAGTTGTTCGTTTTATCAACCTGGTAATTTCTTTCTTTCACCCACGATCCGGTAGCCTTTATTGTTTTGTTGGATTCCATAACCTTAACAAAACTGCTTTCGTACTGAACGTTTGTTTGAGTAAACAAATAAATCATAACTCCCAAAAAGACAACTATAATTGCACCGCCGAACATATATTTATTTTTCATTGAATTATTTCTCCTTTAGTTCTTTTTCAATTTCTTTCAATCGCTTGTCCGTATTCAGCATGAAAAGAAAAATTCCAAGCCAAACAACCAGAACAATGAAAAGCACGATGTAGATTGCATTCCGTTCCAGAAATCCTAATAATCCGCTATCCAAATTCTACCTCTAATTATTTTTTCAAAAGATTTTCTTTGATGATAATCGATCTATATCTGAGCTTCCACATCCACCAATAAAGTATTGTAAACGCAGTAAGCGAAATAAAAAACACCAATTGCATGTTGCTATTCATTTTGAAATTTACAACCGGTCCGGAAGTCGTATCGTTTGCCGACCCCGGATGCAAGCCGACCATAATCCTCGGCATAATGAAAATGAAAAACGGCACGGTTAAAAATGCAATGATCGAATAAACAGCGGAAAGTCTTGCGCGTTTATCTTCGTTATCGATTGCCGATCTGAGCGCGAACAATGAACCGTAAATTAATAGTAAGATGAAAATGCTGGTTTCGCGCGGATCCCAATTCCAAAAAGTGCCCCAGTTGAATTTTGCCCAGATTGAACCGGTAATTGTTGCAAGAACACAGAACATCATTCCCAACTGCAGAGCCGCGTTAGATTTTGAATCGTCGTCTAAATCTTTCTTTCTCAAATACTTTACACCGTAGATCATCGATGTCAAGAAAGCAATTACCGAGAGCCAAGCTGTCGGAACGTGAAAGAAAATTATTTTAGCTTTTTCTTCCAAGCCGGGAATATTTGGAAATTCGTACCATACTGTTGGATGAGGGACAATGGGGAATGAGATGCCTGCTATTATCACAAACGTCATCAGCACAAAAAGAATTATTTTCCACACCATAAAAGGTCTTTCGCTATAATATTGATAGATAGTGCGACTCAAAAATAGGAAACTATGCCCTGATATTCAAAGCAAGAATACACCCCAGCAGTCGTTGAAATTTAATCTTAATTCCGATATAGGAATTATGGATTAATCGAGAACTATAATGAATTTTATACTTTGTTAAAAATATTATTCACCTTCCAGGTGAAAAATTCTATGCCGTCCCGACGGGACTTTGACAACTATATCCGTCCTTTTTTCTTTATATATTTTAGCCAACCAATTGGTTTCCAAAAACGTCTAATTTGTTAAAGATGGATTCTAAAATTGTCTGATTCCAACCCGATAAAACGCATATTCGATCTCTATACGAGCGATTTGAGCTATCAGGAAATCGAAAGATTGGTTAAGAAAGAAGCCGGAGAGGTCTATGATTTTTTTTCGAAAGATATTCCGAAGCCGGACCCAGCCAAAAACAAAATAACGCGCGGATTCATATTTGCAAGAAGTCTTTTTAACGCGTTCATTTTGAAGCTTACCCCCGCAAGAAGAATTTTTTATTTAGTGTCGCTGCTCTTTTTTCTACTCGGTTATTTCTCCACCAATTCTAATCCAGGTTACATTCTTTTGGCGTTCATAATTTTAAATCTTCTTTTAGCATTTGAACTTGCCGATAAACTTTCGGCGAAGAGCGAGCTTGATGTCGCAAGAAATATTCAGTTTGATTTAATCCCAAAACACTCATCTAAAATCTTCAACTACAATGTTGCGTCTTTTTACGAACCGGCTCGTGATGTAGGCGGCGATTATTTTGACATTGTTGAGCTACCTGAGCGGTGTTACATTTTTATCGGTGATATTTCCGGCAAAGGAATGGCGGCTGCACTTTACATGGTTAGAGTTCAATCCATTCTTCATATGCTGCTGGAAAGCTTAACCGACGTTCGCGAGTTGGTAATCAATTTCAAAAAGTTGTTTGCTAAAAATTTACGGCGGGAATATTTTCTTACGCTTAATGCCGCATCGGTAGAAAGCAACGGCAAGATTAGAATTACGCGCGCCGGTCACTCCCCGGTTTTTTGGTATCGGCACGATGCAAAACAATTCGAAGTAATCTGTCCACAAGGTTTATGTATAGGTCTCAACGACAAAGGTGTTTTCGAAAGGACTTTAGAAGAGGTAACCATTCAACCAAACTCGACCGACATAATTTTCTTCTATACAGACGGCGTTAACGAATCAATGAATGTAGCATACCAACAGTTCGGCGACGAAAACATCAAACGTGTAATCCAAAACAACTGCGATAAGCCCGTTGAAGAAATAAAAAATTCCCTGTTGAGAGCAATCACATCGTTCCGCGGAACTGCTCATCAATACGATGATCTTACATTTGTAATTTTGAAAGCAGATTAATCAGCAGGCTCGTAAATTTTGAACTGAGGGTCGTAAGGCCGAATCCCATCATACAGTCGTTTGAGAGAATTGTACGCGGCTTCATTTCCTCTTTGAGCAGCTCTTCGATACATTTTAACTGCAATTCCCATATTCTCTTTAACGCCGATTCCTTTTTCGTAACAAAGTCCTAAAGCCGTTTGAGCAAGCACGGAACCTTCGTCTGCAATTTTCATCAACGTTTTTATATCATCCGCAATTTTTGTTGAAGTTGAATCAAGCGCATCAAACAATGCGATTCTAACTGCGGCTTCCTTGCTGCCGAGATTTTTTGCCATTTCCCAATATTGAAGCGCCTTCTCTTTATTCTTCTGAACAAGTTTGCCGGACGAGTAAAGTAAGCCCATCTCGATCATGGAAGGAATATGTTTCTTGTCAACTGCCTTTTTCAAAAAATCGAGCGCCTGTTGGTTTGAAATCTGATTCTCAAATCCAAGCGCGGAAATTCCCGCCCACGCATACATAGCATCGGGATCGTTCTTCGCCGCTCTTTCTTTAAGAGTATTTACAAACCCTTCCGACTGCAGCATGTTAAATAAATATTCGCCGGCTTTATATGAACCAAGTCTGTAAGCACGTAAATAATTTACAGCGGCAAGCACCAAATTTTTTTCGGTTATTACTCCTTCCTGGTAACTGCGGCCAAATATTAAAAGAGCTTCGGGACTTCCGCTTGTTGCGGCAAATTTTAACAAGCTCATTCCGCTTGTGTCCTTCGGCATTGCGGCGGACTTCAATTCATCCAATCCTAAATATCTTTTCAGCTCTTCCGGTTTCTTGTTCAGCAGTGCTGCAATTTGCTTTGAAGTGTTTGCCGATTTATCTTTTTTGTCGAAGTCGTAAAAATCAAAATCCCAATTCGGATTAATGAGCGGCGATGCTTCTTCTGCTCTCATCGAAACTATTTTTTGTTGATCTTTCTTGGTCAACGAATCAGTCGGCGGAGAAAATCCGCTCTTGATTAATTGATCAAGCGCTTCCTTTGCCGGCTTGTAACCGGCATTTGCAGAAAGTCTGAAATAGTAATAAGCTTTATTGTAATCTCTGTTCAGAGTTAGATTATCAGTATAAAGAATACCGACTGCAAATTGCGCTTCCGGTAATCCTGCATTAGCAGCCACTTTAAAATTCTGATAAGCATCGAACGGATTCCAAGGTACACCGATTCCGTTGTAGAGAAGAATTCCGTAATTGAATCTTGCAGCCGCAAGATTTTGATCGGCAGCTTTTCGTATCCAATAAATCGCTTTCACGGTATCAGCCGGAAATCCGCTTCCTATCAAGTAACGAATTCCCAACTCATGCTGCGCAAATTGATCTCCCCGGTTTGCCTCGGTAACCAGCACGTACCCGGCAATCAATGAATATGAAGGATACTTTGCTTTAATGATTGGGTACTTCGGCGGTTGATTATCTTTAAAAGCTTCGCTCCGCGTTGTGTCTTGAGCAAAAACCGATGTAGCCAATACCAAAAATAAAATAAAATACTTAAGCAAGTGTAATTCCGGTTTTATTGAGGCGACAATTTACTAATAAAGCCATTTTTTGAGAGTGAAATAATTTTTCCCGTTCAACGAGTAATAGTTTATTTCATCCATGAGTTGTTTGATTATAAATAATCCCATCCCGCTTTCCGGCAAACTGTCAATGTCGTTAGGATCAAAATCCAAATCGTTTATCACAAGATTCTCTCTCGGCATTCCTTCGTCGCGTAATTCAAATTCCAAATAATTTGTATCTTTCCTAAGTGTGACATCAATAATTTTATCATTGTTCCCGGAGTAAGCGTGTTTAATAATGTTGTTCAGTGCTTCGGTGAGACAGATTTCTACGGCATTGCAAACGTGAGCTTCCACTCTGTCATCGGACAGTAATTGACGGATAGTTTTGTTTATCTCCTGAACTGCAGGGTATTCGCTCACAATATTTAGATTTATTTCTTTCAATCTTTTCACATCGCTTTTGAACAAAAGCAATATATAAAAGACTGATGTAAGTCTAAAGTGGAATGTTATTTAAAAGGAAAACGTGGACACACTCATTCCCTTTCATTCGGATGAATATTATACAGCTATAAAAGTGGGATGGCGCAGACCATCCCAAAAAATTATTTCTTTTCTTCAGGCGTTACTTTACAAGTAGAAATTCCAAACGGCAAGTATGCCGGGCAACGACTGGCAGCAGAGCTAAGAAGCAGAAGCAGACCAATTGCGCCCCACCAGCTTTCGTAGATAATGCCCAGGGCAATTACTACCAACCCAAGAACAACTCGAATAACGCGGTCTGTTGTGCCCATATTCTTTTTCATGTTACCTCCTCTGATTACTCCAATTAGATGTTGGAATGCGTGTAAAGATTCATTACTTCATCAGCACCATTTTTTTCGTTTGAACATGATTTCCCGCTGTCAACGTGTAAAAATAAACACCGCTACCTAATTGATAATTGAGAATTGACCCGCTTCGATTCACATCTCGCGAGGCGAGGAATTGAAAATTGTAAGCACCAGGTAATTGATATTCATTTATAAGAGCAGCTACTTCTCTTCCAAGCATATCATAAACTTTCAACGTTACATAACTGCTAGCTTCTAACTGCCATCTGATCACCGTACTCGGATTAAACGGATTAGGATAATTTTGATGCAAAACAAAATCGATTGGGCTTGTTTGTCCAGTTTGTTGGACCGAAGACGGATTACCAAACTTGTTAAAGATTAAATCCCACAATTCACTCCTTCCGTCATCATATCCGAGCGCCCAGATTCCGATACCTTTCAAGTTTTTCTGAAGCGCCAGATCAAACTTTGCCGCAATACTCAAACTATCGTCATACCAAATCTGATTCCATGTTGTGTCCTTCCATCTTAGCCAAGGAGTCTGAGAATTACCATCCCACAATTTCTCCTTTTGATCATACGTTGGAAACAAATTTCGATAGTAAATAAACTTTTGCCAATTATTAATTTTCTTTGTTGTATCGAACACAGCAACCGTATCGTACGGGTTTTGTGAATTTGTTTTCCAATAGTTGCCATAATACGGAATTCCTAAAATCAATTTGCTCGGATCAACTGAGCCATAGTCTTCCGACAAAGATTTGGTAAGATTGTAATATGTTCCGGTAAGTGGTGATGAAGGACCGGTCGTTGTACTCCAGCTTCCGTAGAAATCATAACCCATAATAAAAAGGTAGTCACACTTTTCCATGAGTGCGGAATAATTCCATTTACCGAATCCAACAGCAGGCGTCGCAAATGAAATCTCGTAATTAACAGTCGGATTAATTTTAACAAGGTAATCTCTAAGTGCCGTAAGAAAATTTATGACGGCAAATTGCAAGTCAGCATCGGCAATGTTTTCGAAATCGATTGTTACACCGCTCAGACCCAGCGGCATCAAAACATTTCTAATGTTACTAAAAAGTTGGTTCTGCACGCCGATGTCCGTCAATATTCGGTGAACTGATTGCGTATCGAAGTTAGTGATCGTGGCAATTAGTTTTACATTATTATCAATTGCTGAGTTCATTAGGTCGGTCCATGGCCAGTCAGGTGGATTATTGAGATTACCCAAGCTATCAGCGGTAAACGAAAAAACGGCAATGTGAGTCAGCAAATCGAACCGAATATTTTTGTATGTGCCGGATTGATATTCCCACCAGGGTAGAAATCCGAAAACTGATTTTGAAAGAATAGAATGACCTAATACTTTTGTGGAGAATGATGAACTGCTTTCCACTTTGAAAACGGTTTGGATTTGATGCTTTGAATAGTACTCGTTTTCTGATTGGATCACGGACTTGTGATTCTGCGCCGAAACGGAGACAGTAAATAAAACCAGACTTAATAAGATCGTTTTTCTCATTGGCTGCCGTAATTATGTAACCATAACACTAGAACAAAAATAACATTTTAATTTATTGATGGATACAAATAAAAAAGCCCCGGAGAATTTCGGGACTTTTAAAAGCAATAACTGTTAAAATTTATTTTACCAGCAAAAGTTTTTTTACTTCAATATAGCTGCCGGCTTCAAGTTTATAGAAGTATGCGCCGCTAGGTAAATTGCTTCCGTCAAACGTTACCTCATGGCGTCCGGCTTCTTGAATACCGTTCATTAATTCCACAATCACCTGTGCAAGAAGATCGTACACCCGAAGTTTAACACTTGTTCTAACAGGTAGTGTGTAACTTATTCTTGTCATAGGATTGAAAGGATTAGGATAGTTCTGCTCGAGTTTGAACTCACTTGCATTTTCTAAAATTGCCGTTATAATTTCCGAGTATTCAAACGCACCGTTGAAATCAATTTGCCTAAGCCGGTATTGAAATTCTTTTCCACCGATTGGTTCATCTGTAAAAGAATATTTCTTCGGCGAGTTGCTGTTTCCGCTTCCTTTAACAAAACTAATTTTCTCCCAAACTGATTGCCGACTGCCGACCGCTGACCGCTGGATTTCAAATCCATAATTGTTCACTTCTGTTGCTGTTGACCAATTGAGTTCTACTTTGTTACCGATTATGCTTGATGTAAATGACGTTATTTCAACTGGGAGAGGGCTGCTAGACGTAGCACCGACATAAAATGTATTAGTCAGATCTGTTAAACTTAATCCGGTTCTATAAATGTTTGGATTTGTTGTGGATCCATCAGCGGCTTGATGAGAGCCACCGGCTGCTTGCGAACCTTGGGTCAATGCAAGATCAGTTAAAGCATTAACGCCACCAATACCATAAGCATTAATTCTTAATGAAACTTTTGTTGATCCTAAATCAATCCCATTTTGACTTATCGTCCAACTCGCATTACTTCTTTTATCGATAGTCTTAGAACTATCAACAAAACTTGTTACCGACGTTGATCCTTCCAAGTGTGAATAAGAAACTGAAATAGTACCACCCGTTGTTATCGTCGCTGCAGAAAATTTCAATAAAACTATTCTATCGTTAGTGCCGCTGCCCATTGGAAATCTGGCAACATTGCCGCTGAAAGTAGTAGGTAGACCTGAAGTATTGAAGTATCTTGTGAAAGTACCTTGCCCAGTTAAAAATCCGCTTGGAGTGGAAAGAGTGCCTGGTGATGCAGCTGTAGTTCCTAATGTTAAAGTATAACCATTAAGTGCAATGTCACCTGCAGTTAAGGTAAGTGTACTACTTACGGCAAGATTTGATTGCAAAGTTGTGCCGTTGCTATTATTTAGTACTAGAGTACTTAGTGAGGTGATGCTTGAAGGTATGTTGATACCGCTTGCAGAACCTCCAATTGTAATTGATGCTGTACTTAGAGCTGTAAGATTTGCAGAGGTACCCAAAATCTGATTTTGAAGTGTTAAAGTATTTCCACCTACTGCAAACGTGCCCGTTCCATTGAGTGTGAGAGTACCATAAATAGTTGCGTTTCCGGATAAAGTTGCCGATTTATTATTGGTAGTATTATCGAGTACAGTATTTGGCATTGCACCCTGAATTTTAAATGTGAAATTCGTAGCAGTAGCAGATGTACCAATATTTAAAGTCCCTCCTGTTATGCTAATGGTTCCACTAGTATTCACCGAATAGTCAAGAGGGCTTGCATTAGTATTTGCTTGCACTAGATTAATCGTTCCCCCGCTCATTGTAAAGGTCACTGTGGATGAAGTCAGACCGAAGGAAGCGGTAGTTGCAGAGAATCCCACATTGCTAACATTTACAGTTCCGGCTGACTGAGAGTATGTTATGGCGGCCGTTGTCTGCAGTCTGCCTGCAACGGTTAATGTTCCACCCTCAATTATAAATTGTGCCCCTGCACTAGCTCCTAAAGAATTACCACTGCTAGTCCCAACATTATAGGTACCTGCTGTTATTCTCAATAAACCATTGTTTGTGGGTGAACCACCTTGCCCAGTAACGGTAATATTTGTATTGTTTAACCAAATACCAGTGGTTGCTGCAATAGTATAGCTAGTTGTAGTAAAAATTTTATTACTTAGAGTGTAACTTCCAGAAAGTTTTAACGTTCCGTTGGTAAGTGTTAAGAAAGGATCTTTTGCTTTAAAATCGCTCGAACTTATCTCGAGTATATTGCTATGAGAGGTACCCAAATTTACTGTTATTAAATTGAAGCGTGTTGTTGTTCCAGTACCTGTAACTGTTGCGCTTCCATTTTTATTGAAGGTAACATCACAAAGTAAAGTAGTCCCTCCCCGTGACATATCAAATGTTCCATTGTTAGTAAGATTTCCACCAATCGACAACGTATTTGTGGATGTCCCAGATAATTGAGTAATAAACGTTCCACCAGCAGCAACAGTAACATCTCCACTTACCGTTACGGCTCGTATCGCGGCTCCATCAAATGTGAGGATGCCACTTGTACCTTGTCCAACTGTTAAGGACGCAATCGAAGGACTTGCATCTATAGTTACCGTATGCCCATCTGCAATTACGACGTTATCACTCGCACCTGGTGTGCCAGCAGGACTCCACGTCATTGTTGACCAATTACCCGTCGCGGTACTAGTATAAGTTGTTTGCCCAATTAAATATGATGTTAAAAACAACAGGAAGAAAATTGATTGGAAAATTCTTTTCATACGCACCCCCATGTAAGGATTAATAAATTTAATCGTCTAAACAGGAAGCGAATTGAATTTGGCTGTAGTTCAATCTAATAAATCTTTATCAAAAAGTAACTGGAATTTTTCGAAAAGAATATTTGTTCAAGTTAGTAATAGGACGTTTTGGCTTAATAAAATTGAGGATGAAATGACAAATGCACAAAAAATTTCCTCGGCATTTCTAGTTCTGGTTGCATCATTTTTCATCGACTGTAATTTGCAGTCGAACAATAACGCACAAACAAAGCAAGAGGTTCAGATGATAGATACAACAAAGTATCAAGCTGCAACTTTCGGCGAAGGATGTTTCTGGTGCACCGAAGCTGTGTTTCAAAGACTAAACGGCGTAGTAAAAGTTGAAAGCGGTTACAGCGGCGGAATCGTTCCCAATCCGTCTTACGACGCGGTCTGCACCGGCAAAACGGGACATGTGGAATGCACGCAAATATTTTTCGATCCGAAAATTATTTCGTTCAAAGAACTTCTTGAAGTGTTCTGGAAAACTCATGACCCGACAACTTTGAACCGTCAAGGCGCGGATGTTGGGACACAGTATCGCTCGGTCATTTTCTATCACAATGATGAACAAAAAAAGTTAGCAGAAGAATACAAACAGAAACTTGATTCGGAAAAAATCTGGAAGGATCCAATTGTAACCGAGATAAGTCCGTTCAAAAATTTTTACAAAGCGGAAGATTATCATCAAGATTATTACAACCGGAACGGCAGTCAGCCATACTGCACTTTAGTGATCACGCCGAAGTTGGAAAAGTTTGAAAAGATTTTTAAGGATAAATTAAAAAAATAGAACGCGGATAAAATCCGATTAAGCGTTCGCCTCACTTCCCGTCTTGCCGAGGCGGGCGCTTGTCGAAGCGGAGATTTACGCTGATTAATCTGCTCAATCCATGTCACCCGCGTTCTATAAATTTTTATCTAACCGGTACAGGCCAAACCGGAAGACTCTCGTGCCCTTCTTCATCAACGGATTGAACCGCAAAGAAAAAATTATCTTTCGAATACGGCAAAGTGATTTCGGTGCCTTCGGTATAAAACTTCTTTTGCCAAACCGGCTGATCCGTTTCACGCATCAGAATGAAATATCCTTTGGGTTTTCTTCCTTCAGGCGCATTCCATTCCAAAGTTGTTTCATTTGTAAGTTCCTTAACAAGCACTCCAACTTTTTGAGGAGCCGCGGGAGCCAAAGCCATGTTTGCCAGAGTTGCAAGATTAGCACATGTAATTTTTCTTGCATACTCATAATCAACAAACTCAGGAAGATCGCCGTACTGAATTCCGTTTTCCTTGCGAACGTTCTGATGCTGGTGATCGTATTCTTCATTCATCTCACAGAAACGCACAGCAGCGAAACCTTGCCGGTTAAACGGTGTGTGATCTCCGCCGCGCAAAAATCTATCGTTCCGGTAAACAAGTTTTACGTTAAGCTGATCAACATAACGTTCGCCGATTTCTTTCACATATCTTGCAAGCTGACGCGAGATGCCGTCATTCTCCGCATTTGTAGATTGACGAATATTTTTCATCCGGTCGGTTTCAAACAAAGGAACGCCTTCGCTGAAAACCCGAACATCAATATTGTCTTTTAAAAAAGTTTGACCGGAATAACTGTTGCCGATCATATCGTTATTCAGCATGGCAACAACATTCCAGTTTTGATCTTTAGCTTTTTTAGCGAGATGCGTCGAACCGAACAGTCCTTGTTCCTCGCCGCTAACTGCGACAAAAATTATTGTTGCCGGAAAAGAATGTTTGCTCATTACTCTTGCAAGTTCCAGAACAGCAGCAACGCCGGAGCCGTCGTCATCGGCGCCGGGTGCGGCTGAAACAGAATCGTTTGCTTCGCTCGCGCGGGAATCCAAATGCCCGCTCACTATGAAAATTCTATTATCGTTTGGATCGGAACCTTTCAAAGTTGCCATGACGTTTGTCATCAGTACTTTTCTTATGATTCTTCTACCGTCTGGTTCGACTACAAACGAATCGAGTGCGGCAGTCAATCTTCCGTTTGAACTTCCGGCATACTTGTCGAATTCCGATTTAACCCAATTACATGCGGCGCCGATACCGGTCGTTTCACTTTTTCTTTGACTAAGCGAATGGCGGGTTCCGAAACTTACAAGCTTGCGAATGCTGCTTTCCAAATTGGATGAAGAAACTTCTCGAACCATCGAAGCAATTAAGGGATCTTTTTTGACGAGATCCGGCTGGGCGAAAGTTGCGGCGCAAGAAACCGCAAGAACTATCGCTAAAAATTTTGAAGCGTTCATCATGTTTACTCCTAATAATTATTAATGAATTTAAATTGATGTCAATCTGTACCGGTTGTATTTAACATATACGCGGCAGCTGCTCGCCGGAAATCATATCGACAATTCTTTTGCTGCCGATGGAAGTTTTCATTATCACTCTGCCGCGATTCGCATCGGTTACTTCGCCGATGATTTGCGAATCTTTACCGAGCGGATGTTTTTTCATTTCAATTAGAATTGCACCGGCTTTGTCTGAACTAACAATCGCAACTAACTTTCCTTCGTTAGCAATGTAGAGCGGATCCAACCCCAATATTTCAGCCGCAGCTTTCACTTCTTCCGAAATAGGTATTACGGTTTCATCAATCAATATTCCTGCGCTGGATGAGATTGCAATTTCGTTCAGCGTGCTTGATAATCCGCCGCGCGTCGGGTCGCGCAAAACATGAATGTCATTGTCCACGGAAAACATATTTTCAACGAGACCGTTCAATGCAGCCGTATCACTTTTTATTTGCGTTTCGAACTCAAGTCCTTCTCTTGCGGACATGATTGCCATTCCGTGTTCAGCAATTTTTCCGCTGAGGATTATTTTGTCTCCCGGCATGCAACGTTTCGGAGAAACATTTCTTCCGGTAGGAATAATTCCGACGCCGGAAGTGTTGATAAAAATTTTGTCTCCTTTGCCGCGGTCCACAACTTTTGTATCGCCGGTAACGATTTTTACTCCGGCATTTTCCGCCGCGCGTTTCATCGATAAAACAATCTGCCAGAGTTCTTCAATCGACAGACCTTCTTCAATCACGAATCCGACCGAGATGTAAAGCGGTTTTGAGCCGCACATTGCAAGATCGTTTACAGTTCCGTTAATGGCAAGCTCGCCAATATCTCCACCGGGAAAAAATATCGGTCTAACCACATAAGTATCCGTTGAGAATGCAACGCGTTCGTTTCCTATCGGAAACATTGCGCCGTCATGCTGAAGATTTAAAAACTCATTTCCGAATTGCGAGATGAACATTTTGCCGATCAATTTATTGGAAAGAGTTCCGCCGCCGCCGTGTGCGAGTAGAACTTTATCATATTCCGATTTAGGAATCGGGCAAGCCAGTCCTTGTGAAAAATCGATTTTTGTTTCGCTCATGTTCACACCGTCAATTCATTTTTCTTGAAACGATAATATGCCGAACAAGCGCCTTCCGAAGAAACCATCGGCGCACCAACCGGGTGTTCCGGTGTGCATTCTTTTCCGAACGCTGAACATTCAAACGGCTTTTTGTAACCTTGAAGAATTTCTCCCGCGATGCAAAGCGGTGATTCATTTGCGGAAATTTCAGCGACATCAAAAACTTTTTCCGCATCGTACAAAGAATACTTGTCGCTAATTCTGTAACCGCTTTTCGGGATCGTTCCGATGCCGCGCCATTTTCTGTTAACAGTTTCAAAAACATCTTTCAATAAATTTTGCGCAGCAGAGTTTCCTTCTTTTTTCACAACACGGCTGTACTGGTTTTCAACTTCACATTTGCTTTGTTCAAGTTGTGTAACCGTCATCAAAATCCCTTGCATAATGTCGGCGGGTTCAAATCCGGTGACAACAATCGGCACTTTGAATTTTTCTACAAGCGGAATGTATTCATGGTAACCCATCACTGTGCAGACATGTCCCGCAGCTAAGAATCCTTGCACGCGCGAATTTTCCGATGAGAGAAGCACTTCGATTGCCGGTGGTACCAAAACTTGCGAGCAGAGAATTGAAAAGTTTTTCAAACCTCGACGCGCAGCTTCTTTAATTGCCATTGCATTTGCGGGTGCCGTAGTTTCAAAACCAACTCCGAAGAAAACAATTTTCTTCTCCGGATTTTTCTCAGCTATGTTCACCGAATCAAGCGGCGAATAAACTATCCGCACATCGCCGCCGTTTGCTTTCACGGTTAAAAGATCATCTTTGGAACCGGGCACACGAAGCATATCCCCGAAGGAAGTGAAAATTACGTCTGCACGCGATGCAATGTTGATCGCTTTGTCAATCATCTCAAGCGGCGTAACACACACCGGACAGCCGGGACCATGCACAACGGTTATTTGCAGAGGAAGAAATTCTTCGATGTTGTATTTCATGATCGTGTGAGTTTGTCCGCCGCATATTTCCATGATGACCCACGGTTTTTTCGTGACCGCTTTCAACTGGTTGGAAATTGCTTTTATCGTAGCCGCATCGCGGTATTCATCTATGAAACGCATTTCATTCTCAACTTATTGATGTAATTATTTTTGTAAAGAGTTTCACTCGACTTCCGGTAAGTCGCCCATGGCGCGAAGATCCGCTAAAGTTTTTTCTGCATCTTCAACATCGATCTTGTTTAGAGCAAAGCCGACATGCACCAATACATATTCGCCCGTCTGAACATCCGGCAGCCATTCTATGCAGACATTTTTCATAACTCCGGCAAAATCTACTTTTGCCATTTTTAATTCCAGATTGGAATTATCTATCGAAATTACTTTTCCCGGGATTGCCAAACACATTTTTAACTCCCTTTAATTTTTTCTGAACTGTAAAAACTTTTCTCTTTGGACAAACGATTTAATGCCAGCGCAATTTGTCCGACGGCAATTCCACCATCGTTCGGCGGAATGCGCTGATGCCAGTAAACACTGAAATTATTTTTTTGTAGTTTTTCAATCGTGCGATTAAGTAAGTAAGCATTTTGAAAACAGCCGCCGCTTAAAACCACTTTATTAAGTTTGCTTCGTTTGGCTACTTCACAAATAATTTCTGCCAATGTATTGTGGAACCGCGCAGATATTTTCCCGACACTATTTTTTGCACGATAAGACAAAATTTCTTTGATGATCGGTCGCCAGTCAATCGTTAGTGGTTCGGTATCAATTATTTCAAAAGGATATGAAGCATATTCACTTTCATCTGCTGAAAATTCCAGCATCATTGCGGCTTGACCTTCGTAATTCAGTTTTTGTTTGATTCCCAGCAGCGAAGCAATGCCATCAAACAATCGACCTGCGCTAGACGTTAACGGAGAATTGATTTTCTTCTCCAGCATCTGCCGAATTAATTTTAATTCTTGAGCCGAAAATTGGTCTAACAATTCAACGTCCTGGTCAAACAGATTGTCTCCAAAACTCTCATACAGAATTCCGATTGCCGAACGGCGCGGTTCTTTAATAGCGAGTTCGCCTCCGGGCAAATGAAATTTTTTGAGTTGTGCGAAATGTTTGTAGTCACCATTATCATTCGTTACAAAAAATTCTCCGCCCCAAATCGTTTCGTCGTAACCGAAGCCTGTACCGTCCCATGAAACGCCGAGCGCTTCGCCCTCAACTTGATTTTCCATTCTGCATGCCGCAACGTGTGCCTTGTGATGCTGAATCTGAATTACATCACCAAATTTTTCTTTTGCGAATTTTGTCGAGACATAATCGGGATGAAGATCGCATGCCGCAAGAACATCAGAAGATTCGTATAATGTCTGGAAGTCGCGAATAACTTTCTCAAAAGTGTTGAAGGATTCGGCAGTGGATAAATCGCCGATGTGTTGGCTTGTAAAAATGTTTTTATCTACCAAAAGCGCGACGGTGTTTTTCAAATGCCCGCCGACGGCTAAAATATTTTTCGTCTCGCCGCTATCATGTTTTGTGTTAATCGTAACAGGCAGCGGTGCGTAACCGCGTGCGCGGCGCATAACCATTTCTCTATCTCTCACAATTCGAACAATCGAATCGTCAACATGTCTTACGATAGGGCGGTTATGAACAAGATAATAGTCCGCAATTCCGGAAAGTTTTTTCAATGCTTCGTGTTCGTCAATCACAATCGGTTCTTCGGAAATGTTCGCGCTCGTTGCGACGATTGGAATATTTAATTCACGGAGTAGCAGAACATGAAGTGGCGTATATGGAAGCATCGCACCAAAATAAGGATTGTCCGGAGCCGCCGATTCCGAAATTTCCCGTCCATTGGATTTAATTTGCTGTTTAATTTTCTTCAGCAAAACAATAGGTGATTCTGATGATTGAAGAAGCCGTTCTTCAAACTTGGAAACCTCGCAGACCTTCTTAACCTCGTTTAGTGTTGGAAACATTAGCGCGAATGGTTTTTCTTCCCTTCTCTTTCGCATGCGCAGTCTCCGAACTGCATCGGTGTTCAATGCATCAACGATTAACTGAAATCCGCCAAGACCTTTCAGCGCTATTATTTTCCCTTCTCGAATTATTTCTGCCGATCTTTGAAGAGCTTCGTTCTTCGTCAGAAGCAGCTCGCCATGTTCGTCCCAGAGTTCAATGTGAGGTCCGCAGTTTGGACACGCGATTGGCTGCGCGTGAAATCTCCGGTTCATCGGATCGTTGTATTCTCTTCTGCAGTCGTCACACATTTCAAAAATTTTCATCGATGTGTTTGGTCTATCGTACGGCAAAGATTCGATGATGGAAAATCTTGGTCCGCAATTGGTGCAGTTAATAAATGGGTACAAATAGCGGCGGTCGTTCGGATCGAGCATTTCGCGTTTGCAGTCGTCGCAAATTGCGATGTCCGGTAATATCAAAGTTGAAGCTTTTTCTTTGGAATCCGAATTCAGTATTTGAAAGTTCTCAAATCCGACCGGATCGAGAAATGAAAATTCCAAACTATTTATTATTGATACCGGCGGTTTGTCTTTTTCAATTCTGAACAAAAATTTATTTAGAAGTTCTTTCTCACCTTCAACTTCAATCATAACGCCTGCAGTTGAATTTAAAACGCAACCGTTTAGATTCATTTCGGTTGCTATTCTGTAAATGAACGGTCTGAAACCGACACCTTGAACAGCACCCCTGACAACAATTTTCAAACGCTGATTCATTTGTTCTGCAAGTTTGATTGAATCCAACCGCACCACGAATCAATTCCTTTGCCGGTTGTACATGAAGTCTCGAAGATTTTCAGCGAGGGATTAATTGACAAGGCGTTTTTCTTCAGTTCGTCCATCGAACATTTCAGATACGGAAGCAGATCAATTTTATTTATCACAAGCACTGAAGAGTTTCTAAACATAGCCGGATATTTCAACGGCTTGTCGTCGCCTTCCGTAACACTCAGCACAACAACTTTGAAATCCTCACCGAGATCGTAACCCGCTGGACAAACCAAGTTGCCGACGTTTTCAATTATCAACAATTCCGTACCGTCGGTATTCAAAGAATTTAGCGCATCCCTAACCAAGCTGGCTTCCAAATGACATCCGCCGTTTGTAACGATTTGCGCAACCGGCACGCCCAGTTCATCAATCCTCTGCGCGTCGAGATCGGTTTGAACATCGCCTTCAATGACTGCAATTTTTAATTTGTTCTTGCAAACCTCAATTGTCTTTTCAACAAGACTTGTCTTACCGCTTCCTGGAGAGCTGAGAAGATTGATTACAAAATTTTTATTCCGTTTGAACGCCGATCTGTTCTCGCTGGCAATAACATCATTCTTCGCAAGAACTTTTCTCTCAACAGTTATAACACTCATTTTTCCTCCGACTAATCTTCAATTTCTATTTCCGAAACAGTTAATTCCATTCCGTTGACAAGTTTTACAGAAGTGCTTTTGCATTGAACACAGCAGAATGCTAAGCCGTCAATAACCGATTCGCTTCCGCAACTTTCGCAACGAATTTTTGCGGGCACAGTTTCGATGCTTAATTTGGAGCCTTCAAGGTTGGTTCCCATGATAAGCGCATCGTAACCAAACAGAAGAGAATCATTCAGCACGTTGGTAAGTTTTCCAACTTTAACAAAAACATTTTTGATCTTTCTATTGGAGAAATTTTTGGTCTGATCTTGAACGATCTCGATTATGTTTTGTGCAATTCCGAGTTCATGCATGGATTTTTCTACATTATCATTATTCAGGTTGAATAATATCGACTTTCATTAATAAGTGCCAAGATTTTTTTTGAAATCTCCTTAAGGAATCGGTCGCCCATACCGCCGGGATTAAAAGGTCTTTTTTAACAGCAAATTAGATTTTGAAGGGAAGAAGCGACATGGCTGCAAGTAAAGAGGGTGTGCCTAAGTTGATTGGAAATTAATGTGTTAAAGCGTATTTATTTTGAGAATTAACAAATCCTTTCACCGGTTCCGTTATCAAAGAATAAGATTGCGGAACTATTGAAGCAGATTTTAATTTCGTCACCAATTTTATGCTCGGTTTCCGGACGTACGCGTGCGATGCAAGTTTTTCCATCGACGTTGAAATGGAGATAAACTTCGTTCCCCATCTGCTCTTCAAATTCCAATTTTACATTCATGGAATTTTCGTACTTCATTTCAGAGTTAAATGATTCCGGTCTGATACCAACCGCAATCTCTTTGTTCAAATATGACGAAAGCATTTGCGATTGTTGAGGATTCAGTTGGAACTTTAGCGTTTCTTGGTTGCTTTCAAACTCGAGACCCCTTCCATTAGCAATTTTCCCTTCAACAAAATTCATAGCCGGGCTGCCGATAAATCCGGCAACAAATTTATTTTTTGGAAAGTTGTATAGATTGAGCGGTGTATCGACTTGCTGAACGATTCCGTCCTTCATAACAACAATTCTGTCGCCCATTGTCATTGCTTCAACCTGGTCGTGCGTAACGTAAACTATTGTAGTCTGAAGACGTTTATGAAGACGCGCAATTTCCGATCTCATTTGAACGCGAAGTTTTGCATCAAGATTGCTTAACGGTTCATCAAACAAAAATACTTTTGGTTTGCGAACAATAGCTCTACCGACTGCTACTCGCTGACGCTGTCCGCCTGAAAGTTGTTTCGGCTTTCGTTCCAGCAGATGTTCTATATCCAAAATTTTAGCGGCATAACTGACGCGTTCTTTAATTTCACTCTTGCCAAACTTGCGCAGTTTCAAACCGAACGCCATATTTTCATAAACGCTCATGTGTGGATACAGCGCGTAATTCTGAAAAACCATTGCAATGTCTCTATCCTTGGGGGGAATGCTGTTAACCTTTTTCCCGTCAATAAAAATTTCTCCTTCGGAAATTTCCTCTAGACCGGCAATCATTCTTAATGTGGTTGACTTGCCGCATCCCGATGGACCGACGAGCACAACAAATTCCTTGTCGCCTATCTCAAGATTAACATTGCTGACGGCTTTGTTTTTCTCTTCATAAATTTTTGAAACGTTAACAAGTTTTACTTCAGCCATTTTTTCTCCTTGGCTTTTACATTTACGGCAAGTTGGATTTGTCTTTTTGATATTTGTAATACCAATTGTACAAAGGAACTGTTAAAGGCAGTGCTGCCATCTTTCCGCCGAATCCGAGATACCGCATTGTAAACATCCTAGTAGGCAAGACTTCCGTATTTGAATAAACTTTTTCATCAATCCGGATTCCATATTCCCTGGCAAGTTTTATCGTTTTGGATTCTACTTGCTCGTCAAATTTTTTCAAGCTCAGCTGCATTCTGATTGATTCTTTCACTTCATCAAACCTTACTGCCGAGGTATCTTTCAGAATTCTTTTGTTAATTAATTTGATTATAGAATATCCTCCCGGGACTTTTATCGGTCCGTAAACCTGTCCGATCTTCATCTTCGAAGCAATCTTTCCAATTTCCCCGGCTTCATTGATAGAGAACCAGCCAAGTTCGCCGCTGTTTCGTTTTGTATAAATTCGCTGCGTATATTTTTTTGCGAGCTGGCGGAAATCGGCACTTTTTTCAAGCTGTTTAAAAACGGTTTCAATTGCTTCGGGATCCTTGTTTACGATCTCTAAAACGTTTGCTTGAGGAGTAGGTGAAAGTACATGATATTTTTGTTTGTAGAAGTTTTGCATCTCTTCATCGCTTACCTTTATCGATCGCATTTCTCTTTCTAAAGCCAGCTCTGCCAGATAATTTTGCTGCCAGCGCGACAAATCCGCTTTCAGCGTCGGCGAACTCTCCAATCCTTCTTTTCTTGCCTCATTGGCAAGAACTTCATTTTCAATAAAACTACGAACATATTTGTGCAATACCGGAATAATAGAATTAAGATCGGTCGAGCTAAACTTCACATGCTGGTGCGAGAAATAATAGATGAATGATTTAAGCGAAGTATCCTTGATTGGAAGTTTTACGAATTTCGCATGCAAATCTTTTCCATCAAACGAATTCAAAACCTGGTTCGTAGTCTCTTCATCGATCTCGTATTGTTTTGAAGAATCCGATGTGACGGAACTTTGTTTTTCCAAAACTTTTTTAATACCCGTTGCGAGCGAGCTGAACAGACCGTAATCAACATTTACATGAAGTCCGCCAAGTATTTTATCCAAAAAGATTCCGGAAAGAATTTCTGATTTTCTTTGAGTAAGCTTTGACGAGACAATATTTCTCCGAACGTCGACCTTATCACTGTTACGAGGATTGTCTTCCCGCTTAATAAGCTTCGCAATAATCCAGCCTTTTTTCGTTCTGATCGGCTCGGTAATCTGCCCCTCTTTAAGTTTGTAAATCACCGATTCAAGATGTTCATCTTCCAAATCGCAGAAAGTAATTTTGTAAGGTTCGATCTGTTTTTGATATTCCAGACGCTTTTGAAGAAGCGAATCGAAATCTGCGGACTTTTTAATTGATGAATAAAGCTTAAAAGCCTCCGCCGAATCCGTCGATGCAATCATTCGAATGCTCAGGAGAAGGCTGAATTTCCAAAGTCCATCTTTCAATTCGGCAGCCGTAATTTTAACATTGTTCATAACAGCCTTGCGGTAGAGCTCGTCCCTCAGCAATAGATTCTCAAGCGAGCTCATCGAGTAGCGGACGTTCTCGGTCGTGTCCAATTTTTCTTTTTGAGCCTGAGCTGCCCAAAGTTTCTCGGCAATTAGCGAATATAAGAATTTTCTTTTGGATGAATCGGCTTCCTCCTGTTTATCGGTAAAATGCGGCATGAATTCATAACGGAACTTGAATTCTTCGGCAGAAATATTTTCTCCGCCTACGTGCGCGACCGTTTTTGTATCATCCTGCGCGGAACAAACAACAGCAGAAATTAAAACGATGATCGACAATTTGGAAATAGTTTTCATCCCTTAACACTTCCCATCATAATTCCTTTGATGTAATATTTTTGTAGTGCTAGAAATACAACCAGCACCGGAATAATAGTGATGACCGAGCCGGCCATCATAAGTTCGGTATCTTGAACATGCTCGCTCATCAAATTTGCCAATGCAACGGGCATGGTGTACATGTTTGCATCCGTCATTACAATCAACGGCCATAAGAAGTCGTTCCACGTTCCCATGAAGGTGAAAAGTCCGAGCGTAACAAGAATTGGCTTGCAGAGAGGAAGAATCACTCGAAGATAAACTTGCATTTCGGTAGCGCCGTCCATTTTTGCAGCTTCGATCAAACTATCGGGAATTGAAAACGCGTATTGGCGGATCAAGAAAATTCCGAATATGCTTGCCATGCCCGGAATCAGAATTGCCCAGTATGTATTGATCAAACCGAGATTTTTCAAAATCAAAAATAACGGAAGCATTGTAACTTGAGCCGGAATTATCAGCGAGCTCAACAAAAATTTGAACAAACCTTTCTTTCTTGAGAACCGGAATTTTGCGAACGCGTATCCCGCCATTGAATTCAGCAGCAGAGAGAAAAGTGTAACACCAAGCGAAATAATTAAACTGTTCAATAAATATTTTGTGAGATTCAGTCTCGTGAACAAAGTTGTGTAATGCGAAAAACTGAATTTGTCCGGAAACAGCTTCGGAGGATATGTATTGGCGGCGCCGGTCGGCATAAACGAAGCCGCAATCATCCATAAGAACGGAAGGAAAGTTATCACTCCGATAAATATCGCGATAAATATTACGAGATATTTTTTCATCTCACTCGTCCCCCTTTTTCTGAAGTTTGAATTGAATGATTGTGCCGATCATAATTATGAAGAACAGCATAAATGCAATTGCCGTCGAGTATCCGATGTTCCACCATCTGAAACCCTCTTGATACATGTAAAGCACAATGCTGAGTGTGCTGTTAAGCGGACCTCCTTGAGTCATGACGTACGGTTCTGCAAACAATTGAAAATATCCGATCATCGTTATCAAACTTATGAACAACGTAGTCGGCGCAAGCTGCGGAATTGTAATGTGAACAAATTGCTTCCACGCAGAAGCTCCTTCGATACTTGCGGCTTCATAAAGTTCGGTTGGAATATTTTGAAGTCCGGCGACGAAGATAATCATGTTGTAGCCGAAATTTTTCCATACAGCAAGAAGAATTATTGCCGGCATTGAAAACGCTGGGTCGCCAAGCCAATCGATTCTGCCGATTCCAACCAGACTTAAAATGTAATTCAGCAAACCGAACCTTGGATGATAAAAATAACGCCACACAATGGATACAGCCACAAGCGTAGTAACCACCGGCAGAAAATAAACCAGTCTAAAAATTCCTTTGTACTTTATAAATTTTGAGTTGAGCAGAATTGCCGCGCCGAGCGATGTGGCAACAGATAACGGTCCGCCTACAAGTACAAAGTAAAACGTATTTTTCAAAGCGGTCCAGAACAACGGCTCTGAAAGTAAAGTAGAATAATTTTTGAAACCGACGAACCGCAGATAGCTGTAATTGCCAAGTGAATAGATATCGAAATCGGTGAAGCTCATCATGAACGCGATTATAACGGGCAAGAAAAAGAATACAAAGATTACCGCTAGCGAAGGACCAAGAAATAAAACGAGTGCACTGAATTTTGTTTTTGTCTGCATAATTTAATGACGATTGTGTTCCAGCAACCAACGGCGTTTTTCGAGAACGCTGTTAACGTCGCCGTCCAATTGTTTAAGTACGTTATCTATCGGCTCTTTTGTTCTTGCAATTTTTTCAGCAAAATTCTGCTGAACCTTTGAAAAGACAATCTGTTCCCATTCCGGAATTTTAGGAGTTGGTTTTGTTTTCTGCAACTGTTCGTAAAACGCTTTCATGTAAGGATTATAAACGAAAGCGGAATCGTTCCAAACTTCTTTTACTGCCGGTAACGACGAAACCAATTTATAAAACTGTAATTGCGTTTTCGATTCCGAGAGAAACTCAATGAACTTCCATGCCGCAGCTTTATGTTCCGATTTATTGTTTAGCACCAGACTTGAACCGCCCGCAAGCGAATAACCGGGGTAATCATTGTTTGGCGATGGAAGCGGAGCAGTCATCCATTCGTTTTGAACATCGGCAGGCAACCGTTTCTGAAACTCCGTAACGTTCCATGGACCGGTAATGTACAATGAAAAAAATCCTTCGCCGAATGCCTGGTAAACATTCATTACCTGCTGCATGTCAATCGGCGCCAACCCTTCGTGATAAAATTTTGCGAGGAACTTAATTGCATCGCTGAATTTTTTTCCGGAAAAATCGCCGTATGAATTGTTATCCTTCAGCAAAGTTGAGCCGTTTTGAATTCCGAACAGAATGAACGGGAGCCATTCATTTGTCGGAATAAAAAATGAAAAGCGGTTGAACTTCTGTTTAATTTTTTTGGATACATCGTAAAGCTCAGCCCACGTTCGCGGTGGATTTCTATACCCGACCTTTTCCAAAATATCTTTTCTGTAGAATAGAACACGCGTGTCAACGTACCATGGAATTCCGTAAACCGTTGTGTCGATAAGATTCGTTTCCCAAATTCCCGGAAAGTAATTACCCGCATGAATAATAGATGATTTGTCTATGAAGGGATTCAGCGGTTCAATAGCGTTCAAAGATTGAAATTCCGGTATCCACGTATTGCCGAGCTGGAACACGTCGGGTAAAGTTTCACTTGCAAATGCTATGATCAATTTTTCATGCGCGGCAACCCAAGCAATCTGGAGAACTTTTATTTTTATGTTTGGATTTTGCTTTTCAAATTCGGGCACAAGCTTAGAAACGGTTTCGCCTTCAACTCCCATTGCCCAGAAATTCAGAGTGATGGTTTTGTCTTCTCGTTTAGAGCAACCGACAATTAAGAAGACAGAAATAAGAAAACAGAAATAAGAAAATATTTTTCCGTAAAGTTTCATTCTCATTTTTGTAAAATCATTTTGCCTGAATAAAATTTACCGCCGGCGCTTATTCTATAAATATAAGTTCCGGAAGAGACCGTATCGCCTGCTTCATTTGTACCGTTCCAACTAACGGATTTTTCGCCGGGAGAGGTTTCTTCATTAAACAAAGTTTTAACTTTTTGACCGAGCAAATTATAAACAGCAACCGAAACTCTTTCCGTCTTCGGAACAACAAAACTTATTACCGTGCTCGGGTTAAAAGGATTTGGATAATTTCCTTTCAGCACAAACTCAGTGGGAAGACTTGTTTCACTTTTCATGTCAGTCGAAGGATCATTCGAAGGGAAAAAAGGAATTTTGCTTAGCCCGGCTTGAACATCGGGATCTGCCATAAATAATTTCCACAACAGCTGAGACCGATAATTCTCAATCATGCAGACAATTGGCCCTTCATCAATTGCGAGATAATTATTGATAAATACTTCTCCAGGTTTGTATCCGATAATTGTCCCGTTATTGTCTTTAATTGCATCGGAGTACGTTAGATTAAATGCGTCTTTAAAACCGAAATCACCCCATAACTTTTGTCCAAACGTTCTATAAAGATATTTAATTGCGTCGAGTGAATAATTATCTTTTTCATAAAGGAAATAAGGCATTGCAGAAAGTGCGGCAGTTGGAGAAATGGTTCCGTTATCTTCCGCACCCGGTTGATGCGCTTGATAGTAAACACTAGGAAGACTATAGCTGGCAGTTAACCCCCAGCAATTAGCATTGTAACCGGTAAATCCTTTCGGATTTTGGATGCAGTATTCGCGGTTAATCATTGACTGATTGTAATTATTTACAAAATAATTTGCATATAAGTCGCGTCTGCCTCGCGGATCAAATCCCATGTACGAATAGTGAGTCCAGAAAAGCGGTCCGCCGTAATCCGTGCCGACTTGAAGTTGATAACCGTATTTAGGTCCGCCTTTATACCTTATATCATAATTACTGCCTTCATTTCCCCAGCCACTTTTATAAAAAGCTGGTTGGATTGGATGTGTTGGTGAAGCTACTGCGAGAAAATAAGTAATCATAGTTTCACTCCAACCATGAAAAAGAAATGTTCCACCCTGGGGAATATTGAATCCGTAAGTAGGAGACCAATTCCAATATAAACCAGTTGAGCCGTCTCTGAAGAAATCCCAATCGACTCCTATCCAAAGATGTGTGATGGTAGTTCTGATATAATCTTCATCACTGTTTGTTCTATTGAAATACTGCCTTGCTGTTAAGAGTCCTTCAAACATGAATGAAGTCTCTACAATGTCTGCCCCGTCCTGGTAATTTCCGAACTTAACTACGTCTCCCGTAGTACCATTAAACCAATGTGGAAATGCACCACTAAATTTCTTAATTGTATTAGTTAGGAATCCGACAATCTTTTTCATTCTTGTAACGCCTTCGTCTCGCGTGATAAATCCGCGTTCGATGCCGACAATAATTGCCATTACTCCAAATCCGCCGCCGCCGCTTGTATTTGTAACGTTGCTTTCGTTCGGTTCGTGGCGTTCACGTGCGATTCCGGAATTCGGATCGCCCCAATCCCAGAAATATCTAAACGCCGCACGCTGAGTCATATCAAGAAATTCCGAATCCGACATTTGATGAGTAAAAGTTGTTACCTCCGGACTCATCTGCGACACATTACCGGAAAGATCGTAAGCGGCAACTTTGTATTTATTGGTAACAGATGTGGCTCCTATCCAATCAGAATAAAACGATCTGTACTTCTTCACGTTAGCTAAAAAAGTAAATGCAGTGCCGTCCCACTTATAAATTTTATAACCGGCAAGATCAGATTCTGTGTTCAGCTGCCATGTTACGTCGACGTGCAATTCGTAAGAAATCGATCCGACATTTTGAGGTGTAGCCGGCGGTATAGTATCGGTTAGTGCATATGAACTTATGGCTGCTAAAAACACAATTAAACAGGTAACTAAACTTCTCATTATCAATTCTTCCTTTTTTGATTGAAAAATTATTTCAACTTTATAACCTTACTTGAGAAGGGATTCAAAGTAACCCACTTCGAATCCACCGTGAACGTACTTTTCTTATTATGATAGTTTAACAGGAACAGATAGGAATATTTCTTTCCTTCGCGAATTACAAATTGAATGTCCGGATCAGAGACCTTGATTTCCCTCTTGATTTTATTGAGTGAAACTATCTTTTCAAAAATGTGAAGGTGCTCGTCGCTTGTATAGCCGAACGCAAAGCCAATTGCCGTAATCATTCCTTTTCCGACTTTTTTGTTTATGCCGCACGCTTCGCCATTTTCGGTTTTAGCGACCGTTTCCTTTTCAGCCGCATCGAAAATCTGTTTATCTCTGAAAATTGTAAATGCGTCTTCGATACCGAATGCATTGACTTTATTAGGACTAGTTTTTTTTGTAAACGAAATGTTGAATTCGTCTCTAAGTATTGTGCATGGATTAAGATAATTATCCAACGTTGGGACTGCCGGATACATAATGAGGTGTCCGCCGTTCTTCACGTACGAAACAAGGAAACGCTGAGTATCACTGTCCATAAATTCAGTAGTTACAGTCCACAACTGTTTGTACTTCAAAAGATTTTCGACGCTGCTATTTTCGAGATCGCGGATGTCATAATTAAAGTTCAGCGTCTGAAGACCTCGCAGCAAACCATTAAAGAAAATTTCTTCGCGAACAAATCGCGGATCAAGCGAGAGTCCTAACTTTTCAACGTCCAGCCGTTTTTCTTTCAGCAGCTGCGAGGTAGTGAGTTCGGTATAGAAATAAGGCTTATAAAATCCAACGCAGATATTTGCTTTTGTCTCACTCTGTAATAAATTTTCTTTTTCACTGTTGATAAATCTATCAACTTTTTTTACTGAGCCATACAACGGAGATTTTTCAGCTTGGTAATTAAGCGGTGTTTGAAAATAAAATGTTTTGCCGAAGAAACCTTTTCCTTTCGGATTTATTCCTTGCGAAAACATATAGTAATTGAAACTTTTCATTCCGTGTGCGAGCGACGCGTAGTAAAATGTTTCCAGATCGTTCGCATCGCTTTTAACGTGATGCTCTCTTGTTCCGGATTGGAATTCCGCCGCCCAAACCGGTCCGTACGGTTGCATCGCTTCAAGAATTTTGTTGCACGCTAAATCCGAATGCGCATTTCTGAAAGAAACAAATTCCGGAATGTGATCAAGACCGAAGACAATATCTGAGCGTGTTCTCATAATTTCTTCGTAAGTGCTGATTAACATCGGAAGCTCGGCAGCGTTGCCGTAAATCCACCCGGGAATGTTGTGCGTCAGCTGTAAATCAATTTTGAAGCTTCTAATTTTCTTTATCAGCGTATCGAGATACAATGCGTAGAAGTGGTGATAGAAAAGATGAAAGTCGAAGTAAGCACAGTAATCTTGTTTGTTTTCAATCTTTCCTTTCGGTGCAACAACTTTATCGAAGGAAGAATATTCAGTTCCATAAACCGCGTTCATGGATTCGACCGTGCCGTACTTTTCCTTTAGAAACTCTTTGTATAGACTGACCACCGAATCATTGTAATCAATTCTGCCCGATAACCATTGGAATACACCGACCTCGTTGCAAACTTGCATCATTATAACGGGACCGCCGTTGCTACTCTGATATCTTGAAATGATCGGCATAATTTTATCATACCAAAGGAAAGCGTAATGAAGATATTCGTCCGACATATACGACATTAGATCGGGCGAGATTACATTTCCGTTTTCATCTATCGAATGAGCGTCCTTGCTGCACTTGTTCAAAAGCCAACTCGGGAGACCGTGCGCCTCATATTCCGCTAATATATACGGGCCGGGTTTGACGATAAGATTTAATCCAACTTTTTTACACAGCTCAATGTATCGAACGAGATTTCTTGCCGGATTTGTTTCTCCGGTAAAATCAAATTTGTTTTCTTCGTACTCGTGCCAATCCCACGGTATGTACGTAGATGTTGTGTTAGCGCCGGATTGTTTGAGCAAACGTAGATGTTTCTCCCAAAGGCGAGGATCAACTCTGAAATAATGAATCTCTCCGGAAATTACAAAGAACGGTTTTCCATTTTTTATGAAATAGTTTTTTTCAGTAGCAAAACTCATCGCGCAAAATCTCTTTTCTAAAAAAGAATGCTATTAATAATTGATTAAAACAGTTGCTGGAAATTTCTGCAACGATTTTGTCTATGTTTTTCAGATCGTGATCAGCTGTCGGTCCCCACGCAAAACTGATATGTCTTTTCTTTATTATAATTTTCTTCCACTGTTTCGGAAATTCAAAATTTCTTTGATTCAGCTACCAAACATTCTCGCCGGATTTATCAAGCAGTTTGAATTCCAAATTATTATTCGGCGATTCAGCTTTCACATAAAACGTGAACTGATAATTCGCGGGTAAGCTGATTGGTAAAACTTTTTGAATGCCGCCGTAACCGGAACCCTTTGTAAAATTGTATTCAAGTTTTATTGCCTTCCCTTTGAAACCTTCAACAATTGATGTTTTTATTGTAACGCCATCCGATGCAAAACTTTTCCATCCGGATGGTGAGCTGAAGTCATCAAGTTGTTTCGGTTGTGCTTTTAGGACCGAGATGCAAAGAAAAAGAAAGATGATTTTTTTCATCGAATGATTTATTGCTTTTCAATTTTTTGGAATCCCAACCGTTTCAATCCTTTTTGAACAATTGGGTCATTCATAAAATATTTCCAAACGAAACCGTTGTAAAAATTCTCGATCATCAAAACAATCGGACCTTCGTCGAGGCCGAGATCATCGGTGTCGAACCAGTTTATAGTCGGGTTGAATGAATCCACGAAACCGTATTTTTTCCAAAGCCCGCTCAAGCCGTACTTTTCATACATGTTAATAACGGCTGGAATGCAAATCTCCGGAGCGAAAGGAATTGACGACGCCGCTGCATAAGGCGCTATTGTCCCGTCGTCAAATGTGGAATCTGGTCCCGATGTTCCGCGCGCAGAATAATCCCAAAATTTTCTGTCATCAAAATTATACTTGTCTCCTGGACCGTCGCACGCGCTCAGTCCCCAAGTCAAAGAATCGTACCCAACCCACTTACCCGGATTTTGAATTGCATATTCGCGCTGGACATAAGTTGCACGGCGCGAATTTTCAAAATAGTCGATTCCTTTTTTCATCATATACTTGTCGGCAAGTCCACGCATGTCCAAAAACATCATAGAGAATTGATGAACGAACAAAGCCGGAAACGCAACGTGCCCTAATCCTTTGTAAGGTTCACGCCATTGATAAAAACTAAGCCATGTGTCGTAACCCTTCTCAACATTCGGCATATCCATGCCGCCGGCAATAACGTAAAGGAATAATGCTTCGGTGTATCCCCACCATCCGAGAGAATTGAATCCTTCATCTTTAGTCCAACCCAAAGAAATAGTGTTGGCATATTTTCCAGTATCCGGTATAGTAAAAAATTTCCAATCGACACGACTCAATAATTTGTTTGCCAGTTCACGAATCTTCGTCTCTTTTTCATTCGCGTTATCATAGTATTGACGCGCGAAAATTATTCCGCAGTAGAGCAAGCCGGAATCGATAGATGAAAGTTCACAATTCCAAAATCGTTTTCCGGTTTTCATATCAACAAAGTGATAATAGAAACCTTTGTAACCCGCAGCTAACGGATCCAAACTTTGATCGGAGTTCCACAAAAAATTGAAAAGTGCGAGCGTGTAATCAATTGCTCGTTCTCTTGTGATCCATCCTTTTTCCGAACCGATAGCCCAAATTGGAACCGCAAAGCCAACCGCTGCTATCGAAGCCGGCGATCCGGCTTGCGACCGGTCTTTTACCATTCCGTTCTCCGGATTTATCTCGTGAATGAAATAGAGAAAAGATTTGTATTGAAGCGTATCCAGAAATGCTTTTTCATTTTGCTTTAGCTTGAATTCAGTTTTATTATACGGAAGATATTTTAGATTAAGCGATTGACACCCAACGTTTAACGCGAATACAAAAAACAGTAAGCAAATTAATTTTCTCATTGAGCACCTATTGGTTTTCAAAGTGTGGCTTCAACTTTTACAGTAGGTTTATCTACCGGCTTGATTAGGTTTTCCTTTTGTTTTATTCCATCAACTATTAATTCCTTAACGCCAAATGAAATTCCGGATTCGTTTTTCACAATAATGTTGTAAACAGTTCCACGGAACGTGCGTTTAACTTTGTACTCTTTCCATTCTTTCGGAATGCATGGATCAATCAGAAGACCTTCTTCTATGGGACGAACACCAAGAATCCATTCCAAAACAACTTTATTAAACCATTGCGCGGAACCTGTATACCACGTCCATCCAGCCATACCATAATTTGGGGAATCAGGACCGTCAATATTTCCAGGAGTTACAAACGGCTCGGCAACATATTTCTCCGGATCCATTCCGCCATTGATTGGATTTAATTTCGTGTAAGCAAGCCAAGCGTTCTCAGCATCTTTCATCATTGCAAAAGCTTGAATTGCCCAAGTAGCCGCGTGTGTATAAACACCACCGTTTTCTCTCCGCGCCGGCGCATAGCGTGAAAGGTAGCCAATATATTTATCCGGCTTTGTGTATGCCGGCCAAAGCAAAAGCGCACCGTTATTTTTCAACAGATATTTAGAAACGGAATTCATTGCACTTGCTTTTCTCTCTTCATCAGATGAATTACAGATAACGCTCCACGTTTGAGCGTTCAGATAAATTTTTCCTTCTTTACATTCATGACTGCCGATTTTTTCACCGTTATCTTTTGTTGCGCGCCAGAACCATTCACCATCCCACGCAAATTTATTGATGGCTTGTTTCAGCTCATCAGCTTTCTGATTGTACCGATTTTGCAAATCTTTCTTTCCGACTTTACCAGAAATTTTTGCAAACCTTTGCAAGATCATGTAAAAGAAATGTGCGAGCCAAACGGATTCGCCTTTGAATTCCAAACCCACAGCACTTAAGCCGTCATTCCAATCTCCAGCGCCTATCAAAGGCAAACCCCGCTCGCTAAAACGGGTGAGTACTTTTTCTATTGCGGCAATACAATGATTAAAAAGTGAATCATACTTTTCTTTATTGTCGTAATAAGGTTCTGTTTCATCCAAAATTTTGTAGTTTGTTGTTTCATCGAGATAATTGAACAAAACAAACGGAAGCCATAGCAAATCGTCTGTCATTTTTGTCGGCAGTCCCGTATCGCTTATCGGATGCCACCAGTGCAATACTGTCCCGTCTTCAAATTGATGACGGGCATGAAGACGAATCTGTTTCTCCGTTAACGTTTGATCGATCGGCAGATAAACCAAACTATCCTGAAGTTGATCACGGAAACCAAATGCGCCACTCTGCTGATAATACGCTGTTCGCGCTAATAATCTACCGGCAATGGCTTGGTATCGCGCCCACTTGTTAATCATCAAATCCATTGCATCGTCCGGCGTTTTGATTTCGAGTGTACCTAACACACCGTCCCAATATTTTTTCACCTCATCTAATGCATTCTGAATTTGTTCTTCCGTGCGAAATTTTTTCAGCGTTTCAAAAACATTTTTCTTTGTCGCTTGTATTCCAAGATAGAACGCAACGGCTTTGCATTTGTCCGGCGCCACGTTTGCGTTTACATGCACCGTTCCAATCGAGTCATTCCATTTACCAACCTTATTGGAAAGAGCTTCTTTCATCAAGCCGGCGGGCTTATCAAGATTGTTATACTGACCTATAAATTCTTCTTTATCGCCTTCGAAATCAATTATTGCTTTGTTCGAAGAGATGAACCCATAGTAAGGATACTCAATATTCCAATGCCCGCGGTCGCCAAGCGGAACTTCCCAAAGACGTTTCGTTGCCAGCATTGCGTTGTTTTCAGCGTTGAATTCCGTTTCTACAAACTGCTTGTGAAATTCACGATGATGATCGTTGGATGTGCCCAGGCACCATTCAAAATATGTATAGATGGAAAGATCAAGCGGCTCTTGCGATTTGTTTGTGATTTTGAAATCCCAAATTTCAAGATTGTTTTTCATCGGGACGAAGACGGTCAATTCTACAACTATTTTCTTGTATTCAGATTGAAATGCAGCGTAACCAAAACCGTATCGAGCTTCATAATTTTCCAGTTCTGCTTTTACCGGCATCCATGTCGGACTCCAGACTTCACCCGTTTTGTTGTTCTTGAAATAAAAATACTTTCCCCAGTCATCACGAATTAAATCCTGATGCCAGCGGTTCAGTCGATTAAATTCAGAATGTTCGTTCCAGCTAAATCCACTGCCGATTTGCGAAATCACCAATCCATATTCACCGTTTGAAATTACGTTAACCCACGGCTTTGGAGTTTTATAATTCGTAATTACGTATTCATCCCCGTCGTCTGTAAAGTAACCATATTTGGATCTAAATTTTGCCACAACTATTTCCTCACTTTATTTAGCACGAATTTCTAACTACAAGCTGAGACTCGATTTCTATTTTCCGATTAAGTATGCATTCTACCCCATTAATTTTTTCTATGAGACGTTCTGCGGCTTGCTTTCCAATTCTATCAGTATTAACTCTTACAGTCGTCAACGCAGGATTTGCGTATTCTGAAATTAGAATGTCATCGAATCCGACAACACCAATGTCGGCTGGTATAATTAATCCTTTGGACTGGATTGCTTTAAAACAGCCAAGAGCCATCATATCGTTTGCCGCAAAAATTACCTGTGGCTTTTCGCTCTCGTTCAAAATCTTATCGGCGGCTTTTGCACCGCCCTCCATTGTAAAGTCCCCGTCAATTATCCAGTTCTCTTTAATTTCTAATGAGAATTTAGAACATGCGTCTAGAAAACCTTTCCTTCTTTTAAGAGCATCATTGTTGTCGGTGGGACCGGAGATGTGCGCAATCTTCTTGTAACCCTTGCCAACAAGAAATTCAACCATGTTGAATGCGGCCTGATAATTGTTCGTTGTAACAGCATCAAACTCATTAACACCGTCGTCACCACCGATTACCACGAAAGGAACTCGCTCGCTCATCAACGCTTCTTTGATCTTTTCATCCATCAACGGAACCAAGACGATAAATCCTCCGACCAGACCGTTACTCATAAGTGTATGTACCGATTCAACCAACGATCTGTTCTTGTGGGAACTGATTACCATCGTATAGTAACCATGATCGTATGATGTCTCATCAACTCCGCGAATTATTTCCGAGAAGAATTCATCTGATATATCTGGAAGGATTAAGCCTACTATATTGGATTTGCCCTTAACAAAATTTCGGGCAATAATGTTTGGTTTGTAGTTAAGCTCTTTAGCCGCTTTTAGAACCAACTCTTTCGTTTCGCTTTTTACTTTTTCATCATTAGTAAGTGCCCTCGACACGGTTGCAATCGAAACGTTGGCAAGCTTGGCAATTTGTTTAATAGTTGGCGCCATTAAGTTCTAAACTCAAAAACATCAAAAAATTAGTTGGAAGAAAGGAGAGAAATATTAATATGTAAACGTTTACATCCTTGATTCAACTTAATATTTGCCGTTTTTAAAGTCAAGGGAATTTAGATCAGTATGTAAAAAAATAATTGAAAAAGTCGGCAAGAAATGCAGTTGTCGAAGAAAAATCTATGCTTGCAAAAACCAATTGTTAGTTTGATTCTCCATTTTAATCAGCTCTTGATTTTAGATTTGTTAAAATACATTACCCTATGAGATATAAAATATCTAAGTCACAGATCTCATCAATTATCATAAACTATCTTTCATATAAAAAATTTCTTTTTGACTTTATGTCCACACGACCTATCGGGCAATAATTTTAATATAGAAAAATTTCATAATAGGTAAGTGGTTCATGTTCATTCAAACATCGATTTTACCCAATATTTACAATGGTAAAGTCCTTTTATTTCATCAAGAATCACCGTAATTTTCAAGTATAATTAACATACTTTATTGAAGTTGTTTGAGTTTACTATGATTCAAAATCTCAAAGTTATTGTACCTATTTTTTTCATGATGGTAGCTACGAATTGTTCACAAACAAACTCGCCGAAAGATTCTTCGGATTCAACTGCGCTCCCTGGGTATCAATTGATTTGGTCAGATGAGTTTGATCACGCCGGTTTACCGGACTCTATGAAGTGGGGTTACGATGTTGGTGCCGGGGGATGGGGCAATAATGAAGCACAGTATTATTCGGAAAAAAGAGCTGAAAACGCTAGAGTTGAAAACGGTAAACTGATTGTTGAAGCGCGTCGTGACAGATACAAAGGCAGCGTGTACTCGTCAGCACGTCTTGTAACTAAACATAGAGGCGATTGGACTTACGGTCGTTTTGAAATTCGCTCTAAACTACCCTACGGCAAAGGAACCTGGCCCGCAATATGGATGCTTCCGACAGTTTGGAATTTAGGCAACGGCGGCTGGCCGGACAACGGCGAGATCGATATAATGAAACACGTTGGTTACGACCAAGGCGTCATCCACGGATCGACTCACTGCAACATGTACGTTTGGACAAAAGGAACACAAAAAACTGCAACTATAAAATTCCCGGACTGCTCTACAGCTTTTCATACATATGCGTTGGAGTGGGATAAAGACTCAATCAAAATGTATGTTGATAGCACATTGTATTTCACCTCCGTTAACGAAGGGAAAGGTTGGCAATACTGGCCGTTCTTCAAAAACTTTTATCTGATACTGAATATAGCAGTCGGCGGAAGTTGGGGCGGTGCTCAGGGAATCGACGACAGTATTTTTCCGCAAAGGATGGAAGTTGAATATGTAAGAGTTTACAAAAAGGTTAATTAGAAAAAGATTCCTGTTTTTACAACTGAATATAAAGAGCTTACTATCATGTCGCATGCAAGTACACAATCCCGATTAAAGAAGTTCTTTTTTTTATTTCTGGTAATATTTTTTTCTTACCAGTTTAAGAACTATTCGCAAACACTTGAAGAACGAATTACAGATATCATTTCGAAAATGAGTCTCCAAGAAAAGATCCAGCAGCTTCATAAAGAAGGGACAATGAACACTGCCGATAATACACGCTTAAACATTCCCGGATTTGTAATGTCGGATGGACCTCACGGTGTACGAAACGGGCAAGCAACTTCATTCCCTGTTGGAATTGGACTGGCTGCAACCTGGGATACAAGTTTGGTTTATAGAGTCGGAGTTGCGATGGGACAAGAATTCCGCGGAAAAGGAATTCAACAAATGCTCGGACCGTGTTTGGATTTGTGTCTCGATCCCCGTGACGGTAGATCACCGGAGACAGGCGGAGAAGATCCTTACCTGGATGCAAAGATAAATACAGCTATTGTTCAAGGTGTCCAATCAACAGGAACGATTGCTACGCCAAAACATTTTTATACCGAGTACAGGCAAAACGGTAGAACAACTAACGATTATAAAATAAGCAACCGCATGCTCATGGAACATCATGGGCTCCAATTTAGAGAAGCAATCCAGATTGGCGGTGCTATGAGCATAATGAGCTCATACAATAAAATTAATGGGAAAAGTGCCGCCAAAAATCCTACTCTCCTTTCGACAATCCTAAGAACAAAGTGGGGATTTCCTTACTATGTTGTTAGCGATTGGGGTTCAATTTATTCTAGCTCCGATTCTGCGATTAAAGCCGGGTGCAACGTTGAAATGGGTTCCGATCTTTATGCAGACACAACAAGTGGACTATGGGGTCTAGTCAAGAGCGGTAAGCTTACCGTAAATGATATTGATAATGCAGTGCAAAGAGTATTGCGTACAAAAATTTTGTCAGGAATTATGGATTACTATCCTCCCGGCGACCCAAGCGATATTAACAGCGCTGCACATCAAGCTCTTTGTCTTGAAGCCGGAAAGAAAGGAATTGTCCTTCTAAAAAACCAAAACAACATTTTACCGCTCGACAAAAATTCCGGAAAGACGATTGCTGTTCTCGGACCTAATGCTAACGTAATGAGAACCGATGCACAGGGAAGCAGTTGGGTCGATCCATTTTATACTGTCACGCCAAGACAAGGAATTGAAAATTACGTTGGCACAAACAAGGTTCTGTATGCACAAGGTTGCACAATTTCCGGGACTGATTTCGCAAGTGATTTTGGAGACGCAATAAAATATGCAGGCCAGGCAGATGTTGTAATTTATTTTGGTGGGTTGGACCCATCTCAAGAAGGAGAAGGAGCCGACCGCGCTAACCATTCTATTGAATTGCCGGGCAGGCAGAAAGATTTTATTCAATACATTAAAAATGCAAATCCAAACGTAATAGTTGTTTTGATAAGCGGCGGGATTTGTACGGCAACACCATTTATCAACGACATCAAAGGTTTGCTCTACGCATTTTATCCGGGACAGGAAGGCGGCAACGCAATTGCTCAAGTATTATTCGGTGATTATAACCCAAGCGGAAAACTTCCGGTTACAATGCCGATGAGTGATTCGCAGCTTCCCGATCCATCTATGAACAGCCTTGATCTTAACGCTATTCAAGGCGGCGGATACAGATGGTTTGATTACAATAATACCACACCTCAGTTTGCTTTCGGTTTTGGCCTGAGCTACACAACTTTTGCCTACAGCAATTTCCGAATGTCCCATACAGTATCGGCTTTTTATGAACAGCCAATAACCGTTAGCGTTGACGTGACAAATACTGGTTCGCGCGCCGGTGAAGAAGTTGCGCAGTTGTACGTGAGTGAACCGTCAGGGTTTGTAACAAAGTTTCCCAAGGATTTAAAGGGATTTCAAAAAGTGTTTCTTAACCCAGGAGAGACCAAAACTGTATCATTCGAAGTTACGCCAAGCGACCTTTATTATTTCAGTCAGAAAACTAATGGTTATGAAATAGATCCGGCTCCGTATAAATTCGAAGTCGGAAGTTCATCCGACAGTATTAAATTTAGCGGTACTTTAGATTTGCGCCCACCTAACAATCGATTTTGCGATTTGCAAATTGCAAACATTATGACCGTTCCCCGTTACCCGGTGAAGGGAGATAAAGTAATTTTTCTTGCAACAATTATTAACCGTGGTGTCTGGCCAAGTCCGAATGCAACATTTCACGAAGTAAGTTTCAAAGTTGACGGGCAATATGTGTGCAGTTCCGTTGCGCTTGAAGACTCCATACCCAAAGGAGGTATGGCTTTAGTGTGCGGAAATGTGAACGAGAATAATGGCACTTATTATTGGACTGCGGATAATCTTGGAACACATACAATTGAAGCAACGGTCAACCCTACCGCGTCGGATATCCAAGAAACGATTTATACGAACAATACTAAAACTACAACTTTCAGAGTTTACGATGCACCGCCGGTAAATCTTGCACTTAGAAAAACCGTTACTGTTTCTTCGGTTGAAAATAATAATTCCGACTATGTTGGAAGTAAAGCCGTAGATGGAAATAACGGCACACGCTGGTCATCGGCTTGGTCCGATACGCAATGGATTGCAATTGATTTCGGAAGCGTAACAACTTTCAACCGGATAAAATTAAATTGGGAAGCAGCATACGGAAAACAATATCGCATTGAAGTTTCTAATGATAATTCCAACTGGACAACATTGTTTACTCAAACAAACGGAAACGATGGAGTTGAACAATATAACGTTTCGGCTTCGGCAAGATATTTAAGAATCTACGGAACGAAACGCGGTACTCAATATGGTTATTCGCTCTACGAAATTGAAGTTTATAATTTAACTTCGACTTCTGTTAATGAAAAGGAAACTGAGCTGCCGTTCAGTTTCAAACTGAGTAATAATTATCCGAATCCGTTCAACCCTTCTACCACTATCAATTATGAAATACCTAAAGCGGGCAATGTTAGGATAGAAATTTTTAATTCGCTCGGTCAGCTCGTTAAGGTTCTTACGGATTCATTTCATCAAGCCGGCAAATATTCTTCAATTTGGAACGGAGACGATTCTTCGGGAAGTCTTGTTGCGAGCGGAATTTACTTTTATAGAATGAGTGCAGAAGGATTTACGCTTGTCAAGAAAATGGTGTTAATGAAATAATTCTGGAATAGCAGCGGCGCAAAGCCGGTCAGTGACAAATAGAAAGTGTCTCGGTACGGAAATCTTTTTTGTGTCGTCTAGAGAGCACGTTATAAAGATGGTCTTAAGAGCAAACCAAAATTCAATCGTCCGCAATTTATTATGAAACGAAATCATACATTTTTCATTCTGCTTTTCATTTTAGTGCTCAACGTATGTAACGCGCAAAGTGTTTCCGTAAACAAAGGTTGGTTTTACATAAACGGAAATAAATTTTTTGTGAAAGGAATTGGATACGAGACGCACACGCGCCCCGGACAAGTTCCATGGGTTTACAGTTTCAATCCGGACTTGATCAGACTCGATTTGCAGCGGATTAAAAACGCCGGCTTCAACACAATCCGAACATGGGGCGCATTAACCGAAGAAGAATTAAAGCTGGTAAATGAATCGGGATTGAAAATTTTATTCGGCATCTGGATTGACCCAGCAGGACAGTTTGGAAATGCTTCGTTTAAAGCATCTGTAATAAACCAAGTAAACAGCGTTTTAAGTTATACAGCGAAATACAATTGTGTAATCGGCTATCTGATAATGAACGAACCGCAAGTGGAAAACATTTACAATGGCGGCGCACAGAATCTTTTATTGCTCTGGCAATCTGTAATTGATTTGATTCATCAGAAACACCCGCACGTTCCGGTTTCATTTTCAAACACTAATGTAGGCGATTACATCAACATGGATTATTTTGATTTTGCCGGGTACAATGCTTATGTGTACGGTCCCTCGCCGGTAACCGGCTCACACGGTTACAGCGGATTTTTGAAATATCTTAAAAGCAATCGCGCAAACAGAAATCCGCTAATAGTTACCGAGTTCGGCTTATCCGTTTCTCCGCCAATAATTTCAACTTCGGACTACACTTACGGAGGAAATACCATTGAGAAACAAATGAACGGCGATTTGTTTATGTACAGATCTCTGATTGATGCCGGCGCTAACGGCGGATGCGTTTTTCAATATCAAGACGGATGGTGGAAAGGCGATCATCCACTTACACATGATGCAAATCCGGAAGAATGGTTTGGATTAATCGAGTTTGCTAATCAAAACGATATTTACGGAACACCGCGTCCGGTCTGGTCTGCCTTTGAACAATATAACAAAGCAATAATCACCGATCCGAAGAACGAAGAAATTTATAACGGTGCCGTACCCATCGAGATTTTTACTACCGACGATGTAGCTTCATTTTCGGTTTCGATGAACGGCAGTGTTCTCGAAAGCCAAAACGTTTCCAATAATTATTATTCCGGTTCGCTCCAGCTGAATCTTAGTGAGGATATTAAAGATGTTAAGCTTAATTTTAGTTTTTCCAATCAAGCCGGAGATACGCTTAAATCCGAAACCATTTCTATTCTTTGCACGAAGAATCAAATTCAGCTGCCGGAAGTAACGATGCAAATCGCCCCGTCGTATTTGAATCTCGGCGGCAGAAATTATTTGATAATGCAAGTGACTTCCAATCCGGCGTTCACAATTGACGACAACAAAATTAAATACTCGTCTCATCCCCACATTGGATTTGACGGCGGCACTTCAAAGTCACAGATACTTACGTCAACTAGCGGCAAATACTTTGCGCAAGATTATTTTGATATTCCGGCAGATACAAAAGTTGCTACGTTCGGAGCGGGTATCACAATCCGACATGGGAATTTTACTAAGAGAATCTTCACCCAGAAGATTTTAACCTATGGGACTTGGGCAAATTCAATTAAGGCCGGGGATGTGATCACCGATGTTGCGGAAGATATTAATTCGAAGAACGACCGCATGCCGGGATTCACATTGCAACAGAATTTTCCAAACCCTTTCAATCCGGAAACGGTTATCAGCTACCGGTTATCTGTTGCAAGTTTTGTCAGTCTGAAAGTTTACGATGTATTGGGAAATGAAGTTGCAACCCTTGTAAATGAGTATCAACAAGCGGGCAGCCATAATTCTAAATTTCTCGCCTCGCAAGACGCGAGTCGAAGCGGGTCAATTAGCCGCTCTCAATTACCCAGCGGTGTTTATTTTTATCGTCTCACTGTTGGCGATCCTTCGCAAAGTTCAGGGCATGGTTTTTCTGAAACGAAGAAAATGATTTTACTAAAATAAATTCCCGTCAGAAACATTTCTCTACAACAAACGCATTTAATCCAAGGGGACTTCTGTCTGCAGTTTCAAATCATTTGATGAACCGCCGATCATAATTTTGTATTTGCCCGGATCAACTTCCCATCCGTGAATCTGCTCGTCGTAGTACGCAAAGTCGTCACGTTTTAAGTTCAGCTTTACCATTGATGACTGTCCCGGTTTCAAATCAATCCGGATAAAATTTTTCAGTTCCTTTACTGCTTTTTCAATTTTGGGATCAACCTGGCTAACATAAACTTGCGCTACTTCGGCGCCTTTTACTTTTCCCGTGTTTGTCACAGCAAAAGTGATTTCAAAATTATCGTTTGATCTCTTTTCCACTTTTAATTTGTCGAACTCAAAAGTTGTATAGGATAATCCGTAACCGAACGGAAAGAGCGGTTCAATTTTATTTTTGTCGAAATGACGGTAGCCGACAAATATTCCGTCGTCGTAAACCGTTACGCTGTCTTTCTGTTTGTAAGTTTTATAAGCGGAACAATCTTCCCACCTTTTCGGAAAGGTTACCGGAAGTTTTCCGGAAGGATTGTAATTGCCCAAGAGTACATCGGCAATTGCGTTACCGCCTTCAACACCTGGGAACCACGCTTCAACAATTCCTTTTACTTTATCGATCCATTCATTCATCAACACCGGCGAACCGTTTTGCAAGATGACGACAGTGTTAGGATTTGCCTTCGCAATTTTCTGAATCAATTCATCTTGGTTATTCGGCAATGATAGGTTATCACGGTCACGCCCTTCAGATTCATAGTTTTGCGACGTGCCAGCAAAAACAAGTGCAACGTCGGAACTCTTGGCAGCGTTTACTGCTTCAGTCATTAAATCTTCACCGGGCAATTTCCAACCTAAAACTATAATTGCATCTCCGCCGAATTCATAATACTCAAGTCTAATTTTGTAAGTTTTTCCCTCCGTCATTTCAACTTCAGCCGAAGTAGCCGTAAGAGCATGATCGGTCCAATCGTTAATAACAAGTTTGTCGTCAACATACAACCTAATGCCGTCGTCGCTGGATGTGGATAATACAAACTTGCCGGTTGCGGGCGCTTTGATAACGCCAGTCCATCTAACAGAAAAATTATCTTCGCCGATTTCTTTTGCTGGAGAACCTCCGCCCCACCAGAAATTAATTTGTTTATCAACGCGTGTTATCGTCGGCGAGCCGCTAAGTTCTTTGTTATTGAAATAATTACCAGTAAGCCCTTGCTCTTTCAAGGTTTCATCCGTGAATAAATATTTTGCATCTATCGGGCGCTCATCGCCTTCTAATCTTACTCCAGCTGCAAAATTAATTTTGATTTTATCGCCAAGTTTATTTTTCAATCCTTGCAGCGCGCTGATCGGATCGATTGGCGTAACCATTGCGCTTCCGCCGCCTCCAGTGCGTGCAATCTCAGCGTCCGGCCCAATCACTGCAATGGATTTTATTTTTTCAGTCTGCATCGGTAAAACGTTCTGATCGTTTTTAAGAAGAACGATTGACTCACGTGAAGTTTCGTACGCCACCTTTCTGTTTTCCGCAGAGTTGATCAACGAAGAATTTTCTTTTCGTTCGTGATCGAACAAACCTAGTTTGAAAATTACACCGAGTATTCTGCTCACTTTGTTATCAATTTTTGATTCCGGGACGGTTCCTTTTTTCACTTCATCAAGAAGAGTTTTTTGATTCAGATATTTGCCGACAGGCATTTCAAGATCCAATCCACTGTTTGCAGTTGGAAGCGTTGAATGGACCGCTCCCCAATCGCTCATCACCAAACCTTTGAAGCCCCAATCTTTTTTCAATTTATCGACGAGCAGATAATCATTCTCGCTGCAATAAGCTCCGTTAACTTTGTTGTACGCCGACATTACGCAAAGAACACCGGCTTTTTCAACAGCAGCTTTAAAGTGCGGGAAATAAATTTCGTTCAGCGCGCGTTCGCTCACAATCGTGTTTACGAAATCACGTTCGTATTCTTGGTTGTTTGCAGCATAATGTTTCACCGTTGCCGCAACATCTTCCTTCTGAACTCCTCTAATATAATCGACTGCCATGCGCGAAGTTAAAAACGGATCTTCGCCAAAACTTTCAAAATTTCTTCCGCCTTGAGGAATCCGCGCAATATTTACACAAGGACCAAGTATTATATCTCTTCCGTGTCCTTTAACTTCCCTTCCGATTGCACTGCCCACTTTTTCAACTTGAGCAGGATCCCATGTTGCAGACATTGCAATGCTAACCGGAAATGCGGTGGATTCACTCCATCGCACGCCAACGGGTCCGTCACTCATTCGAAGTTCCGGAATACCAAGACGTTCATTTGGCTTAGTTGCAAATCCGGTTCCGCCGAGAAGATCAATTTTTTCTTCTAACGTCATACGTTTCAATAAGTCGGCAACTCTTTCATCTACAGAAAGTTTAGAATTTTTGTAAGGAAGGTTTTCCTGAGCAATCAAACATGAAGCAATAGACAAAATAATCACTGCCAAAAAACTTTTCATGATTTCTCCTATGTGCAGTTGTGAAAATTTAGTTTTTGTATCTACGAATATTTGAATAAACGATTATTCGATTACAAACTTGTTGATGCCTTTTTCAATCTTGACGATCTGTGTTTTCTTCGTCCAATTAATAATGCGAAGAGTATATGGCATGTTTGTTTCAACTGTTAATGTGCATGACTTGTTGACCGCTTCTCTCTTCTGAGCAATTAGCGTGGTTGTTATCTTGCCGAACTTCAGATTTTTTATACCATGCTTGTCGATGCGATTCAGATACCAAACGATTTCATTTTTCGACGCGTCGGCATGTATGCCGATAACATTTTCTATCAGAAGCACAATTGGTCCGCATCCGCTCCAACCGACAAAATCCATCTGTGCGGGCAGTCCCGGCATTAAAAATTCCGGCGAATAATTTTCCCAGATGGTGCCGGTCCTTTTATAAACTTCATACATCGCTTCCAGATATTTTTGAGATGCATAAGTAGCAAACTCTCTAAACGCGTGCGCATTATCATAATCATCGTCAAACGAGAAGCGGTTTAATCCTTTGATCACCATTAGATTTGTCGGCGCCCAAACACCTCCAAGCCAGTAACCGCCTTGCGGCGCGTAATCTTTATGATCTGCAGACAGGGACGGGAATGGAATGACACGCCAGAAACTTTTGGGGTCTTTCAGGTTAGCAAGAAGCTTTTCTGCTTTGTGCTTGTCGCACAATCCGGCAAGCATCGGCCAGAAGCTGGCAATAGTTTTAGCTTTTACTTGATTGCCTTCGTCTTCCAAATCGTAATACATACCGTCCGCTTCGTTCCACATTAGCGCGTTTATTCTTTCACCAATATCATCTGCTTTGGATTTATAACGATCTGCTTTTTCTTTATCACCCAACTCACTAGAAATAAATGCAAGTCCATCGTAAAACATTTTCATTTGAGACGACATGCATACCCAAGCCGAGCCGCTGCGTGGTGAATTATCCATACCTGAACCAAGACCGGTTTGCCAGTACAAATTGTGTTTCGTGTTTTCTTTTTTCCGGTACTTCTCAAGCCACTCGGCATATTTTTCCAACGCCGGAAGGATAGAAGCAAACCGGGATTTGTCACCGGTTAATTTGTACGACTCTATTTCCGCCCAAGTAAACAACGGCGGATTAATTGTATTCTGTCTTCCCTCGTAAACAAAATCTTGTCCGTCCGCTTCTTGAATCTCTCTGCAGATGTAACCGTTCTCGTATTGCCGCGAATAAAAGTTATCAAGTGATTGTATTGCCGGAAAAATGCTGTGACCGTACCGGGCAAACATTATCATAAAAATTGTATCCCACTGAAACACGGAAGGAGAAAATGCTTCGTCAATATAATTAGATACAAACGGCGATCCTTTCGGCGGCTTCTTGAAATGTTTGAACGCCAGTTCCCAAGCTTTCCAATAAAGTTTTACCAACTCGTTGTTGTCTTCAAGAATTGGTTGAGGAAGTTTGGATTTGTTTTTTTCAAATGTCGGAAGTGCCGCTTCGGTGTATACTTTTTTTGAAAAGTATAATCCGCGTTTACCGGAATCTTCGTATTGCGCTCTGACTACAACGGCAAAGAAAATCAGCAGCAGTAAAATTTTCGTTATTAGATTGTGTCTCATTTCAACCCCAATGCGTTTAGGTAACCCGAGTTAATAGTGCAGTTTTTGAATTTTACGTTCTCAAGTAAATCGGAAAAAGCTTTTTTCACTATTTCCGGTGTTGGTTTGGATTTTCTGATTTCTTCAAAATTTTTACGCGGTCCCTCGGCAAACTTTATTATTTCATCCCACTCTTTTGTTTTCGGAAACGAAACCATTCCGCGAGTGGAATCCATTTTTTTATAAGGCCAGAAACACCAGCCGATATTATTTTTTTCCAAAAGTATCCGAAACGAATTTATCCACTCGTCCTCATTTTCACCGGATTCACCCAGCCACAGCGGGACATTGTATTTGTTGGCGTAATCAATGTACTCTTGAATTTCTTTTTGTTCAGGCGGCATCCAGTACTTATGAAAAGTGTAAACCATATTTTTATCAAACGGCGGACCGAACACTTTGAAGTTAGTATCCCACTGAGCGCCGCCGAGAAAGATTATATGGTTTTTATCAATGTTCCGAATTGCCGCTACAATTTCTTTGTATAAAGGTTCGAGAAGTTTGTTCAGCGATTCTTTGTTCTCATAAAAATGCGGGATCGGTTCGTTCAATAAATCATATCCGATAACAATGCTTTCGTCCTTGTACCTCTCGGCAATTTTTTCCCACAGTGCAATGGTTGTTTTCTGAGCTTCATCACTTTCAAATAAGAAAGGATAACTCCAGCTGTCGTCTATATTGTCTCCGGTTTGTCCGCCAGGTGCGGCATGCAAATCAAGCACAACGTATAAATTTTCTTCACGGCACCATTTTATTATGTCGTCGAGTCGTTTAAATCCCTCTTCCAAAAATATTTCGGGATGATCTTCTACCAAAAAAAATTTGAAATTGAACGGAACACGAATGTGATTCAAACCGGCGCTTTTAATGAAATGAATATCTTTCTTAGTGATATAGTTGTCACGGAATGAGTTCCAAAATTTCCTTGCGTCATCGGCGCCAATCAATTCCTTCACTACATCATCAATTAATCGGAACGAATTGACATCTTTGAAGTGAAACATGTAGCCTTCGGGATTCAGCCAATTCCCGATATTGATTCCCCTGAGCAGTAAAACTTTTCCGTTGGCATCTACAATATTTTTTCCGCCACAGCGTACAAAATCTTTATTCTGCGCTCCGACAATAGCGAATAACGCTAACAATAAAAAAATTACGTTACGAAAAACTTTCATCTTTGCCTCCAAAGTTTAAGTGCAGGCATTCTTGCCGGCTCTGTTAAACGCAAAATGAAATTTTTAGTTCTAGTAACTCAGTCCAAATCCGTACGGAAATAGAGGGTCGTACTTAGCATCGCCGACATTGATAGGAACTTGATCCATACTTTTGGGCCACGAATGAGAAAGTTTTCCAGTTGGTTTGTAATTGCCAAAGAGAACGTCTGCTACGCCCTGTCCTTCGGTACCCGGCAGCCATGCCGCAACAAAAGCTTTGCTCTCATTCAACGCCGGTTCAATCAACATCGGTCTGCCGGAAACAAGAAGCGTTACGATCGGAACACCCGATGCTTTTACTTTTGCAATAGCATCTAGATCTTCCTTATCCAAACTCAAATCATCTTTGTCGCCGAACATTTCAGCGTATGGTTTTTCACCGATTACAAGAACACAAACGTCTGCGCCATCGGCTCCATTGCCGTCAAGCGAGTAAGTAACTTTTGTATCCTTCGAAACCGTATTTTTGATTGCCTGCAGAATTGTTGTGCCGCCGGAAATTACATTTCCGCTTTTACCTTGCCAAATAATTGTCCAGCCGCCGCATTGATTTCCAATGTCGTCAGCACTTTTACCGGCAACGTGAATGTGTTTTATTTTTTTCGAAAGAGGCAGCAGCTTGCCGTCATTCTTTAATAATACTAACGATTGACGCACGGCATCGCGCGCAACTTTACGATGTTCGGCAGAGCCAACCTTAGCGGTCAATGTTCTGTCGGTCAAAGGATGTTCGAACAAGCCGAGTTCATATTTTACTTTTAAAATTCTGCTAACGGCATCATCGATCCGGCTCATCGGGACTTTGTTTTCGTTCACTAATTCTTTCAGCGCATTTATAAAGTCGACATAATTGTTTTTCTGACCCGGCGCGTTCGGAAGCATAATCATATCCAGACCGGCATTGATAGATTGTTCAACATCTTTTTTGTAATCGTCACCGAGTTGATTGATGGCGGCCCAATCCGAAACGAGAAAGCCTTTGAAACCTAATTCACCTTTCAAAACATCTGTGAGAAGATACTTGTTGCCGTGCATTTTCACTCCGTTCCAGCTGCTGTAAGAAACCATAATCGATTTTGCGCCGGCTTTGATTGCGTCCACGTAACCCGCCATGTGAATTTTTCTCAGCGTCTGTTCATCACACTCGGTGTTACCCTGGTCTTTTCCGTTTGTAGTTCCGCCGTCGCCCAAATAATGTTTCGCGCAAGCGAGAATAGAAGTTTTGCCGTCAAGATTTTTTTCCTGCAATCCACGGATGTAAGCGGCGCCGAGACGTCCAACCAACTTCGGATCTTCGCCGTAACTTTCGTATGTGCGTCCCCACCTAATATTTCTTGAGACTGCGATGCACGGCGCGAAGTCCCAATCAATTCCGGTTCCGGCAATTTCTTCTGCTGTTACTCTTCCGACTTTTTCGACAAGTTTAGAATTATGGGTTGCGCCTAAACCGATGTTGTGCGGAAAAATAACAGCTCCGTCAACATTGTTGTGTCCGTGAACGGCATCAATTCCAAATACCATCGGGACACCTAAGCGAGTCTTTAAAGAAATATTTTGGTACTCATCATAAATATCCGCCCAAGTTTTCGGTGATAAATCCGGCGGTTCGGAATTGCCGCCCCATAAAATTGAGCCGAGCGAATACTTTGCAATGTCGCCGGTGTTTTGTTTAATCGCATCGTAATCAACTTGTGTCATCTGCCCGATTTTCTCATCGAGCGTCATCTTTGCTAAAAGCGCTTCAACTTTTTTATCAATCGTTTTTTCTTTTTTGTTCTCCGAATTCCTCACTACAAATCCAAAGAAAGAAATAACAGAAAATGAAATTAGAAGGAGAGAATATTTTTTCATCTAGTCCTCAGTATTTATTGCACAAAAACTTGTTCAGAATCATTTGTAAGAATCACAGACCTAAAATGAAGCGAAAGAAAATCTATTTCGATTTTTTCAGTTCATTCCAAATCAAAGCCGCGGCGCCAAGAACTGCGGCGTTTCCGCCAGGTAATGCCGAGGGAATCAACTTCACTTTGTTTTTGAAAATGTTAAGCATGTACTCTTCCATGTAGCGTTTGGTCGGGATAAAAATGAGATCGCCTGCCAGAGCAAGACCACCAAACAAAACGATTGCTTCAGGACTTAAGTGCGCGACCGCATCGGCAAGTTTGAGTCCCAGAATTTTTGCAGTGTAATCGAATGCTTCAAGCGCAAGTTTATCACAGGAAGCCGCTGCATCGGCAATATCTTTTGCGGTCAATTGATCAAAACTTATGTTTCTTAACTTGCTCGGTGTATTTGTACTACATATCAATTCATAAACGGTGCGGCGGATTCCCGAAGCCGAGGCATAAGTTTCCAAACATCCTTTCCGCCCGCAGCCGCATTCCCGACCATTAGGATCAACAATAGTGTGACCAACTTCTCCGGCAAATCCATCTGCGCCGTAAACTAATTCTCCGTTAACAACGATGCCGCTTCCAAGTCCGGTGCCGAGAGTGATCACTATAAAATCTTTCATTCCTTTTGCAGCGCCGAAAATCATTTCACCTATTGCAGCGGCGTTAGCATCGTTTGTAATTGCAGAGGGTAACGGAGAATATTTTTTCACAATATCAAGAACATTCACGAAACCCCAATTCAAATTTGGCGGAAGTTCGACAGTTCCTTTGTAATAATTTGCATTAGGTGCACCAATGCCGATACCGACTATTTCATATTCCTTTTCCATTCTTCGGGAAATCATATTAAGTTCTGCGAACAATCTTTCGAACAATTGATTGGCGTTCTGTTCCGAGTTAGTTTGAATTGATGATTCCGCAACAATCTTTCCGTTTGAATCAACAAATCCAAATGCAGTGTTAGTACCGCCTACATCAATTCCGACAACGATTTGTATCTTACTCATTATTATGCTTTCTGCAATTTGTAAGTCGGTTTATGTCCTTTCAATCCGTAGTACGCGATGTAGATGTAACAAAGAACCGGAATAAAGAACGCATGATGAATTCCAATGTTGTCTGCAAAGAAACCTTGGATGACCGGAAGTATTGCGCCGCCAACAATTGCCGTGCACAAAATTCCCGAACCTTGACCGGTATGTTTTCCAAGACCATCAATTGCCAAAGTGAAAATGGTTGGGAACATAATTGAATTAAATAATCCGACAGCAAGAATTACCCACATTGCAACATAACCGAAAGTCAACATTGAAGTAATGACGAGCGCGCCAGCAACAACCGCATTGAACGCGAGAACACTCGCCGGTTTTATTTTTCTTTGGACTGCAGAGCCGAGAAATCTTCCGACCATTGCGCCACCCCAATAAAACGAAACAAATTTACCGGCGTCAGCTTCTTTCAATCCGGCAATAAACGGTTGACCGATATAGTTAACAAGAAAACTTCCGATGGAAACTTCGCCGCCGACATAAACAAAAATCGCAACTGCGCCGAGTACCAAGTGCTTATATCCCCATGCACTTTTGTGAACATGATCAAAATTATTTCCTTCATCGCCGTTTGCCGCGTCAGCTGCTTCAATCTTAGGAAGTTTAATAATTGCGAAGATTGCCGCTATAACAAACAAAGCTGCCGCCAATCCTAAGTAAGGAACCTGCACCGCGCTTGCTTCGGCTAATTTGTATGCAGTTACATCTTCCGTCTTCATTAATTTTAGTTGATCAACTGTTTTTACAGCCAACGACAGAATAATCAATGAACCGAAATACGGCGCGATGGTTGTGCCGAGCGAATTAAATGCCTGTGTTAAATTCAATCTGCTTGAAGCGGTGCTGGGTTTACCAAGAATTGCTACGTATGGATTTGCCGCAACTTGAAGAAGAGTTATTCCGGAAGCTAGAACGAACAGCGCAATTAGAAACATTACATAAGATTGGTAGCCGGCAGCCGGATAAAATAACAAGCATCCAATTCCGGCGGTGATTAGTCCAATCACAATTCCGGTTTTGTATCCAACCTTTTCTACCAAGATTCCTGAAGGCAGCGATACAACCGCATACGCGGTAAAGAAACTGAATTGTATCAGCATGACTTGAGTATAATTCAAAGTGAAAACAGCTTTGAGATGCGGAATAAGAATATCGTTAAGACATGTTATAAAACCCCACATGAAAAATAGCGTGGTCAAAACGGTGAGAGCAAAAGAATAATTATTCTGCCCGTTTGAAGTTTTGGTGTTCGATAGAATCGGTCCGGATGAAGCCATTTATTTTTTCTCCTTTTGAATTTTCACGTCAGCTTCTTTGCTGTCTAATTTTCATTTTAAGAGTAACATTTTTTTTGTGTCAACAAAATCTTCTGTCCTAAGAGTATAGAAATAAACTCCACTAGCTAATTGCGAATTCAGAATTGAAAATTGAGAATTATGTATTCCAGCATTTTCGTATTCATCAACTATAGTTGCAAGTTCTCTGCCTAGAGAATCATAAACTTTTAGGCTTACATTTCCGGCGGCAGCTAGTTTATAACCGATAACCGTTGTTGGATTAAATGGATTCGGATAGTTCTGTTCAAGTTTGAAATCGGTTGGCAGCAACATTCCTTCTTTTACGTCCGTTGAAATTTGTTCGACAACAATTCCGTTCAATATTGGCTCGCCAATTTGTGACGCAAAATGAAGATCTATCAATCCGTCGCTAACGTTTACGTTATCAATTGTTTTTACGAGCGCGGTTTTCTTACCGGCTTCCTTATAAATATCAAGATCGCTTATTGATTTCTGTCCCTGCGCATATACATCAAAAACTCTGGCGCCGATTGAAGAAAAATAATTTTCGGCAAACATTAGTTTAACTCTATACATGCCGTCGGGCACACGAATTAAATATTTTGCCAAGCCGTGTCGTTCAGTTAAATAAATTTGACCTTCGCCAGTGTTGCCGATTGATCCTGTATATGTTGTTGTATCTCCGTCCATGAATCCGTAATTGTTTACGTACGTCCATTCTTTGTCGCTTATGTAATCAAACGGGCTATGATTATTTCCGACATCAATTTTCAACGGAAAAATTAATTGCGGAATTACCGTTATTGCTCTCGAAACCATTCCCATTGCATTGGGGGGCGAAGCAACATCTTTAATTCCACCCAAAATAATCAAATTGTGAGAAATGTTTGGATCAAAATCCGAAACGGACAATTCAACAGTACGGTTGTCGTTCAACAACTTAGCGCTGATTATCGTTTCACCATTTATATTATAATTAGGTTTCGTTTCCGCGCCGGCTTTATCGATATCTTCTGAGAATACCGCTTCTACTTTAGCGTTGTTAACCGTGGCAACATCTACAAGCGATGGGTTTATTTTATCAACATAACCTAAATTATATCTGTCGGTAAGACACAGCACAAGATTACCATTATTAAAAACAGCATTATCATAAACGAAATCGCATCCATTAGAATCCCACGTATGCGAAGCTTTATCCCACCTGTTGGTATCCCAAGAATTAAAATCGTCGCGCCAATCAAAAGTAAAATTATTTGCTGTCCCGTAGTTGCCGGTACCGGGAGTGTATTTATAATAAGCTACCCAATCGTAAAACGAAAATGCCGGCAAACGAGAATCGTTCCAGACACCCGCCCAATTTGGATACAATGGATTCCAAACGTTCATCATCAGTTTTTGAGAATGAACCAAGGTTTTAATGTGTGCGCCGGTTTGTCTGTAAACTTCCTCACCGTCTATGAACCAAGCAACATAATCCGGCGTCCATTCAAAAGCGTATATATGGAAATCTACCGCAGGATTGAAATTAACATATTGATACCTGACATGATTTGCTTGTCCTGGTGTGATAGTGTTGAACTGTATATCGTTTTTGTAACGGCCAAGGATTTCAATATCTATTTCATTCCAGTCGCTTGTGCCCTTTGCGCTATCATTATAAGTAAAGAGCGAAGCGAGAGCCCCTTCTTTGCCGGCAGTTTTTATACTCGCTTCAAACCTTCCGTAAAGAAACGAAGCCTTGGTTCTATATTCTGCCCCTTTGTATTTCTTGTCGGCAAAAAGTAGCCCGCAGGCAAGAGTAAGCATGAAGAAAGTAAATAGTATTCTTTTTATCATCTAAAATTTCCATTACTTCACGACCGTTAATAATTAGATCATTCACCATGTCCATCTTAAGCCAACCAAGCTATGCTATGATTTGAATTATGCAAAAGAGATCGGAACAGTGAAATTATTTTTTTAGAATGAATGATCAACATAACCAAGACAACAATTCATTTTTTGATTGGCAATGAATTGGGTGGGTTATACTCACCCAATCGTTCAGCACTATTATTTTCAGTGGAGGTACCAATGAAAACAATGCATCAGAAAAGTACGCTGACTGAAAATTGCTGAGTGTTTTTCAATCTTCCGAAATCGCTGTATGAATAATCTATTTTGATTCCGACATTACCCATCAATAATTGTTTAACTCCAAAACCAAACGTGTAAGACTCCTCGGACTGCTTGAGGAATAAAGATTTGTATCCGCCTCTTACGGAAAACATATCGTTGAAAGTATATTCGAATCCGGCATTAACGCTCTCATAATCATTCGCAGGGTGTAATGCATCAACCGCAACCAGAAGTCTATGCATTTCCGATTTCAACGGTTCGTATGACAATCCTACCCTGAAGTTAAGCGGCAACTCCCACTGATCCGTTGAGAGGTTAGCAGGAATCTGTCCGTTATTCCCAGTGCTGTTAGGATCTGGATCGTATAAAACAAGCGTTGAGGTTCCATCGAGCTTCATCTTCGTTCCGAAGTTGGCAATTGACATTGCAAGAATAATTCCGTCGAATGGAGTGCGGTAAATTACGCCCATATCAATAGCAACAGCGGTAGCGGAAGTTCTCCAGATTTGCTGCATCACAAACTTTGGATTGAAACCGATTGCAAAATTATCAGTTAAATTAATTGCATAAGCAACCGAAAACATCGCATCTGTAACGCCAAAGGTTTCACCGGTTCCTTCAGGGTTATCGATTGTTCGAACCGGCATATCAGGAATGGCGGAAGAAAGAAAACTGACGCCGATTGCACCGTAACTGCCGAGATTATAAGACGCAGCCATATAATTGTAATTGATGTCTGCAATCCAATTTGTATGATCGAACATAACAGAACCACCCTCAATTCTTGCAATTCCAGCCGGGTTCCAGAAAATTGCACTTGGATCATCGGCTACTGCAACAAAAGCACTTCCCATAGCAGTAGCTCTTGCACCTTGACTAATATTCAGAAATGGAGCTGCAGTGGTTCCTCTTTTGGAAACGTCCGAGACAAATGTTTGCGCGGAGATCGTTGCAACCGCCAACAGTAAAAACAAAATTATATTTACTTTTTTCATATTCACTCCACTGCTATTTGATGACCGCAAATTTGCCGATGTACGACCCAATACCAGGCGCATCAACATGAAATATGTATAATCCGTATGCTAAGTCCATTCCGTCTTCCGTGGTAAGATTCCACGAAAGCGAACCGTCTTCCGGACCGCCGCTTTTATCGAGAGTCTTAATTAACTGACCTGTAACAGTGTATACTCTAATCGTACATACTTGCGGAAGATGAATAAAATCTATTCTGCGTTCTCCTCGTCCCGAATAATTTAGATTTCTCTTTTCCCATGCATTCGCGCCAATATAAGGATTCGGAACAACTGCAATTCTATTCAGATCATTCTGCGCTAGAGAGGTTTCAACTTTTGCACTCTTGGTTGAGAATTGGAAATAATCTCCCTGATAAAAAGGTTTGGAAGTTGTAAACCGGAATATATCCCCTGACTTCGGAGTTACATAAACAGGCGCAGAAGGAATCCGGTACTGAATTCTCCACGTCAATTTGAATTGACTGTTTACATATTCGATAATTATTAAATCATCGCCAAGATTAAATATGCCGTTCTTGTCATTATCGAAAAATTCGAGTTGAACATCTGCTCCTCGAGTTAGATTTTTTGCTTTAACTTGAATTGGTTTTTTTGTGAATGGTGTTGTGTTAGTTTGTCCATCAGGCAACCACTCAAGTTCATAATCGGCAGGCCAAGCAATGTTTCTGGTTGGAGAACTCTTATCCGGAATAACAGTCATATCAACGTTTGAAAAACCTTTTACCCATCCTTGAGATCTTATTGCACCGCTAGTATCATTTGAAACAGCCATAACTAAGCCATCAAACGGAGCGGTAAACTTGCCTGCGCCAATGTTTGTGGAATCAACATTTGGGATAATTGTTGTTTCCGTTCCATTCATTGTTCTTGTAACTGAAAACGCCGTAGTTCTAAATTTGGATTCTGTTCCCGATGATGAAAAATTTACTTTGTAGATTGCACCATCCTGAACTTCGTTAGGATTAAGAACAAGCAAGTTCAGCTTACCGGTGCCGATACCCTGCGCAACAGAAGATAAATTTCCAGAGACTTGCGGGGGAACATATCCGGCAACAGCAGAATTCGGTGTAACTACGGCACAATTGATGTCAATAAATTTTATCGACCCGGAAAAATCTTGAGTGATAATTTTTGTTGTCTCTGTCGGTATTAAACCTTTCGTTCCGTAGTTAGGGTCTCCTTGATCGTATGCAACCAGGGCATAATAATAAGTGTTTCCGTTTGTGACTGTTGAGTCGACAAATGAATGTTGCAATCCGGTATCGTTACCTCTCCAAAAATGTGCGCCGTTTATTCCAATAGGATCAGGACCTTTGATGCCGTCTTTCAAATCAAATTGCGCAATAGGTTTCCAGTATTTTGGTTGACCTTGCGCATCGGTTATAATCTTTACGTCGTTGAATTCGGGTTCTTGACTTCTATAAATCAAATAGCCCTCAAAATCACGCTTACGTAAGAAACGGTCGTAAGACTTTTCAGATATATCATCCCAGTAGAGAAATACTTTTTTATCGCCGGGTATAGCAGTTAAAGTTGGTTTATAAGGAGGTTGCGAGAAATTATAATTTGCATTATAGATTGCTTGAACCGTCTCTTTGTTAAAAACCATATTGTCATAATCGGTGCCGAAAACCAGAGCAACGGAAAATCTTTCTCTTAAGTTATGCTTTAACGGGAAAGGCCCCGATCCGAAAAGTATTTGAATGTTCGCATTTGCAAGCGAAGTATCAAATGTCGCATAACTCATTTTACGCCAAATAACTTCGTCGTTCTTTGGCCAGATAGCTGTTGGACCTTTATTAGATAAGCGCTCAATTACTAAGCTTGTTAAACCTATCTGATCAGATTCATCTTTATCTGTTTCATCAAAATTTGGTTCTCCGTGTGTAGGAACTCCATCACCTTCTCCTTCATCCGGACCAGTATACTGAGGATCATCTGGACCTACGCCATCTTTACCCAAATCATCATTCAGTGGT
>JAMCSN010000381.1 GCA_023381535.1 Bacteroidota bacterium
AAAAAATGCAAAGAAAAAGAAATGAGAGTTTCTTCATAGAAAACCTAACGTTTTATTTGAGTTGGCTGCAAATATAACAATGTTGGTGTTAAGAGGTTGTTAAGAAATCGGATGGCTGAAAAATGATTTGTATTGATGGAAATCTTAGTTTAAATATCAATATTTTTTTCTGATTCTTAACGTTAAAATAATATAAAACTTCTTTTGACATTTCATAGATTTTCATATCTTCATGGTGCAAATAAAATTTTCCAATCATACGAGCAAATCCGGTGATTGGTAATATATGAAAAGAGTTTTTCGTCTCAAAAACTATGAGAAATGAGTGGTTAGCAGAAATCACATCATGTTTTTATCGAAGAATCAATCCATTTTAATTAATAATTCATCAATCTATCAAGGAGTGAAGTATGAGTAGAGTTAAACAATTGATTTCTTTATTCCTGTTCATTGTCGCATTGTTTAGCTATCAGTCAATTTTTGCTCAAACAACATCAGCATCAATAAATGGTACTGTTGTTGATCAGAACGGAAACGCATTGCCTGGTGCTAATATAATCGCTGTGAATGTTCCTTCCGGAACACAATACGGAACAACTTCTCGTAACGACGGAAAATACAACCTAGCCGGTTTGCGTACCGGCGGTCCGTACAAGGTTACTGTTTCGTTTGTAGGTTACACATCTCAAGTTGAGGAAGGTTTCAGTCTTGCATTAGGACAAAACTTAATGATTAATTTCAAGTTGCCAGAAGAAGCTGTTCAGCTTTCAGGTGTAACAGTAACTGGTGAACGAGGCGCAATTATTTCTCAATCAAGAACTGGAGCTGCTCAAAACGTTTCTTTGAAACAGATAGAAGAAATTCCAACTATCAGCAGAAGTTTTTCGAGCTTTGCAAAACTTTCTCCTTTGTTCTCAGGATTGAATTTGCAAGCTGCGGGTAGAACAAGCAGATTTAACAACATTCAAATTGACGGTGCTCAATACAATGATTTGTTTGGTCTTGGTTCATCAGGTTCGCCGGGCGGTACAGCCGGTACAAACCCAATTAGTTTGGATGCTATTAGAGAGTTTCAAGTAGTTGTTGCGCCTTATGATGTTAGGTACGGCGGATTTACCGGCGGCGGTATAAATGCAATTACCCGTTCCGGTACAAATAAATATAGCGGTTCAGCATTTCTGTATGGAAGAAATCAAAACTTTATTGGAAAAAGAAACGCGAATACCGGTCAAGATCAGAAGGTTGCTGATTTCACAAATTACCAGTATGGATTCCGATTAGGCGGTCCAATAATGAAGGATAAACTTTTCTTCTTTGTAAACGGCGAAATAACAACTGAAACAAGACCACAATACAACACTTCTTTACAAATAGGTTTTGGAAATAACACGCCTGCTCAGTTGCAGGCTTTAGTTGATCAATTCAAGAGTATAATGATCGCAAAAGGAATGGCAAATCCTGGCAGTTATGACGTATTCAATTCCGAAATGCCGAGTAAGAAATTGTTAATAAGATTTGATTATAACATTTCTGAAAATCATCAGCTTTCTCTTACTAACAACTATGTCGATGCTTATCGAGATAATTTGGGTGGAAGAGGTACTTCAAGCATGAGTTTCGATTCATACAATTACAGAATGAACAGCAAAACGAATTCGACAGTTCTTAGACTTAACAGCCGTTTTGGTAATAACATTTCAAATGAATTAATTCTTGGTTACACAACAATTCGTGATCATAGAACCAATACTGGTGCTTTAAGTCCGTTAGTATCAGTTAGAGAATTATTCGGTACATTTACAATGACTGCCGGATTCGATCAGTATTCCGGAGCCAATCAGTTGGATCAGGATATTATCGAATTCACAGACAACTTTTCTTATTACACTGGAAATCATGCCATTACAGTTGGTACACATAATGAATTTTTCAAATTTAGAAACTTGTTTATCAGAAACTTCTTGGGTTCTTACCAATATAATAGTTTAGCAGATTTCCAGAATGATAAAGTATCAGCTTATTGGCATGATTACTCAAGAACCAGCGATCCACAACCAGCAGCTAAATTTAGCGTTGCTCAATTTGGTTTCTATATTCAGGATGAATGGACAGTACTCCCACAATTAAAGTTGACTTATGGTTTGCGTGTTGACATTCCTACATTTCCAACACCACCAGCAAGAAACGATTCTGTTGCAAAATATTTGCCTGGGTATAGAACAGATGTAGCTCCTTCTGGAAATATTTTGTGGTCGCCAAGAGTAGGATTCAACTGGGATGTCTCCGGTGACAGATCGACACAGGTTAGAGGCGGTGTTGGTATTTTCACAGGCCGTCCGGCTTATGTTTGGATTTCCAACCAATACGGAAATACCGGTTTAATGACCGCAGAAGTTAGCGCATATGGCAAAACATTGCCATTCGTTGCAGATCCGAATAATCAATATTTGCCTGGTGATCCAAGAGATATAAATAAAGCTTTAGGCGCGCCAACCGTAAAATCAGAAATCGACTTATCCGATCCAAATTTGAAAATGCCACAACTCTTAAGATTCAATTTGGGTGTCGATCAAGAACTACCGATTGGATTTGTTGGTACCGCAGAAGTTCTTTATTCACAATCGATCAATGATTTACTATACAAAAAACTTAATATTTTGCCTGTGACCGGATATGTTGCCCAGCTTGGAAGCGGTAAAGACGGTCGTCCAATTTACGGCGGAACAAACAGCTATAACAATAACTTCAATGATATTATGTATTTGTATAATTCCAGCGACGGTTATCAATATAATTTGGTATTTCAAGTTCAAAGAAACGTTGCAAGAGGATTCTCGATCAATGCAGGTTACACTTATGGAAGGTCGTTTGATCGTAATAGTGTAACTTCTTCTCAAGCACGTTCTCAAATGGCTTATTCGGCAATAAGTGGCGATCCTAATTCTCCACCATTGTCAACTTCCGATTGGGAAATCCGCAACAGATTATATGCGTCAGTTACATTCACCTGGGAATTCTTTAAGAATGCGCCAACTGCAATTACATTATTCTACAATGGTCAGACTGGTTCTCCATTCTCCTTTACAATATCTGCTAGTGATGGCAAAAACTTGAATAATGATGGTTTCGGTGGAAATGATTTGTTCTACATTCCAAGAAACAGCAGCGAAATTCTTCTTGGTTCAATTTCAAATAATCAATTTGTGCCTGCGACAAAGTCCGGTACAACTTATGCTGACCTTGATGCTTTCATTCAGAATAATGATTACTTGAGCCAGAACCGCGGCAGCATTGCTGAAAGAAACGGTGGTCACGTTCCTTGGAGAGATTATCTTGATTTGCATGTTGCACAAGACATTCCGGATCTCTGGGGTCTTGGTGCATTCCAGGTAACACTTGATATTCAAAACGTCCTCAATCTTTTGAATCCAAGTTGGGGTCAAGTTTATGACGTTGGATATGACACTTATAACATTGTATATTTTCAAGGTATGATAAAATATAATGGAAAAGCAAATACCCCTGTTTACAGCTTTAACAAACCAAAAACTAATGTTCCGTGGAGTTATTCAGACTTGTCTTCACGCTGGCAAATGCAATTAGGTGTTAGATATTCTTTCTAATACTTTTTTCTTATGTTGAAATGAAAGAGTCCCGATTTTGTCGGGACTCTTTTTTTATGCGCAGAAATTATTTGTAGTTTGTAAACTGAACCGGAAAGTCTAGATCGGCGTCTTTAACTAGTTTTATTATTGCCTGGAGATCATCGATTTTGGATGCTTGTACCCGTACTTGCTCATCTTGTATTTGAGCATTCACTTTAAGTTTACTGTCCTTTATTAATTTTGTAACAAGCTTCGCATTTTCTTTAGAAATACCATCCTGAAGGTTTATAATTTGTTTTAATCTTCCGTTGGCTGCCGGTTCAGGCTCCATCACTTTCAATGCTTTAATTGAGATACCTCTCTTAATAAACTTTGTTTGAAGAATATCGATAGATTGTTTTCGAGAATACTCATCTTTTGTGTTAATGGAAATCTGTTTGTCTTTCTTGTTCAAAAGGATTTCCGTGTGGGATTCTTTTAAAT
>JAMCSN010000196.1 GCA_023381535.1 Bacteroidota bacterium
GGGTTAATATGTCAAAGACATTCGAAGTTATTGAACGAGTTGGAATTTCCACCGAAGGAATTTCCGAAGCAGTCAAGGAGATTGTTTTGGAAGCGAATTCTGAAAAGAAAGTCGGCTGGTTTGAAGTAGTTGAACAACGCGGCCGGTTGACCTCGGATGGAAAAATCGAATTCCAAGTCAAAGTTCGAATTGGCAGAAAACTTAAAGATTAAGAAAGGAGTTTAAGATGTCGGTAAAAGTTGGCGATGCCGCACCCGATTTCACACTAAGGAATACAAATAATGAAGTTGTGTCACTCGGCAGTTTCAAAGGCAATAGTAATGTTGTAATTCTTTTTTTCCCTGCTGTTGGTACTAGTGTTTGCGAAAAAGAGTTGTGCTCAACAAGAGATGGAATGAAGGATTATGAAAGTCTCAACGCTCAAGTTTTAGCGATTAGTGTTGATGGCCCGTTCGCTCAAAAAATGTGGGTCGATAAACATAAATTCAATTTCCCATTATTAAGCGATTTCAATAAAGAGGTTGCGCCGAAGTATGGGTCATTTTATGATCTTTGGTTAGCAGGCAAGTGGGATTTGAAAGGTGTTGCTAAAAGATCGGCTTTTGTTGTGGACAAAAACGGTGTGATTCAATATGCAGAAGTATTGGAAAACGCCGGCGAAGAACCAAATTACAATTCGATTCAATCGGTTCTTAAAAAATTATCCTAATGTGTTTTTCATTATTGCTTAAGAGGATGTCAAAAGTGATTATTCTCCGAAGGAGTCCTTCGGACAAAAAATAAATCTGTGAAAATCCCCGCTTCGGAGAGCGAAGCGAGGCGAGAGTTTAATCTGTGTTATTAGAGTTCTATTTTTGAATAAACAAGTACTTTTGACAGCCTCTTTCTTTTTTTGTAGATAGACGGAACTGCGTTCTTCTTTAGTCTGTTTAGTACATAAAGTTAATAGGAGAATGAAAAATGTTGGAAGCCGGCAAGAAAGCTCCAAGTTTTACACTTCCAGATGAAGATAACAAGAAAATCTCGCTTTCCGATTTTAAAGGTAAAAAGGTAGTGCTTTATTTTTATCCGAAGGATATGACTTCCGGCTGCACACACGAGGCATGCGATTTCAGAGATACTTTTCCCGACTTTCAAAAACTAAAAGCCGTAATTTTGGGTGTCAGCATTGATTCACCGGAGTCGCACAAGAAATTCAGCGACAAATACGAGCTGCCTTTTGCTTTGCTAAGTGATGCCGATAAAAAAGTTGTTCAGAAATACGGAGTATGGAAAGAGAAAAGCATGTACGGAAGAAAATATATGGGAATAGAACGAACAACGTTTATCATCGATGGTGAAGGAGTGATTAGAAATATTTTTCAGAAGGTTAAAGTTTCCGGTCATGCAGATGAAGTAATGAAATCATTGGGAGAAATATAAAAGATGGTTTTTGTTACGCGTCGAGAAGTCTTCAGCGCCTCGCACCGTTTGTTCAATGAAAAATTTACCGACGAAGAAAACGAACGAATATTTGGCAAGTGCAACAACTTAAACGGTCATGGGCACAATTATGTTTTGGAAGTTGTTGTTGCTGGAGAGATTAATCAATCCACAGGATACGTACTTGATCTAAAAATTTTGAAAGAAATTATTCGTGATCATATTATCAACAAGGTGGATCATAAAAACCTTAACCTGGATGTGGATTTTTTGAAAAGCAAAATTCCAACCGTAGAAAACATTGCAGTTGGTATCTGGGAACAGCTAGAAGACAAAATACCCGCCGGTAAACTTTATTCAGTAAAGATTTACGAAACAGAAAATAACTATGTAGAATATAGGGGAAAGGTGTAACTGTGAATTACGAAGTATTGGAAAAATATGTAAGAAGTCTAATTGAGGAAGTTGGCGAAGATCCTGAAAGAGAAGGTTTGAAGAAAACGCCCCATAGGGTTGCAAAGGCTTATGAGTTCTTGACTCAAGGTTATCGAAAGGATATTAAGCAAGTTCTCAACGGTGCTGTCTTCAATGAGAAATACGACGAGATGGTGATTGTGAAGGATATTGACTTCTACAGTATGTGCGAACATCATCTATTGCCATTTTACGGAAAGGTTCATATAGCTTACATCCCGGACGGAAAAATTGTCGGGCTCAGCAAGATCCCGCGCATCGTTGATGTATTTGCCAGAAGACTGCAGGTTCAAGAACGTATGACTCAAGAGATTTGCGACACGTTGGAAGAATATTTATCACCGCGCGGAGTTGCTGTCGTTGTTGAAGCTTATCACATGTGCATGATGATGCGCGGCGTACAAAAACAAAACTCGATTACCACTACAAGTGCAATGCACGGCATTTTCAAGGAAGATGCAAGAACAAGGGCTGAATTTTTGAATCTCATTTCGCAAAAAACTATTTGATGACCGGGCAAAAGAAAATTACTTGGATCACCGGTGCGAGTTCCGGCATTGGCAAAGCAATCGCAACTGAGTTTGTAAAAAACGGTGTACATGTTATTGGAACAGCACGGAGAGTAGATCTCCTGAAAGAATTGCAAAAAGAACTCAATGGTTCTTCAGGCACGTTCGAATATTACGAGTTGGACGTGACTAAGGTTGATTCAGTTGACAAATTTTACAAACACATTTCGCAAAATTATTTTGTTGAATGTTTAATCAACAATGCCGGTATAACTTCCTTCAAGCAAGCCGTAGAAAATTCATTTGAAGAGATTCGGGATATCATAGAAGTAAATCTTCTCGGTTCAATTTATGTCACGCAAAAAGTTTTGCCGCAGATGATTGAAAATAAGTCTGGCGCAATCATTAATATTTTGTCAGCTGTCACACAAAAAGTATTTACGGCAAGCAGCGCGTACTCTGCTTCGAAGAACGGATTACATGCTTATGCGAAAGTTTTGCGCGAAGAACTGCGTGATAAAAATGTTCGTGTCATAAATATTTCTCCAGGCGCAACTGTTACTGAAATTTGGCCGACCAAGGTGATTAGCAAACACTCCGATAAAATGATGAAAACGGAAGATATTGCGAAAGTAGTTTATCAAGTTTATAGCGGAAACAGCAATCTGGTTGCTGAAGAAATAGTTTTACGACCAGTGACAGGTGATTTATGAAAAAAGCCCCGCTAAGCGGGGCTTTCTTTTTTGATTGCGATTAGAAATTATTTGGTCCAGGTCCTGCACCCATTCCGCGTTTTCCCATCTGACGGTCTTTTATGTGTTGCATCATTCGTCCTTTCATGAATTTTTCACCGCCGAATTTTTCAAAATGTTTTGCAAAAATTACTTTCTGATTATCATCCAGTAATTTATAAACATCAAGAAAATGTTTAATTGCAGAATGTTTCAAGTCGCCCTGAAGTTTGCTATTCTCATCAGTTAACTGGAATATTTTGGCTTCATTAATGTTTTTCTCTGAAATCATTTTGCGCAGTTCAAGACGATTCTTTTGAATCTGAGCTCGAATATCGATAGCGTCTTTCTGATGCTGATAACGCAACTCCTGAATCTGTTTTTCTTGATCTGGCGTTAACTTGAGGAGGTCTTTTAGTTGTTGACGACCCTTGCGCGGTCCCATGCCCATTCCGCCTTGATCTGGTTGAGCATAAAGTGCAACGCTTAGTAACATCACTACTGCCAACATTAACGAGACATGCTTTTTCATTTTATTTACCTCTTGGTTTGTGAATGAGTATTTTCTTTTTGTTAATTTGACACCGGTAAAAACTGACTGGTTTAACGTTTTCCGCTTAAACCTTTTTAGCGGTGAAGCTGTCCATAAATAGAATAATGTAGAAGGTATGCAGCCCGATAACGATTTTGAATTAGTGAAAAATTTTTTGAACGGTGACGAAACTGCATTTAATTCAATCGTTAGAAAGTACCAAAAAAAAATTTATTGGCATGCGCGGCAAATGGTTGGCAATCATCTGGATGCCGACGAGGTTACGCAGGAAGTTTTAATTGTTATTTTTAAGAAGCTGAGGACTTTCAATTTCAATTCTTCTCTTTATACCTGGATCTACAAGATTGTAAGTACCAGAAGCTTAAATCAATTAAGAAAACGGCAAGTTAAAAAATTC
>JAMCSN010000376.1 GCA_023381535.1 Bacteroidota bacterium
ACTGCACAAAGCGAAGAATTTTTTAATACGTTTCGAACAAACTTGCTGGATGGAATTGAGTACTATAAAAAACTCATACCGGAAATTTTGGAAGAGACCGAAAGCGTAAGAGAAAAAATTATGGAAGAGCTTGAAACGCTTGAGCAGAAATTGATAGTAAATTCATTTGCAAGCGTCTAATCGCCGAACTGCCGCTCCAAGTTGTTGATATGAATCTACCGGAATAATTCATCAATTATTATATTTGCGCAGACAAATTGGCGAAAGGAAATTTTTATGGTAATTGAATCAATCAAATCGGAATATAATAGATACAAATCATTAACCGAACTTTCTGTAGCGCAGGTAAAGGATGAGGATTTGCAAAAAATAATTTCCGGAACTGAAAACTCAATTGCAATTTTAATGAATCATCTTTCCGGCAATTTGAAATCGAGATTTACAAACTTTCTTACAGAAGATGGCGAGAAGCTATGGCGCAATCGCGACGAAGAATTTGAGGAATCGAATAAGAATAGAGATGCTCTGTTGAAAGATTGGAATGAAGCGTTCGGAATTCTGTTGGGCGAGTTGGACAAGCTCACAGACGCAGACCTTCCCCGCAAAGTTAAAATAAGAGAAACCGAATTAACAGTATCGGATGCGCTGGCAAGATCGCTTTCACATTTGTCGTATCATGTTGGGCAGATTGTTTTCATTGCTCGTCAGCACGTCGGCGCAAATTGGAAATCACTCAGCATACCGAAAGGAAAATCTCAGACGTATAATTTGAATCCAACCAAAGAGAAAAAGCCGAACTGAGCGTTCGGCTTTTTCCCGGCAATTCCTCCAACCACTCCAACATTTGAATTAAAGTACCCATCGAACTAAATTGACTAGGTGTTTATAAACGAATCTACAATTGATTTGGAGACAAGGTGGGAAAATTCAAATTTGTTATTAAAAGAAGCGGCGCAATCGTTCCGTTCAACGCGGATAGAATTGCAAACGTAATTTACAGAGCGGCGGTTGCTGTCGGCGGACGCGACAAAGAAAAAGCAGAAGAGCTAGCCAAGCATGTTATTACGGTTCTGGAAGAGACTTACGAAGAAGAATACAGACCTCACGTTGAAGAAATTCAAGACATCATTGAAAAAGTTTTGATCAAGAACGGACATTCAAAAGTTGCAAAAGAATTTATTCTTTACAGAGAAGAAGCCGCGCGAAGGCGGCGCGAAGACTCGCGGCATTTTTCCAAGCCGAACGAATTGATTCCGTGGAAAAAAGTTTGGCGAGCTCTCGATTGGGCTGTTGCGCACAAACTAAATACAATTGAATTCACAAACGAACGAATTAGAAAAGGCGAATTAACAGTATTTGTTCATGAAGCTGAATCGTTTTATGAAACACAGCTTGATACAGCGGCGGACTTAATAAAAGAAAGAAGCAATGAACTGAAAATGGTGATGGTGAGCGGGCCGTCCTCCTCCGGTAAGACAACAACTACAATGAAACTCGAAATGCGCTTGAAGAAAATGGGAATGAGTTTCGTTCCGCTTGTTGTTGATAATTATTTTTTTGATCTCGAGCTCCATCCGAAAGATGAATTTGGCGATTACGATTTTGAAACTCCGCAAGCGCTCGATCTTGAAATGATCAACGAACATCTAAAGAAATTAGCTGCGGGCGAAGAGGTGAAAATTCCGTTCTATGATTTCAAAACCGGAAAAAGATTTTCCGATAGAACTCCGCTACGCATACACAAAAATGAAGTTCTACTTATAGATAGTCTTCACGGACTTTATCCCGATTTCAGCAAAGAAATTCTAAACGCTCAAAAATTCAAACTTTACCTTGAGCCGCTGCTGCAAATGAAATGTACCGACGGACAATACATTCGTTGGACAGACCTTAGATTAATTCGCCGCATGTTACGTGATTCGGTTCACCGTGCGTATAATCCCGAACAAACTTTACTGCATTGGCATTACGTGCGTTCATCGGAAAAACGAACGATACTGCCTTACTGCAACACCGCGGATTACATTGTGAATACATCGATGCCGTTTGAAGTGCCGATCTATAGACCAAAGCTGCTCGAACATTTTAAAGAATGGGAGAAAAAATACAACGGTGATCCGCTGAGAGAAGATGCTTACACAAGAGCAGCGCGGGTTCGAAAAGTTTTGGAAGCGATCGAACCGGTTGAAGATGATTCCGCAATCCCGGGCGATTCGGTTCTGCGCGAGTTTATCGGCGGAAGTACGATTGAGTATCATTGAGTGTAGAACGTAGAGTGTAGAGTTTTAGAATGGAAATATAAATTGGAGGAACGCATGGATAAGTTTATGCAAGCTGCAATTGACGAAGCTCAAGCCGGTTTGAATGAAGGGGGAATCCCGATCGGATCAGTGATCGTTCATAACGGAAAAATTATTGGTCGCGGACACAACCGACGTGTGCAAAAGGGAAGTGCGATTCTGCACGGAGAGATGGATGCGCTTGAAAACGCCGGAAGACAACCGGCGTCGGTTTATAGAGAATCTGTTCTCTACACAACTCTTTCGCCGTGCTCAATGTGTTCCGGTGCGATTCTATTATATGGAATACCGAAAGTTGTAATCGGCGAGAACAAAACATTTCTGGGAGAAGAAGAACTTTTGAAATCGCGCGGAGTGAAAGTTGAAGTGCTCGATGACAAAACGTGTACCGACATGATGACAAAATTCATCCACGATAAACCAACATTGTGGAACGAAGATATTGGTGTGTAGATTTTATCGTTTATAAACTCTCGGCACGCGAGTATTAATGTTGGTTAAAATTTCGTAAGGAATTGTTCCCGCCCAGTCGGCGAGTTCTTCCACCGTAATAGAATTGTTTCCATTCACACCGATCAAAGTCACTTCATCACCGTTGTACGCGGAATCTTTTTCGATGTTCACCACAATTTGGTCCATAGAAATTCTTCCAATCACCGGGTACCTCTTTCCGTGAATTGAAACTTCCGCTTTGTTGCTCATAGCACGCAGATATCCGTCGCCGTAACCGACGGGTACTGTAACAGCGCGAATGTCGTGATCGGGTTTCCATGTCATTCCGTAACCGACAGAATTTCCAGCTTTGATAACTTTGAAATACACAACCAAAGATTTCCATGTTAATGCCGGGGAAACTTTGACCGTATATTTTACTTCTTGCGATGGATAAACTCCGTAAAGCATAATTCCCGGACGGACAATATCCAAATTTGCTTCCGGCATCTGAAGAATTGCGCCTGAGTTTGCCATGTGACGTGTCGGTGTTGGCAATGAATGTTTTTCAAAAAAAGAGAGGGCTTCGTTAAATCTTTCCAATTGAAGTTTGGCAAAACTAAAATCGCGGTCGTCTGAATTTGCAAAGTGAGAGTACACGCCATCAATTATAATATGTTTGCATGAAAGTGTGGCTTCGAAAAATTTTTCAGCATGATAATAATGCACGCCAAGACGTTCCATGCCGGTATCAATCTTGAGGTGAACCCTGGCTTTCTTTTTCAACTGCGCGGAAAGTTCGTCGATCTGTTTTAATTTTTCGATTGATGAGGCGGTTATCGAAAGATCATGCTTGATGAAAATTGGAATTTGATTTCCCCAGATACCGCCGAGAACCAGTATTGGAATTTTGATTCCTTTCTGGCGCAGGAGAATTCCCTCTTCAAGGACTGCAACGCCTAGATAATCCGCTTCAAGTTCCTCCATGAGCAGCGCAACACGAACTAATCCGTGACCGTATGCGTTTGCTTTAAGTACGGGCATTACTTTCGCAGGCGCAACATGTTTTTTGATCGTTCTGAAATTTTCGGCAAGAATTTTTAGATCAACTTCTACGCGTGTGGGACGAATTACTTCGTCAACGCTGATTACCGGATAATTAACAGAACTATTCATTCACGACTTCTTCTTTTCTTGTTACAAAAATATGATTTTTATTTTGACATGCGATTAATTTGTTTAACACCAGACATTATTCCGAGCACATTTATTTTAAGAGGCTTATTTTTAACAAAGAAAAACACGTCACAATCGGAAGGTTCTAATTGAAAGTATTGTTCATCGGCGGCAC
>JAMCSN010000057.1 GCA_023381535.1 Bacteroidota bacterium
TGGAGAAGAGAACAACTCCATTTGGTTTTGTCACTCTTATACTTTCACGGACTAAATCGAGCTGATTGACATGAAAAGCAGAAATTCCGTTTTGTATTCCGATCACGACATCGAAAGTACTGTCCGGAAACGCAAGCTGTACTGCATTCATTTGAGCAAAAAAACAATTTGAAATATTTTCGAACATTTCCTTGCCGAGTTGCAGACTTGAAAAAGAGGTATCAATGCCGAAAACCGATTTTGATTTTTTTGAGAGAGAAGGAAATATTCTTCCGTAACCGCATCCGAGTTCTAAAACAGTATCAGAAGTGCGAATTTTCTTAATGACATGTTCCAGCTCGGCATCCAGATATTGTTGAATGCGCAGTGTGGCGATTTCGTACACACGCTTTAATCGCTCAGCAGAAAGTTTATTTGAGTAATAATTACTCAAGTTGAATCCTCCCAAGCAACATCGCAATGAAATATTCCGGCGTAGTATGATATTGTGTCTTCATGATTTATTCAAAAATATTTTCCGGTTGTTCCCTTTCTAATTCCCAGTTAAGTGGATTTTGCTCTATGTATTTTCGGATGTTGTAAAGTTCTTTTTCGTTTCGAATGATTCGGTCATAAAAACGTGGTTGCCAACCAAATTTAGTGTAACCTAAATTGTGAACACTTTTTGTTACCCCCGATTTGAAAGAGCCAATGATATTGGATAATGATCGTGTTTGCCTTTGTAAAGACGGGGCATGCCCCGTCTCTACGGCAGAATTAATGATAATTATTCCATGTATGTGATTTGGCATGACAACAAAATAATCTAATTCACTAGCGGGATAATGATTTGGAATTTCTTTCCAGCAATTTTCTGCGATTCGTCCTAATCCATTTACAATCATTTTGCCGTTTCTAACCTTTCCCAAAAAATCTTTATGATCCTTAGTATTAATGGTAACGTAATACCACCATGGATTAGAATAGTCCCACTCGGCTAGCCTTGCAGATTTAATCCGGTATTTATTCTTGAACAAATTCATCGCATATCCTGCTGAAGCGGTCTCTGATTAAGAATGGCTGAAACTTGGTTTATTAAATTTCTAAATAATCATTCCAACAAGTTTGTCTCGCTGGTTGGCAGTTCTTCAACTTTATTCAGTTGCTTCTCAATTTTTCTTGTAGCTTTTGAGGCGTCATCTATTGTGTTGCTTGCTTCCTGAAGTTTCTTTTGTGTTTTGTCCAGCAGATCACCAAACTTCCCAAATTCTGTTTTTACACTGCTAAGGACTTTCCAAACTTCGCTTGAACGTTTTTCTATAGCCAAGGTTCTAAATCCCATTTGCAAACTATTTAGAACTGCCGCAAGTGTTGTTGGTCCGGAAACCACTACTCGATATTCCCGCTGCAAAAATTCAGCTAAGCCTGGTCTTCGTAAAACCTCTGCATATAGTCCTTCAATAGGAAGAAACATTAATGCAAAATCTGTTGTATGCGGCGGATCCAAATACTTTTCCGCAATTTTTTTCGCTTCACCTTTAATACGCGTTTCGATTGATTTACCTGCATCATTAATTGAATTCACATTTGCAATCTCTTGAGCTTCCAACAACCTTTGATAATCTTCGACTGGAAATTTTGCATCGATGGGAAGCCAGACTGTCTCGTTCTTGAGTGAATCCCTCCCGGGAAGTTTGATAGCAATTTCGACACGCTCGCTGCTGCCTTTTTTTGTAACGATGTTCTTTTCATATTGCTCGCGTGTTAGAATCTGGTCAATCAAATTTTCCAGCTGAATCTCACCCCAGCCGCCGCGGGTCTTAACATTTGTTAAAACATTTTTCAAATCTCCAACACCTCGGGCAAGTTCCTGCATATCGCCAAGACCTTTGTAAACTTGCTCAAGCCGTTCACTAACCAACTTAAACGATTCGCCGAGCCGTTTTTCCAACGTCTCGTGAAGTTTTTCATCCACTGTCTTTCGCATCTCTTCAAGCTTCTTTTCGTTCTTGTCTTGAATTTCTTTTAACTGTGCATCAACTTTTTCCTGTAGCTTATCAAATTTCTGTTCGTTTGTCTGAATCAGTTTGGAGAGCTGGTCGTTCAATTGATCGCCGAACAGTTTAATTGATCCGCTCAACTCTTCACGCTGAGACTTTGCGTTCTTTGAAATTTCTTCTCTGCTGCGCGCCATTTCATCGCGGAATGAACGATCGATTTTTTCAAACTCTTCCTTCAGCGCCGTAGAGCCGCCGCTCGAAATGTTCTTTTTCAATTGGAAATAAAGGGTGATCACGGAAATCAGTGTTGCCAGAATTAAAATTATAAGTAGTTCGTTCATTAAATCACCATTGAATTTGGAAGGTCTCGATTTACAACGGCTTATTTATCAAATATTTTAGTATTCAGCAAATCATTTATTTTATAATTTAGAGATATAATTCTGGAATGATCATAAATGAAGACTTGGAAAAAAGTAACAATCGGCATTATAGCCTCCTTGTTAGTAATACTCATTTTCATATTCGGTATTTCGTACTACCTTTTGAAAAGCACACTTCCGGATTACAACAGTCAAACCAAAGTTGCAGGATTAAAAAGTGAAGTTGACATCTACAGAGATCAATATGCCGTTCCAATGATAACTGCAGACAATGATGAAGACGCTGCATTTGCGTTAGGTTATGTTCATGCACAGGAAAGATTATTCCAGATGGATGTTGCGCGTCGTGCCGGCGAAGGACGTCTCAGCGAAGTGTTCGGCAGCAAAACGATTCCGATCGATGAAATGTTTCGCACAATCGGAATTTATAAAAATGTTAAAGCGAACTATGATAAACTGAATCCGCTTTCGAAAAAAATATTGGAAGCTTACTCAAGAGGAGTGAATGCTTATATCAAAGATGCAAAAGGCAAGTACCCGGTTGAGTTTGATCTGCTTGGCTACGATCCTTATCCGTGGAAACCTGAGCACAGTTTGGTGATCGCTAAGCTGATGGGGTGGGAATTGAATTTAAGCTGGTGGACAGATATCGCATTCGCGCAGCTTGTTCAAAAATTCGGCGAAGAAAAAACAAAAGAACTTTTGCCGGACTTCCCGGAAAACTCGCCGACAATTATTCCGCCTGAGATCAAAAATTTTGCGTCGATTCCAACTGATTTCATAAAAGTTGATCAGATGTTTAGAAGTTTTACCGGATTTGTCGGAACTCATATCGGATCGAACAACTGGGTCATCAACGGAAAAATGTCTGCATCCGGCAAACCGATAATTGCGAACGATCCGCACCTAGCTTACACAGCGCCCGGCAGATGGTATTTTGCAATGATTCGAAGCAAAGACTGGAATGTTGACGGCTTTACTATACCGGGATTGCCGGCAGTAGTGATAGGAAAGAATCAATCCGCCTCTGGCGGAATTGCGTGGGCGCTCACAAATGTTATGGTGGACGACGCGGATTTCTACGTTGAGAAAATTGATTCCACCGGAAAAAATTATTTTCTTAACGGAGTGTGGAAACAGCTTGATATAGAGAAAGACACCATTCGCGTCAAGGATTCGTCGAACGTAGTTTTTGAAGTACGTCGGACTCATCGCGGCCCAATCATCACCGATGTTCATTCTTACAAGGCTTTATATCCGTCCGCTTCAAACAAGATGGCTCAAATGAGCATGCGCTGGACAGGAAACGAATTCAGTGATGAAATGTTTGCAGCGTTGTCAATCAACAAGTCAAAAAACTGGGAAGACTTTAAAAATGCCGCGAGATACTTTACCGTCCCCGGACAAAATTTTGTTTATGGCGACGACAAAGGAAACATCGGTTACATTTGTGCGGCGCGACTTCCGATACGAAGCAACAACAGTCCAACTTTGATTTACGACGGAACTACAACCAAGAATGATTGGCTGGGATTTGTTCCATACGAAGAAATGCCGAAACTGCTTAACCCGCCGGAAAATTTTATCGCATCTGCTAATAATAAAACGGTCGAAAGTTTTAAATACCACATTTCAAATATTTGGGAACCGTCATCGCGTATCGAAAGAATTACCGAACTGCTGAAATCGA
>JAMCSN010000371.1 GCA_023381535.1 Bacteroidota bacterium
AAAATGAGTCTCCAAGAAAAGATCCAGCAGCTTCATAAAAATGATTGGATGACAACTGCGGACAATACACGTTTAAATATTCCCGGCTTTGTAATGTCTGACGGACCTCACGGCGTACGGAACGGATTGGCAACTTCATTTCCGGTTGGAATTGGATTAGCCGCCACATGGGATACTAGTTTGGTTCGTAGAGTGGGAGTTGCTATGGGACAAGAATTCCGCGGAAAAGGAATTCAACAGATGCTCGGACCGTGTTTGGATTTATGTCTCGATCCCCGCGACGGCAGATCACCCGAAACTGGCGGAGAAGATCCTTACTTAGATGCGAAAATTAATACCGCCATCGTTGAAGGAGTTCAGTCAACCGGAACAATAGCAACGCCAAAACATTTTTACACAGAATACAGGCAAAACGGAAGAACAACAAACGACTATAAAATCAGCAATAGAATGTTGATGGAACATCATGGGCTTCAATTTAGAGAAGCAATTCAGATCGGCGGCGCTATGAGTATCATGAGTTCATATAACTCTCTAAATGGAAAGAGTGCCGCAAAAAATCCTACTCTCCTTTCGACAATCTTGAGAACAAAGTGGGGATTTCCATATTATGTTGTGAGCGATTGGAATTCAATTTATTCTAATCCAGATGAGGCAATAAAAGCTGGTTGCGATGTTGAAATGGGATCTGACCTTTATGCGGATACAACTACTGGATTATTGGGTCTAGTCAAAAGTGGTAAGCTGATTGAGAACGACATTGACAACGCAGTACGCAGAGTTTTGCGCACAAAAATTTTATCGGGAGTTATGGATTATTATCCACCCGGGGATCCGAGCGACATAAACAGTGCAGCTCATCAAGCTCTTTGTCTTGAAACCGGAAAGAAAGGAATTGTCCTTCTCAAAAACCAAAACAACATTTTACCACTCGACAAAAATTCGGGAAAAACAATTGCAGTTCTTGGTCCGAACGCTAACGTGATGAGAACGGATGCTAGAGGCAGCAGCGAGGTCAGTCCGTTCTACACCGTAACGCCGAAACAAGGAATTGAAAATTATGTCGGTACAAATAAAGTTCTTTACGCGCAAGGTTGCACAATTTCCGGGTCAAGTTTCGCTACTGATTTCGGTGTTGCTATACAATACGCGAAGCAGGCAGACGTAGTAATTTATTTCGGCGGATTAGATCCGACACAAGAAGGTGAAGGCGCTGATCGAGCGAACTATTCCATACAATTGCCGGGCAGACAAAAAGATTTCATCCAACTTCTTAAGAATGCGAATCCAAACGTAATTGTGGTTCTAATCAGCGGCGGAATTTGTACTGCAACGCCATTCATAAATGACATTAAAGGTTTGCTGTACGCTTTTTACCCGGGACAAGAAGGCGGAAACGCGATTGCTCAAATTTTGTTCGGAGATTACAATCCTAGCGGAAAACTTCCGGTTACAATGCCGATGTCTGATTCACAACTCCCCGATTCGTCGATGAGCCAAACTACAAACATTAATCTCGATGCAATTCAAGGAGGCGGTTACAGATGGTTTGATTACAATAATACCACACCTCAGTTTGCGTTTGGTTTTGGTTTGAGCTACACAACTTTTGCGTACAGTAATTTTACAATGTCACATACCAAATATGCTTTCTACGAAGAACCTATAACCATAAACGTTGACGTGACAAATACAGGTACGCGCGCCGGTGAAGAAGTTGCACAGTTGTATGTGAGTGAACCTCTTGGATTCGTGACAAAATTCAAAAAAGATTTAAAAGGATTTCAAAAAGTGTTTCTTAATCCCGGCGAGACCAAAACTGTTTCGTTCGTCGTTACGCCCAGCGACTTTTATTATTTCAGTCAGAAAACCAATGGTTATGAAATTGATCCGGCTCCGTATATTTTCAGCGTCGGAAGTTCATCCGACAGTATTAAATTTAGCGGCACTTTAGATTTACGCCCTCCGAACAATCGATTACCCGATTTGCAAATTGCAAATGTTATGACCGTTCCCCGTTACCCGGTGAAAGGAGATAAAGTAATTTTTCTTGCAACAATAATTAACCGCGGTGTCTGGCCAAGTCCCGGCGCAACATTTCACGAAGTGCGTTTCAAGGTTGACGGGCAATACGCTTGTAGTTCCGTTGCGCTTGAAGACTCCATTCCCAAAGGAGGTATGGCTTTAATATGCGGAAATGTGAACGATAATAACGGCACTTATTATTGGACTGCAGACAATCTTGGAACACATACAATTGAAGCAACGGTCAACCCAACTGCCAAAGATATTCAGGAAACGATTTACACTAACAATACTAAAACAGCAACATTCAGAGTTTATGATGCCCCGCCGGTAAATTTGGCTCTTAGAAAAACCGTTACTGTTTCTTCGATTGAAAATAATAATTCCGCCTATGTTGGAAGTAAAGCCGTTGATGGAAATAACGGTACACGCTGGTCGTCGGCTTGGACTGATACTCAGTGGATAACAATTGATTTCGGAAGCGTAACAACTTTTAATAGAATAAAATTAAATTGGGAAGCCGCATACGGAAAACAATATCGTATTGAAGTTTCTAATGATAATTCCAACTGGACAACATTGTTAACCCAGACAAACGGACAAGGCGGCATCGAACAATATAACGTTTCGGCTTCGGCAAGATATTTAAGAATCTATGGAACAAAACGCGGTACTCAATACGGTTATTCGCTCTACGAAATTGAAGTTTATAATTTAACTTCTCCGACTTCTGTTAATGAAAAGGAAACTGAGCTCCCGTTCAGTTTCAAGCTGAGTAATAATTATCCGAATCCGTTCAACCCTTCTACCACTATCAATTATGAAATACCTAAAGCAAGCAACGTCAGAATAGAAATTTTTAATTCGTTGGGTCAGCTCGTTAAGGTTCTTACGGATTCATTTCATCAAGCCGGCAAATATTCTTCAATTTGGAACGGAGATGATTCTTCGGGAAGTCTTGTTGCGAGCGGAATTTACTTTTACAGAATGAGCGCGGAAGGTTTTACACTCGTAAAGAAAATGGTGTTAATGAAATAATTCTGGAATTGTAGCGGCGCAAAGCCGGTCAATGACAAATAGAAAGCGTCTCAATACGGAAATCCTTTTAGTGTCGTTTCTAAAGCGCGTTAATAAGATGGCATTAAACGCAAACCAAAATTCAATCGTCCGCAATTTATTATGAAACGAAATTATACATTCTTCATCATACTTTTCATTTTAGCGATCAAAGTATGTAACGCGCAAAATGTTTCGGTAAACAATGGTTGGTTTTACATAAACGGAAATAAGTTTTTTGTGAAAGGAATTGGATACGAAACGCACACGCGCCCCGGACAAGTGCCGTGGGTTTACAGTTTCAATCCGAACGTGATACGATTTGATTTACAGCGGATTAAAAACGCCGGGTTCAATACTATCCGAACATGGGGCGCCATAACAGAAGAAGAATTGAAACTAGTTGACGAATCCGGTTTGAAAATTTTATTCGGCATCTGGATCGACCCGGCAGGAAAGTTTGGGGATGCTTCGTTTAGAGCGTCTGTAATAAACCAAGTAAACAGCGTTTTAAGTTATACAACGAAATACAATTGTGTAATCGGCTATCTAATAATGAACGAACCGCAAGTGGAAAACATTTACAATGCCGGCGCACAAAATCTTTTATCGCTCTGGCAATCTGTAATTGATTTGATTCATCAGAAACACCCGCACGTTCCGGTTTCATTTTCAAACACTAATGTCGGTGATTACATCAACATGGATTGTTTTGATTTTGCAGGGTACAACGCTTATGTGTACGGTCCTTCGCCAGTAACCGGATCACACGGGTACGGAGGATTTTTGAAGTATCTTAAAAGCAATCGCGCAAGTAAAAATCCGTTAATAATCACTGAGTTCGGTTTGTCAGTTTCTCCACCAATACTTTCAACTTCGGATTACACCTACGGAGGAAATACAATTGAGAAACAAATGAACGGCGATTTGTACATGTACCGCTCACTCATTGACGCAGGCGCTCAAG
>JAMCSN010000170.1 GCA_023381535.1 Bacteroidota bacterium
GTTCACCAATCGTTTCAACACCGTCAATATCGAAAATAAAACCGTCAAAGTTTTTCAAGGCTCGTCTCACCTCTGGCTTGCCGAGGCAGAAAGCCTCAATCTAAAAATTACAACCATACCTTGGAGATTTGAACAAAGAAATTTGTCGTCGTCGATCTTGATGAAATAATTTATCTGCGTAGCGCCAAGACTAATTATCGGCTCTTCCTTAAATTTTTCGTTGAGTTGAAAGATGCCGCCGCTTCGAGAGAATAAAATCTTTTTTCCGTTTTCAATTGCGATTGAACCGGTGCTGTCGAACGGGACATCCATCTTAACATCTTTGACCAGCATACCTTGCACAGCGGAGACGATCATCAACTTTTTATCTTTAGTTACAACGAATAATGTTTTGAAATCTTGCGAAAGATTTAGCGGCGGCAACGCATTAACATTTTTGGATTTCCAAACCAGCTTACCGAGAAGCAGATCAATGTCGAAAACAACATTTTCATTTGAAACTGCGTAAACTGTTTTACCGTCCGTTAAAATATTCGAACCCGCAAAACTTGATTCAGCACTTTCTTTCCAACGCCAGATCAGTAAACCGTTGTTCGCATCTAAGCAGTAAAGAAATCCGTCGCTGCTTGTGAAAAGTATTTTGTTATTCACGTAAACCGGCGAGCCGCCTACGGCACCTTTCGCGTCTGAATTGGTCCAGTATTCTTGCAGAGTTTCAAGATCGTAACAATGAATTTTCCCGTCTTCAGTTCCAAACAGTATCGCAGTTTTTGATTCGCTCGACTTCGGCATTGCCAACGCGATGTTCCCTTGATAACTAAACGGGATTATTTCCGTGCTGATTTTTCTATCAAGCCCTATCGATTGAAATTGATTTCCGGTTTTCGGATCGATTGCGAATATGTCTCCGTTAACACTACCCAGGACAAGAACGTCATCGGCAATCATCGGTTTGGTTGTGATCGTTACCGATAAATTTGTTTTCCAAACGGACGCGGCAGTGGAATCGTAACACGAGATCGTGCCTGACTTATCGGCAGCAAAAATTTTATGATCCCAAATCAGCGGTGTTGAAACGATTGGTGAACTCAACTGAACCTTGGTAACGACATCGGCATTGAACGCCCGGATAGAATCTTTTGCAACCGCAGATGAATCCGTCTGCGAAAAAATTTTTGCCGACATCAACATAATCAACATCATCAAATACTTTTTCATCTTCAACGCTTTTAGTTTGATTCAAAATTAAGAAAAAGGGCGGTGACAAAAAATGAAGTTGGAATTCTTCCCCAACTGAACCTTTAGAAATTTGTGAGAAATAATTTTCCACTTGACCGGCAAACTTATTAGCGTTACTTTAATTGCAGAAATAGGGGCTAACTTATTTGTTGATGATGCTTCTTTAATGGGGTTAGCTGTTTAGAAATTATTGCGGGGAAGTTCTTGATGAGCAAAAAATCTTTCTCAATCTCTATTGGAAACAAGTGTAATTCTATTAGCAACGGCTGTAGTCTAATTTGAAATCTGTCCGTAGCAAATAGAAACACGTCTGTAAGAAATTGAAATACTAGTGTTTCAAATAGCTTTATGTCTGTGGCAATATTCCCCGTTTATTCTGAATAGATAAACTAAATATCAAAGTAAAACTTAATGGAGGTTAAAATGATCGGTTATTTAAGCGATCCGAAAACCCGTCTTGTCTCTGCAAGAGCCGGTATGCAGAAGAACAGTTCACTCTGGACAGATCAGACTCTAACAGTTCAAAAGGTCGATGAAATGATTGCGAGCATCGACACAAAAGACAACGAACTGGAAGAATCAAAGAACCAATATCAACTAAAAATTACCGGCGCAAGAAACTTAAGCAACGATGCAAATAATCTTGCAGATAAGATTGAGAATCTTGCCTACGGATTTCACGGGGATAACCCGGAGAAGCTGATTGAGTATAACATAAAGAAGAGAAAAGCTTCAGCACCAAAACCAGTTCCTACTAAAGTATTAATTCCAACTCTAGCAGATGACAGCGACGGAGAAGGATTTGTAGTAAGCACGCAAGCTGATCAGAATGCAGACTACTATGAATGGCAGAAAGGATTGGGAGCTAACGCATCAGATGCCAACACAATACCGGAACTGAAGAACTTTAAGACAACAAAGAAAACAAGTTTTGTTGACGATGAAGTTCCGAAAGGAGTAAGAGTGTTTTACAGAGTGAGAGCGGCAAACACAAACGGCGTTGGTCCGTGGAGCGAAGCTGTAAGTAAAGTGCAGTGACCTCCCCCTTTTGTCCCCCTCCTTATCAAGGAGGGGGATTCTGTAGGTAGAGACTCACGGCCGTGAGTCTCTACAAATAATGTTGGGTGTAAAAAATCTTCTCCATTTGTTTTTGTTTTAATTTCCAGTACTATTCTCCCACAATTATAGTAGTTGTACTGATTGCTTTTAATAAAATATTTATTAGCTTCTCTCAGAGTTTACAGGGAGATTTAAAATGCTTCCATATCACTTCTTCTTAAACAATAAATCAAATTAATAAGCGTGGGGAAAATATGACGTAGCAAAATAATTTTCGCTTAATAAAAACCTTCCGGGTTTTAAGTGCGGAAGAGAAACAAATTTTTAATGTGAGGTGGTTCATGAAAACAAAACTAGGGTTATTGATAGTAGTGCTGCTAGAGTATTATACAATTTCTTCTGCGCAAAGTTATGGCGGATGGCAACAGATCGATTCATTAAACGAAGCCAGATACAATCATTCTGCAATTCAGCTTGCCAACGGGAATGTGTTAGTTGTAGGAGGAGCTGTTTTGGGAGATGCCAAATCTTGTGAGATATATGATATTAATTCTAACCACTGGTCGGAAGTTGCTAAGACAAATTATGTTAGAGGAAATCACCGTTTAATTTTGCTTAACAGCAAACGCGTCTTGGCTGTTGGTTCGCCAGTAACAAAATCATGCGAAATCTACGACCCGGATTCCAACAAATGGATACTCACAGATTCATTGAAAATAGGAAGAGTTTCAGCTAGCCATCAAGTAGTAAAACTCTTAGATGGAAGAATTTTAGTTGTTGGTGGTTATACTCGGGATTATCTAGATCCAGAAAGAGAAACACTTAAGATGTGTGAAATATATGATGAAATTACTGGTAAATGGAGTATTGCTGACTCAATGAAAGCAAAACGTTCTTCGCACAGCGCAACATTACTAAAAGATGGAAGAGTTTTGGTAGCTGGCGGCGGTATTTCGCCTAATCCTCTTGCTAGTTGTGAAGTTTACGATCCTTCTATAAACAAATGGAGTGTAACTGCTCCAATGAATATTGCGCGAGAACACCATAATGCTGTGCTGCTGCCTAGTGGCAAAGTTCTAGTGATAGGAGGGTTGGCTAATAATAATTTAATTTTAACAAAAAGCTGTGAGTTATATGATCCAACTCAGGATAAATGGGAAATTGTGGACAGTATTCAGAATAGTGATGCAGCCCAAGCGGCTTTCATAATTAACGATAAAGATTTACTTCTAATAGGCACAAATTACCAACAGCAACTTGTTTGGGAGATTTATGATTATATAGGATTCAAATCTAAGTGTGTAAATTATTTAAATGGTGGGAGCTTTGTAAATAACAAAATACAGTTAAAAGATGGGAAAATTTTAGTTAGTGGCGGTGTGAGAACACCGGACTATGAAGTGTATTTACCAATTAAAAAATGCTGGATATTTGATAAAAACATAACCAGTGTTGCTGCAACTATTAATCAAACGAGTCAAGACATTTTCTTTCAGAATTATCCCAATCCTTTTAATGGAAGCACAACAATAAAATTTTTCGTTAGCAAATCTTCAGATGTACGGATTACAATTTATAATGTTCTCGGTGAAAAGGTTGATGATCTGATTAACGAAAGAAAAGAGCGCGGTCTTTATGAAGTTTTGTTCTCAAATGTTAATCTTCCAAGTGGTGTTTATTACTGTCGAATAACTATTGAAAATAAAACTATAACAAAAAAATTATTATTAATTAAATGAGGTGC
>JAMCSN010000184.1 GCA_023381535.1 Bacteroidota bacterium
GTTTCGTGCTGTCTTTCCAAAGGATTGGGCGCGCCAATCGGTTCTATCCTTGCAGGAAAAAAAGATTTTGTTAAAGATGCATACCGCGTACGCAAAGCTTGGGGCGGAGGAATGAGACAAGTCGGAATTATCGCCGCAGCCGGTTTGTACGCTTTAAAAAATAACATCGGAAGACTAAAAGAAGATCATGAAAAAGCAAAGAAGCTGGCTTACGCTCTTGCTGAAATAAAAAATGTTCAAGTTGATCTAGCGAGTGTTGAGACAAATATTGTAGTGTTCTCCGTTGGCAAAATGAATGTGGAAGACTTTTTAAAAAAATGCCATGAACACGGTTTGCTGCTGGGAACAGGAAAAGTCGGAATCATCAGAGCCGTAACTCATATGGATGTTTCGTTTGACGAAATCAATCATGCAGCAAAAATTATTGAGAAGGTTGTAGCGTAGTTTTCGTGGGTAAGATTATTATTGAAGATAAATTTTGAAATAAATCCGGAACCGTAATGGAAAAATCGAAATTCTCACATAAAATTGTTGAAGTAGTAAAATTTCACGAAGTGGATATGCTTGGCGTCTGCAACAATTCCGTTTACTTCACATACTTCGAAGATGCAAGAATCCGCTACCTTCATGATCTAAAATTTAAACGAAGTCTTTCCGAAATTTTAGATGGAAATTCTTTTGTTATCATGGCGCACAATGAATGCGACTACTTAGAACCCTCAGTTCTTCATGACGAATTGAATGTTTACACGAGAATCGATTTCATTAAGAACACCAGCTTCGGACTGAAACATATCGTTGAAAACGTTAAGACAGGAAGAATCATTGCGAAAGGAAGCGGTGTAATGGTTCACATCGATAAGCGCAGCAAAAAACCAATGCCGATTCCCGAAGAATTTTATGATGCAGTTAAATCGATCGAGAGCGAAGTAAAGATATTAAAGGTCTAGCAGAAATATTCCATTGATTACAAAAATCGCAAGACCTGCTGTAATAAATCCATATACAATTTTTTTTGAGATTTTGGGATGGTAACCCTTTGTCCAACCCCACAATTTTGCCGCATAAATCATCAGAACGCAGATGGCAATCGTAATTAAAATGCACCAGTAAATGTTAAGCTGACCGCCGTAAATATCCACCAGACTCTTACCGTCGAAAAATTTTCTAAAAATAACTTGAAGATGCAGCCAATAGACAAGCAATGATTCTCTGCTTGCATCCAATATGAAGGAAGAATAATTCTCTTTGTTACGGACATAATACCAGCACACGCCTAGTATGGCAAATACGGCTCCCAATCGCTCGAAGAAAAATACCGGATGAGGTCGAATGATTTCTAAATTTTTGGGAACAACTACTCTTAGTAATAAATCACCAACGATTAAAAAGCCAATACCGATCATTGTAATTTTTCGAATGAAGCTCTTTTCGTCGTTTTTATTACGTGCATCAATATAGAATTTGGAAACAAGTGCGCCGGCAAAAAGAAAATTGAACCAAGGGAATACCGGGAAGAGCGATCCGTTCATGGCGTTGAAATAACTTGCCAACGGAATTGGTAGAAAGTTGTTGAAATCTATTTTCCAAAATACCCAGCTGAAAAACACAACAAAAAACAACACAACTGTAATAAATATGTAAAATGATTTTTCGTTTGTAAAAATTATTTTTGCAAACAATAAAACCAGCAAACCTATTCCGATACATTGAAGTATATCCACCATGAAAAGTTGCTTGATTATATCCGGTGTCCAATGATTCATCAATTTCTGAACTGAAAAGTAAGGTGTGTGGAGCGAATAGCCGGCGAGAAGAATTAATCCAATCCGCGAAAGTTTTTTCCAAAATGTTTTGCCGAATTTTCTAAGATCGTCAGTTCCTTTCTGAAGAGATAAAACAAAAACAAGTCCGGATACGAATAGAAACGATGGGGCTACCAAACCGTTTATAAAATTCACGATGGAAAACCAAGACTGGCTTTTGATGGACGGTTCCAGCAATTCATTAGTAACGTGAACTTCAACCATCACGAGCATTGCGAGACCGCGCAATAGGTCAATGAATAACGCCCGGTTTTTTGTATTCATCCTTTCTCTCTTTTAGTTCGAAGCTAAAATAATGAAATAAATTTTTTAGTCAATATGTTTGATTTGAAAAACGTTTGAAAAACGTTCCCTCTTTTTAACTGTATATTGATTACGAATTTTATTATGTTTTTAGTAAAACAAACAATGGGGTGCAAATGAACCTCGTATTTGACATCGAAACTGTCGGTGTTGAACTTGACTCTCTCACAGATTCACAGAAGGAATTCTTGCTAAGACATGCCGAACAGGAAAAAGACCAACAAAGGAAAGACGAATTAGTTGAAGAACAAAAACGTTATTTGAGTCTTTATCCGTTCACGGCAAAAATTGTTGCCATCGGTTTACTGAACACTGAAAAAGAAAAATCGATGGTACTCTATGAAGGCGGAACAAACGACGAATGGATAGCCGAAGAAAAAATTACAAAGTACAAACCGTTGACCGAACAGGAAATGCTGAGATACTTTTGGAAATATGTTGACGAAGCCGAAAAAGTTATTTCCTTCAATGGGCGCAATTTCGATATTCCTTTTATCATGATGCGTTCGGCGATCAACAAAATCAAGCCGTCAAAAAACCTAATGCGAAACCGGTTCGATACGAATTTTCATCTTGATTTGCTGGAACTGTTCACGTTTTACGGGATCACAAAAAAATTCAATCTGGATTTTTATTGTCACTCATTCGGAGTCGAATCGCCGAAATCGAAAGGTATAACCGGAATGGAAGTAAAAGAACTTTACAAAGCCGGAAGGATCAAAGATATTGCGATTTACTGCGGCGAGGATGTAAAAGCTACGTACGAACTGTACAAGATTTGGAACCAGTATTTGAATGTTTCGTAATCCGTTCAGGCTGCGCACAAGTAATAATTAAGTTTCGTGAAAAAAATATTTTGTATTTTGGAATAAAGTAAAACGGAAACTACTTGCGAATTTTAGTTACCGGCGGAGCCGGATATATTGGTTCTCACTTTGCAAGAATGGTGTCGAAAAGCAATGATGAAGTGATTGTTGCCGATAACCTTTCCCGCGGGCATCAAGAATCAATACCTGACGGCGTTCAATTTAAAAATGTTGATATCCGTGATGCTGAAAAAATTTCGGAAGTGATTCGTAAATATTCTCCGGAAGCCGTGGTTCATTTTGCTGCTTTTGCTTATGTGGAAGAATCGGTTGAGCATCCGGAACTTTATTACCAGAACAATGTAGTGGGCAGTTATAATTTGATTCGCGCTGCTTCCGAAAACAAAGTAAAATATTTTGTCTTCTCGTCCACATGTTCGGTGTACGGTAATCCGGGTAAGGTTCCGATTTCAGAAGAAGCACAGACGAACCCGATCAATCCTTACGCAAATACCAAACTGATAATTGAAATGATGCTGAAAGATTTTCAATCGGCGTACGGAATGAAATATGTTTCGCTGCGATACTTTAATGCTGCGGGCGCTGATGATTCGGGCGAAATCGGCGAGAGTCATAATCCCGAACCGCATCTCATTCCGATTGTGCTTGAAGCTGCAAATGGAAAACGTGAAAAAGTTTCTGTCTTTGGAAATGATTACAACACACCGGACGGCACTTGCATCCGCGATTATATCCATGTAAATGACCTGAGCAACGCGCACGTTAAAGCACTTGAACATTTATCGAGTGGCAATGAATCAACAATAATTAATCTTGGTACCGGCTCGGGAAATTCGGTTATGGAAATAATTATAACGACAGAAAGTATCACGGGCAAGAAAATAGAATTCAAAATTTCCGAAAGGCGTAAAGGCGACCCGGCAATTCTTGTTGCGGATAATACAAAGGCGCTGAAGATTTTGAACTGGAAACCGAAATACACAATTGATGATATAATCCGCACGGCGTGGAACTGGCATCAGAACCCAAAATATTGAGGTGAAGTTTGATATTTGAAAAAACATTTATCGACGGATTGCTGCTTGTTAAACCAGATGTTTTCCCGGATGAACGCGGCTATTTCTTCGAAGCTTATAATCAAAAAAAA